>NZ_CP032760.1:672626-1345253 GCF_003953885.1 Halocella sp. SP3-1 | reverse complement strand
ATGGAAAAAGTTTTAATTAATTTTAAAAATCAGCTAAAATAAACAGAATATTTACTAAATGCCCTCCATAAATCATCTCTAATTTACAAGTGTTTTGTCTTTATCCTGCATAATATTAATAATAACAGAAACCGGATTCTATAATAAATCCGGTTTCTGTTATTATTCACTAATTGAACTTACTCTTTACCCACTCAGTAAAAGGAACAACATAGGAATATAAGATTGGAATTATATAAAGGGTCAAAAGAGTTGAAAAACCTAGACCACTGGCAATAACTATCGCCATCGGCTGCTGTATCTCTGTTCCTTCTCCAATTCCCATTGCCATAGGAATCAAAGCCAGAATCGTCGTCAAGGCAGTCATCATAACCGGCCGCAGACGGATCGGCCCTGCTTCAATTATTGCCTCCATAATAGTCCGACCCCGTTCGCGCAAGGTATTAATATAATCAACCAGCACAATCGCGTTATTAACAACTATCCCGATCAGAGTCAGCAAACCGATTCCTGCAGGCAGTGAAAAAGTTTGACCAGTAATAAACAGACCAAGGATAACTCCAATCAAAGCCATCGGTACAGTGAACATAATGATAAAGGGTTGTGATAATGACTGGTATTGGGAAGCCATAACCATATAAAGTAAGACTATACCAAGTATTAAAGCAAAACCAATCTGACCGAAAGATTCCATCATATCTTCTGTATCTCCGCCATATTCAATACCATACCCAGCAGGGAGATCAAGGTTATTCAAACGCTCCCTGATGTTAGCCATTGCTGTTCCCAGCGGAACTTTATAAAGATTAGCGGTTACCTCCACATATCTCTCTTGATCCTCCCGGTTGATTTCCTGAGGACCGGTAGTTAGCTGCAAATTAGCAACACTACCCAGGGTAATTTTGGCCCCATTTGAAGTCGGAATCAACAGATTTCTAATCTCATCCAGGCCTTTACTCTCGTCATTTTTGAACTTGACAGTTATATCATATTCGTCATCGCCCTCTTCATACTGACTGACCGCTTTGCCATCAACCGCAGTATCGACAATATCACCGATCTGTCCGGTTCGCAGATTATAACGGGCCGCTAACTCCCGGTCAATATTAATATGAAGTTCAGGTTCACCTTCCGAGATACTGCTATCTGCTTCCCGGACCCCTTCGACCTGACTTATCTCAGCTACAACTTTATCAGCCAGAACCTCCAGTGTATCCAGATCATCACCCAGTATCTTAATATCGATCGGATTAGATGAAGAGGTTGGACCCATTGAGGACTCAGCTATAGTAATATCAGCATCAGGGATATTTAATTTATTTCTCAACAATTCAACAATATCTTTAGTCGACCGCTCCCTCTGTCCTTCATCGACCAGACTGACATCTATAGAACCCTCAGAACTTATACTACCAGAAATTGTATTACTACTGGTAGTTCCAACTGTAGCATAATATGTCTCCACTTCAGAAATCTTTTTGACCTCTTTTTCAATCTGCTTAATAACCTGATTGGTTTTCTCCAACACCGTCCCATTCGGCATTTCCAGATTAATTGTAAACTCTCCCTGATCAAAGGCAGGAAAAAACTCAAACCCAACTTTCTTAGCTAAACCAAGGCTACCTATAAAAACCACCAACAGTAAGATAAGCACAAAACCACGGTGTTTGACACTCCATTTCAGGGTATTTCGGTAAAAATGGGTTATCGGTCCATCATTTTCGTGCCTTTCCCGGTCTTTATCTTTAACATGCAATATTACAGCAGAAAGAGTCGGAACTACTGTTAAAGCAATTACCAGCGAAGCCAGTAAAGCAAAAGAAATTGTCAGCGCTAATTCTGAAAAGATCTGGGAAGCCAGTCCTTCCATAAAAACCATCGGCACAAAGATAGAGATAGTTGTAATAGTAGAAGCGATAATAGCAGTACTAACCTCTGAAGCACCTTCACTGGCTGCTTCCAAACGACTCATTCCACTGGCCCGGTGCCGGTAGATATTCTCCAAAATTACAACTGAGTTATCGACCACCATTCCCACTCCAAGAGTTAAACCACCCAGCGAAATCATATTTAACGATAAACCGTCAAAATAAACCAGCACAAAGGTCGCAATAATTGAAATCGGGATACTGACAGCAATAACAATCGTACTGGAAATATTCCGCAAAAAAATAAAAAGAATTACAACAGCCAGTATTGCCCCGATCAGACCACTACTAACAACATTATTAATCGCATTCTCAATGAACTCGGAATCGTCGTCAATAAGGTCACTTTTGAGATTCATCTCTTTTATTATCTCGGCCATCTCTGCTTTGACCTTTTTAGCGACTGCAACAGTATTTGTACCTGATTGTTTGGTAATCGAAATACCGATACTGGTCAAATCATTTACCCGGGATATTTCTTCAATATCTTTAAATGTATCGGTAACTGTTGCTATTTTGTCCAGGGGGACAAAACCCTGATTTCCGGAAACGGGAATAGATATCTCCCCAATTGAGTCGACATCAGTGAATTTGCCCATTGTCCTGACCAACAGGTCTTTGCTACCCCTGGTAAAATTACCAGCCGATATATTAGTGTTTTCACTGCTGATAGCCTGGATAATAGAGCTAATACTAACTCCGTAGTTTTCCATCTTATTCTGATCGAGTTCTACTAAAATTTCTCGTTCTTTCCCTCCGGTTATATTTACAGAAGCTACTCCCGCAATTCTTTCCAGACGGGGTTCAATTTCATTATCAGCCATTTCTTTCAGTGTATCCAGCGAGTAATCTCCACCAACCGCATAAGTCATAATCGGAAAAGAGTTTGGATCGAATTTCATAACTAGCGGGTCATCAGCATCATCAGGTAAAGCATCTCTAATTGTATCTATCTTTTCTCTAATATCCAGCGCAGCAAAGTCAAGATCACGCCCCCAGTTAAATTCGACTACAACAGTTGATTGCCCCATACTGGAGGTTGAACTGATAGTCTTTACATCATCGACAGTCGCCAGCTGCTCCTCAATCGGCTTGGTTACCAGTGATTCCATTTCTTCCGGAGCAATACCACTATAATTAGTAATAACTGCCGCTACTGGAAAATCAATATCCGGAAAAAGATCAATACCAAGACGGGTAAAGGAGATGTAACCAAAAATCAGGATCATAATGACTACCATCAGTACTGTTATTTTCTTATTAATTGAGTAATCAGCAATCTTCATTACTCTACCACCTCGACCCTATCTCCGTCGACAACATTATTTTGCCCACTGACGATTATTTGATCTTTTTCAGTAAGGCCCTTTAAAATTTCAATCTTGTCTCCATTTATAATGCCAGTTTTAACATTTACCCGAACAGCCTTATGATTAATTACTTTAAAGACATGGGGATTACTGTCTACGTCCAGAACAGCATCCAAAGGTACAACAATAGTCTCTTTTTCGCTACTGCTAGTAAAATAAACATCGGCAAACATACCGGACATCAGCTGGTTCTCCTGATTATCAACCCGCACTTTAACCAGATAGGTCTGTTTCTGCTGATCGACGGTAGGAGCTACCCGCTCAATTATTCCATCGCTAAATTCAGAGAAAACCTTTGCTTTAACCTTAACCTGATCACCTTTATGTAAATCTTTGATCAGATCAGCGGTGACAAAAGCCTCAGCATATAATTTATTAGTCTCAATCACTGTAACTACCGTTGACCCATCATTAACCATCTCCCCTACTTCTGGGTTTACCTCAGCCACAGAACCAGCTAAGGGACTTTGCACAACGGTATCTTCCAAATTCAGTTTGCTCAAACGGACAGCTGCTTCTAGCTGTAGAACATTAGCCTTTGCAGCAGCAATCTCTTCCAGACGGGTACCATTTTTAAGATCATCAAGAGAAGCCTTAGCCAGATTGACATTGGCCTGAGCAATAGCTATCTGATTTTGGGCTGACTCCAGCTGCTGGTTTAACTGTGTAGGTGATTGATAATTCTCCTGGGCAATCTGATAATTGATTTCAGCCCCCTGATAACTTATCTTGACACTTTCCAGATTTGATTTAGCACTGGCCAGACGACTGCGAGCATTTTCCAGTGCTGTCTTGTAATTATCATATTGTTCCCTGGTGGTCGCCTCTTCCTCATAAAGTGATTTTATCCGCTCAAAATCATTCTGAGCCTTTTCCAAATCATTTTGCGCCTGATTATAGGTTTCTTTAGCAGCATCAAGCTGTTTTGCTGCCGTTTCCTGCTTGGTTTTGGCATCATTTAAAGCCTGTTTTATACTCCGCTTGTCATTTAAAGTAGTCTGGGCATATTTATAGTTTATCTGGGCACTTTCTAAAGAGGCTTGAGCCTGTTCATAAGAAGCTTCAGCTTTCGCAATTTCTTCTTCTGTAGCACCGTTTTGCAGTTCTTCCAATTTAGCCTGAGCAGCCTTTAAATTTGCTTCTGCCTGTTTTAACTGAGCAGTCAACTTATCCTGATTAAGTTTTAATAAAACCTCGTCTTTCTCCACCAGATCACCAACATCAACATTTAACTCATCTACAACACCACTGGTCTGGACTGGGATCTGAACGGTCTTATAGGGAGTAAATTTGGCAGTAATCTTTTCACTAATACTGATTTGACCTTTTTCCACAGCTGTAGTTTTTACTGGAAAAGAATCTGCATATATCGAACTATTAAGCAAAAAGACTACGGCTATCATTATAGCAAAAATTGATAGGAATTTTTTATTGTTCATTTTTAATCACACCTTCATAATAATCTATAATCTGTCCTGTCTTAGTTAAGATATTAAATAGTTGAATTTTATACTCATATCTTGATTCAGAGAGATTAATCTGACTCTGTCGGTAAGAAGTCTGCGCATCAATCACATCAAGATTAGTTCCGGTTCCTGCCTTATAGCTTTTATTAGCAATTCTGAGATTCTCCCGGGCATTCTCCAAACTCAATTCTTCAATAGAAATAGTTTCATTCAACTCATTAATCGTATTAAGCAAAGTATTGATATTTAGTTTTAATTCCTCTTTAAAATTATCCCGGGAATTTTGCAGCTGCTTTAGTTCTTCATCATACTGATTCTTTTTATCAGCAGTAACCCCACCATCATAGAGATCAACCGTGATACTTGCTGTTAGCGACCAGCTACCATCACTAAGGTCAAGATCCGAATATCCTTCTGTACTATAATCTCCACTAAGATTTAGCTTTGGTTTATAAAGAGAATCATTTATTGTCTTGTTATATTCAGTCATTTTCTGATTAACTGAATTTATTTTTAAATCAAGGCTATTATTAACAGCTAAATTATATAGTTTAGCTGTATCAAGAGAAATCTCAGGTTGATAATCCTCTTCCCCAATAACAAGCGATTGGTCCTGGTCAATCCCGATCAAAACAGCTAGATTTCTTTTCGCTGTTTTCAACTGATTACGGGAGCTAAAAAGCTGTTTCTGGATGTTCTGTTTATCAATAGTACTTTTTAGGAGGTCTGTCTTCAAGACTACTCCGGCATCATAACGAGCTTTTGCTACTCTTTCGTGTTCCTGAGCTATCTTTAAAGATTCCTCCTGAATAGCCACCTTATTTTGGGCCTTAAGAACGTTATAGTAAGTACTGATAATTTGATAAATAATCTCTTCTTTACTCTGTTTATACTGCAGCTCGGCCAATTCAACATTCTTTTGGGCCAGATCAATACCCGAAAATAGAGACTGGTAAAGTGGTTGTGATAAAGTCAGGCCAGCACTATATTTATTCTTAGTGTCTTCACTAAAAAAATCCGGAGAACTTGGGTCAAAATGAATAGGGGCATCTTCTAATCTAGTATAACTACTAGAAAATTGCAGATCTGGTTTCAAAGTATCTTTAGCCTCTTCAAATTGGTATCTAGACTTTTCTAAATTCGATCTACTATTTTTAAGGGTAATATTATTTTTTATTCCAACTTCTATTGCATTAGCAAGATTAAGTTCCCCTTCAGCCCTAATAGGAATAGTCAAAACAATCAATAAAGATACTATGTACACCATCATATATTTTTTATTAAAAAATTTATCTGTCAAAATTATTGACTCCTTTCCTGATTGTATTTAAAAATTACATCTTGATAATATGCTTTCATAACTAATTATCTTCACTTTGCTGCTCATAATTGGCCTTGGCAATCTCTAAAGCATAGGTAGCTATTTTCTTATTCAAGCACTTGGATAATATGACCTAATTGTCAAATTATATCCTTTTCTACACTGCTAATCCCATGGCGGGTATTTTCCAGTTGTCTATTTTGCAGAACTGCCCTTTTAACTGCCTTTTCCAGACTTAAGTCTTCAGCAGCAAAAACAGGTAGTGTAGATATCATTATTATTGCTAGTAAGGTAATCACTATTATTATAGTTCTCCTTTCGTAGATATACCATTCATAATAAACCCAAAAATAAAGTTAGCTTGTTCTTCCTTATCTCTTAACTCGTCAATTAGCCAACTTCCATGAGGGTTAAAGATAACAGCCAGTACAGCAATTGCTAGTTGATGTGGATCTCCGTCTTTAATTGCTTTTTCTTTAATACCCTGTTTAACTATCCCTATTAAAACTTCGATAATTTCTTCTCGTTTTTCCAAAAGCTTCTGTTTAGACTCTTGACTTACAAACTGGAAATTGTTACTTAGAATATTTCTCATTTTAGATTTTTTTTCTGATATCTCAACAGTCAGCTTTATTATTTCATCTAGTTTCTCAACAGCAGATATATTACTTTTTTGGGCAGTTATTTTAAAAACTTTAATAAAATAAGCAACTGCTTTTACCAGCAATTCTCTAAATAGTTCCTCCTTACTTGCAAAATGCCAGTAAAGTGTACCCTTGCTGACACCTGCCTTTTCTGCAATCATTGCCATTGAAGTAGTATAATAATTATAGACAGAAAACATGTAAACTGCTGCCTTTAAAATCCTTCCTTTGGTGCTCTCAGCCATTAACTCCTCCTCCCGACTAAGCAGTCAGTCTATCTAAAGTATAGATAAATCCTTTAATAAATCTCAGATTATCGTCTCTTTGTTCTTTAATTCACCAATTAAAATAATTACTTTAATGTTTGGTTTAATATATGTAGTCTTTAAATTATCCCTATCACAACTATATCTCCTCCTTCAAAATTTTAATTAAAATCTTAAATCCACTTTCTCGATGCTTTCAAAATTTTTGAATCATAAGAATATATTTTAAATTTCGTGTTATTCAATTTTAGTTAAATGCGATTTTCGTATTATTATTTTAAAAAAAATTGGAGTTTTTACAAGTATAAGACTGTTTAGTGTATGCGAAATATGAATAATTCAATTTTAGCATTAATAATTTAACATAATTCCTCTCTTTTGTCAAGGGATTAACAGCTATTTATCAATTTTATAATTATTACTCATTTTAACAGCCAGATCAAGAAATACTTCCTGTTCTCTTTCAGATAAAATAGATAGCAATTTTATGATCCTATCACGACCCTTTTTTTGGTGATTATCATAAAATTTCTGTCCCTTTTGGGAAAGTAATATTTCAACTATTCTTCGGTCATCATCCCTCCGCCTCCTCTTAACATAACCTTTATCTACCAGTCTATTAACAATACTAGTCATAGTTGTGGGAGGGGTAGCAAAAACAGAAGTTAACTTAGACATAATTGTAGAATTATATTTTCCTAAATATTTAATAATCAATAATTCTCTTATTCTTAAGTTCTCATCCAGAACTGAAAGTTGGTAGAATTCATTTAAGATAATCTTGAAAAAAGTCTCATCAACCTCTCTAGCTTTTTCGTCAATACCCATCTTTAACACCCCAGTTGTTTAAAATGTGCTAAACATTTAGTATGAAAATACCCAAAAATTGACCTTTAAAAATTCAATATTATACAAATATAAAAGTTCAGACCACAACTTTATAGTTTGCTCTAGCTCGAAAAATATATAATACGATATTCATATAATATGAATATCGTATTATATATAATAACATACTCTCACATTTTTTGTCAAGTTTAGAATTATTCTAATAATTTAAAATTATACTTTCTACACCTGCCGGTGTAATTGCTACCCTATCTTCATTATTTTTAATTTAGGTGGTGATACTTCTACCTCTGTTCATAAGTTTTACAAACAGACGGGGAGGATGTCAAAAAAATAAAGCGAAGAAAAACCCCCGGATCAGATCCAGGGGCTAAAGGTTCATACTATGAATTTTTCAAATCGGCTATATCCAATCTGTTTTGCGCTGCATGGTTTAACGCTAGGTTAGCTATGTTGTTGCTTCTTTTATTATCATCCTTTATCTCCCTTATGTCTTCCTTAATTTTGCTGATGTCATTCTCAATATTAGATAGTCTTTGATCAATATCAATTTTAAAATTACCGAAGCCCTCTAAAAATGTGTCAATCTTTTTTTCCAACCCGTTCACAAGCATCAACCCCTTTATTAATTTTAGCACATATCAGCATCGCTCGCTACCCTGATTTTAATTCAATTATTGATTTTATATTATAAATATAACACAATGCCAAAGTCTAAATAGTCTAATAAGAAAAAAATCAAAGAATTAGAAAGAGAATTCCAGTCATTTAAATAACCGGAATTCTGGGAAAAGTTAATTCATCAAATTTATAATATTACAGCTTGATAATCAACATACTCCATAGCAAAGGCCTCAGCCACAGCCTGATAGGTAATTTTACCAGCACATACATTTAAGCCTTTGGCTAAAGATTTATTATCCTTTAAGGCCTGCTGATAACCTTTATCTGCCAGTTCAAGGGCATATGGTAAGGTGACATTAGTCAGGGCATATGTTGAAGTCCTGGCAACTGCCCCCGGCATATTGGCCACTGAGTAGTGAATTATACCATCTTTAACAAAGACAGGGTCATCATGTGTAGTGGGATGACTGGTCTCAATACACCCCCCCTGATCAATAGCCACATCTACCAAAACTGAACCAGGCTGCATTTCCTGTAACATTTCTTCTGTAAGCAGGTAAGGTGCCTTTGCTCCAGGGATTAAAACCGCACCAACAACTAAATCGGCATCTTTTATTTCTTCTATAATATGGTATGGGTTAGACATAATAGTTTTTACCCTACCCTGGAAGATATCATCAAGGTATCTCATCTGCTCAGCACTTACATCCAGGATTGTCACATCGGCCCCCAGGCCTACTGCCATTTTAGCAGAATTAATACCTACTGTACCTCCACCAATAATTACAACCCTCCCTGGTTTTACACCTGGGACTCCTCCCAGGAGGACACCTTTTCCACCATGGGGTTTTTCCAGAAAACTGGCCCCTGCCTGGATAGCTAAACGACCTGCCACTTCACTCATAGGAATTAATAAAGGTAGAGAACCATCAGCTAATTGTATGGTTTCATAGGCAATAGAAACTACCTCTTTTTCCATCAGAGCCTTGGTGAGTTTTTCATCTGCTGCCAGGTGTAAATAAGTAAATAGAATCTTTTCTGGAGTAAAATAATCATACTCACTCTCTAGGGGTTCTTTAACCTTGATAATCATCTCTGCTTCAGCAAACAAATCAGCAGCCTGTTCTATAATATCTGCCCCTGCTTTACTATACTGTTCATCTACAATACCACTGCCCAGACCTGCCTTCTTTTCAACTAATACCTTATGACCAGAATCAGTCAGGGTTTTCACACCTGCTGGTGTAATAGCAACCCTGTTTTCATTATTCTTAATCTCCTTTGGTATGCCAATAATCATAATACCATCTCCTTAAATTATTTTAAATTTATCTTTAAGAGTCTGTTAGAAAAGTCACTACTTATACCCCGGTGATTATATATCACTTCACTCAACGGTAGCACCTTAACTTCGTTCTGGGAAATATAATCACCTAAAACAATTCTTTTCGAACACACACTTTTTAAAAAAAACATTTAAAACAGTTTTACCTTAATCCATTACATCAAAAGCAAGATTGAAATTTAATTTAAATACACATTTTCCATAAAAGGCCTGTGTCTTATTATAAAAAGCCCATAATTGATTGCCATAATCATAATGCCACCATTCATAATAATAATTACTAAAACCAGCTGCCTTCATTATATTATAAAGCAAGCGCCGATTATAAAGAATATCCTCTTCTTTGGGACTGAGTTTTCCTTTCTTGGCAAGCCTCTTTTCCAAAAAATTTGTAACAGACTTTTTAGTGTTTTCATCAAATTCTGTTCCCATATCAAGAAAAATCCCCTGAGCATTTGCTATAGTAAGATCTACCGCTCCACCAGTAATATGTGGAGAAGGATGTTTTGCATTATCTGAAGGTATAGCAACAAATTGTTCGGTAAGTTTATTTATGGCTTTTTCAGATTTATCGGGATGTTTTCTTAGCAATTTTTCCTTATATCTATCAAAAAGAGTCAGCTGTACTTCAGTCGGTCTCCAGGCATCAAAGATAACCAGTTTATATCCTGCTGGTAATAAGTCTGCAGCCTTTTTCAATCTCAGTAAAACCCCTCCTCTACAATAACATTCCGGCAAAGAATACTCTAAACCCTGCATAAAATACTGCGGCTTAACTATAATCCTATTTGATTTATCACTTATAGAGAACAACATCTCTTTATTATCAATTATCTTTATTTCTTTTACTTTTTTCCAATCTGGTTTCTCTAAATCTATTTTTAATTTATAATGTGATTTATCTAAATTCTTCATAATAACACCCTTAATATAGACTAATACCCAAATAATCTAGGCAAAAACAAAGTTATAGCTGGGAATAATATAATTAATGAAACAGTAAGCATAGCAAAGGCAACAAAAGGCCATATCTTCTTAAATAATGTCTCTAATTCTACATTACCGACAGCTGAAACAATATATACACAAGCACCCATTGGCGGGGTAATCAAGGCAATAGTTATATTCAAAGTCATAACAACACCAAAATGAAAGGGATCAATGCCCATGGCAGTAGCAACAGGGGCAATAATTGGAGTCAACAAAGTCAGAGCTGCAACCTCTTCCATAAACATTCCGATTAAAAATATTATAAAACTTAAGACAAACAACAAAACTGTACTGTTATCAGTCATAGCAATAAGAAAACCAGCAAATTTCTGGGGCACCTGTTCCCACTTTAACAACCAGCTAATAATAGAAGCACTCCCCATGATCACAAATACCACACTTGTACTGCGGACTGTCTCAAAAATAGCAGAGAAAAAGGCTTCCATTTTTAATTGTCTGGTTACAAAAAAACCAACAATTATAGTATATAGTACAGCTATTGCACCGGCTTCTGTAGGGGTGACTACCCCCAGTACTATTCCTCCGATAATTATCAAGGGGGCAATAAGCGCTACTAAAGACTGCAAACCAACTCTAACAATTTCAGCTAAACCTGCTTTTTCATTAGATACAGGATAATCGTATTTTTTAGAGTAATAGTAATTCATAATAATAAAAGCCGCCCCTAACATAATCCCTGGTACCACACCTGCTACAAAGAGGCCTCCAATTGACACATTGGTCATTGTCCCATAGAGTACCATAAAGATACTGGGTGGTATAATAGGACCAATCAAGGAACTGCCAGCAGTAAGACCTGCCGAATATGAACGCGGATAACCTTCCTTAACCATAGCCGGTATCAAGATAGAACCTAAAGCTGAAGAATCGGCAGCCGCTGAACCACTTATACCGGCAAAAATAATACTGGCAACCACATTCACATGACCTAAGCCACCTCGCAAATGTCCTACTAATACCCTACTAAAATTAAGTAATCTATCTGTTATACCAGTCTTATTCATTAAGTTACCAGTCAAAATAAAAAAGGGTATAGCCATTAGGGTCACCACATTCATTCCACCAAAGAATTGTTGAATCATAATACGAAACAATGACCAGTCCCCTAGATATAAAAAACCGATAAATGCTGTGCTTAATAAAGAAAGGAAGATCGGCACACCTATAAACATTAAAATCAAAAAACAGGCAAACATCACAATAGTCAATTCTTTCCCTCCTTTTTACCAGACAAGGAAAACTGTAGAAATATATATTGCAACAAAAACAAAAGTGCACCAATAGGAATTGCTAATAAAGGTATACCTTTGGATATTTGTAATCCTAAGGTTTTAAACTTCCATGAATTTATAGCATATCTAAACCCATAGTAGACCATAAAGAGCATAAGAAAGATAATAACAAACTGTACCAGCCAGTTTATTATTCTGGCAGAACCTTTGGCTAAAATCTTATTAAGAAAGGTAATACTCACATGTTCTCCATGATATAGAGCACTATTCATACCAATCATTACTGCCCATATCAAGGTAAAACGGGCCAGCTCTGCCGTCCAAATCGGAGATATATTAAAGAAATAACGGCTAAAAACATTAGCAATTATTACTACAAGATTTAGTATAAAAAGCGCCCCAGATAAGTAGGTGCTGAGACGCTCTATAATTTGAGAAAAACGGGAACAGGACTTTGGGAAAGGCTTATTCATCACCTACAGCCTCCTGATTAGCCTGACGCGCACTTTCTATCGCTAACTCGATCCATTCTTTATCTATCTTTTCTTCAATCCACGCTGAATAAGCTGGTTGTCCTATTTCTTGAAAAACTGTCAATTCTTCCCTGCTAGGTTGATATACCTCTACTCCATGGTCTGCAATAAATTTAACTCTACTGGCAACCTCTGATTCTACTGCTATACGGTTAATGCCATTGGCTTCTGCAGTCGCCTCTTTAATAAGATCTTGTTCATTTTTGCTAAGTGAATTAAACCAGGCACCATTAATAGTTAACCACTGACAGGAATACTGAATATTAGCCATAGTCATATAATCCTGTACCTCATAAAGACTACCAGATATAATATAAGTGGGAGGATTCATCTGGCCATCTGCCACACCAAGCTGTAAAGCTATATATACTTCTGACCAGTCTATCGGTATACCACTGGCCTCAAAGGACTCATATAAAGCTACCTGTCCTGCATCCATAGCCCTGAACTTCATGCCTTTAAAATCAGCCGGGGATTTGATTTTTCTTTTAGAATTGGTAAAGGCCAGAAAACCACCCTCTTCTACTGCTTCTAGTAAAATAACACCCGTTTTTTCTTGGAATTCCTTTTGGGTTTTTTCCCAATACTCACTACTATCAAAGAAGATATGAGCAGCCTCATAGCTATTAAACATAAAAGGGAGTGTGGCTGCATAAATTTCTGGATAAACAGAAACTATACCAGCATTTGATGCAATATTAATCATAGGCCCGTTCATAGTCTGTTCCATTCTTTGCTGTTCATTACCTAATTGACTATCAGAATAGAGTGTGATAGAAATACCACCATTAGTACCTGACTCAACGATCTCTTTAAACTTAACAGCAAAGGCGTGTACTGGATTTGTCTCCATATTGGCTGGTCCATTATATGACATTTTAATATCTTTCACCCCCGCTGCTGTTACCATTCCACTAAAAACCAAAACAAGTAATAACACTAACATTAACTTTACACATTTTTTGCTCATTTAACTGCCTCCTTACTTTTTTATTAATAAAAATAGGTAATTATAACATGAATAAGTTAATATACACATTTTTATGTAATGTTTATGTAACTTATATGTTAATTATAACTTTAACACATCGATAGCCCTCAAGCAAATATTACATCTTATATTATTATTAAGTATATTGCTGATTTATGTAGAGAAACAAATATAATTCACTTAAAATTGGTTTTATTATAGTGAATAAATTTTATAATAATGAAATTAATTTTTTGCAGAAAAAAGAATTTCCATATATAATAAGTAAGAGGGGGGCTTAACTTGAAAATAGGAAATAAAATAAAGGAATTAAGATTGTTAAAAGGAATGACTATCAAGGAGTTAGCAGAAAAATCTGAATTGAGTGCAGGAATGATCAGTCAAATAGAAAGAGATAAAATTGGTCTATCAGTTACATCTCTGTGGAACATCTCTCAGGCACTTAATATTTCAATCGGCTATTTTTTTAATGAAATGAAAGCAGACAACCATCTTGTTGTCAAAAAAACACAGCGCAAAGAAATTAAACTGGCAAATTCAAGTGCAGTCTACGAATTATTAACACCAGATCTATCGGGAAAAATAGAATTTTTAAGAATTGTTATCAAACCAGGCGAGAGTAATGATAGTAAACAAATAAGTCATCAAGGAGAAGAATGTGGTCTTGTTTTACAGGGAAAACTACTAGTTAAATACGGAGAGAAAGAGTATATTCTTGAAGAAGGTGACAGTATCCGTTTTAACAGTCTCATCCCCCATAAATATATCAATATAGGTGATATTAGTTCAATTTCTATCTGGGCAATGACACCCCCCAGTTTTTAATTAAGATAAATTCTCGGCACCCTTTTACTAATTCCGCAGACAATCTCATAATTTATGGTCTGACAAATCTCAGCCAGGTCATCAGCAGTAATCTCTAAATCCCCCTGCCGACCGATTAGCACAACCTCATCACCACAAGCAGCATCAGCAATATCAGTTACATCAACCAATATTTGGTCCATACATACCCTTCCCCTGATAGGGGCTCGCTCTCCCCCGATGAGAACAAAACCCCTATTAGACAACTGTCTTGGATAACCATCAGCATAGCCAAGAGGTATAGTAGCAATCATACTGGGGCGTTTGGTTATATAAGTCCCTCCATAACCCAGAGCAGAACCAGCAGGCATTTCCCGCAGTAGTGATATCTTTGCCTTCCAGCTCAAGGCCTTTTTAAAGTTATCACTAGAAACTATATTTTCCGAAGGCCTCAACCCATATATAATAATCCCCGGTCTGACCATATTAAAAGGCAAACCTGGTAAATCAAGTATGGCAGCACTATTTGAGGCATGAAGAAGAGGAATAGATATATTCTTTTCTTCCAACACCTTCAAAAGTTTATTAAATCTGGCCCACTGATAATATGTATAGGCTTTATTACGTTCATCAGCACAGGAGAAATGAGTCATTAACCCCTCTATTTCCACCCCCTGATACCCTGCAATATCACGTGCAATCCCTGTTCCTTCCTCTATAAGAAAACCCTGCCGACCCATTCCACTATCAACCGCCAGATGCACCTTCAGCTTAACACCTCTGGTCAGAGCCTCTTTATTTAAATATCCCAGGGTAGTGCTATCAGAAACAGTAGCAATCAAATCATAAGCAAAGAGTAATCGATACTGTTCTGGAGATATATTAAATAATACCTGAATCGGTAAAGATATCCCCCTTTTCCGCAATTCAACCGCTTCTTCAGGCAGAGCAACAGCCAGACGATCAGCGCCAGCTTTACACAGGGCTTTAGCTATCATTATAGCCCCATGGCCATAGCCGTCAGCCTTGATAACCGGCATGATTATAACATCTTTATCAACTAAATCCTTAATCATTTTAAAATTATTTTTTATCTGAGCAAGGTCAACTTCAACCCATACTGGTCTTGTTATTACATCTTTTTGCACAACGATCACCTATTATATATAATTTTGTTATTTTATTATTATTTATTCCTAAGAAAGCTCCAGCTGTTTTTCCTCTTTGTTTAACAACCCTTGCTTATTAATAAACCTGGAGACCCTTTTGCTTTCAGGAAAGAAACCGGCAGGACGGCGCAGCATAATAATTATTAGAACTAGACCTATAATAAATAACCTGATATCTCCCATTCTGGTAGCTAAAGCTGGTGGCAGATAATCAACTGCTATGATTGTACCTTCCCAGACCAGACGAATTACTAAGGCCCCAGCTATTGCCCCCAGGTTATTACCGACACCCCCGGCAATAATCATAATCCAGATTATAAAAGTATAGAGAGACTCAAAATTATTGGGGGTTATATAGGTATAAAAATGGGCAAGTAATGCACCACCTAAACCATATAACATACTGGAAATTATTATGGTTTGAATTTTATAATTAAAAGTATTTTTTCCTAGGGAAACAGAGACATTCTCATCTTCCCTGATAGAACGCAATACACGTCCCCAGGGACTCTTAATTAACTTTTCTATAAGAAGATAAACTAAAAGCAGAATTACTATCACTAATACTAAAAAGAATATATCATAAGCAAAGCGGGAAGCAAACAAATCACGTAAGGGCTGAGGAATCATACCTATACCCATTGGACCCTGAGTTATTTTTTCTTCCTGTAAGGCTATCAACCTCATTATTTCAGCAAAACCCAGACATCCTAAAGCAAAGTAATTATTATCTTTTAGCCTAAGAATAAATGGAGTAAGCAATAAAGAAGCCAGACCGGCAGCGATCATTGCCCCTAAAATACCAATTATAAAGGGAAGACCAAATCCCCCCAAACGTGTCCCGGTAGCTGCTGTAGTTAATATAGCAGTAGTATATGCACCAATAATCATCATCCCATGTATTGAAACATTAAAAAGCCCTGTACCACCCCAGCTAATATTTGTACCGATTGCAAAGATAGCATAAATAACTGCAACTGTTAGAAAGAATATTATAAAAGAAACAACTCCCAATTAACTCACCTCATTTCAACTTTGATTCTTTAAAGATACCCATCGGCCTCCAGAGCAAAACTATAATCATCATTAAAAAAGAAATTCCTAATTTATAAGTCGGCGGAATAAAACCAGCGGCAATTTCCATAGATAAACCAACAATCATAGCACCAATTACAGCACCATAAATACTTCCTATACCCCCAATTACCATAGCTACAAAGACAGGTATCAAGATATTCCAGCCCATCATCGGTACTAAACGAGTATCCAGCGCCAGAAAGAAACCAGCAAGTACCGCCAGTGCAGTCCCCAGTATCCAGGTCCACCTGTAAACCCTTTCCATATCTATGCCTGAAATTCGGGCCAGATCCACATTATCAGCTACCGCCCTCATTGATTTACCTATTTTAGTTTTAGTCATAAAAAAATGAATAAGAAACATTACAACAAGCGAAACAATTATAATAATAATTTGATATAAAGTAATATGTAAACCAGCTATATTAATAGCTTTCCTGACTGGGAGGTCATACCCCTTAACACCACTACCGAAAAAAACCTTTAATAGGCTTCGCAAACAGAAGGTTACACCAACCGAAGTCATAAGTAAAGCTACCGATTCTGCCTGACGCATATGGGAATAAATCATTTTATCCAGTATAAGAGATAATATAACAGTAAATACTACTGCTAATAAAACTGAGATAATCAGGGGAATACCATTAATTACACTAAAGAAAAATACAAGATATGCTGCAACAGTCATTATTGAACCATGGGCAAAATTGAAAAAATCCAGTATTTTCGTTGTGATTGTTAACCCCATTGTAGATAACGCAACAATTATACCATAGATTAGACCATTAACTACTAACTGCATTCTAAATACCTCCCCTTTGACTTAAATCTTAAGCTTCTAAAAAAACCGTGCTTCTAATGCTCCGCCCCACTGAATCTTCCTTTTATAACGCAAGGTCGATTCAGCATCACCTTAACTAAGACAAATATATTTGTCGGTCTTTAAAGTTATCCACAATCATGTTTATAAATAAGGTCTATAGTTTTAAATAAAACTATAGACCTATCTATTAAATTACTCTTCCCACCAGATCGGTAGTTTAAAATTAATTTCACTGGCAAAGTCAGAAATTTCAGCTGGTTTAAAGTTTCCAGCTGTCTTAAATTTCAAATCTTCGCCTACAGTCCAGTGCTCATACAAACCAGAGACATCTCCATTTTCATCGAAGTTAATAGGTCCAGAAGCCCCAACATACTGAATATCTTTACCCTGGGCAATCAATTCCTTAGCTTTAGCAAACTCATTTACTGTTACTACTACACCAGGGGCATTAGCCACCTCACGTATTGCATCTTTGATTGCCTCCCTATCAGTTGCTGTACCAGCTTTCTCAATAGCTAAAGCTGCAATCATAGTACCATCAAAGGCATGAGCAGTAAAAACAGATTGCTCTTCATCGCCATATTTTTCCTGCCACATAGTATCGAAGATTTTACGACTATCATTTTCAGGCAGCGCTGTAGAAACACCTTCAAAACCTCCATAAATTTCATAGCCCAACGTCTTAGGTAAAGTAGGGGCCTTAGCTACTTCAGCACCTAACCAATTACCTCCAAAATCCAACTGATACCATTGCTTTAAGATAACAGTGATATCAGTTGGATAAGCTGCATTAATAATCACATCTGGAGCATTTTCAAAGACCTTACTCAATTCTGAACGATAAGAGGCCTTTGATTTGTCTACCCTAATACAATCTAAAATTTCTCCACCAGCTTTTGTCCAGGCTTCTTTGAAAACCTCTTCAATACCAATACCATATTGATTATTGACGACCATAGTACTGGCTGTCTTATACCCTTTTTCTTTAGCCAACATCGCCAGGGCTACACCCTGACCAGCATCAGAAGGACAGGTGCGGAAAAAGTAATCATTATCATCCAGATAAGTAATCTGAGGCGAGGTACAACCAAGACCAATCTGTATTACTTGGTTAGGAATAGTAAGTGTACTGGCCGCAATTGAACAACCACTTGACCATCCCCCCAGGAGTATAGGAATATTATTCATTTTAACTAACTTATTAACCGCAGAAATTGCTGCTTCAGGTTTGGTCTGATCATCAGTATAAAGGATCTGTAATTCGTGACCGAGAATACCTCCACTTTCATTAATACATTTTTCAGCTAAAATTACCCCCTGTTGCATAGGCCCATTTTCAGGTGCACCAGAGCCAGTCAAAGAAAGCATACAACCAATCTTAATTGGAGCAGCCAAAACAAAACTAGTCATTACAAACAAAAAGCTTAGTAAAAAAATTGCAATACAAGATATTTTTCTATTCATCTGAATTTCCTCCCTGATTTTTTAAATATAGTTTTAAAAGTACACTCCATCTTAATAAAATAAATCTCATTTACATCTACAATTATTTTAATCACATTCCCCCGAGATTAACTAAGCACCCAAATAGGCATTTAATACCTCTTCATCTTCCATAACCTCTTCAGGTCTTCCCTTTAATATTGTCTTTCCCATATTCATAACAAAGATTGGGTTACACAATTTCATCATGAAATTCATATCATGACTAATAATTAAATAAGTACGACCCTTTTCTTTATTAAATTTTTGAATATATTCCACCATTGAATTAATTAATGTAGGATTAATACCTGCTGTGGGTTCATCAAGTAAAACCACTTCAGGCTCTGCCATCTCTGTCCTGGCAAATTCAACTAATCTTTTCTGACCAACCGAAAGACTTCCGGCCAGAACATCCCATTTATCTTGCAAGTCAACCAGCTCCAACAATTTCATTGCCTTCCCCATTAATTCTTCTTCCTGCTTTTTTACCTTCTTAATCCTCAAAATATTATTCCAGAAAACCTCTCCATACTGCTTTTTAGCTGCCAACATAACATTTTCCAATACAGTCATTTTTTCCAGTTGCCCAGTCAATTGAAAAGTACGGCAGAGTCCATTATGAAAAATCGCATAAGGAGGCAAACCACTAATCTCTTTCCCTTTTAAACGGACAACACCTGAATCTGGTTTGTGAAAGCCAGTAATACATCTAAAGGTTGTGGTTTTACCTGCACCATTGGGACCAATCAAACCAGTAATTTTACCTTTCTCAACCTCCAGATTACAACCATCAACAGCCTTAACACCGCCAAAATGCTTTCTTAAATTTTCTACATGCAAAATAACCCTTTCCTTGGCAATATCACTCATTAAAATCACCCCTATTTATAAATCTATTTTGCAGTCTCTCTGCAATAGTTAAAATTTGTTTAATAGTATATTGTTTTTTTATGTTATGTCTTTGTTATGTTTTTGTTAACTTGTCTCTTATATTACCTTAATTTTGCCATTTTGTCAAGTATTTTATGGAAATATAATTCATTTATGAATGTTATATCACATTTACATAACATCAAAATGCCTATAGAGCAAAGTGGCTTAGCGGCCAGCCAGACTTAATCAAATACAGCAGCTTTCTTAACTCAAAACTACTTATTACACATAGCTAATCAATAAATTATTAACCAGACAAATATATTTGTTGGACGACTCTAGAAATTGTCTGGAGGCATGGACGCCGAAAGACAATTTCTCGACAGTAAGCGAAAGCAGGACGCTGTAGCGCACGACAAGGGAAACAAATATATTTGTCGGTCTTCAAAGTTATCCACAATCTCCTGATTAACAATAAAAAATTCCTTGATTATATATAACCAAGGAATTAAAACAACACTAGTATAGTTAAACATCTTGTAAGAGGTTCTTATAATTAATTCTCAATGTCTTTCATATATTAGTATCCATAACTTAAGGCCCCTCCATCTACTGCAAAATCTTGCCCGGTAATATATTTCCCCGCCTTACTAATAAGATATAAGACCATGGTTCCAATATCTTCTGGTTCCCCAAATTTATGTAGGGGCATTCTACCAAGAATTTTAGCCTTCCTATCATCATCCATCACTTTAATACTCATTTTTGAAGGAATCCAGCCTGGTGCTACTGAGTTAACTAATATATTATCATTCACCCATTCAATGGCTAATCCTCGTGTAATACCAGTTACTCCTGCTTTAGTAGAACAATAGGGTACAACTTCTTCAAATCCTAAATGTGCTGCCATTGAAGAAATATTAACAATTCGTCCTATGTACCTAGATCTTTTTAAATAAGGATAGGCATATTGACTCATGCAAAACACAGCATCCAGATTAAGACGATGTATCTCATCCCAATATTCTTCACTTACATCCTCTGCCCGCCATCTTTTAGTAGTCCCGGCATTATTGATTAAAAAATCTAAGCCTTCTTTTTCACCGATTTCACTTACAACTTTTTTCACATTCTTACTATCTGTAATATCTACTGGTATTCTTACGATATTATCATGCTCAATTGAACCCTTTCCACTTCTACTTAAGTCATAAACTTTAGCACCTACATCTGCTAAAACTTTTGCTATGCCTTCTCCAATACCGCTTGAAGCACCAGTAACAATGCCTACTCTTCCTTCTAATGAAAACAATCGTTCTAAGGTATTTGCTGTATTACTCTCCATTATTTCACCTCATTTAAGAACTCTTCTCTAAATCTAAAGCCCCAACCATTACCTTGACGTGGATATACATAGCCACTTTCTATAAGCATACGATTATCTATAATTTCATCAATCCAATCAAATGATTCTGCTCCATAAGGTTTAGAAATTGTAGTAAGTAATGGAACATCATAATCTTTATAATAGTGTGGTAGCACTGGAATATTGTTTAGACTAGCCAGGGCAGCCGAATTCCTCCATTCTTCAACCCCACCTATTCTTATAATATCTGGTTGCCATAAGTCTAAAGCATTTCTTCTAATAAGTTCTTTTAAAGCTGTACAATCATATTCTCTTTCACCCATAGCTAGTGCAATACTTGTTTTGCGACGGATAATTTCATAACCAGAAAAATCATCATGTACAATTGGCTCTTCAAACCAATGAATACCCATATCGGATGCCAGTTTAGAAAGCTTAACAGCTGAAGGTACATCCATACCCTGATTGGCATCAATCATAATTTTTATATTTGTTCCTACTGCTTCTCTTACTTTTTTTATACGGATAATATCCCTTTCAATATCTTTTGAACCAACTTTTATCTTCACCGCTGTAAATCCACGCTTTTTATAATCCATTACTTCCTCGAGTAATTCCTCATCCGTATAAGATAACCAGCCACCACTTCCATAGACAGGTATTTTAATATTACTTCCCCCAAGAATCTTCCAGATAGGTTGATTAAGTTCATGACCCCAGGCATCCCACATTGCGATATTAAAGGTTGCTACTGCCCATCTTTGAAGTCCTATACTACCGAAGTATTCCGTTTCAATTTCATATTCTTTTTTCATTTTAACTGTCTCATAAATATGATACTGTTCTTCTAGTATAAAAGTTTTTAAATCGCTTAAGGCTCCTTCTATTGCTTGAGGAGAATAATGAAAAGACAGTAAATACCCCTGACCTCTGGTTCCCTTATTTGTAAAAATTTCCACAACATAGAAAGCAATGTCTGAGATACTGTGTGTTGCATCAGCGATTGATTTCGATATTTGTGAAGTCGCCTTATATATTTTTACGTCTTTAATTCTAGTCAATGTCGAACACCCTTTCATTTTTCAATTTAAATAATGGGTTTTATCCAATTTCCTGGACAGAAAGATACAACTATACTTCTAATTTCTTATAAGATACACATTGTTTTTCAATTAATTCCCAATCTAGGTTTCCTCCAACTCCCGGTTCCTCTGGAACTGTAATCATTCCCTGTTCATCTATAGGCAACTTCCCCTGCATAGGAAACTGGAAATTATCTTCTGGAACAAAATACTCAAAATAGTCGCAGTTTCTAATGGCACATGATACATGCAAGTTCACTAAATCCATATAGTTCATTGTTGTAGTATGTATCTCACATCTTAGACCAAATGCTTCTGCAAGATGAGCAATTTTCAATGTCCCGGTTATCCCATTCTTCCAGGATACATCTGCCCTGACAATATCTGCAGCCTTTTGTGCAATAGACTGGGCAACACCCCAATGACAGCCCCTGGTAGTCTCAGTAGCCGCAATAGGTATGTCCACAGTTCTGCATAATTCTGTATATTTATATAACTCAAAATCTCTAAAAGGTTCTTCTAGCCATAAATAATTTAACTGCTCTAGCTGCCTGGCTATTTTTATTGCTTCATCTAAACTATACTCTGCCACCGGGTCGCTCATTAAAATATAATCATCTCCAACAGCATCCCTTATTGCCTGGTGAATCTCCAGATCCCTCTGCACTGGCCCTGAAGGATGCGCCTTGTAAGCTTTAATTCCTTTCGATTGATAGTATAAAACTTCTTCTACATATTCTTCTACTGTCTCATGAAAAAGACCACTGGCATATACTGGTAACTTGTTTCTATAAGCACCTAAATATTTATATAGTGGCAGCCCTGCCGCTTTTGAGGCAATATCCCATAAGGCTACATCTACAGGTCCCGGCAAATATACCGGGAAAAAACACAAGTGTCTGTCGAGATTCCATAGTTCCTGCCAAATGGCTTCTCGATCATAAGGGTCTCTACCTATCAATATAGGACCGATATTATCCTGCAAATATCCTTCAGTTACCGTTCCCGATCTAGCGGCCAGAGCTGTCGTGATTCCTTCTATTCCAGTATCAGTGCTAATCTTTATTACAACAACATCCCAGGGCATTTTACTTCCACCCTGCCGTTTTTCATCAAAAAAACATTTATCGCGTTTTACCCACCATGTTTCAAACTTTACTATTTTCATGCACGGCCTCCTATTAAAGAGTCTGTTCGAAAAGTATCAGTATATACCGCCGGGGATTATATATCCCTTCACTCAACGGTAACACCACAGGTACTCCGTATTTGACTAGAGCACACAAGAACAGTTTAAGGTTGCACCTTAACTTCGTTCAGGGATATATAATCCCCTATTTATGCCTTTTCGAACACACACTTAAATACATCTGTACTAAATATTTCATTTTTGATTCCTTTTCTTAGTAATTTTTTCCTTCGTCTTTCCTAACACTAACATTATAAGCTCTTTTTCTAATTGCTTAAATAACATAAATTCCTTGCTCTGGCTCTAAAAGCCAAAAAAATTCTTCACATTGTAATAACATACATTCTCCACAACTCTTTTTAGCTCTTCTTCACCGGAGAAATATTCTCCTCGTTCTACCAGATCTCCAAGGTAATTACAGAGTACACGGCGGTAAAGTTCATGCCGGGGATAGCTTAAAAAACTACGGCTGTCAGTAAGCATACCCACAGATAGACTGATTGGGTAGAGGTTCGCTGTAGCAGCAAATTGACGCTCAATACCATAAACCTGGTCATTAAACCACCAAGGGGCACCTAGTTGTACTTTGGCCCGGGTTCCTCCCTCACAGAAAGCAGCAGCAAGTATAGCAAAATTCTCAATTTTACTACTATCCAGCGGATATAAAATAGTTTTTGGTAATTCATCAATAGATGTTAAACGGTCAAGTAGAATACCAATACTTTTGACACTTGTACTATCATCTGTGCAGTCAAATCCAGTTGATCGTCCTATGGCAGCTACTTTACTAGTATTGGCATCAAGATATGTTCCCACATGAAGCTGCATCACAAATCCATTTCGCTTGTACATACGCCCCATCTCAAATAAAAAGGCAGAACGGTATTGATTTATCTCTTGTGTAGAAAGCTCATCACCTACAATAGCCCTGGAAAAAATAGCCTCAACCCCTTTTAAGGTATAGTCTTCCCATGTAAACTCAGGAATACCATCATCACTGATATTAGTCCCTATACTTTTAAAGAATTTTAAACGTTTTTCAAGTGCAGAAAGCAGACTAGCAAAACTAGCAATATCTTCTCCGGCAGCATTACCAAGATTTAAAATATAGTTGGAAAAATTCTCTTTTTCACAAAACATGGCTTTATCAGGACGGAAGGCTGACAATACCTTGATTTTCATTGTAGGGTCCTTTTGCAACTTCTGGTGATATTTCAGAGTATCTATAGGGTCTTCAGTAGTACTAACTATCTCTACATTTGACACTTCCATACACCATCGGGGAGTCATTCCCTTTTCACAAATCATCTTTTTTGTTCTATTATATATCTCTTCAGCATTAGCTTCACACAAAGGTTCATCAATATCAAAAAAGCGTTTTAATTCCAGGGCACACCAAATGTAAAGAGGATTGCCAATAAGCTCTGGCAGTATTTTAGCAAAAGCCATATATTTTTCATAATAACTTGCCTCACCAGTTATATATCTTTCGTCAATCCCAAAGGTACGCATGGCACGCCATTTGTAATGATCACCAGCCAACCACATTTCTCCTAAGTCTTCAAATTCTTTGTTCTCCCAAATTTCTTTAGGTTGCAAATGGCAGTGATAATCGATGATAGGCATTTGCTCAGCAACTTCATGGTATAGTTTGCGGCCGGTTTCATTTGTAAGAAACAATTCCTCAGAAAATTTATTATTCATTTCACTCACCTCTAAAATCCAATTAGGGCGCCGCCATCAACCGGAATACATGCTCCGGTAATGTAACGGGCTGCATCACTGCAGAGAAATGCAGTACACATTCCAACATCCATAGGGTCGCCAACTCTTTTAGCAGGTATACGCCCCATAATTTTTGACAATCGAGTTGAATCATGATCAGTTGCTTTATGGAACATAGGTGTATCAATCCAACCCGGTGCAATGGCATTGACACGGATGCCGAACTCAGCGCACTCCGCAGTAAGGGTATGAATTAAACCAAGATATCCTGCTTTGGCAGTAGAATAACCACTAACCTGGGGCTGACCTATATAACTGGTCATACTAGCCATAAAAACAATGTTTCCATAATTAAAAGTTTTCATATGCGGCACCAGGGCTTTAGTCAAAGCAAATGCACCAACAAGATGCACATTCAATACCTTTACATAGTCTTCCACTGACATATCCCAGATATATTTTTTACAGTGATTTCCTGCATTATTGATCAGAATACTGATCTGACCGTGGTCAGCGATAATCTTATCCACCATTTCCTGGGTATGGTCAGTATTGGTAATATCAAATTGATAAAAGACTGCCTGTTCACCAAACTCAGCTAAGGCTTCTGCAGCCTGTTCTGGTGTTTCAAAGCTTAATACAATCACCTTTGCGCCGGCACTGATTAAACAACGTGTAATAGCAAGGCCTAATCCCGTCGAGCCCCCGGTTACAATTGCAGTTTGTCCTTCTAGAGAATACGCATTATTGATGTTAAAGTTTTTAAAATCTATTGCCATTCTAAACGCTCCTTTTACTATGATAATTTATTACATTGTACACTTCGGTGGTATAGTAACTTGCTTTTCCTGATACTTATAGGGAATGAAATATTCTTTATGTCCCAGGCTCTCGCTTTTGGTTAACGAACCTGAAGCAACATTGGCTATCATTTGTGCAAGGGATTCTGCCGATTGGTCCAATGAGCAGTCTCCTGCCAGAACACGACCAGCATCAAAATCCATATCCCCTTTCATCCTGGCATAAGTATGACTATTTCCTGTTAATTTCACGCAAGGAGCCACAGCACTGCCTACTACATTGCCCCGCCCTGTAACAAGAAGTACAATATGACAGCCGCAGGATATAAGATCCATCAAGCCCTCGTTATCATTAGGGTTAGTAATACCAAACTGCATCCAGTGGGGGTCTGGTGTTGAATCAAGCAGCCATAAACCTGGATGGTTCGGCTTTCCAGCTGCCTTCAAGACACCCTCAATGGGCTTTGTTCCACTCTTGATAAAAGCCCCCATACTCTTTTCTTCTATGGTACTAAGACCCCCAGCAAAATTTCCGGGACTAACAGAATACTGTCTTACAGATTTACAGTATTTCAGTGCCTTATCATAGGTATATTGGATTTCCTCTCGGGCTCTTTTATTTGCAGCACGGGCTGTAAGCAAATCAATAAGTCCGATAGCCTCCACAATTTCTTCGAAAATAGCGGTGCCTCCCATTTCTACAAGACTGTCATAAAAACGTCCTACAACTACATTCCCGGCAAGTCCACTGGTATAGTCACTCCCACCGCATTCAGCCCCAATAACAAGGTCCGACATAGTCATAGGAAACCGGGGTGTTTTCTTAAGGGCATCCAACATTTCACTTACCAAGGTAACACCTTTTTGTATACTTTTATTTGTTCCACCTTCTGTCTGAATAAACATCCAGGCATGCTGCTTACCCTCTTTTTCAGCAATATCGGCCAGCCATTCTGCTTGGACATATTCACACCCCAGGCCTACAGCAAGTACGCCCCCCACATTAGGGTGTCGAATAAGAGATATAAGCAGACGTACGGCATATTCATTATCAGTACAGCCTGAAAAACCTACACACTCAACATCCATATGGTCACTGATTCGAGTAATTTCTTTGGCTACAAAAGAGGAACATTCCACTGTATAGATAACAAGTACTTTATTACGAATGCCTATGCGGCCATCTTGACGAGAAAAGCCTTCCCATTGCAAATTTAAATACCCCCTCTCTATTCATATTTAATATCCTTCGGTGCCCCTGTCACTACATCAAGGTGGCTGGAACGTTCATCATATACACTGGATATACAGTGCAAATGAACCCATTCCCCTTTAGCAATATTTTGGGTTGCACGACCAATAACTATGCCATATTTTATTATATCTTCATCACAATTTATATCACGTAAAGCTATTTTATGACCTATTGGAATATGTTCTACAGCATGAATGACATCCTGATTAGAATCCCCTCTTAATACCACAGGGCCTTTATTTAATTCCACTAGTGCAGTTGCTACATTATCTTGAAGATCAATTTGAAATGCCACTTGTTCTTCCATTATACCCTCCTTACAAGATCCCAAATTTCGCAAAGGCTTCTGTAGCACTCATACCCTCTTCAATTGCTTTTCGAACTACTTTCTCACCTGCTGCTTTATCAAGAGATTTTTGAATCACTTCTTCAGAAACTTCTTGCGGTATAACCAGAACACCATCTATGTCCCCAAAAATAATATCCCCGTCATGGATTATAACCTGTCCAATCTCAATCGGGCAGCGAAAATCTACCACACTTGTACGAATACTAGAATCCTGTGCCCAGCAGCCTTTACTAAATACAGGCCAATTTTGACTAAGTACCTGTGGTGTATCACGGTGCCAGCCGTCCACTACTGCACCGACACTGCCGCGTTTTTTGGCAGCAGCAGTAAGAATTTCCCCCCACAAAGCACTATTTTGCGCACCTGTTGCTACAAATATCTCATTTTTATGCAACTGATCCAGTGCTTCTGTCAGCAGTCCAAAAGGTTTCTTCTGTACACTAAACACATCGTGTTCAAGAACTGTACATGCCTTTCCTGCCACTTTCATATCATTTTGCAATGGTCGGATATATTGAGGCATAAACTGGTGGGTATATCCCATTACATCCAAGATGTCGCCAACAACAGGTGTATATAGTTTTTCTTTCATGAGGGCAAACATTTCATCCTCGTTTTCCCATTTAATCATAATTACTACTCCTTTACCTTTTTGATAGTATCAAGCCACTGTGTACACTGTTCAAACCAATTCGCCACATGGGCATCTGCTAAGCGCCCTTTTTCAGGTTCAGCTACAGCATCTGTTGCCAGAGATAAACCGTGAACACCATAAGAGTAAAGGTGTACCTCAGCTGGAACACCATGGTTTGCCAAGCCCTGAGCAAATAAAATTGTATTCTGTACAGGGACTGTCTCATCAGCCATAGTATGCCATAAAAATGTAGGTGGTGTCTTCTTGCTGATATAACGTTCCAGGGAAAAATAAGATACATCTCCTTGGTCAACAAGTGCCTCTATGCTTTCTTGATGGGCATATTGCCCCGCCGTAATAACCGGATAACATAGAATAAGGGCATCAGGCCTATGCATAGTATCGGACCCAAACATTGTATGGTCATCCCAATGCACACCAAGGCTTGCAGCCAAATGACCGCCTGCGGAAAAACCACAAACAACAAGTGGTTTTCCCTCCAGCTCCACTTCTTTTCCATGTACTCTGACCTCTTTGACAGCCTCTGCAAGTTCTTGCAGTGGTTTTTTTCCTAGATTTTTTCCGGTTGAATAGTGCAGTACAAAAGCCTGCCAGCCTACAGAACAAAATGCAGCTGCGACTGGTTCACTTTCACGAGGCGATAAGTGTGTATATCCTCCTCCCGGGCAGATAATAATGGCACCTTTAGGATTGGATATTGTCTTATAAAATAAATTTATACCCTTATCCCCACAAATAAAACTCATGGTCAATCCAACAACCCCCTTTTAACGTCCCATTACAGGCATAATCAAGTCTGGAATGGTCATGACAACTCCTGGAATATAAGTAATCAAAAGTAATACTGCAATCATAACTATAAAAAATGGCATTAGTGTTTTTATTAAATTCCCAATTGGTACACCCGATACTGCAGAACCTACAAAAAGCGTTCCACCTACAGGTGGTGTTATTAAGCCAATACCAAGATTCAGGATCATAATTGCCCCAAAATGGACTGGGTCAAGACCAATACTAAGTGCTATTGGCAATAAAATCGGCGTTGTTACAAGAATAATAGCTGACATATCCATAATCGTACCGAGCAATAACATAGTTATATTTAGAATAAGCATGATGACATATCTATTATCTGTCAGACTGGTAATTGCACTTGCTACCAACTCTGGCATTTCCAAGTAGGTCAAGAGCCAACCAAAAACCTGTGATGTAGAAATCAAAATCATTACAATTGCTAGAGTACCAAGTGAACGTTCAATAACACGCCACATTTTGGCAAGTGTTAACTCTTTGTAAATAAAAAAACCGACGAAGATTGCCCATATTACAGCAATAGCTGCAGATTCTGTAGCAGTAAAGACACCACTCACAACACCAAAAACAACAATAAGCACAGTTATAAGCCCCCAAATGGAATCAAGCAGGGTTTTTAAAACATGCTTAATATTAAATGAATCACCCTTTGGATAATCCCGTTTTACAGAAAGAATATAACTATATACCATCAAGGCAATTCCTAAGATAACTCCAGGGACTATTCCGGCTAAAAACAAGCGTCCGACTGACACACTGCCTGCCACCATAGCATACATAACCATATTATGGCTGGGCGGAATAAGTAATCCCTGAACAGAACTGGCCATAGTAACATTGGTCGAAAACTCGTCATCATAGCCTTGGCCTCGCATCATTGGAATAAGAATAGTCCCCAGAGATGCTGTATCAGCAGTTGATGAGCCTGATATGCCACCAAAGAACATTGAAGCAACGATATTTACCATCGCAAGCCCTCCACGCAGCCAACCTACCAGGGCATTAGCAAGCTTAATCAACCTCTTTGAAATCCCACCTGCACCCATAAGTTCACCAGCTATGATAAAAAAGGGTACTGCCATCAATGTAAACACATTAACCCCCTTAACCATCAGTTGGGCAATCTGCATTAAGGGCAGTCCCAGATAGATAGTTGTCAAAAGACTCGAAATACCTATGGCAAAGGCAATAGGAAATCGACAAATCAGCATAATAAAAAAAGAACCTATCAAAATTATTATAGCAATTGTATTTGGATCCATCTGCTAATCTTCCTCCATTCCACGGATTTGCTCTGCAGCATCTTCTACCAACATTTCAGCTTCATCTGCTACAGTAATACTATGGAGTGTTACACCTCTTCTACGACGGTCAAAGAAATTAATAAACCTCTCAATTTCCATCAAACATATGGCAACACCCGCAAAAGGACAAGTAAGATATAACCACATTGATTTAATCCCTACACCGGTGATAACATTTCTCCCTGCTAGCAGGGAAAATTGCCATCCATATACAATCATAAACAAACCAAAAGCAAAAATAAACACCTGCGCCATAGCAGACACTACAGAGATAAATTTTTCAGAGGCAATAAAGTCAAGCATAGACATACGGATATGTGTATCACTGCGTATGGCAAGTGCAGCACTGACAAGAGACATATATACCATGCACATCAGAACAATCGGCTCACCCCATACAAGACTATTTTTAATAACAAATCTATTGAATACAACATAGGCAGTAATAATTACCATAGCTATAAATGATAGCTTACATGAGGTCATAAAGAAGCAGTATACACCATCAAAAAACTTAGTAACCCATTTCATAATATACCTCCAATATTTTAATCAAGTATAAAAATGGGAACCCTGCCGTAGCTGTTCCCATTTTTTCTGAAAATTAATTATGAAACCAATTATTTCGCCTGAATAGCATCATAATATTTTTCATAACCGGCAATATACTTTAATACAACATCTTTGGTTGCCTCAATGTATGGAGTCTTATCTGGTACTTCTATAACATTAACACCTGCAGCTTTGATTTTTTCTAAAAGCTCTTTATCCAGGCGTTCTATGTTTTGACGGTTCCATTCCTCAGTCTCTTTAGCAGCTTCCATAATCAGAGCCCGATCTTCTGCATCAAGTTTATTCCATGAAGCCTCACTCATGAGAACGATAGAAGGACTATAGGTGTGCCCTGTTAAAATATAATTTGGGGCAACTTCATAAAATTTATTTGAATAATAGCCTGAGAAGGGTTGTTCCGCACCATCTACTACACCTGTTTGTAGTGAAGAATAAAGTTCAGAGAAACTGATAGGTGTTGACTGAACACCTAAAGCCCCTACAGTCTCAGTCATCAGCTCTGTTGTAGGCACGCGTAATTTAAGACCTTCAAAGTCATCAACACTATCAATCACAATATCTTCTGCAGTAAAGAAGTGTCGACTACCTTCATCAAGATAAAAGAGCCCTACCATACCAGTACCTATCTCCTGTGGTTCACGTAAAAATTCCTCTCCGATCTCACTATTCAACACATCCCAAAGGTGTTCACGGTCACGGAAAACAAACGGTAATCCAAACAGTGTCAGCTTTTTAACTCCAAAATCACCAAGGGAATTGGTATTTCCACGACAAATATCAATTACCCCACCCATTTGTAAGGTTTGATAGACGGTTTTTTCATCACCTAATTGGCCAGCTGGAAAAACTTTAATGGTAATACGTCCATTAGATTTTTCGGAGACAAGTTTAGCAAAATAATCTCCACATTCATCCATAATATGACCATCTGGGTTTAATTCTGCATATCTAAAGGTATATGAAGGTTTATCTTTGGCAAAGACCTGCACCGACAATACAGTTGCGAACATTAACACTACAATAAATAAAGACAATACTTTTTTCATTGAAATTAATCCTCCCTTTAATTTGTTTTACTAAAATAACAACTTGTAGGCTCCGTTTTCATACATTGGCATACTGCTTTGGAAAACAATTTCACTACCTACATAGACAGTATCCATAGGCGGACGTACATCCCGCAAGACATATTCTAGTAAATACTTTGCTGCTAAATATGCCTGTAAATAGGGGTTTTTTTGTAAGAGTTGAGTAAAAACACCTTCGCGTAAATATTTGAAGTTCTCTTCAAATAAGTCACTACCTACTGCTGTCATCTGACCATCCCTACCCGTTTCAACCAGCGCTTTTCCCAGCATCACACTACTGCGGGCATTTACACTGCAACACGCGGCCACTTCCTCCCGCCGCAATTCTCGCACAATACGCTTATAATGTTCTTCCTTGCTTTTATTGCTATGAATCTTGTATACAGGGTTGTTGAGCCCTTTTTCTTCCAGGTAAGCATCAAATCCCTGGGCTATTAGATAGTGGGCTGGAATTGACGCATCACCAGCACAAAGCAAGATGCTTCTATTCTTCGGTATTTGACGAGTAATCAACTCTGCCAGTGTGCGCCCGATAATTTGATAGTTAGGCTGCACACAACACAACCTACCGGATTTCGGGAGATCCGTATTAATAAGAACAACAGGAATATCCTTTTCAACAAAACGCTGAATAGACATCTCCCCATAAATACCCATATGACCTAGTGTCAATAACCCACTCACTTCAGTATGCTGCAACAGATCATTAAGTTCATCAGCTTGGGTGTTGGGGCCATCATAGTACTGTACCTCAAACAATTCAACATTGAAGTCACTCATTGTACGCATGTAATCACGTACACCTTCCCATACATAAGTAAAGTAAAATCGATTATCTTCAGTTGGACCCGGAAACGCTGCTGCGATACGAATGGTTTTACGCTTAAGTGATGATGCAACTACATTCGGTCGATAACCACACTCTTTGGCAATTTTTTGAATACGCAAACGTGTTTGCTCACTCACTCCCGGCTTCTGAGCCAAAGCACAGTGCACTGTACTAATGGACACATCAGCCTTTTCAGCTATGTCTTTGATAGTAATACGTTTATCCAAAATAGTCACTCCATGTTTACAAAAACGTTTTTGTTGTTATATTCTAATTATATACTTGTCATAAACTTTTGTCAATACATTCTGACAAAATAATATGATTCTATTGTAAGAAATTTATATTGAACAAAGCAAATTTTTTACAAGTAATCTTAGGTATATGAACTTAAAATAAAGCAAAAACATACTATATATTGTGTTAATCACTGTTCAAGGTGTTTTATCGGTTATAAAGTCTTATTTTGAGTAAAGATGAATTCTTGATATAAAAAAATAAGCTTTTTACAGTAATACCATATATAATATTTACACTGTTTCACTATTATATTTGTATATCTTTCTTGTAATTCACTCAATTATTTTGTTGAGATTAACTATAACGTTTTGGTAATTTACATTTCCCCACGTTAGCTAAAATAACAATACAGCTAAAAAGAAAGAATACCAGCTGCTTCTGTTGCCGTAAAAAATCCAGTACAACTCCTATTACAACGATTAGCACTGTAATCAACCCTAAAATGGCCTCTATAAAACAAAATAAAAATCCTTTAAAACTAAAAGCATCACTCTTTGGATATTTCCTCTTTTGAGCTATAATTACTACAAAAGAACCAATTAAACTTTAAAAATAGAGTGTTTTATTAGGTCTAGTTAAATATAAATACACCTATCTACTGTTGAACTCGGGTGAAAACATTGTCGAAATTTATTATAAAACCACCTAATAATTATTAGGTGGTTTATCTTATCCTTTTTCTTCTTTATATAAATACCTGGTAAATAGCGCAAATCCCAATCCATATACAAAATGTGCAACTATGGTTACCATAATTGCTGAAGGACCTTGGGGTATCTTTTCCTGTACTGAAGCCCCTAATACTGTACCAAATAGACCTACCCATAAAAACATAGCATAACCTATTCCTTTTATCCAGAGGTAATCTTTACCCGAAAAATATATTATAATAACAAAAACTACTCCTAAAACAGCTGTAACAACCAGATCTGCCACACCACCTATAAAATAGGCAACAGGCATAAATAAATACTCCCTGTCAAGAAAACGTGTAGCCACTATCTGCCAGAATACTACTTTAGTAAAATTAAGTTGATACATTATATAATTAGCAGTCAATTTGATAATATCAGCCAGTATACCAATTAAAGCACCTGTCATTATTCTATCTTTAAACATAATACCTTCCCCCTTATTAAATATTATCACCATTTAATAAGGAATTAATTCTATTTTTAACTGCTTAGTATATTAAATAAAAGAAATTAGAACCTAAACATTTAATAATTTATTGAATATTTAAACTTAATCATATTACTTTACAAGCAGCATAGCTTTCTGTATAATTAAGTCATAACCTTTATAAGACAATAAGAATATAAGAAAGGGGAGATTCAAATGTTAAAAGGTATTTTAACCTTAGTTTCTCTATTGGCAATCTCATTATTGCCTAGCATACTGTACACTATTTCTTTTGTACACTAACAACATACTGCTTTTTAAAAGCCTCAACCTGTTAAGTTGAGGCTTTTTCATTCATCAAAAACAATATTTCTTTCTTTTTATTTGGTACATATCTTTGTCTGCTTTAATAAAGATTTTTTCTAAATCATCATCTGGACTACTTTTTACTCCATACCCAGCAGAAATATTAATGGGAGGATTTAGACCTTTCTGCTGATTATATTTCTCACATTCCTCCCCGATACGATTGCAGAAATCACAAGCAACCCGAGAGGCAGCATCTGGCAATATCACCGCAAACTCATCCCCACCTATCCTTGCCAAAACATCTTCAGCCCTAGAAATAGATTTAATAATTGTACCTACTGATTTTATATAATTATCTCCTTTTTTATGCCCATAATTATCGTTGATAGATTTTAGACCATCCAAATCAGCAACAATTATACTGATAGGTGATTTGCGTGATTGGTTTAAGCGTTCAAGTTCATTTTCAAAATATCTACGGTTATAAAGCCCTGTCAGCTGGTCATGAAAAGATAAATATTTCATCTCTTTTTCATATTTCTTTCTCCTGGTAATATCACTAAAGGAAACAATAATTTCTCTAACTTCATTATTACTGTCAACCAGTGGTTTAATGATATACTCAATCCAGAGTTTTTTACCCCAGTAACTTTGATATTTATCTTCACCACTAATAACTTTATTTTCTTGAACAGAACGTTCAATTCCCTTTTTGAATTTTTCTATCCCCGGCAATTCCAGCACATTAAGACTCATAGTCATCCCCTTGCCTGGAGATCCCAGAATACTAAGCAGTCTTTTATTAACATTCAGGAGATTTCCATCTCTATCACATTTAATTAATCCTATTGGTGCTTCATCAAATAATTGTTTATACTTCCTTTGACTTTCTTTTAAAGATTTTTCTATTTCGTTATTTCTTGTAATATCGCGTAGTGAACCAATGATTTGAACAACCTCATCTTGACTATTTAAAACAGGACTTAGTTTAGTATGCCAGGTCTTCTCTCCTGCTGCAAGAACTATCTTTTCAGTATAATTTATAGTCCTTTTTTCCTTTTTGCACCTCTGATAATTAGCTATTAACCTTTTAGCCAGAGGTTTATTAAAAAGATCTTGCGGTCCCTTACCCTTTATTTCCTCTGAAGAAAAACCGCTTAATTCTTCGTGAACAGGATTTAATCTCCTATATTTAAAACTATCCCCTACAACATCAATTAAAAAGATAGCATCCTGGGTATTATTAAAAATAGTTTCATAATCCTGTTTGTTTGATTGTAAGTTTTCCCCAAGTTTCCTTTTAATTATTATTAAATAAAACCCCAGGGCAATAATTATTAAACCCTGGGTTATTAATAATCCCTTCATTTTTTCCTCCCCTAATTAAGCCGGGCAGCAACAGGCATTCTCCTGCCCATTCCAAAGGCCTTACTTGTCAGTTTAAGACCAGGGGCAGCCTGCCGCCTCTTATATTCATTATTATCTACCCTATTAATTACCCAACTAACCATTTCCTGGTCATATCCCTGGGCTGCTATTTCCTTAATAGACATATTTTTATCTATATAATAATATAGTATTTTATCCAGCACTGCATAAGGAGGAAGTGAATCCTCATCCTTCTGGTCAGGTCTTAATTCTGCTGAAGGTGCTTTTTCAATAATCTCTTCTGGAATAATCTCTTGTTTTCTGTTTATATAACTGGCCAGTTCATAAACCATTGTCTTGGGGACATCTGCCAGGACACTTATCCCACCACTCATATCACCATAAAGTGTGCAATACCCAACAGCCAGCTCACTCTTATTACCTGTAGCCAGTACCAGATGTCCAAATTTATTAGAAAAAGCCATCAAAATATTACCCCTTATTCTGGCCTGAATATTTTCCTCTGTCACATCTTCAGGGAGATCAGCAAAATAGCCGCTCAGGGTATTTTTATATGATTCAAAAATATCCTTAATAGATATTACTTTAAAATCAACCCCCAGGTTACCGGCCAGTTCCCTAGAGTCTATTACACTCCCCTCTGATGAATAGGGACCAGGCATAGATACTGCCAAAACATTATCCGCTCCAAGGGCCTCAGCAGCCAGACAGAGGGTCACAGCTGAATCAATACCCCCTGATAAACCAATTACCGCTTTTTTAAAACCACATTTTTGAAAATAGTCTTTTATGCCCAAAACTAAAGCCTGCTCTACACTTGCTATTTTATCATCTTGCTTTTTTTGAATAGTATAAGGCCTGTCTACTTGCTCTATATCCCTGGATAATTCAATACTTAATAAATCATCAGCAAAGGCCTTTAACTTACCCAGTATCTCACCATTTTTATTTATAATCATACTTTGTCCATCAAAAATCAGTTCATCATTTCCCCCTACCTGATTTAAATAAACAAAGGGAATCTCATATTTATTTACATAGTTTTTTAATATATTGGTTCTGATCTCATCTTTATCATACTGAAAGGGGGATGCAGAGATATTAATTATTATTGAGGCCCCTTTATTAACCAGTATATCTACTGGATCCAGGTCATAATGTCTATTTTTCCAGAGATCAGGGTCATTCCAGATATCCTCACAAATAGTAATGCCAAGTCTTTCCCCTTTAAACAAATACGTAGCTATCTCTTCGGCAGGGTCAAAATACCTGGTTTCGTCAAAGACATCATATGTAGGCAGGAGCGATTTGTGCTGTTTAAAAAGTAAGCTACCATTAGAAATCAATAAGCCTGAATTATATAAACCCTTACCAGCCTTTTTCCCCGTCTCAACCGGGGCACCAATTATAATACCCAGCTGAGGATAATCCCTTGAAAAATCTATTAGTTCTTCAACTGCACTATTCACCTTGAAAATTAACTGCTTTTTATGAAGAAGGTCCCTGGGAGGATAACCAGAAAGGACCATTTCAGGAAAAACAATTAGATCAACCCCATCACCGGCCTTTTTAATAGATCCTTTAATCTTTTTAAGATTATTATCTATATCACCAATAGTTGGATTAATTTGTGCTAAACATATCTTCATCAATTAATACCTCCATTTTACTTTCCATAGTGTCGAATTTTTGCCTATTCATATTATAATATCAATACTATTTTATTACAAGGAGATATTAACAGCAATGTTGACTTACATTTCATTGACTGTAGATTATTATAAAATCACCTTAAGAATAGTAATATGAATAATACATGAGTGGTAATATTAGTAATATGGATAGTAGATTAATCAAATGAATAGTTAGCAGCATAGTCCTTAATAAATAATTCAAATTACTACATAATTTTATAAATACTAGTAATAATATTATTACTAGTTATAAAGTTTTTAATTAAATAATATTTAGAAAACTATTGCAAAATACATTAAGTTTAATATTGGGAGGTTTGGAAACAAATGGCAATTCGTTATTTTCATCTCATAAAATTAGCAATATTTCTTTTCGCCCTTATTGTACTTGTTCCAAGAAATGAAATTCGTCGTCTTACTGTATATGGGATTATATTTGGCAGCTTTTATGATGTAATAGGACTCACAATTGGTTATCTAACAAATACTTTTAGATGGATTAACTTTAACCCCTTCGGTTATGGTTATATACCAATAGACTCACCAATATCTTGGTGTACATTCTTCATTATGTACTTCTATCTTTTACCTAAGAATAAACTACTAGTTTATATATATCCTATATCAGGGGTAATTATGAGCATGATATATTCAAGAGTATTAGTAAATTTAGAAATGTTTATTGAACCTGTTTTCTTGCTAAGATTGGCTAATTTCATATTATGGTTTACTTTTGCGACCTGGGGTTATTTAAAATTAAACAAATATATTGAGGCAAAAAATTGATTTTTTAATTTGCTAATTCAAAGACTGTCAAAATAAAGAATCAAATACCAATATAGCGCATATAAATAAAAAATGACCGGCCAAAACTCTGGCTGGTCTCTTTATAATCCTTGATATATCAATAAAAATAAATGGTGGGACTAGAAGGATTCGAACCTTCGGCCTACAGATTAGGAATCTGTCGCTCTATCCTGCTGAGCTATAGCCCCACATATATGAGATAATTTATCCCTTGACATTTTTAAATTATACAGTGAACAATAGGATTTGTCAAGTAAATTCAAGCTAAAATAATCATTTTTCTCTGCTGGACTGCCAGTCAATTATATAATACAGATCATCTCTAGGCTTACCGGCTGGTAGAGATTTGAGATGATTTATTGCTCGGGTAAGGAAACGTTCCCCCATAGTCTTACTCCTATTTAGTGAATCGCTCTCCTTTACCATCTCGGTAATCTGTTTAATATCTCTCTCAGTAAAATCACCCTGCCTGAGCAGCTGCCATGCCTTTTTCTGATAATTACCATCTTCCAGCAGACAGATAACAGGTAAGGTATAAATACCTGCTGCCATATCCTGACCTACCTTTTTACCTGTTTTTTCTTCATCACCAGTAAAATCTAAGAGGTCATCCTGAATCTGAAAGGACATTCCTAATTCAAGACCAAAATTATATAAATGATGTAATAAATTATCCCTTAAGCCGCTTTCGTAAGCCCCCAGATAGGTACTAAGCCCAAAAAGCAAAGCTGTCTTTCGCCTGATCCTCTTTAAATAATCCCTTACTGTCACATGATAATTATATTTTTCCTGGAATTGAGCTATCTCACCTTCACATATAAGACGCACTGTTTTATTTAAGCTGTTTAAACCCTTTCGTGAAAGATTATTAGAAAATAAAATATATGATTTCGCCAGGAGATAATCACCCACAAAGACTGCAATATTTTTGCCAAATCTATGCTGAGCAGTTTCCCGACCTCTCCTTAGTTTTCCTTCATCAATAATATCATCATGTACTAAGGTAGCCATATGGAGTAATTCAATACCACTGGCAAGCTGTATTATCTTATCTTTATTATAATTGCCAAAACCAGCAGCTATATTAATCATAATAGGCCGGAGCCTCTTTCCCCCACCATTGATTAAATCACTGATTGCTGTGTTTAATATATCCCTTCTGGATTCACAGTGTTTTTTCATATAATTATTTAATTCTATTCGAAAATCATTGAATCTAGTCAAACAAAATCACATCCCATTTAATTGGAAATCATCATTTAGAATATCAACTTCACCTTCAATTCCACTTGATAGTATTATCCCCAAATCCTTAGTAATTAACATTGCTTCAACACCATCAATCTCTTCAAGTAGTTCTAGCCCCTTTGCTGGTCCAAGGATAAAAATACTGGTAGATAGGGCATCTGCATCAAAGGAATCAGTTGTTATAATTGTGCAGCTTAAAAGACCACTATCTGCCGGGTAGCCTGTATCCGGATCAAGAATATGGTGGTAGATAACACCATCCATTTCAAAATACCTCTCATAATTACCTGAAGTTACTAATGTTTTATCCCTTACATCTATACTGGCCATAACATTACCGCGATTATGACGGGGATCCTGTATACCTACCTTCCAGGGGGTTCCATCAGGCTTTTCACCAATTACCAGTACATTGCCTCCTAGGTTAACATAAGCACTCACTACCCTGGAATCTTTTACAATCCTTCTAACCTCATCAGCAGCATAGCCTTTGGCAATAGCACCCAGGTCAAGGCTCATCCCCTGTTTTTCCAGCATAACTGTCATCTGCTCATCATCCAGGTCAATCCATTGATAATTAACTAGTTTTAAGGCCTCTTTAATTTCATCTTCAGCAGGCACCCGGGCATTCTCTGTTCCAATACCCCACAACTTTACAAGTGGGCCAATAGCCGGATTAAACTTTCCGTTTGTTAAATTAGCATATTCAACCGCCTTCTTAATCACCCTATATGTATCAGCATTGACCTTGATATCTTCTCCTGGATGAGTATTTATTCTAGATATTTCACTGGAAACAATGTTAGTGCTCATTTCATTCTCAATCTCCCTTAATCTGGCAAAACTATTATCGATAATTTCCTGGGCATTACTACCATAAACCCTCATTTGAACAACTGTACCCATTAAAAATGTTGTCGCATCCTTTGGCTGAGTCCCATTCTCCCTTTTATTTTGACAGGCTGTAAAGGTTATCATCACAACTACTATTAATAATACTGCAATATATATTTTTTTAGCCACTTTCATCACCCTGTCATTTATATTAATCTATCACCTTAGAAAAGTCAACAATCCAATACCCATATCCTGTATATAGTCTTTGGCAAGCCTTGATTACTTATTCCCCAAAACAGTAAAGGAAAAAAGGAAAGCCTGTTATAGACTTTCCTCAGAAAATTGGTATATCAGAAATTTACTTGAGGCCTGCCTGAATTAAAGCCATGTCAAGTGCTTCATTATAGCTTTCACCACTATGGGTAGCCCCTGTAAGGACATCTACCTTACCCTGGTTTTCAACTACTTTCTCTGGAAAACTGTTAAAATATTCAAGGGCAGGTTTCGAACCATAATCAGCAGCTTTAGCAGGCATTAGTTTTTCACGACCGTCTTCATTATCTACTAATTCCGGGTTAGCAGTTACCAGCCTGGCATCAGTAATTTCTTTATTTTCTACTGTAATCTCAACTATCACATGACCATGTTCAAAATCTTCGGCTAAACCATAGTATTTATTACCCTGATAGTTTCCACTGGCAATAGCCAGTGCCATGTCAACTGCTTCATTATAATCATGCATACTATGTGTAGCACCAGTAATACCATCTACTTGGGTTGATTGATTTTCCAGAACCATGTAAGGGTATTCTAAGAAAGCCTTTTTACCCTCAGCATATTCATAGTGAAGCTTGAAAGGGTTAATCATATTAAGGTCAACAATCTGGCCGTGTTTAATAATGACTTCGATAACTACATCACCATGATCATTAGCAACAAAACCAAGATAATAACCATCTTTATAATTAGCCTCAGCAGCTAATATGTTAAAGGACAAAACAGCTACTAATAATAAACTAATTAACAAGATCATACTCTTCTTTATCATTTATTTCACCCCCTTTCAAAAGAATTAGCACATTTTGGTTCTTCTATTTCCTTGTTAATATAAACACAACTTATACCCAAATAAATAAATTCACATATAAAGGAAACACAGATATTTTTAAAAATATGTTAATTTCAAATAATGTTAATAGTTTTCAAGGGTTATCTATATTTTGTATGTTAATTATACATTCTATCTTTACATTCGTCAAGTATATTCATATTTTCCTTTGCATATGGAAAATATTATGCTATAATATAATTGTTAAATAAGTAACATAACTAATTTAATTTATTCCTTTTTTAATTAATCAAAACCCTTTGTGAAGGGAATAATAAATATCAAGGAGGTCAAAAATGAGTAAAAATATTATAATTCTTGGGGCAGGTTATGGTGGAATAACCGCTGCTAAAAAACTAAATAGACTACTGAAAAAAAATCCCAATACCACTATAACCCTGATTGACAATAACCCTTACCATACCTTATTAACAGAAGTACACGAGGTCGCTGGGAATAGAATTGATAGTGAAGGAGTAAAGATTGGATTAAATGATATATTTAATCCAACAGAAGTTAATATAGTAAAAGATAAGATTAATGATATTGATTTTGAAAGCAAAACACTTAGCTCAGAAAATTTTCAATATAATTATGACTACCTTATTCTTGGTACCGGTAGTCAACCAACCCACTGTGGTGTAAAGGGTGCAGATGAAAACACCTTTACCCTCTGGTCTATAGATGATGCTGAAGCAATAAACCAGCACATTAAAAAATGTTTTCAGGAGGCCAGGGTTATTAGAGACTCCCAGTTAAGAAGGGAATTACTTACTTTTGCCGTCTGTGGTGGTGGATTTACAGGTGTAGAGATGCTTGGAGAATTAATAGAATGGCTTGATGAACTATCTGCTCAATACGAGATTCCTCGTGATGAGGTAAACTTATATCTCTGTGAGGGTCTCGACAGAATACTCCCTTCTTTAGATCAAAAATTGGCTGATAAGGCTATGGATTATCTGCAGAAAAAAGGTGTTAATCTTAAGCTGGGTTCCTTTGTAGATGAAGTAAAAGAAAATGGCCTGGTCTTTAGCAATGGTGATGTGCTTAACTGCCGGACAATAGTCTGGAATTGTGGTGTCATGGCTTCTGATACTGCCACTACCCTGGAATTAAAAACAGATAAAAGAGGCAGAATAGAGGTTAACAGTTATTTACAAACAATAGAGTATCCTGAGGTATATGCTATTGGTGACAATGCCCATACCCCCTGGCAGGATGAAAAAGCACTTCCAGCCCTGGTAGAAGCCGCTTTACAGACAGGTGAAACAGCAGCCCACAATATTGCTGCAGATATTAATGGTTCTAAAAAGGAGGAGATTAAGGCTAAACTCCACGGTATAATGGTATCTATCGGAGGTAAATATGCTCTAGCTGACCTGATGGGTATTTCCTTGACCAGTTGGCCGGCAATGTATATGAAACACCTTGTAAACATGCATTACCTCTTTTCATTAGGTGGATTCAAAAATGGAATCGGCTATATCCTTAACTATATAAAAGAACAAAGCTCCAGTAAGGGACTAGTTGCCCAGAGTTTTGACCATTTCAGCTGGGAAGCATCTTCATTTCTACTGGCTTTCCTCCGCATATTCCTGGGATTTCAATGGCTCATCTCTGGACTTGACAAGGTTCATAATGGGTGGCTGACTGCCGGGGATAAACTGGTAGCCGGGGCATCAACCTCGCCTATTGGTCCTAATGCCCTGGACTGGTATGTAAGTTTTATGGAGGCAGTTGTCTTTCCCAATGCCTATTTATTTCAGGTAATGATTACTATGGGAGAACTAGCACTGTCAGCCTCATTAATTCTTGGCATCTTGGTCCCCTTAGGTGGTATCGGTTCATTCTTTATGACTATCAATTTCTTTTTATCAGGCTTTTATCCACAAAATGTTACTCTCCCCTGGTTCCTTTTCAGCTCAATAGCTGTGATCGGTGCTGGCAGATCACTTAGTGTTGATTACTATCTACTACCGTGGTTAAGAAGAATAATCTGGCGTAAAAAACGAGGTAAAAATAAAGACCTACAGCTGGTTATGAACCCTATCAACAATGATTAACAACCATTAAGCAAAAAAGACCTTACCACTAGGTGGTAAGGTCTTTTTTGCTTTCATATACTTTAAAGGGGAGGGAGCTATATGTTTAAAACAAATAATATACTTTATCTGATGATATTCTTAAGAATCATTTCAAGCCTTATTGAAATGGGGGCAGCTGGTCTTATGTTTTATTTCAAAAAAATAGATACTGCTATCAGAATAAATGCCTTACTGGGATTAGTTGGGCCTATTATTCTAATACTGGTCACCTTTCTCGGTTTAACAGGAATAAGCAGTCAGCTAGACTTTAAAAAAATATTATTAATAGGACTCGGTGTCTTCTTAATACTACTTGGCAGCAGATAAAAAAGACTTAACCCCCCATTTCATTTTTCTAAATAAATAAGCCAGGCTGAATTGGTTCATTTTTACGGCCTTCTTAAAAGCAGTATAATATAATCTATTATCATTATCCCTACCTTTATTAAAGGTATAGGCACTAAAGACATCTATCTTATTAAACCCAGCTTTTTGCAATAAGCTTATAACATCACTGATTAAATAACCCCTCTCTTCATGTAATTCCTCATAACACTCATCCCGATTATCCAGGTAAATCTTTAAACGAACCTTCCATCTCTCCTGCTTCTGATCTACGATATCTTCCCAAAAACAACTATAACCCTCTCCGTGAAACATAGTTGTACCAGGTTTAATACTCATTAACCTTGTTATGGTATTCATATCAAAAATAAAAAGACCATGATCATTCAGGGCAGAAAATACCTGATTAAAGACCTCAAACAGTTCTTTAGCAGTTAAAATATAATTTAAGCTATCAAAAAGGCATATTGCTAAATCATACTTTTTTACAGTAGTAAACTCCCTTAAATCCGCCGCAGCAAAATCAATATTACTTCGCTTATCAATTTTTCCCTCGGCCACAGCAAGCATATCCTGTGAACGATCTATCCCGGTTACATAATAACCTTGATCATTAAAAAGAAGACTCATTGTCCCTGTACCACAGGCCAAATCCAGGACAGAATCTGCTTTACACTGATAGTAATTAAGAATATCATGGATATACTCAAACCATAATTTATATGGGACTGCCCCCATAATATTATCATAAATCTGGGCAAAAAATTCTGTATAGGCTTTTTTCTCCATTGTTTTGCCCCCCTTGTTAACCTTCAATTAAATCTACAATAAAATTAAAAATCTGGTCCTTCCCCTCTCCTGTTTTGGCCGAAAAAAAACAGAAATCCATATCTTCAGCAAGTTGGAGGGTTTCTCTAATCAGTTTTTTCTGTTTGCTCTGCTGGCTCTTCTTTAATTTATCAACCTTGGTAGCAGCAATAATAGTTGGTATCCCTGTGTCCTTTAACCAGTTAACCATCATAAAATCATCCTTAGTTGGTTTATGTCTAGCATCAATAATCTGTACTATGCCAACAAGATTAGTACGATTATAAAGATAGTCATCTATTAAACGCCCCCACTCTTTCTTAACTTTAAGGGGGACTTTAGCAAAACCATAACCTGGTAGGTCAACCAGCACAAAACGATCATCAATATTAAAGAAATTAATACTTTGTGTCCGCCCTGGTTGTGAACTTGTACGGGCCAGTTTATTCCTATTGAGTAGCTTATTAATCATGGAAGACTTTCCCACATTAGACCTCCCTGAAAAAGCGATTTCAGGGAAGTTATGCTGTGGATAATCATTATTACTATAGGCACTACTTATAAATACAGGATTTTTAAACCTCATTATTTTCACCATCCATTAAGATTAACTCTAAAACATCATCCATATGTGCTACATAATGTACTTTGATATCCCGCTTGACTTGTTTTTTTATCTCCTGAAAGTTCTTTTTATTTTCCTCTGGTAGAATAATTTTTGTAATACCTGCTCGGCGGGCAGCCAGTACTTTAGTTTTAACACCACCCACCGGCAAAACCCTACCCCGCAGGGTTATCTCCCCTGTCATCGCATAGTCTCCCCTCAACGGTTTCCGAGATAAAGCTGAACCAATAGCTGAAGCAATAGTTATCCCTGCTGATGGGCCGTCTTTAGGAACCGCACCCTGTGGTACATGGATATGTAGATCATATCTCTCATAGAAATCATCTTCTAATCCTAAATCTTCCTGTCTGGAACGAATATAACTTAAAGCAGCCTGAGCTGATTCTTTCATAACATCCCCCAGTGAGCCAGTTAAAATTAGTTTGCCTTTTCCTTTTACAACAGCGACCTCAATATCCAGGATATCACCACCAGCATTGGTATAAGCCATTCCAGTAGCTACCCCAACCCTGTTTTTCTTTTTGGCTTTTTCATCTTTAAATCTCTCTACACCAAGGTATTTGAAAAGATTTTGTGTTGTTACCCTGGCCTGCCTTTCTCTACCCTCTACTATCTCACGGCTTACTTTACGTGTGACAGCAGATAATTTCCTCTCCAGGTTTCTGACTCCAGCCTCTCTGGTATATCTCCTGATTATCTGATAAATAGTATTTGTGGAAATACTTATTTTTTCATTATCCAGTCCATGGTCTTTTAAGATACGCGGCAGGAGGTATTTTTCCGCTATCTTTATCTTTTCATCATCTGTATAACCAGGCAATTCTATTACCTCCATCCTATCCAACAGAGGGGCTGGTATGGGATGAGTTACATTAGCAGTAGTAATAAAAAGCACCTTAGAAAGATCAAAAGGTATCTCTAAATAATGGTCAGTAAATTCACCATTTTGTTCAGGATCAAGAACTTCCAGTAAAGCAGCAGAAGGGTCTCCCCTGAAATCAGCAGCCATTTTATCAACCTCATCAAGTAGGAATACTGGGTTACTACTGCCAGCCTCCCTCATAGCATTAATAATCCTTCCTGGGCGGGAGCCAATATATGTCCTTCTATGCCCCCTGATCTCTGCCTCATCTCTGACCCCACCAAGGGATATTCTGACAAAATTCCTTTTTAAAGCCCGGGCTACCGATTTTCCCAGGGAGGTCTTACCAACACCAGGAGCACCGGCCAGACATAATATCGGTCCACTCTTTTCTGGGGCCAGTTTGCGAACCGCCAAATACTCAAGTATCCTCTCTTTGACATCTTCTAGACCATAATGGTCTTCATCAAGTACCAGCTGGGCCTGTTCAATCTCCAGTTTTTCATCTCTGGTCTTCCCCCAGGGTAAGTCAAGTACACAGTCCAGGTAATTCCTGATAACAGTAGCCTCAGGTGACATAGCCGGTGTCTTATCCAGCCTATTAATTTCATCCTCAATTTTTTCAGCAATATCCTCCGGTATATGTAACTCCTCCAGCTGTTGACGGTATTTGTTTATCTCACTATCTTCCTCTAGGTCAAGCTCTTCCTTAATCACCTTCAACTGCTCCCGGAGGTAATACTCCTTCTGAGTTTTCTCAACCTGTTTTTTGACCTTCTTTTGAATCTGCTGTTCTATCTTAAGAACCTCAATCTCATTCTTAATTATACCTAATAATTCCTCCAACCGTTCTTTTACATCAAGGGCTTCAAGTAAGCTCTGTTCATCCTTATATTTTAATTCCAAATGAGAAGCAATAACATCAGCCAGTCTACCAGGCTCTTCAATATTATTGACACCCATCATTGTTTCAGCAGGCAAATGCCGATTATATTTTACATATTCCTCAAAACTATTTAATACAGAACGCATTAAGGCCTTCCAGTTTACATCAGTTTCTATAATATCATCATCATAGGTCTGAACCCTGGCCTCAAAATATTCATCATCTTCAACAAACTCAAGTATTCTCCCCCGTTTTTTCCCTTCAACAATGACTTTTATCATGCCATTAGGGAGTTTAACTAACTGTTTAACCTCAGTTACTGTCCCCACAAGACAGAGGTCATCTGCCAGCGGTTCTTCAATCTCCTGGTCTTTCTGGGTTGTTACAATAATCTCTTTTTCAGCCAGCATAGCTTTCTCCAGGGCCTCTATTGATTTTTCTCTACCAACCAGTAAAGGGATTACCATATATGGAAAAACAACCACACCTCTGGATGCCAGTAAGGGTAGTTCCAGAACTTCTTCGATTTCCTGTTCTTCAATATTATTAATATCCTCTGTCATCTCTTCCTCACCTCAATTATTCTATTCGCTTAAAGATAGCATATTCCTTCACAAAAAGTAAAATTATTAGTAATTTTATAACCCCGCCTGTGACGGGGTTAGCATTGTTAATTAGTAATAGTCATCAATTTATCAGAAGTAATTAGTTTTAACCTGTCTTCCTCTTTGACACTCATAGATTGATCAATTGCCTCTTCCAGTGTTGTAATCGGAATAATATCTATACCAGCAATCTTTTTATAGATATTTTGCCAGTTTTCTTCCGGTATTAACACCTTCTTTGCCCCTGACCTTTTAGCCGCCGCTATCTTGGCTGTTACTCCACCCACCGGTTTAATAAGTCCCCGGATAGAGACCTCTCCTGTCATAGCAATTTTATTATCGACAGTAGTCCCAGTTAAGGCAGAATAAATAGCTACTGCTATAGACACTCCAGCTGATGGTCCATCAATTGGTAAACCCCCGGGGAAATTAATATGTATATCATAATCATAGGGATCACTGGACATCATCCTACGTAAAACCGTCAAAGCATTTTCGGCCGATTCTTTAGCCATACTCCTGCGGCGCAGTGTATGACCCCGTCCCCCCATCTCTTCTTCCTCAATAACACCGGTAATCCGAATTGAACCCTGGCCATCTAGCACCTTAATTGCGGCTACTTCTATTTCCAGTAAGATACCCATATCTGGCCCGCTGATAGCAAGACCATTGACAACCCCAATTTGAGGAAAATCATGAACTAATCGATCGGGTCTAGGTGAAAACCTACCACTATTTATTACCCTTTCTATATCATCAAGTATGATTATTTTACGGGCTTCTCCAGTAGCTATCCCACCTGCCAGTTGGGTCATGTTTACTACCTCCCGGCCGTTGCGGGCATAACGCTGAATCATCTCCAGGGCTGTTTCTTCAATAGAAAAACCCATTTTCTTAACAGCCCTTTGACTGATCTGACCCAGTTCCTCCTGTTGTAAATCACTAAAATATATCTCCAGACACCTTGACCTAATAGCAGGGGGGATATCTTGTGGTTGGCGGGTGGTTGCCCCAATAAGCCTGAAATCAGCTGGCAGACCATTCTGAAAAATATCATGAATATACTGGGGAATATTAGTATCTTCTTCACTATAGTAAGCACTATCCAGGAAAACCTTGCGGTCTTCTAATACCTTAAGCAGTTTATTTAGTTGAATAGGATGAAGCTCACCGATCTCATCAATAAATAAAATACCACCATGTGCCTTGGTTACTGCCCCAGGCTTTGGCTGGGGGATACCAGCCATACCCATAGGACCTGCCCCCTGGTAAATCGGGTCATGAACCGAACCGATTAACGGGTCAGCAATACTCCTTTCATCAAAACGCGCTGTTGTAGCATCAAGTTCAATAAACTTGGAATCATTATTAAAAGGAGAAGAAGGCATTTTTTTAGCTGTTTCCAGGACCAGTCTAGCAGCAGCTGTTTTACCTATACCTGGTGGTCCATAGACAATTACATGCTGTGGATTCGGACCACAGATAGCTGCTTTTAAGGCTTCAATACCTTCATCCTGTCCAATTATATCACTAAAAGATGTCGGTCTTGTCCTTTCAGATAGAGGCTGGGTTAGAGAAACCCTCCTCATCGATCTAAGTTTATTTAATTCATTCTTTGATTCCTTAATAACTGCTTTTTTAGTTCCCTGTTGATTACGTAGCATATTCCAGAAGTAAAGACCAATCACTATCATAAAAAAGAACTGTACCAGTGTTAAAATACCCAAAAAAGATGTATCCATTATATCTGCCCCCTGTGCTTTGATGATATGATTTACTGCTTTAATTGATTTCACATAAATTAGTATATCCTTAAGCCAGTAAAATATCCTTAAGACAGGCAGAAAAATAAAGGACTTCCCTTTAAATTGAGAAGCCCTTAAATATACAATGAATTTTATTTTTTAAGCAGATTCTTCTTTACCATCTACCCTTAATAATTCAGGTGCTTTGTTTTCCTTGATAACTTCAGGTGTTATAATACATTTTTCTACAGAACTATCTGATGGAAGATCATACATTATCTCCAGGATAGCCTCTTCAACAACAGCCCTGAGCCCCCTTGCTCCAGTATTTCTGGACAAAGCCTTTTTGGCTATCTCAGATAAGGCCTCTGCTGTAAATTCCAGAGCCACATCATCCATCTCAAAGAATTTAGTATACTGTTTTACCAGGGCATTCTTTGGTTCAGTTAGTATCTTAACCAGATCAGATTCAATCAGCTCATCCAGTGTCACAATAACAGGGAGACGGCCGATAAATTCAGGAATTAAACCATAATGTAGGAGATCCTCTGGTAAAATATCCTTTAGGGTATCTCCTATATTCTCTTCTCCCTTACTTTTTATATCAGCACCAAAACCCATCACCTTATTACTGACACGGGACTTAATAAGCTTATCAAGACCATCAAAAGCACCACCAGCTATAAATAATATATTGGTAGTATCAATCTGGATAAACTCCTGGTGAGGGTGTTTCCGGCCTCCCTGAGGCGGTACACTTGCCACCGTCCCTTCTAAAATCTTCAAAAGGGCCTGCTGAACACCTTCTCCAGAGACATCCCTTGTAATTGATGGATTTTCTGACTTCCTGGCTATTTTATCAATTTCATCTATATAGATAATTCCCCGTTCGGCTTTTTCAACATCATAATCAGCAGCCTGAATAAGCTTTAATAGAATATTTTCAACATCTTCACCAACATAACCAGCTTCTGTTAAAGAGGTTGCATCTGTAATAGCAAATGGTACATTCAGTATCCGGGCTAGTGTCTGGGCCAGTAAAGTCTTACCACATCCGGTCGGCCCTACCATCAGTATATTACTCTTCTGTAATTCTACATCATCTATTTTCATATCAGAATTAACCCGCTTATAATGGTTATAGACTGCTACCGCCAGAGATTTTTTGGCACGCTCCTGACCAACTACATACTGGTCAAGGATCTTTTTAATCTCTCTGGGTTTGGGGATATTCTGCAGGGTAAATTCCATACCATCATTTAACTCTTCCTCAATTATTTCATTACAGAGCTCTATACACTCATCACAGATATAAACCCCTGGGCCAGCAACCAGTTTGCGCACCTGTTCCTGGGATTTTCCACAGAATGAGCACTTTAACTGCCCCTTCTCATCTCCAAATTTAAACAAATTATATCACCTCTTATAAGGTTACTTTTCATTCAGGTCATTTCTGCTTATTACTTCATCTATTATACCATATTCAACTGCTTCTTCTGCTGTCATAAAATAATCCTGCTCAACATCTTTTTTAATCTGTTCTACATCTTTACCTGTATGATTAGCCAGTATTTGATTCAGTGTTTCCCTGATTCGTAATAATTCCTTGATATGAATCTCAGCTTCAGTTGCCTTGCCCTGAACACCACCTGCCGGTTGGTGAATCATTACCCTGGCATAAGGGAGGGCATATCTCTTACCCTTTTCTCCAGAGGCCAGCAGTAAAGCACCAGCACTGGCAGCCTGCCCCATACAAATAGTAACTACATCTGGTTTAATATATTGGATTGTATCATACATAGCCAGAGCAGCTGTTACTGAACCCCCTGGGCTATTTATATAAAGATAGATATCTTTATCAGGGTCATCCGCCTCCAGGAAAAGTAACTGGGCTATAACTAGATTTGCTAGGTGATCAGTCACCTGGTCCCCCAGAAATACTATCCTGTCCTTTAATAACCTGGAGTAAATATCATATGAGCGTTCACCCCTATTAGTCTGCTCAACAACCATTGGTACAAGTGCCATAATTTTTCCCTCCTTAAAATACATTATTCCCGATAAATAATTATTTAAACCCTCTCAATATTAACTATTTAGTTGTTTTCTTCCAGATAATCAATAACCTTCTTGATTGTTATTGAATGTACTAACCCCTCAAGTTGTCCCTGCAACTGCAAGAGAGCCTTGATTTCGTCAGCACTTCTCTCTCCTTCTTCAGCTATCTCTTCAATCCTATTATCTATTTCTTCATCACTGGCTTCAATTCCTTCTTTTTTTGCAATTGCTTCCAGAACTAAATTACTTTTGGCCCTACTAGCGGCCTCATCCCTGTTCTTATCCCGCCAGGTCTCTTCATCAAACCCAAAATGGGAAAAATAGTCATCAATCTTTAATCCCTGCATAGACAAACTGTATTCCATATTTTGATACATCATATCTAATTCGTTATTGACCAGAGTCTCAGAGACATCTACTTCAGCATTATCAGAGACAGTTTTGATTAACTCATCCTCAAATTCACGCTCAACCTTTTCTTTCTTCTGTTTGCTCAACCTCTCTTTTATATCTTCCCTTAATTCAGCAAGTGTGTCAAAATCACTAACCTCTTTAGCAAAATCATCATTCAGCTCAGGTAATTTCTTGACCTTAATCTCTTTTATATTTACTTTAAACAGGGCATCTTTTCCCGCTAAATTCTCTGCCTGATATTCCTCTGGGAAACTTACCTCTATTTCTACCTCTTCTCCCACCTTTTTGCCAATCAACTGTTCTTCAAAGCCGGGTATAAAGGAAGCTGAACCAATCTCCAGAGTATATTCTTCAGCTGTCCCCCCGGGAAATTTTTCATCATCAACATAGCCCTCAAAATCAATAATTACAAAATCCCCATCTTCTACTAGTTCACGGTCAGTACTTTCCAGCTGGCTATGCTGCTCCTGTGTTCTACTAAGGTGGCTTTCAATATCATCTTCAGTTACCTCTACTTCTTCCTTTTCAATACCAAGACCAGTATATTCTCCCAGTTCCACCTCAGGTTTGACTTCAACTACAGCTACAAAAGTTGCTGGCTCATTTTCTGCTATATAGAAATCATTTACTTCAGGTTGAGCAATAGGCTCTATCCCTGTACTCTCAACAGCCTCTGAATATGCCCGAGGAATGATAATATCAAAGGCATCCCGATGAAGCACTTCTTTACCATACCTGGCTTCCAGTACTTTACGAGGCACTTTCCCCTTCCTAAACCCAGGTAGAGAAACATCTTTAACCACTTTTTTATATGCCTTTTGAAGGGCATCATTAACCCTATCTGTTTCAACTTCCACCTTTAATTCAATCTTATTTCCTTCCAGTAATTCTTTGGCAACCTCCATAAAAAGCCTCCTTAAATAATATGTAACATTATATAGTTTTAATAATGTTTTTTCAATATTATACATTTCTAAATAAATATATAATATATACCCTTATATTGGCAACTAATAAATTTAATCCCCGATCTGGCCTATACCATATCGGGGTTATATTTAATTTATGGTGCGAAAGGCGGGAGTCGAACCCGCACGGGAAAACCCACTAGATCCTAAGTCTAGCGCGTCTGCCAATTCCGCCACCTTCGCATAATAAAAGCAGTTTTACCTGCTTTCCACTCAAAGCATTTATAATATTAGCATATACAGTCTTTCTTGTCAAGCCCTTAATTTAATTCTAGCGATAACCCTTTTTATAGAAATGATCTGCAGTATTATCTTTCCCCTCTTCCTCAATAATCCCACCATTCTCATAATAACTTATAGCCAGCTCTTTGATGGCCACCATGGCCATATCAACAGGTATTTCACCTGAAATAGATTTTTCCAGTATATTGTCCAGCTGTGCCCTATCAGTCTCGTTCAGGAAATCACCAACTATATCATAGATAAGCTCATCCAGGTCTTTCTTTATTTTTAAATAACCCTTCTCTATATCACCATGCTTATTTTCATACATAAACCTTCTTACCTCTATTAAACGTCTAATAATTTGACTTCTATTTAAAAGCAATTATGGTCCCCCTTGTCAGTAAGACTTCTGCCTGAAATCATCACCTGGTGAACTGTAAAAATAAAATTTATATCCCTTAGTCATCTCACTTATTCTAGAGGCCAGATAAGTAGCATTATTAAAATTATCTGTCTTATAATAGGGATTATTTTTATTACGTAAAGCCAGGTCAGTAAAATCCATATTTGATGTAAAAATTACCGGTTTATTCTGTTCATAGCGCAAACATATCCAGGAAGTCAACTCATTAAAGGTAAAGTCTGTATTGCGTTCCTTTAAGAAATCATCTATTACCAGTAAATCTGATCTGATAACCATCCTCTCTATTTTTCGAACTTCTTCCTGGAGCTTTTGATCTTCATTATTAAATAGTAGTTTCTTCTTATATAAATAGTTCTTTTCACTCATAAAAAAGATCGGTAGCAGTTCTAAATTACTAATATCAATACCGCGTCTTTTATACCTTAGTGGTGATTTATGATATAAGTTGGCAGCATACTGCCAGGCAGCCTGTTTCAAAATAGCTATTGCCAGGTGTGTTTTACCACAACCATTATACTCACTAAACATATAGATTGACTGGGGAATCTGCACAGCCTGATTAATATTACGCGCATAATTTTTCAGGCTTTCAACCTTACTCTTATTTTTAGAGTTTATCTCAGAGAGATTAAAATTTGCAAAAGATGCCTCATTAAATTTAGGTGGTATATTACTATTTTTAATAATCACTTGATAAATTCTTTTGATGGTTTCCTCTTCAGTGTAGTATTTACTAACGGTATCCTTTTTTATAGTATCCTTTGGCGATTTCATCTTCATGCTGGCCATCTTTTTCTCTATTAGATCCTGAAATCTGTTTGCCATTATAGAACTCCCCTTTTTCCTCTTTCTTTTTTTCATAGTCTTTAAGGGTAAGGACACCATTCCTGCTTAAATTTATTAATATCGCCCGGCAGTACAAAAACGGGTCCCCATCAGCCTTTTTTCCACTATATTCCATTACCTTTAAGATGAGTTCTTCTTCCATATCCCTGTTTATTACAAAGTCTAATAAATCTTCCAGATCAGTATATTTGATTAACCTGGTACCAAAATATTTATTCCAGGCCCTGGCAATTCTACTACCTATTTCATCCTCTTTAGCATTAGAAAGTTCATTTTTCAATACTATAGAAGTGTCTATTTTATTTACCTTGACATCTATTAACCAGTCAAAGGCCTTCAGCTTTTTAAGTGAACTTAAATATTCACCCTTGGTAAGACCAGCTGTTTTTAATATCTTTTCATTGGCAATAGTTATCCTATCCTGGCCTTTTTTCAGCTGACTATATAAAGTAGAAAGCAGGGCTATCTCATGAGCCTTCAATCTATTATCTTCATATATAGAAGAAGGAATCAAAACATAGCCCTCAGGTATCTCATTTGTCTTCAAGATTAACACCTCGATTATAAGCTCTTATTAATCCTCTGCTTAAATTCATTATAATGTTTAATTGCTTTAAGCTGGGCCTGTGACCTTATGGAAGAATACTCACTATAACTATCCCTTACTATTGCAACAATATCCTGATCAAGTTTTTGGTTGCTAAGCATCTCTGCTAATATTTCTAAGACCTTTTCTCTAGACATACTATCCCGGTATGGTCTATCTTCAGTTAAGGCAGTAAAAACATCTGCCACGGCCATAATACGAGAACCCCTTGACAATTGTCCAGCCTTTAAATGAAAGGGATAACCGTCCCCCTTTAATGTCTCATGATGAAAAGCCGCCCAGTCTCTAATCACACTTAATTCCTCAGCCTGGGCCAGCACTCTATATGTATAATATGTATGGGTCTTCATAATTTGCCATTCATTCTTTTTCAATTTACCAGGTTTATTAAGGATAGCTAAAGGCACAGCCAGTTTCCCTATATCATGTAAATATCCAGCAATACGCATCATCTTACATTCACTACCACCATAACCCGTATCTGCTGCCAGTTTTTCAGAGACCGCCGCTACACCCATTGAATGGGTAGCAGTAAAGGGACTCCTAAAATCAATTATATAACTGATTAACTGACTGATATCTAAGAGAATATCTAAATCAATATATTCCTGGTTTATAAGCTCTAAACTATCAAATTTCCTTGTTATCTCCTGGTTACTGGTTAAATCCAGCCAGAAATACTCCCTGTCAGCTACCTTATTAAAGGCCTCTACGGCAGGAGGATAAAACCTTTGACCAGCCAGGGAGTTAATCTTTTCTACAATAAAAGAGACCCTATTGAGTATTTCCCTGCCATCATTACCATTAAGGAGTGTACAGATCCGATCAGCCAGGAATAATATACTACTAATATAGAGAATATCCCCTTCATCAAGCTGGCCCTGTTCAGACCATTCTACATGATGGTATTTAATTATCTTTGCGACCCTTTTAGAGGGGAAATAATCCCTGCTTAATTGATAACCAACCTCTGCGTGGAGATTACTCCTGCTGTCAAAGGCCAGGTCACTGAAATTCTGATCCAGATAAAAAACCCCAATATCATGGATCAAGGCAGCAAAAATCAGGTCTTTTAACTCCAGTGGTTTCAGCCCCAGTTCCAGACCGAGGACATAACAGACATAGGCTACCTTTTTGTGGTGACCTACCACCTCTGTACTTATTAAGTCCATTGCAGATGAAAAAGACTTAAGAATCTTATAGAGTGAAATACTGTATTCCTTATTCTCCATTCACTGCAGCCCCTTTATTGATTCTCTTTATTGCTTCCATATATATATTTCGAGGTTTTTCTCTCTATTCCTCCCTAATAATATAATGTTAGCTATTTTTATATTTCATATAACTCACTGGCCTTAAGGAGTTCCATCTTATGTTCTTTTAAGGCTTCTACAGTCTCGGCCAGTTTTTCTGTTCGAATAACTACCAGAGCCTTGTCACCAGTTGAAAAGGCATACATATACTCAACACTAATACCCTTGTTTGATAATACCTTTAGAGCTCTGGCCAGGGCACCAGGTTCATTAGGTGCAGCCAGGCAAATTACATCAGTCAGATTAACAGAAAAATGATTTTCTTTTAAGACCTTCAGGGCTTTCTCCGGGTCAGATGTTACTACCCTGATTATCCCAAACTCAGAAGTCTCAGCAATACTCAAAGCCGACATATTAATTCCTTCCTTACCTAAAATATCAGTCAATTCCGTCAGCCGTCCTGATTTATTTTCCAGAAAAACAGATAGTTGTTTAATAAACAAGGTAAATCCCCCCTTTTAAGATAATTCTCTTTTATCAATAACCCTCTGTGACTTGCCTTCACTTCGCTCCAGGGTTTTGGGCTCGACCAATTTGATTTTGGCTGACAGGCCCAGGGTACTCTGCAGATTATCTTTTATTTTCTCACTCAGTTTTTCAAGTTTTTTAATCTCGTCTGAGAAAAATTGGTCCTCAACCTCAACCCATACCTCCAGTACATCCAGGTTATTTTTGCGTTCAACAATTAAGAGATAATGTGGTTTTGTTTCACTCATTTCCAGGAGGACACTTTCAATCTGGGAAGGGAAGACATTAACCCCTCTGATAATCAGCATATCATCACTCCTACCCAGACATTTCTCCATCCTTACCAGGGTTCTACCACAGGCACACTTATCATAATGTAACCTTGTAAGGTCATGTGTGCGATACCGTAGTAAAGGCAGGCCTTCTTTAGTTACTGTAGTAAAAACTAATTCACCTTTCTCCCCTTCTCCCAGAACTTCTAAAGTAGCTGGATCTATAATTTCAGGTATGAAGTGGTCTTCATTAATATGCAGACCATTCTGCTTTTGACACTCACTGGCAACACCAGGACCGATTATCTCACTCAACCCATAGATATCGATAGCCTGTACCTGTAATCTTTCTTCTATAGTCTTTCTCATATTATCTGTCCAGGGTTCAGCCCCAAAGATCCCTGTCTTCAATTTTAGTTCAGCAGGGTCTATTCCCTTTTCTTCCATCGCCTCAGCAAGATAGAGGGCATAAGAAGGGGTACAAGCCAGGGCTGTACTGCCGAAATCATGCATTAACTGCAGCTGTTTTTTGGTATTACCACCTGAAATAGGAATTACAGTAGCACCTACTTTTTCACTACCGTAATGAACCCCTAAACCACCTGTAAAGAGACCATAACCGTAGGCTACCTGGATATAATCGTTTTTACCGATACCAGCACAGGTTAAGGTTCTGGCTACTACCTCAGACCATACTGTCAGGTCACGTCTGGTATAACCAACGACTGTTGGCTTACCAGTAGTCCCTGAAGAGGCATGCACCCTGACAATCTCACTTGCCGGTACAGCAAAAAGACCATAGGGATAGTTATCCCTTAAATCCTGTTTAGTGGTAAAAGGTAATTTTTTAAGGTCCTCTACTCCCTGAATATCTTCAGGTATTACATTTAACTCCTGCATTTTCTGACGGTAAAAAGGTACATTATGATAGACCCTTTCTACCATTTCACGCAATTTCTCTCCCTGCCACCTACTTAATTCCTCACGCAGCATACATTCAAATTTTTCATTCCAGACCATTTCTCACTACTCCCTTCATTTATAATAAAATGTATTTATATCCTGGGTAATCAGCATATATATTATAGTGTGTGTTCGAAAAGGTATAAACAGGGGATTATATATCCCTAAGCGAAGTTAAGGCGTTACCGTTGAGTGAAGGGATATATAATCCCCGGCGGGTATATACTGATACTTTTCGAACAGACTCTTATAGATAACCATAATATATATATTCAGTATATACGTTTAATTTCCTGCAATAGTCCCTGCACTTTATTTTTATAAGATAGATCAATTGATCTATCTTATAAAAATAAAAAAGCCCGGTAAAAACCGGACTTGATAGCAAAATCAATAGATATATGGACATATTCCATAGGCATTATCATACGGCCCCATTCCCATTCCACGACCTCTAAATCCTCTTCCTTTTTTATCAAACCCTTCTTCTATCTCCAGCAGTTGCTCTTCGGTCAAAATATCATGCAACCCTCTCCAGTAATCAACCCTTAGGTCAGTTAATTCATTTTCCAGGGAATCAATCTTATCTTTAAGCCCCTTGATTAATCCTTCATCAGCGGCCAAAACAGCTTCCCTTAATTGATTATTAAAGTCGAATAATTCCTGATGATTATCTTCCATTTGAGAAAAATATTCATCCTGCAGCTCTCTCAACTGAGTCTGCTGCTCTTCAGTCAAATCAAGAGGGTTCCTATCTTGATATCTTGGGCCATGATGCATACCATAATGCATAAAGCCGCCCCCCGGCCTAAACGCTGGACCTCCTCCATAGGCCAGACTATAACTGGATACTCCCAGTGCCAATATCAATGCCATTAAAGCAGTAATTAATATTTTCTTTCTCACTCTATCATCTCCTTGTTTAAAATTCTTTAATTATATTATAGGAGATAATTGTGAAGGAAATATGAATTTAATCTACTTTTTTTAACGTCTACTAGGAATTATGTGATTTAGAAATTGCGGATAAGTAAATTGTATATGAATAATTTTAATTCTGTAGCGACTCTAACTTTTTGTGGAGGCAGGACGCCGGAACAAAAAGTTGTGACAGAGAACAGAGGCACGGATGCTGGAGTGAACGACAAGCGGAAGAATTAAAATTATTCTCGAACAATTTAGAATGACGTAGTCACTTTGTTCTTAATGGAAAGACAATTGTAAAGGTACTACCTTTATTTTCCCCCTCACTTACTGCTTTAATCTCCCCATCCATACCCCTGACAAGCTCTTTAGTTATGGTCAGTCCTATACCAGTACCACCCGTTTTACTGGAGCGCGACCTGTCAGTCCTATAAAACCTTTCAAATATATAAGGTAAATCCTCAGCAGAAATTCCTAGACCAGTATCGGTTACAGATAAACAGGCCTGAGTATCAGTTTTAGCTAGTCTCACCTCAACCCTTCCCCCAGGCAGGGTATATTTTAAAGCATTAGAAAGGAGGTTATTTGCAATTGTCTCAATACTGTCCCTATTACCTTTAATAAAACAGTTTTCTGCAGCCTCTTTAAGGACTAAATCTATACCCCTATTGACTGCCAGCGGCCTGAAATGTTCAAGCAGTTCTGGAAAAATTTCTGATAAATCAATAGGCTTCAATTTTCCTTTAACAACATCCTTTTCCGCTTCCGATAATTCCCCCAGACGGTTAACTAGCCTGACCAATCTATCTAATTCCTCCTCTATCTCAGCAGCGGTTTCATTATTAAACCGCCAGACCCCTGCTGTAACTGCCTCCAGGTAATTCTTAATAGTAGTCAAGGGGGTTCTCAGCTCATGAGCCAGGTCAGCTGTAGACTCCCGCCTTATCCTTTCCAGGTAGTTTAGTTTGTCTGTCATTTCATTTATCGAATTACCCAGTTCAGCCAGCTCATCATTTCCTTTAACAATAAGATGATGATTAAAATCACCTTCAGCGACTCGCTGGGCTATCCTATTCATCTTTATCAAGGGAATAGTCAAGTAACGGGAAAAAAATAGACTAATAACAATCGTAATCAGGGCTACCAGTATTCCCGCTATCAGGATACCAGCATTAATCTTCTTAATAAAGAAACTGGCTGCGTCTGATAAATTACTATACTCTTTATCCCGGTACCAGTAGAGTGTCCCTACTCTATTCCCATTAATCTCTATTTTAAATATCTCCGCGGGGAAACGGCTGTCGTCAATAGGAGTCCTTCTTCTATTCATCATACCATGCTGCTGCATCATACCTGGTCCCATCATATGATTATCATAATGATATAGTATATTACCTACCCTGTCTTCCAGGATTAAAGAAAGGTCATTTGTTTTAGCAAAATTGGCTGTTAGCAAGCGTCCCTGTAACCAGTTATGCTCTGCCTGATAACTATCTTTCAATAACCCAATTAACTGTTCAATTTTTTCTTTCCTATCCTGGTACAGGTAATTAGTGAAATTACGGTTAATGCTAATGTTTAAATAAAGGCTGGTAAAAAGGAGACCACCTAGAGCTATTAGTAATATTATTAAAAATATTTTAAAACCCAGTTTACTCATTTAAATCATCCCTAAACTTATAGCCAGCCCCATAAACTGTCTCAATAAGTTGGCCTCGTTTTAACTTTAGTTTCTTCCTGATATTCTTTATATGGACATCTATGGTCCTATCAAACCCTGTAAATTCTATTCCCATTACCCTTTCAGCTATCTTATCCCTATTAAAGACACGACCGGGATTACTGGCTAAAAAATAGAAAATATCAAACTCTGTTTTAGTTAAATCAACTGTTTCCCCTTCCTGTTCAACTATCATCTTTTCTGGATAGATTCTTATCAAACCATTATTATAAACCAGGACATCAGCCCTTGGGAGATCACTACTACTACGGCGCAAAACCGCCCTAATCCTCATAGTCAGTTCCTTAAGACTAAAGGGTTTTACCAGGTAATCATCAGCACCATATTGAAACCCCTTAATCTTATCAGCCTCTGTCCCTTTAGCAGTTAGCATTATTACCGGCAAATTATAGCTGTTTCTTATCCTCTGACAGACCTCTTCACCACTAATACCAGGCAGCATTAAATCAAGCACAAGGAGATCTGGCTTATATTCAGCAACCATCTTCAGGGCAGCCAAACCATCAGCAGCAGTCCTGACCTGATATCCTTCATTTTCTAAAAATGCCCTACTAACTCTACGTATCTTCTCTTCATCATCAACCACTAATATTTTCCTGGCCATAAAAACCCCATCCCTTAATTATAATGACTTAAAAACTACATTCTACATCTACTGTCAATATCCTGCTGTAGTTACATATTAAAAAGGCCTTAATGGAAATAATAAGAATTGGCTTGAATACCTGCTTATTTAGTTTCTAATAAAGCCGCTTTAGCTATTCCTTGATTAAATATACCTTTTTATACAAAAAATTAATAAAACACTTGACAAAACATTTTAGTTCTTTTATAATACTAATAGTTATTATTATTGATTAATACTTAATAAGGTAGTTTTTACTATTACTAAAAACAGGAGGTATTGATTATGAATTTGAAATTTGACAATGAGGTAAAGATGGGAGTTACAAAAGGAAGTGCTGTTGAAGAGGCTGTAAATATGAACTTTACCGGTGAAACTGAAGAGGTAGGCCTATACCTGGCTATGGCACGTCAGGCCCAGCGAGAGGGATATCCAGAAGTTGCAGAGGTATTAAAAAGAATTGCCTGGGAAGAGGCTGAACATGCCTCCCATTTTGCCGAATTAAACGGCAAAATATCTAGCAGCACCAAGAAGAATATTGAAGATATGCTAAAAGGAGAGCAAGGGGCTAATAAAGGCAAAAAAGGAACAGCAGATAAAGCAGCTGAACTGGGCATAGAACAAGCAGCCGCTTATTTCCATGAATCATCCCGCGATGAAGCCCGCCATGCCCAAATGTTACAGGGCATACTTGACAGATATTTTGCCTAGTCAAGAGAGCTTCATTTTAGATTCAGATAATTATTATACACTCCCTAGGGTAGCCTGTTATATACATGCTACCCTATTTTTTTTTGCATTTAATCTGCAAAATATTATTAGTTTTTCTAATTTATTCTGATTAAATCAACGGTATTAAATGTTTTTTATGGATCATTTAATTTACTAATTCACACTTTGGTTTCTCTTACATATTCTCTACTTGTAATTCTCTTGGTATTACCTACTCCTTAACAAGCGATAATCTCCTTAATATTAAATTCCCTACCACCTAGCAATTCCCAGTCTTCGCTTTCACAACCTGGGCAAATTCCTTTATATTCAAGATAATTAAATACTCTACTGCAGTTATTACAGATACAATTACCAGGCAATATTTCAATTTCTAATTTAGTATTTTCTAACATAGTCCCCTCTACTGCAGCAGGATAACAAACTTTAGCATATCTTGGTATTACTGAGGATAGCTCTCCAATCTGTAATACCAACGTATCTATTACTGTAATACCATTTTTCTTTGCGAAATTTTCCACATTTTTTACTACATTAAACATTATACCTAACTCATGCATCTAGAAACCACCTCTATTCGCTAGAGATAAACACCTAGGGTGTATTAATTTCCCGCCCATATTGGTTACAGAACATCATTTAACCTTCCTATCTTTTTGTGAAACACTAAAAGTCTTTTTAATACTATGAGCAACCATTCTACCTTTACGTGCAACTATATTTTTAACAATTACCAGTTTTAAGTTTTCAAAAGGTACCGCTTGGGCATCATATTTCTTTACAAGGGATATAGCATCAAATTTACATCTGTTTACACATGCCCCGCATCCTACACACATATATTCATCTACAACTGTGGCACCACAGTTTAAACATCGCTCTGTTTCTTTCCTCACCTGCTCTTCTGTTAAAGTAGGACGTAAGTCTTTAAAAGATTTTTTAGCTTTAGTTCCATCTACAGGTTTGATTCTCTGTCTTGAAACACGGTCATACCCTTCTAAATCCAGGTTTCCTTTATCAAATGCCTTAAATTCCCTTCTATCTCTGCCAATGAGTAAATCTTGTCCAGGATGTACATATCGGTGTATTGAAATGGCAGCCTCTTTACCTAATGCTATAGCATCTATTGCAAATTTAGGTCCTGTTGCTGCATCTCCACCAATAAATATATCTGGCTCTCCTGTCTGTAAAGTAACAGGGTCTACTTTTATGGTATTATTCGGATTTAATTCAGCTTTTGATCTGTCTAATAATCCACCCCAATCAATTGCTTGACCAATAGAAAGCAATATCTTATCTGCTTTAACAATCTTAGTTTCATTTTCGTCATATTTAGGGCTAAATCTTCTATTTTTATCAAAAACTGAAGTACATCTTTTAAACTCTATCCCTACAACATGGCCGTTTTCTGTAAGAATACGCTTTGGACCCCATGAATTATTGATAATAATATCCTCTGCGATGGCTTCTTCAATCTCCTCATCCAAGGCAGGCATTTCCTCTCTATTCTCTAGACAATACATTTCAACCTTTAAAGCCCCAACTCTATTAGCAGTTCTTGCCACATCTATTGCAACATTACCTCCTCCTATTACTACTACATCTCCTTTCATATCTGCATCTTTTCCTAAATTTATATCTAACAAAAAATCTATACCTGAGATGACTCCTTCTGTATTTTCTCCCTCAACACCTAGTTTTCTACCTGTTTGAGCGCCAATAGCAAGATAAAATGCTTCATAGCCTTGTTCTCTCAATTCATCTAGGGTAATATCCTTTCCTACTTCTACTCCAGTCCTAAATTTAACACCTAATTCTTTTAAAATATCAAGTTCTGCATTTACCACATCTTTTTCCAGTCTGTAAGAAGGAATCCCCAATGTTAGCATACCACCTAGTGCATTTTGCTTTTCAAATACTGTTAAATCATAGCCGTCTATAGCTAAATAATATGCACAGGAAAGTCCTGAAGGTCCAGCTCCAACAATGGCAATTTTATTTCCATAGTCATATCTCTTTTTAGGTATATATCGGATATCAGCATTTAAATCCTGTTCTGCAATGAACTTTTTAATGTCATCAATGGCAATTGGGTCATCTATATTTCCTCTAGTACATACAGACTCACAAGTTCTAGGGCATATACGTCCACATACTGCTGGGAAAGGATTTTCCTTTTTAATCAATTCCAAAGCTTCAGTATACCTTCCTTGCGAAGCTAATTTGATATAGCCTTGAACAGGAATATGTGCTGGGCATTGTGTAATACAGGGACTTGTTCCTGAATCTAAAACATTTTTTCTATTGGTTCGGTAATCAGGATTCCATTTATCTGGTCCCCACTTCGAATTAGCTGGTAAATCCACCCTCTCTTCAATGACCTGTGCCTCTTCACATAACTTCTGCCCTAATTTAAGGGCATTGACCGGACATACTTCAACACATTGTCCACAAGCTACACATTCATCTTTATCAATTTGTGCAACATAATTTGAACGCATCATATCATTATTTAAAAACATACTTGCAGTTCTTAAAGACAAACAACTACATCCACAACAATTACAAATAGCATGTGTCTTTCCTGGTCCATCTGTATTAGGAATTTGGTGTATCAAACCATTCTCCTCTGCTTTTTTAATGATTTCGAAAGCCTCTTCTCTATTAATCTGTCTTCCTCTACCAGTTCTTATATAATATTCAGCTGCATGTCCCAATTGGATACACATATCTTCCTTTAGATGTCCACAACCTTCTCCCATAATTTCTCTAGCAGTACGACAGGCACAATCAGATACTGAAAATATTTCATTTTCATTTAAATATTTAGAAACCTCCTCATAGGATACCTTTCTAGTCTCACCATCGATGGCCATTTCAATAGGAATAACACGCATAAGTCCTGTTCCTACTGGAAAAACTCCTGCTGTCTGAGGGCCTCTCACTTTTCCATAAGCCTCAAAGGCCTCTGCAATCTGGGGATATTTCTTAACATTTTCCTTATTGTTTACCATCATCTCCATAACACCTGGAACCCAAGTATCAAGCCAGTATTTATCTACACCATCCCTCTCACCGACAAAACAAACACCTGCCACAGCCAATTCCCATAGTAGCTTTTCAGCTTCCTCTACAGATTTGCCGCATAATTTCGTAACCACTTCTGCACTCTTAGGTTTACGAAATTCTAGGCAAAGGCCAACTTCTGCCATTTCATCCGTAACAACAGGTTCTAAAATCATATATTCCGGGTCTGTATAGGTATATGATGATTTTGAACCATGCTTTTTACGCCCAATATGATTGGCCAGCTGTAAAACCTTCTCTTTAGGCATAAATAATCCCTCCCATTTTCCGACTCTATAATGTTCTTAAACTTCCTTCCAGTTTTTTACTTCTGCACGAAGCCAGTTGCTCCACTCATCTATTCCCTCTCCCGTTTTAGCAGATATGGGAATAACCTCAATATTTGAGTTTAATTTTTTTGCCCTTTCCTTTACAGCTTCTAAATCAAAATCAAAATAATCTAGAGTATCAATTTTATTAATTAATAAAATATCTACTTTTGAGAACATTAGTGGATATTTTAAAGGCTTATCATCTCCCTCTGGCACACTTAAAATCATAGCATTTTTAGAAGCACCAGTATCAAATTCTGCTGGGCACACTAAATTGCCTACATTTTCTAGAATACCGCAATCAATATCCCCTATACCCAATCCTTCTAAACCTTGTTTAGTCATATCTGCATCTAAGTGACACATACCTCCTGTATGTAATTGGATAACCTTTGCCCCGGCTTTATAGACTGCATGGGCGTCCACATCTGAATCAATGTCTGCTTCCAAAACGCCAATACTCATCTCTTTCCCCAATACTTCAATAGTCCTTAAAACCGTGCATGTCTTTCCTGAACCTGGAGACGACATTAAATTTAATAGAAATGTTTTATTCTTTTTAAGCTCTTGTCTTAAAAGCTCTGCCTGTTGATTATTGTCTTCAAATACGCTTTCCTTAATCTCTAAAACCTTAAACTTTTTCATATTTTTGATCCACCTTTCCATTTAATAATAAATGGTTCACCTAGCATAAAAAGCCCCTCCAAACACTTTTATTTGGCAAGGACAATTAATATCTAAGTTATTTTTTCTATCATATATTTCTTTTAAATTGATTGATGTGGGGTTGTAAAATCAAGTATTGAAGATTTACCAAAAGACTTTACCTCTTGGCATCCAGATAAATCTATATATAGTTCTCTAAGATATGGATTTCTCTTTGTAGTCACAACCTTATAGACCATGTATGCAAATACAGCTATATTAGCAATTAGTGCAATAAAACTTACAGCAAAATATATACTTGGATTATAGGTGGACATTACTTGGTATTTCCCTTGATCTAAAAAATTTGGGAAACTCTGTGCAAACATACACCAAATAGCTAAAGTATGAGCCCTATGTTGAAGCCATGCACCTTTTCCTAATGTAAAGGCACAAAGAATTGGAGCCAATAATAATGCAAAACCGCAATACCATGAATGTCCTGGTAAACAATTATATGTATATGCGAAATTCCATAAACTATAAGCAATTATCCAAAACCACAACATATCAGGCCATAGCATATCCATACTTTTATCTTTTTTAGTTTTCTTTCTAATGACAATTCCAAACCATCCAGTTATAGTTATAGTACTAAGTATTCCTGCAATACCATTCATGTAATTCCATAGGCCACTCATCATGATTTCTCCTTCAAACAACTCTTTCATAAGTCCAAGATTACCAATTTGGAAATCACGAGTTATGGCTTCTATAATATTAATAGCTAGAATTAATGGTGGAAAAATAAGCACTAATTTTTTTTCAGAAAGACGCCATCGAACTTCTCCTGTAACTTTATCTTTTTTCTCATAATGTCTTATAAACCAAAAAACTATACATCCTGCAATAGCGGAATAGACTTTTGCTAAATGAAACCAATCAGTATAAGTTTTCTCCTTCAATACTGTAAACCAAAGTACAGATAGAAATGCTGGTAAGATTATAAAACTAATAAGCGCTCCTATTTTTGATCTTCTTGAAAATTCGTTAAATAAGAACAAAGCAACAAAAACAATTAACCACATCCCCCAAGCTGAAAATATGGTTGCTCCCTCAGCATAATTAAATGTGAACATACATAATTCCCTCCTAGTAAAAATATCCACCCTTATAGTTGCAAATTAATTTTTTCACAATCATTTAATTAACGACTTATGCCAGACCAATTAGTTCTAAATCCCCTCTCCAACCTTATCAACTTTGTCATTCATCTCCTGCATAATTATACTTACATATAAAAAATCGACTGTTTATTCCTTCTTAGAATAACCACCATGATAAGCATTACCCAGAGCACTATTCTCAATGTATATTCATTACATTTTTTAGTAATCATCTCTTCCTCTTTCATATATTGCTAATTTACTATATACTTCACGGCAATCTCTTTTTTTCCTGCAAAATTATTTGTTTATTTGTAAATTTATCCTTTAAATTAACAAATATTACTTTTTAGGCTTTGAAGATTCGTTACTCACCCCTATATTAGAAACACACTCTAAAAAATAAAAAAAGTCCTTTTAATTCTTAAAAGAATTAAAAGGACTTTTTTTTAGATTGATTGGCGAAGGCGATGGGATTTGAACCCACGATCTCCGGCGTGACAGGCCGGCGCGATAAACCACTACGCTACGCCTCCATATTGGAAGTAGGCTGTCAGATGTCAGAAATAAGAAACTCTCCTAGCTCTGACCCCTTACCTCCTACCTCTTTTCTGGTACCCTCAAGGGGATTCGAACCCCTGCCGCCAGGATGAGAACCTGGTGTCCTGGACCCCTAGACGATGAGGGCCTATCAGCAGACAGAAACTACATCAACTAATTCCTGTGCTCTATTATATTACAATATATCTAGATAACTGTCAAGTGTTATTTTACACTAACTTTACAAATTTACTTAGAAGAACAAAGTGCCCTAGCGCTATCCAGACTTAATCAACAATTATTAGTATTTTCTTAAAACCACTTTTTATTCAAAGTTAACTACTTCATAAACCAGACCAATATATTTACTGGACGACTCTAGAAATTGTCTGGAGGCATGGACGCCGAAAGACAATTTCTCGACAGTAAACGAAGGCAGGACGCCGTAGTGCACGACAAGGGAAGTAAATATATTTGTCGGTCTTCAAAGTTATTAATTCAAAATGATAAAATATATTTTTAAATTTCCACTTGACAAATCCAGAAATTTATTCTATACTAATATTAATAACTATTACTAATAAAGAATAAGGAGAGGATTACATATGGAAGAAAAAAAACAAATGCCGTTAATTGGAGACGCTTTTCCAGAAATGGAAGTAACTACAACACAGGGGAGCAAAAACTTACCAGGAGATTATCAAGGAAAGTGGTTTATTCTCTTCAGCCATCCCGCTGATTTCACACCTGTCTGCACAACCGAGTTTGTAGCCTTTCAGAAGAGGTTTGAACAATTTCAGGAGCTGGATACAGAACTAATCGGCTTAAGTATTGACCAGGTATTCTCCCACATTAAATGGACTGAATGGATCAAAGAAAATTTAGATGTGGAGATTAAATTCCCTATTATTGCTGATGACCGTGGCCAGGTTGCCGAAAGATTGGGGCTGGTACACCCAGGAAAGGGTACTAATACTGTCAGGGCAGTATATATTGTTGACCCTAAGGGTACTATCAGGGCTATTCTTTACTATCCACAGGAATTAGGTCGTAATATGGATGAAATCGTACGTATGATTAAAGGTTTCCAGCTAGCAGATAAAAATGGAGTTGCCATTCCTGCTAACTGGCCTGACAACGAATTAATAAATGACAAGGTTATTATTGAACCAGCTGCAGATGTAGCAACAGCCAGCAAAAGAAAAGATGAATATGACAATTTTGATTGGTGGTTCTGCTATAAAGAAGTTTAATTAGAACAGTAAATACTAAAACCCCACCTTGATAATTCCAGGTGGGGTTCTTTAAGTATTTATTATTAATCATACTGATGTTTGAAAACTGATAAAACACTTTTTTGAGCTGATTTTATATGTTCTACAGCCAGTTTTCTGGCAAATTCTGCATCTCTTTTTTCAAAGGCCTTTATAAGCTGTTGATACTCTACTAGAACCTCTTCCATACGTCCCCGCTGTGACATGCTTTCCGAACGAAAGCGGCTTATCTGTTCAAATAAACTATCCAGGAATTTCTGCAGCCATTCATTTTCACAGCTTTCATAGATTATTTCATGAAATGAAATGTCAATTTTAATACAGTCTTCCAGTTCACCTCTGGCAATATGTTCTTCAAGCTGCCCAGTGAATTTTTTCATTTTTTTTATTTGTTTTTCTGTAATATGCTCTGCAGTCAGATATGATGCCAGGCCTTCAAGTTCCGCCCTAACCTGGAAGATATCATTTATTTCTTTTTTAGACTTGATTCCAGCAACAAAGACACCACGCTGGGGAACAATCAAAACAAATTCCTCTAATTCTAACATACGGATGGCCTCCCGGACAGGGGTGCGGCTTACGTTAAATTGCTGACACAACTCAAGCTCAGTTATTTTTTCCCCAGGCCTAAATTTCCCAAATAAGATAGCCTCCCTCAAAACTTCATAAACCTGTTTCCACAGTGGTTTATAACTATATGAGTCGATGGCAGGCAGATCAAGTTTTTTTCTAATAGACATCTGATAACCCTCCTGATAATTTTATAGTCAAAATCCCTACTATATAAATCTTTAATGACCGTAAAAACATAACTGGGGCAATCCTAGCATACTGGCAATACCGGAAATAGTATTACCAAAGACAAAGTAGGGTTTAAGATAAAAACTAATAATTCCTAAAATACCATCTATAGTACCATTAACAACCGTAGAACCAGTAAATAAAATAAGGTCAGCCCTGTTAATCAATTTTTCATTATCTTTACTGCCGTCCCATATCTCAATACCATACTTTTTTCTAGCAATCCTCTCCTGGTCTAAATCACTTACCAGCAGATTCTGTGGAGAAAAAATTCTGCTGCATTCTTCAATAATAGCTGGTTGATAACCAATAATTCCTATCTTTTTTATTTCACTTAATTCCCTTTTTATAAAAGCAGCAGTTTCAGAAGCACAGTATCTTGGTTCTTTATCCCTACAGTGGACCGTCCGGGAAGCAAGCTCCAGATCGCGCAAAACAGCATTCATCCCTGCCACCAGTAAAGCCCTATGATAATTATTGTCCAGTGACAGCTGCATGATATCATCCAGGGTTCCCTGAAAATTGCCTGGATGGTCTGTAAAAGCCTGACCATAACTACCGTTAAATTCTGCCTGTATCATCACTTCTTTTCCCTGTTTTAGTGGAAAGTCATCCCTCTCAGGGTTACCTATCACTTCTTCTGCCGATAATCCCCTGGCAGTAATTATTACATTTTGCTTCCATAATTCATTCTCAACAATAATCCTCTCAAACTCTTTACAGGCATTTGCTAAAATTCCCATACTACTCAACTACTTTCAAATAATTATTTATCATTATATATAACTCTGTCTAATATTTTTCAAGATTGAATAAGCCTCTTTCCGCTTAATTTTTTTCCCCTGTTGTTGATGCTGATAGATAATAGCACTGGTTCCTGAAGATTTACCTATTAGAAACTCTTTTACCCTTCCCAAATCTTCCGGTGGGATTATTTCATAGGTTTTTTCATCTTTTAACAGACCATCCACATGAATACCAGATTCATGTGAAAATACCCTTTGACCGACTATTGCCTTCCCAGCAGCCACTTTCCTCCCTGAGGCCTTTTCCACTATTTTTGACAATTCCATTAATTTCTTTATATCAAATCTGATCTTACAGCCCTGAAGGTATTTTAAAGCTACAACAATCTCTTCCAGGGCAGTATTCCCAGCCCTTTCCCCCAGTCCATTGACAGTACAGCTAATATATTTAGCCCCTGCTTTATAAGCAGCCAGGGCATTAGCTGTAGCCATACCAAGGTCATTATGCCCATGGAAATCTACTGGCAACTCAAATTCTTTTTTTATCTTAGAAATATTTTCGTAAACAGTAAAGGGGTCGAGTGCACCAACAGTATCAGCATATCTCAATCTACTGGCCCCTGCCTGCTGAGCTTGCTGAAAAAAACTAAGTAAATAGGACAGATCTGCCCGAGAGGCATCTTCTGCCCCAACAGAGACTTTACACCCTCTGGCAACAGCATAAGATACAAGCCTATATATTTGCTCCAGTACCCACTTCCTATCTTTTTTTAGTTTGCGATTAATATGAAGGTCAGAGACTGGTGCTGAAATATGCAGGTTTTTAATTCCACAGCTGATAGAACAAACTATATCTTTAATCTTCATTCTATTCCAGGTCAGGATTTCTACCGGCAGTTTTAATTGCTTTATCTCAGATAAAACACTGATTTCCTCCTCTCCCATAACAGGTATACCAGCCTCAATCACATCCACACCTGCCCCGGCCAGTTTTTTAGCGATCAGTATTTTTTCTTCCCTGGAAAAAGCCACACCAGCTGTCTGCTCACCATCCCGTAATGTTGTATCAAGAAAATATACATCCTGCATTTTTACACCCCCTATGTTTGGGCAACTTTATAATCATGGCAATCACATAAATCAGTCCAGGCCCTATTAATATATAATAACTTATCACCAAGATACTCTACTTCTTGCTGATTATGGGTTACATAGATGAAGGGAATCATCCATTCCTGCTGCATAAGCCTTATTTCTTCCTGAAGACGCAAACTCAATTCTTGATCTAGCGAAGATAAGGGTTCATCAAGTAATAAGAGATCTGGTTCACTCATTAAAGCCCTGGCCAAAGCTACACGCTGTTTTTCTCCACCTGATAACTGTTCTGGTAAACGTTCCTGCAGATGATTTATCTGACACAAATCCAATACCTTTTTTATACTAAACCTGGATTTCTCTGCCTGTCTATCCCCCATAAGACTGTACATAACATTTTCCTCAACTGTCAGGTGGGGAAACAAGGCATAATTCTGAAATACATAGGCTATTTTTCGTTTAAAAGCCGGCAGATTAATCCCCCTTTGGTCGGAAAAGAGGTATTGATCATTCAATTTAATTTCCCCCCTGTCCGGGGATTTAAGTCCGGCAATACAATCTAGCAATATCGTCTTACCAGAACCGGAAGGACCAAATAAGATCAAAATTTCATTTCCCAGTTCAAATTTTTGACAGAGTTGAATACCCCCCAGTTTTTTATGCAAATCAATTTCTAAAACTGTCATCATTAACCACCCCGTTCCTTTTCATAGTAATTATACAAATCCTTATCAAAGATTTTTATTACAGTCAATACTATTATAGAAAATATGATCATTATTAAGGCTATAGCAATGGCCAGATCAATATTACCTGTAGCAATATTTAAGTAGATAGCAATAGGCAGAGTTTCTGTTTTAAAACGGGTCGCACCTGCCAGCATCACTGTAGCACCAAATTCCCCCACTGCCCTGGCCCAGGCCATGGTAATACCAGTTATAATACCATTTTTAGCCAGCGGTAAAGTAATCCTTCTGAAAACCATAAAATGGTGGTCTCCCAGGGTCATAGCTGCTTTTTCAAAGGTCGGATCAATCCCAGCAAAAGCAGTCTTAAAACTCCGAATAGCAAAGGGTGCCGCTACTACTAGCTGAGCCATGATAATCCCTAAGGGGGTGAAAACAAAATTTAAACCCAGTTTACCCAGCCAGTTTCCTAATACTGGACCTAAGAGAATTAATAAACTCATCCCAGTAACCAGTGGTGGTAAAATAATAGGCAGGTCTACCAGTACATCAAATAACTTTTTACCTTTAAAATCATACCTGGCCAGGACATAAGCCACTGGCAGACCAATAATAGTAGCAATTGTAATAGAAATCAGTGAAGAAATTAAACTTAATGAAAGGGCAAAATATACCTCCTTATTATGGATAATAGATAATAAAGCCTGCCCCTTATTATAAATAATAGGGGTAAATAAGACAGAGAGCAGAAAAATAATAAAGATAGTAAAAACGGAAAAAACCAATATTTTAAAAAGGTTATATTTCATTATATTCACCCCAGTTAAGCTGAACTTTCTTTAGTAATTAAATCTCAAAGTCATTAAACTACTACCCCTTACGACTTTCAAACTCTCTAGTCTTTAATAATCCTGTACCCATATTTAGCAAAGACATCCTTACCCTCTGAGACCACAAAATCCAGAAACTGAGAGGCCCTAGCTTTGTTTTGAGAAAATTTCAGTACAGCTATATATATTTCTTTAACTACATTAATTTCTTCATCAATTTCAATCAAATCAAGTCTATCAGCCAGGTCAATATAGTTAGCCCTCCAGATAATCCCTGCATCAGCCTGTTTCATACTCAAGGCCAGGGCTACCTGGTTAACAGTCCCCATCCGAGCAATTACATTATCTTGAAGCTGTTCATAGGTCTCAATATTTTTAGAGATTTTAGCTGTAATACGACCTATTGCTATATTTTCATCCCCCAGGATTACACTGACACCTGGTTTAATAAGGTCAGATATATTCCTAATTCCAGCTGGATTACCTTTGGGGGTGACAATTACAGGAGTATGAAAAGCAACTGGCAAATCCTTAATTATATAATTTTCCTCTTCATCACCCGAACCCTTAAGTTCATTAATAAACCAGACATCACCCGGCATATAAATATCACCAGTTCTGGACATCATTAACTGGTTTAACAGAGCACCAGAACCATTATATTGGAAATCAATAGTTGTTCCATATTGATCAGTAAACAGTTCAGCTGTTTCCTCCATTGGTTTCCTTAAACCTGCCCCACAATAAATGAAAAGTCCATCACCAGCATAAATATTGCCCGTAAGAGAAATTAAGATCAAAGCTAATAAAACAAGACTAATAACACACTTCTTTAAACTATTCATACTAACCACCTCTGACAAATTTATAACCTCACCCCCACTTCCCTTTCCTTAATATAATTATTAAATTTTCAAGCTCTCGACCACCTTACCCCCTACAAGATGTGATTGAATAATCTCTGCAACATCATCAGGGCTTACACTACCATACCAGACCCCTTCAGGGTAAATGATTACAATCGGCCCTTTATCACAAATACCCAAACAACCTGTATTGGTAACCATAACATCACCAGTCAAATCTTCCTCTTCTATTCCCATCATAAACCGCTGTATTATTTCTACAGAATCATTTTTAACACAATAACCCCTCTGCTGACCAGTAATTCTGGAACTGGAACATACAAAAACATGATGTTTAGGTTTATTCATATAGAACTCACTTCCCTTTCCTTAATATAATTATCACTAATAAACTCCAGTGAACGGTCACGCCCCAGACAGCCTACTGCATCTGACCGGCACTGCTGACAATGGTACATCTGTTTTAAGTGTACAGAACATTTCTTTCTGAAATTATTTAACTCTTTGCCATCACTTAATGGTAAATCTTCAAATCTAGTGCCTTTAACAGGTATCAAAGGCATTATATTAGTCATATAAGCACCATGCTTTTTGACCACCTGTACGACTTCCTCAAGATGACTGTCATTGATCCCTTTAAGTAGAAGAATATTTACCTTACATACTATACCCCTGGCTGACAAATACTCCAGGCCTTTCAACTGTCTATCAAGTAATAGTGTAGCACCTTCTTCACCAGATAGAGACACTCCCTGGTAGTTAACCTGAGCATAAATCTTAGCCCCAATCCGGGGGTTAACTGCATTGATAGTAATAGTTAGATGGCTGATACCTAGCTGCAAAATATCCTCCTGGTATTCAGGCAACATTAAGCCGTTGGTAGATAAGCAAAATACCATGTCAGGGCTTTCTGCCTGTATTAACTGAATGGACTTTTTGGTTTCAGGAAAATTGGCCAGTGAATCACCAGGGCCGGCTACACCTACTACACTTAACTCCGGCATTTTTTCTTTTACTATGCGAAATTTAGCCAGGGCCTCTTCAGGGCTGAGAACCTCACTGGTCACCCCTGGTCTACTCTCATTAACACAGTCATATTTCCTATTACAATAATTACAGCTAATATTACAGACCGGTGCAACAGGGATATGCATCCGGGCATAATTATGAGCTGATTTGCTAAAACAGGGGTGTTTTTTTGTTTTAACAGCCCTATCCAAAAACATGTTTGCCACCTCCTTTGACAGGCAAATAATAGCGCTCAAATAAATCCTGCCTGTAAGAATTATGCTTTGCTTGTAAAATAGTATTAGTAATCTTATCCAACAATCTCATTGAACCCTCATAAACAACAGAGAGTTCTCTCTGGGCACCTATCCGGTCATGGATAGGAAATCCGGTCCTTACCAGTGGTATATCATCCTTCTCAGTTATAAAATTTCCATCAGAATGTCCAATTAACAAATTAACCCCCTGCTGCTGAACATGTTTTCTAATAACAGCAAAATCTGCCTGATGGATTATTATCGGTTCTTCAGTAAAATTATCAGTCAACTTAGAAATCTTCTTTTCCAGGTCCGGTATTTTAGTCCCTGTAGCAACAACTGCTGGAAAAATACCATTTTCAGCACATAAAGCAGTAAGGGCATAGACCAGGTCCGGCTCCCCAAAAATTGCTGCCCTTCCCTCAGCATTATATTTATGGGAATCAATCATCCCATCCAACATCCTTCCCCTCTCAACCATTATCTCAGTAGGAATATCCTTCTTTGCTAGACGGGAGAGTAAATTTATAAAACTATCAACATTTTTCAACCCAATAGGAAGGGGTAATCTATATAAAGGAACAGCAAATTCTTTTTCCAAAAACCTGGCAGGGGATAGATTATCATCAACTAAAAAACCAAATTCAATACTAGCTACTGCTGTTCCCATTTCCTCTATATCCTTAATGGTGGTGCCCCCCCTAGCTATTTTCTTATAGTCAGCCGAAAAAGGGGCATCACAGGTCTCTGATAGATCTGGTAGTAAAGTATAATTAAAATCAAATAAGTTCAGTATCCTCTTAATCTTCCTGATATCAGCAGGTGTCAAATTCCCGGTAATAATATTTATTTTAGGGCTGGATTGCTTGGATTGAGATGTAGCCAGCTCTTCAACTATTCTTCTTAAGGTTAAATAATATCCCTCATATTGAGAACCACCATAACCCGGTGTAGCAACTGGAATCATAGCCAGATCATTAATCTCTTCTTCCCTTTTAAATTCTGCAACCATCCTAACAATATCTTCCCCAATTGTTTCAGCCAGACAGGTTGTAATAACCCCTATAACACCAGGTTGATATAATTTAAGCAGGTTCTTTAAACCCTTTTTAAGGTTCTCTTCCCCACCATAAACAGTTCCTTTTTCATTTAAAGATGAAGAGGCAATATCAATTGGTTCATTAAAATGAGTTGATATATGACGCCGGATATAAGTACTACACCCCTGGGAACCATGCATTAAGACCATGGAATTCTCAATACCCTTAAAGGCTAAAGCCGCCCCCATCGGCATACACATCTTACAGGGATTAACATTTATGCTCTGTAAATTTTTATTAATCATTAATATCACTCCTTAGCAGCTGCCAGACAGGGCTGTTGATTGTCATATCAAGTTCTTTAGCAAAATTAATTACCCCTTCAAATCCAGAGAGCGGGTGTTTCCTCTCATGATTATGGTCACAAAATGCTATCCCCATTTTATAGGCCAGGGCCCTATCTTTAACCCCACCAACCAGAATATCTGCACCTCTTTCCTTCATGAAATTCTCCAGTTCAGATGGATTAGCATCATCAAGGATAACAGTCCCTTCTTTGCTTAACTCCTTCATTTCCCTATATTCCTCTTTTTTACCGGTCTGAGTTCCTACCATGACTGTTTCTATACCCAGGTCATTAAACTGTTTAATCAAAGAGATAGCCTTAAATCCCCCACCAACATAGATAGCAGCCCGGCTCCCTTTAAGCCTCTGCCGGTAAAACTCCAGTTCCTGCTTAACTTTAACACTTTTTTTCCTTACAAATTTCTCAACCCTATCCTTGAGCTGTCTATCACCTAAAAAATCTGCTATCTTCCTTAAAGAATCAATAGTATCCTTTATTCCAAAAAAACTAACCTTAATAAAAGGAATTCCAAATTCCTTTTCCATTTCTTTACCCAGATAACCCATTGACCCGGCACATTGCACAATATTTAGCTTGGCCTTAGCCGCCTTCTTTATCTCCTGGTAACTAGAGTCACCGGTAAACTTCGCTACTACTTTAATACCTAATTGCTGGAAATAAGCCTGCAGGATCCACATCTCTGCTGCCAGATTATAATCACCGAGAATATTAATACCCTCTTTTTCCTCAGCAGGATTATTATTTTCTTTAATTAAGTCCATTAAGGCATCACAGGCTGCCCTATAACCACTTATCTTATTACCAGCAAAACCTGTAGACTGCACCGGGATCACCCTAATACCATATTCCCTTTCAGCAGACTTACAAACAGCTGACAGGTCATCACCAATTACCCCGACAACACAGGTAGAATATACAAAAATTAATTCTGGCTGATATCTTTCTGCCAGTTCTTTAATCGCCAGACTCAGTTTACACTCACCACCAAAGATAATATCTTTTTCCCCTAAATCAGTCGAAAAGCTATTACGGTAAACCTCTGCCCCACTACTTAAACTACCCCTGATATCCCAGGTATAACTGGCACAGCCAATCGGTCCATGAACAAGATGATAGGCATCTGTAATAGGATTTAAAACCACCCTGGCTCCTGAATAAACACAGGCCCTTTGACTGACAACACCAGCCAGGCTATCCTCATTACACTTAATATCCTTTTCTGCCGTTTTTTCATTGGTCATAATAAAGCCTTTTCTCTCTTCAAGTGCTTTTATACTAGAAGACCGAATCATTTTAAACTCACCACCTTATATCTTAATAAAAACAAGGATAAAGCCTATTTGATTAAAAACCTATATAGATATTATTGATTTAGATGATATAAAACCTTATATTTATTTCGAGAAATAATATCTATATAGGTAGCAGATTATTACTCAGTTATAAAACAAACTCAATTAATTCCTCAGATGTATCCCTATCCCTTCGATTTAATAAAGCATTACTTATCTTTTCAATTATTCTCATTGCCCCTCTATAACCCAGGACAGAAAAGTAGCTATGCACACTCCTATCCAGGATTGGGAAACCAAGCCTTAGCAGGGGAATATCCTCTGCTTTAGCAATCAATTTACCATAGGAATTACCTATTAAAAGGTCAACAGGTTCATTCTTAATCCATTGATGCAGCTTAAACATATCACCTGCTTCTTTGACATTGGCTTCCAGACCTGCCTCGTCAAGCATTGACTCTATCTCCTGTTTAAAGGCTTTACCCGGTGTTCCAGTAAGCACATGAACAGGTAACATACCAAGACTCAGGGCAAATTCAGTCATCGCGATTACTAGATCTGGATCTCCATAAATAGCCACCTTTTTACCGTGAAAATGGTTATGGGTATCAGCCATAATATCCACCAGCTGTCCCCTCTCTTCCTCCAGTGTAAAAGGAACCTCATGGCCTGTTAACTTAATTAACTGCATTATAAAGTCATCTGTAGCCTTAACACCAAGGGGCATCTTCAAGATATAGGGTTTAATTTTACACTGCCTTTCTAATTGAAAAGCAGCCTCTGCTGAAGCAAAACTCCCCAGGGCAAGTGTGGCTCTGGAGTTTCCTGAATCCCTTAAATCATCAACAGTGGTTCCACCTGCTGGATACATCTGATATTCACCAGTCATCGGTGAATCCAATACTCCGCTTTGATCTGGAAACAAAATATACTCTATCCCCAGGGCCTCTACAATATGCTTAACCTCCCTGATATCCCCTGGATTCACAAAACCGGGGATTATATTTACTTTGCCATTGGTCTTAATCCCTTCACCTTTCCGGGAAAAATGCTTGACCATAGCCTCCACCATATTAGAAAATCCGGTTATATGGGACCCTACATAACTGGGGGTACTGGCTGAAAAAACCTCTTTACCCTCAGGGATATCTACTTCCCCAATAATAGAGGGAATATCATCACCAATTGTTTCAGAGAGACAGGTTGTATTAATAGCTACTACATCAGGGTCATAAACTGCAAAAATATTCTTTAAGGCAGTTGTTAAATTAGCCCTCCCTCCAAAAACAGATGAGCCCTCAGTAAAGGCACTAGTTGAAGCCACAACAGGTTCCCGAAAATGCTTGGTAAGATGCATCCGGTGGTAAGAACAGCACCCCTGTGAACCATGACTATGTGGTAAACAGGCATGAATACCTAGTGCGGCATACATAGCCCCAATCGGTTGACAAGTCTTAGCCGGGTTTACAACCAGTGACTCCCTTTCTTTTATTTCTGCTGGCACCAGATCTAACATTAGTAATCACCTCCATAATTACCCTCTAATCCTGCTTCTTTTTTCCAAGGTGGATTAATATAACCCCAGGTAGGACTCAAAATACCATTGGCGACATCTCTAGCAAAATTAACATGCCCTTTAAACATGGCATAAGGACCGCTATAATCATAGCTATGCAGCTGTTTAGAAAAAACGCCCATTTTATGGGAGGTATACTTATCCTTAATACCAGAACAATAAATATCTGGTTTTAATATCTTGGTCAGTTTAACCTGTTCATGATGATTAAGGTCATCAATAGCTATAGTCCCATCTTCCATTTCCTTAATCATACCCTCATAATTATTTAATGGTATCTCTTTAGCTAGTTCCTCCATTTTTTCCTTTGATAAACGCAGATGATACCTCTGTTCATCTTTCTCAACCTCCAGCTCCGGAATATTTCGATCATCTGCTGTCATTTTAATATCAGGGATTACCTCCCTACCCTCATAATCATCACGGTGGCCAAACTCATATCCAGCCACTACTGTATCAATCCCAATCCGTTTAAAAACATTCTGATAGTGATGGGCCCTGGAACCACCTACAAAGAGGAAAGCTGTCTTTCCTTCCAACAGGTCTTGATACATTGCCAGTGATTGTTCAACTGCTGCCAACTCTTCAGCAATCACAGCCTCTGTCCGCTGGATTAATTTTTCATCACCAAAGTACTTTGCCATATCCCGCAGGCTTTTAATAGTCTGGTCAACACCTAGAAAATTTACCTTCAACCAGGGAACTCCATATTTTTCCCGAAACATTTCGGCAATATAATTTATGGACCGATGACATTGAACCAGGTTTAAATCTGCCTCATAGGCACTCATTATCGCTTCAGCAGAACCATTACCAGAAAAAGTAGCTATAATCTTATAACCTATTTTTCCCAACACCCTTTCAATTTCAAAGGCATCTCCACCAATATTATATTCCCCCATAAGATTTATTGGATATTCAGCCTCAAGCTCAATCTCCTTTTTACCTACCAGGTGTTCCATTAATTCATTATTGGCAATATGGTGTCCAGCTGACTGACTTACCCCTTTATAGCCCTCACAGCTAAAAGCCATTACTGAGATCCCATATTTCTCCTGGGCTCTGCGGGCCACAGCATGAATATCATCACCAATGAGACCTACTGGACAGGTAGCAGTAATCATTATTGTGCCTGGATTAAATATTTCCATCGCCTCATCAATAGCCTGCTCTAATTTCTTTTCACCACCAAAAACAATATCTGAATCCTGCATATCTGTGGAAAAAGAAAAGTTTAAAAAGTTCTTTTCATTTTCTCCAACAACAGCCTGGTTTCTCCTCATACCCCAGGTATAATAACAACAACCAATCGGCCCGTGGACAATATGAACCACATCTTTTAGTGGTCCCAGGACCACCCCCTGACAACCTGCAAAACAGCAGCCGCGATTGGATATTATACCCGGTATAGTCCTGGTATTAGCCATTATCTTTTGTTTATCCTGACTGGTATCACGAATGACAATATGTTCTTTACGGTTTTTCATTGATTTAGCAGGATAACTGTCAATAACCTCTTCCAGTGTCTCCTCAATCTTTTTTACCTCATTAACCATTAATTCTCACCCCATTTCATTTATACAGCCTCTTTACCGGTTTCTCCAGTTCTTACCCTAATAGTATCTTTAACAGGTATTACAAATATCTTTCCATCACCTGGATGACCAGTTTTATTTACATCAATGATCGTATCTACTACTTTTTGCATATCTTCATCATTTACTACAATCAAGAGCACCCTTTTAGGAATTAATCTATGTCCTTCTGAGATAGATTCACTAATTTCTTTAGATTCTACTTCTTTACCCCCCAGGAGTTTTTCAATCAATTCATAATTTACCTTTTTCTTGCCACGCCCATTGGCCTTAATACAGGTTATCGCATCAAAACCTGCTAAAGAAAGGGCCTTTTTAGTCTTATTAATCATCCCCATCCGGATGACCGCCATTATTTCTTTCACAGTAAAACTCCCCCTTCACTCTAGACATTAAAGCCCCTTACTCCCATCACTAATGGTATAGGCTTCTTCCACATCAGTTATAAATATTTTCCCATCCCCAAAGGTACCTTCTTCACCAGTCCGGGCATTTTTAATAATGATTTTTACTACATCATCTTTGACCTCATCTTCAACAACTATTAGTAATAACTCTTTAGGCAATTCATCATAATGAATATTACCGACCTTGACGCCACGCTGTTTTCCCCTGCCTGCAACATCAATTTTAGTAATAGCTGGAAAACCAGCATCCCCCAGTTCAGCCAGCACCTCTGTAACCTTCTCAGGTCGAATAATCGCTTTAATCATCTTCATCTTACAAATACCTCCCCTTATATATATTACTCTACATCCCTGGAATCCTTAGTCTATTTGTAGAATTCCAAAGTCCATCATTAATTCCTCTAACCTATCCTGGGACATGGGTTTTGGAATAACATGCATTTCATTTTCATCAATACTCTTAGCCAGGGTCCGATACTCATCAGCCTGTTTCTCTTCCGGGTTATAGGCAATAACTGTTTTCTTGTTAATTTCAGCAGTCTGCACTATATTATCCCTAGGAACAAAGTGAATTAGTTGAGAACCCAGTTCACTGGCAAATTCCTCCAGTAGTTCTAATTCATTTTCCACCTTCCTGCTGTTACAGATAATACCGCCAAGCCTCGAACCACCTGTTGTAGCATATTTCTTAATACCTTTACAAATATTATTGGCAGCATATAAAGCCATTAATTCACCACTGGCTACTATATAGATTTCCTGAGCCTTCCCTTCCCTGATCGGCATTGCAAAACCACCACAAACAACATCCCCCAACACATCATAAAAAACATAATCAAGGTCATCAGTATAGGCCCCTAATCTCTCTAACATACTGATAGAAGTAATGATTCCCCTTCCAGCACAACCAACACCTGGTTCAGGTCCACCTGATTCGACACATTTAATTCCTCCATAACCCTCTTTTAAAATCTCTTTTAAATCAATATCATCTCCTTCTTCCCGTAGGGTATCCAGTACAGTCGTCTGATTCATTCCACCTAATAATAATCTAGTAGAGTCAGCTTTAGGGTCACACCCTACTATCATTATCTTCCTCCCCATCTCAGCAAGGGCAGCAGTTGTATTCTGGGTAGTTGTTGATTTCCCAATACCGCCTTTTCCATAAATAGCCACCTGTCTCATGATTCCTTCACTCCTTTTCAACTTGGATTATTTATTCTTGATAAAATGTATGAAAGTAAATAATTTACTTATCACCATTTACCAACACAGTAAATTTCTTTTGTTGATGTTATGTTTATGTTAGTTATAAGAAATTTTTGTGTTATGTTTAAAATAATTATAACATTTAATTCTCTATTTACAATGAATTTTAGGATATCAATACCAGTATACTAACATTTACCTTACATAATACTTTCCGCCTACCCCTGTAAAAATATTAAATTTACCATGAAAAAACCCCTGATATTAATATCAGGGGTTATAAGCTCTAAACACTAGTATAATATTTAAGCTATCCTCATTAGTCCTTCATTATAACTTTTCTTTAATAGCATTAAGATTTTTTACAATAATACTTCCTTTAATTTTTATAACATTTATATCCTGGAGTGATAGTGCATTTTTTAAATTAACAATTGATAATCTCAACTTATCTAATAACTCCTTAAATTTTTTCTCTGTTAATTCAGCAGTTAAGATTTTCTCCTCGTTTTTAAGGGCTTTAAAATTTTTATCTGCTTCCAGATAATTACTATTAGCAACATTTAAAATAATTTGACGAGTATGATATTTTATAGCATAAAGGGAAGCTAACTTCTTATCTTTTAGATCTTTGATAAACTGTGGCATATACAATGTCAATCCGTTAGCATCCATTAATGTTTTCAAAAACTTATTCTTATTACTAGCTATAGTTAAGCTGTTTAAAGCATCATCAAAACCATTAATTGATCCTAATGAAACCTTAGCTTTTTTTAATTCCGGTTTTAAATCATCCCATTTAAGGTGAAGTTGATTTATTTTTTCATTAATTTCATGCCAGATAAAAATAATATCATCCGGTACTTTTTGCTTATCTTGTTCATCTGATCTATAAGATTCTTCTTGTTCTAAAAGTTCTAATAATAAGGTGTCATTATTAGTTATTGGTTGAGGTTTAAATTCTTCCTCCTTACCCTCAGCTTTTTCTCCTGAACCCTCTTCTTTATTTTCATCAGCAGGTTTTTCCCGCTGTTTTTTCTGTTCCTTCTCCTTTTCCTTTTTTTCCTTTATTTGCTTTTCATAATATGGAATCAAATCAATTTGGCCCATTATATCAATTAATTCCATTTCTAATTCTTCTACCGCATTAATGGTTTGTTTAGACTCATCGGGTTTTAAATTTGAGTTCTTGGACTGTTTTGCACAAGATGATAGAGTAATTATTAGAAAAATTATAATTAATACAGAAAAAATTTTTGCTTTTTTCATTTTTTAAACACCTCATCAAAAATAAATTAATTCTTCTATCTAATACTAAACTATTTAAATAATTCAGTTAAAATTATTTAATTCTATCGCTATTATTTACATATATAAGAAAATTATTATTTTAACGGTATAAATCCTTCTCTTTCATAATCCACCTGCCATAATTCTGAACGGCTGATTTTATTCAGTGTAGTTTTTCTGTCCTGATGTCCATCTTCCAGATATAAAAACCCGCGATAGAAGCATTGAATCCCTGATGGAGCTAAATTGATTACACTTCCTCTAAAAGAATATATCACCAGGGATACGAAAATCATAGATGTCTTATAATTTTCTTCAATCTTTTTATTTCCACAAGTTATTAACATCAAATGAACATGTTATCCACATAATAAGAGGCAAAATAACTGCAGTTAAGCTATTTATTCACATAGTAGATACCATGTGGGACTTGATAGCTGATTGTATCGGCGGGAGTATTGCCGCTTACTGCGGTTATAATTATCTAAAAAAGGGCTGCCCTCCTATTTTGAGAAAGCTGCCCGAAAAACACTTAAGAATAATAGTCAGTTTTTTGATTAATTTTAACCCTCACAATCCTTTAAATACCTGAAAAGGGGGTTCAAGACGCTTTTTTATACAATCCGCTTTTTTTCCAGGTATTTAGCGTACTTTGACATAGAATAACAAATCATAAAATATATTATTGCTACAAAAGTAAAAATTTCAAAAGACTTAAATTCACGGTTATTAATAATAGTAGCTCTCCTGGTCAATTCCATTACCCCAATAATATATGCCAGGGAGGTATCTTTAAATAAAGATATAAATTGAGATACTAGGGGAGGAATCATTTTAGTGGTAGCCTGGGGTAATATGATAAATCGCATTGTCTGCCAGTAAGATAAACCAGAAGATAAAGCAGCTTCTATCTGGCCAACAGGTATTGATTGTATTCCAGCTCTAACTATTTCAGCAATATAAGCAGATGTAAAAATACTAAAAGCTGCTACCGCACTGGTAAATGGTTGAATAGGTTTACTCAGCAGTATTGGCAGTAGAAAAAATATCCAGAAAACAACCATTATTAAAGGCGTACCCCGAACAATTTCAATATAAACAGAGGCAAGTGTACTGATAATGGGGTTTTTAGCTAATTTAGCAATACCCAGTAAAGTGCCTAAAATAAAACTTAAAATAATGGATATTATAGCTAACTCAAGGGTTACTAAAAAACCCTTTGCTAAATATGGAATATTATTAACAATTACCTGAATTGACATAATAACAACTCCTTAATACACATTTATATCTTTTTGTTTTATGTACTTATTGATATCCTACTTCGATTAATCCATTTCTCAAATCTATTCATCAGTAAAGAAACTAATAATGTTAGAACAATATATATCAAAGTTGCTGCAGTAAATGCTTCAAAACCACGAAAGGTAAGCGCTTCAATAGCCTGAGCCTGATATGTAAGCTCGGCTACTGCAACCGTCATAGCCAGTGAAGAATTCTTTATTAAATTTAAATACTGATTACAAAGAGGAGGTATAATAACCTGGATGGCTTGTGGTATAATAATAAAGATAAGACATTGAAACCTTGTTAAACCACTGGATTGTCCGGCTTCCCACTGCCCATCATCTATCGATTGGATCCCTGCTCTAATTACTTCTGCAATAAAGGTACTGGTATAAATGGTAAGACCAATTACACCACTAATAAATTCATAATTATGACTCCAAAGCCATCCCCGTATAAATTCAGGAAGTACCATAGGTAAAGCAAAATACCAGAAAAAAAGTTGAATAATCAAAGGGGTATTAAGAAAAAATTCTACATAAACCGAGGATACCATTCTAAGTAATTTATTTTTTGCAGTACGCATAGTACCAAATATAAAACCAATAATTGTGCTAAGAACAATAGATATTATTGATAATTTGATTGTAATAAGCAGACCTTTTAAGAGCAATTCTCTATAATCCCAGAGAACTAACCAGTTAAACTCATAGTCCATTTACTTCCCTCCAATCTATAAAAGGAGAACGGGGGTTACCCCGTTCTCAATGCTATGAATACATATTTTACTTACTAAGTTATCACTACGGCCATACTTCTACTTTGCCGCTTAATGGCAACGGATATTTTGTATTAGGGCCAAACCATTTAGCATATGTTAGTTCATAATCCCCTGATTCCCACATTTTCATAATTGAAAAATTAACAGCATCACGGAAATCAGAGTCATTTTCACGAACCCCTATTCCATAAGGTTCATCCGAGATATTTGGACCAACTATTTCAAAACCAGGGTTTTGGCCAGCAAAACCAGCTAAAATACTAGCATCAGTTGTCATTGCATCAGCCCGACCTTGTTTTACAGCCATAAAAGCCTGTGGGTATTCTTGAAAAGTAAGGACTTTGGCTGCTGGTTGAGCATTTTTTATATTTATTTCACTGGTCGAACCTTGAACTGTAGCAATGGTTTTACCAGCCAGATCATCAGTGCCCTTTATATTACTACCACTTTTAATCAATAACTTCTGTCCAGTAAAAAAATAGGTAATACTGTAATCTATTGCTTCTTCACGGGTTTTATTATGAGTCATAGTAGCAACCAATAAATCAACTGTACCCTCCTGCAGCATAGGAATACGAGTTTTTGAAGTAACCTGTTTAAGTTCAAGTTCAACACCTAATCCATCAGCAATATATTTTGCAACATCAATATCAAAACCAACCACTTGACCACTTTCATCTACAAAACCAAATGGTGGCGAGTCAAACTTTACACCAGCTACCAGTACACCTTCAGATTGAACTTTTTCCAGTGTAGAGTCAGCAAATGCAGTCATGCTTAATACGAAAATTATCAACAAAGTCAAAACAGATAAGAATGTTTTTTTAAACACCATGTTCCTCACTCCTTAATAATTTATTTTTGTTTGTAATCTTATATTTACAAAATTTGTTGTAAAAAAGACTGTGTTCTTTCTTCTTTAGGGTTATTGAAAAAATGTTCAGGGGTACCAATTTCTACAATAGCACCTTGATCCATAAAAATAACCCTGTCGGCTACTTCCCGGGCAAACCCCATTTCATGTGTTACTACCACCATGGTCATTCCCTCATAAGCCAGCTTTTTCATAACATCCAGTACTTCTTTAATCATTTCTGGATCAAGTGCTGATGTTGGTTCATCAAAGAGCATAATTTTGGGATACATAGCCAGTCCCCTGGCAATAGCAACTCTCTGCTTCTGACCTCCAGATAATTGCGAAGGATAAGAATAGGCTTTATCTGAAATTCCCACTTTCTCTAACAGTTCAAAGGCTTCCTGTTGAGCTATCTTTTTCTTTGTTTTGCGTACTTTTCTGGGTGCCAGTATAATATTTTCTATGACAGTCATATGGGGATAAAGATGGAAATGTTGAAAGACCATCCCTATTTCTGCCCTGACCTCAGTAATATTAATTTTCTTATCACTAATATTAAATCCATCAACAATCAAATTCCCTCTCTGTATAGCTTCAAGTCTATTTATACATCTTAACATAGTACTTTTGCCCGACCCACTAGGCCCAATAATTACAACCACTTCCCCAGGGTAGACATCAGTTGAAATCCCTTTTAATACATGTAGACTCCCAAACCATTTATTAACATCTTTAAAAGTAATAATTGGTTTCCGCTTACAGTCTATTACATTTAAGTTAGCTTTAGAATTCATAATAACAAACCCCTTATACTATTTTTTTATGTAAACTACATGTTATATATTAATAATTTTACTATAGAAAAAGCTGTAAGTCAAGGTGAATAATATTAAAATAACATAAACATAACATAAATACCTGTATAATTTTATTTGTATTTTTGTCCAGTTAAACTTTTTTATATCACTTTTATTTTGTTTTCCTTAATCAAAAATAATTAAACAAAAATATTAGTTGAGAATAGTATAAGATATAATTTAAAAAGGTGGTGTTGTTTTGCAAAACTATAAAACGGCTATATTAAAACAGGCAGCTGCCACTTATCCCCAGTTAGCAAGAGTCAGCAATCAACCACTAGAAAACAGAATAAATAGATTAATCAAAAGAACTGTTGATAAAACATTACCTACTGGTAGGTATCAAGATATGAACATAATCACAGCTGCCAGCAAATATGAAACAACTGTTAATTACAATGATATATTGAGTCTCCGCTTTGAAAACTACTATTATCCAGAGATGATGGCCAGTGGTATAACCGTTGTTCAGGCCTTAACAGTTAATTTAATTACAGGTAAAAAATACAAGTTGAGAGACCTTTTTAAAGAGGGAAGTAATTATAAGACTTATCTAGACAATATAATTGAGCAAGAAATAATAGAGAGAGGTATTCCACTAATTAATGAATTCCCCGGCATAACTGGTGATGAGGTTTTTTATCTCAAGAAAGATACACTGGTTATAGTATATCAGGAATATGAGTTAACTCCCGGCTACTACGGCACTTTGGAATTTAATATACCTTACAGTAAACTAGAACCTCTAATTGATAAAAATAGTCCTATCGCCAGACTGATGTGATTATTACTTCTAGATCAAGAAAACCTGCTGTTTCTTTAGCAGGTTTTTTCCTTCAATGTATTCTTTTAAATCAAACATCATATAAACAATTACAGGCAATAACCTTATCAACATATAAAAATGGTAGACCATCAGGGACTCGAACCCTGAACCCCCTGATTAAGAGTCAGGTGCTCTAGCCGATTGAGCTAATGGTCTACGGTGTCATAGCTTATTATCAGATTTTAATGGGGTGGGTGATGGGGCTTGAACCCACGGCCTCAGGAGCCACAATCCTGCGCTCTAGCCAACTGAGCTACACCCACCATATACATGGTTCCCTACTGGAGACTTTAATAATTATAACTAATCTATTCTTACTTGTCAATACTATATAACAACTTTTATAAATAAATGGCGCGCCTGAGAGGATTCGAACCTCTGGCCTACGGATTAGAAGTCCGTTGCTCTATCCAGCTGAGCTACAGGCGCTTATCACCACTTACAACATTTAATAGTATACATGAAAAGAAGCTAATAGTCAAATACTTTTTAGCAAAATCAATAAGAAATTCTTGATTATTTTTAAAAATACAGCTACAACATAAATTTTATCTAATAATACCAAAAAATAATAAAAGGGGTTAATCTGGCAAAACAAAAACGGAAAGAATCCGGTCGGCAGGTTAACTAACTCTATCCTTTAGATTAGATATATCTATTGAATTTTCCGCAGAAACCTTTCTTACTGTATCTATTTTGCTTTCTAAACTATATAGTTTATTTTCTATTATATCAAAACGCTTATGACATTTTTGAAGTTCATTAAAAATATTCTGGATATCATTATTGATATTCTGAATGTCATTATCATATTTCTGAAATTGTATCTTTTGATTTTCTTCAATTCTATATACACCACTTAGAAGTTCATCCATCTTTTTATTGAAATCCTTATCTGTCATAATCTTTGTCCCCCCTCTTATCTTTAAAATAATTATACCATACTACATTTTATCAGTAAAATTATAACTTCACTATTTTTTTTCCAGGATATTTGAATATTTATTCTCCAATATTTCCTTTATGCCATTTAAGGCCTCTGCCCGATGGCTGATCTTATTTTTCTCCTCTAAAGGGAGTTCAGCCATAGTTTTATTATAAACAGGGAGCCAGAAATAGGGATCATAACCAAAACCATTATTCCCCCTGGGGTGTTCAGTAATTATCCCTTCACAGCTGCCCTCTACTGTATATTCTTTACCACTCAGGGGGTCAACCAGGGCAATGACTGCCCGGTAACGTGCTGTTCTCTCTTCAAATCGAACACCTTTTAATTCTTCAAGCAATTTTCTGTTATTCTCATCATCAGTTGCTGTCAAACCAGCATAACGTGCCGAATAAACACCTGGTTTCCCTTTTAGATAATCAACTTCTATACCGGAATCATCAGCCATTGTTAAAGACCCGGTCTGTATTGAGCGTTCTCTGGCCTTTTTCAGGGCATTATCTTTAAAAGTTTTACCATCTTCTTCAACTTCAGGAAGGTCAGGATATTCCCCCATATCGACTATTTCCAGCCCTAATCCAGCCAGCAATTTATTGATTTCATATATTTTATTTCTATTACCACTGGCAATTAATAGCTTCCTGCTCATTTTTCCTCCAGACTCTCCCGCTGAGCCAGTACTAGTTCTTTAATTCCCTTTTCTGCCAGATCCATCAATACAGTCATCTCTGAACGCGTAAAAGGGTTTTGCTCTGCTGTCCCCTGTATCTCTATTATCTTTCCTTCTCCTGTCATAACCACATTCATATCAACCTGGGCCTGTGAATCTTCTTCATAACAGAGGTCCAATAGCAATTCACCATCTACTATACCCACACTTGTTGCCGCCAGATAGGAATTAAGTGGTGATTCTTCTAATTCCCCCTTATCAATAAGGTAGTTGACAGCATCTACTAAAGCTACATAAGCCCCGGTAATTGAAGCTGTTCTAGTTCCACCATCAGCCTGAATAACATCACAGTCAATCCAGATAGTCCTTTCCCCCATTTTATCAAGGTCAATTATTGAGCGGAGGGAACGCCCTATCAACCTCTGAATCTCTTTGGTACGTCCGCTTATCTTGCCCCGGGCAGCCTCCCTGACAGTTCTATTGTGAGTAGACCTGGGTAGCAGCGAATACTCAGCTGTTAGCCAGCCTTTATTCTGCCCCCTTAAAAAGTAAGGAACACTATTTTCTATGGAAACATTACAGATAACCTGGGTAGCACCTGTTTTGATAAGTACTGAACCTTCAGCATATTTAGTGAAATTCCTTGTAATTGACAGTGCCCTCAGCTGATCATTTGACCTACCATCATTTCGTTTATTATCCATCTTATCCATCCGCCTTTCAGACTAATATTATTGAAACCCTCTATAATTATCATTATATCTAAAAAACCCCTAAGTAAACAACTTATTTTAAGCTATACCCTTTTCAAATACTTCTTCATAATATCCAAAGCAATTCAACAGTTGTTCAGGCACCAGATCAATTAACTTTAATCCCCCCGGCAGCACTACTACTGGCAAGTTTATATTTCGCATTCTGCCAGTTTTTTATTCCAACCAGGGCCTTTTCAACCCCTCCCTCTTCACTAAAAAAGCCCAGAATACTACACCCAGGCTGTAATTAGAAAATAACTTATCCTATTTTTTTACAATACTTTCATTCTTCTCTAATGGTTCCAGCAGATACATATGCCCGGCCAAAGTCTCTATCTTTTCTCCCTCAATTAATATTTGAACAGCATCAATTTCTTCAAACTGAACCATTGTATTAACAATCGAATAAACGGTTAGGGATTCCCCTGTACTCCCCCCCCAGTGATTATCAAGAAGAGCATTATTAAAATCAAGATATATTATATTATCCCTAAGGTTTAATTTTAATAGTTCTACACCCTCTGGTATAGTTGGACTTAAAGAGCTGGTTTCAGGGCCTTTAAGTAGTTCCTCAACTGTATTCCTGTAAAGTCCATCCTGCTTGACTGTTCTTCTTTCCTGGTCAAGGTACATTGCATCCCGGGTAGCATAATAGACAATAACTTCTCTACTGTCATCACCGCTGAAATCCTGCTCCCCTATCATATTGTAAACTATAATAAATCCTATAATAAGAATAAGCAAATAAATTAATAGACTTCTCCTACTCATCTACCCCTTCATCTCCCTGTCTAACATTGTCAAGATAAGATTTAATCCCTTTACTTATTGCCCTGGCAGCTTTTTCCAGGAAAAAATCACTGGATAATAATGACTCTTCATGTGGATTAGAAATAAACGCTACTTCTACAAGTGCTGAAGGCATCTCAGTATATTTTATTACATAGAAATTATCCTTCAGGATACCTCTATTCTTTCGTTTTAAGGAATTAGATAATTCCCTCTGCAGCACCCTAGCCAACAGCTTATTTTCAGCAGGCTTATCTGGTGCAATATATGTCTCTGTTCCATCTGCATATCTTGAATTAGAGGCATTAGCATGAATACTGACAAATAATCGGGCCTTTATTTCATTAGCTATATCTACCCTTTCTTTTAATGAAATAAAATTATCCTGCTCTCTGGTCAGCACAATATCATAACCTTCAGATTCCAAAAGGCCCTGTACTTTAAGAGCAATAGAAAGGGTAACATCTTTCTCCTTAAGTCCTGAAGGACCTATAGCACCAGGGTCAAAACCACCATGACCAGCATCGATCACAATAACATTTTTTCCAGTAACAGGTTCCGCAGCCCCCTTTATCAGAGTAATATTAATACTACTATCAGGGCTCATTGATATTACCTTATGCCCGTGATAATCAGTTAAATCAAAAGTTACCCTGCTTACCTGGGGCTCAGAACTAAGTTGACCTATCCTGATACCTTCAATTAAACCCAGTGGCTCTGGCAGCTCTTCCTGAGAAATCCCCCCTATCCCCTGAATATCCACTACAAGCCGGTCAGGATAAGAAAGTCTTTTAACCTCATAGTTTGCCTGTCTAAGAAAATCAAAAGAAATATCAGTCTTAGTAGTTGAATCTGTTAAAACAAGTTTATTAAAGCCGTTCTCAAACTTAATTATATGTTTAAATTTACCGTTTGATAACTGCTTTTGTTCCAATTTATAGGCAGACTCCCTTGTCATATCTGCAACTATCCTTACTGTCTCCTCATTAAATTTAGCTGTCCTAACAGCAGTAATAAGTTCCCCCTTTACATCTATCTTGTCAGGAAAATTATCTCCTCTAACTGTATTTATAAGGTTAATTACTAGTCTATCCGGTTCCTCAAGAAAAAATAAGTCAGGATTAGTAGATTGGTCTGTTATAAAACTAAGTATACTGTTTTCAAATTTAAGTTCCCTTACTTCAGAAAGGTCAGCTGGTTTTAAAATCAAGGTATTAGAGCTATTATCCTGAACTAACTCCATCTGTTTATCCTCTACTAAATCAAGCACCACCCGCAAAGTAACAGGGTCATACTTAAACTGACTTACCCTGACATCTTCAATCCAGTCATTTTTCTCTATATTAAGGTCAAAATTATTAAGCATTAAACCTGGTATATCCAGAACCATCCTCTTTGGATTTTGCAGTAGAAGAATCTCTGGTCTGCGTATATCGCCATTGGCAGTAATCTTTAATCTATTGTTTTTCCAGTCTATAGCAGTAATAGAAGGCAAAAAATTAATCAATAGGTTATTACCATCTTCGTCTATTCCCATGTCTCTCTGAAAAGGAATAGGGTATTTGCTGATAATCGATAACCTTAAACGGGCCCTGTTAGCAACCTTTTCTATCTTTAAATAGAAATTTTTATTTGAAAGATCATCTTTAAAGTCTGGTGACAGGGCTGTCTGGTCTAACTCAAGAACAATTTTTTTGGGGTCATCTGTCTTATTGATTCTATAGGGGCTTATTTTATCCAACTCCAGTAATAACTGCTGACCAGACTTCTGCCAGCTGATCCCCTTCACATAAGAACTCGGTTTATTAATATAGATATCTTTACCGTTCTCCTGATAGAGGTAACCCAAATGTTCAATCACCTCTTTAAGAGGAAGATAACTGCTTCCCTTAAGCATTGTCGGTTGATGCTCTGTTTTATATGTTTTATCATTAACCTGTATGTATGGATTATCAGCCATCATTTTAAGTTTAGTATCATCTTTTTTTAAATGAATTGTCTTAATCGCCTTAAACCAATTAATTTCGGCCCCCAGAATATCTGCCAGTGAACGGGCTTTTACCATCAAACAACCATCTATCAATTCAGTATCAAATTTATCGAAGTAATCCTGTCCATTTATATAAATATGCATATCCCCTGCCTGTAATGTGCCAGCAGCAGAAATTAAAATTGCTATCAATAAAAAAGCCGTTAAAAGGGCTATATTTTTAGGCATTATTTGTCATCCCCCATCATTCAACAATATAATATAATATTTCTTTGAATCTTTAATATTTCCTGCTTTATTTTATAATTAATCAGCTAATAATTGAATATAATAAAATATACTCTTACTAAAACCTGGTCTGGAGGATTAAAATGACAGATAACAAAAAAATCTCAGTAATATCACTCGGTGGACGTGGTGAAGTCGGCAAAAATATGATTGTAGTTGAAAATGAAGAGGACATGATAGTATTGGATACCGGTACCCTATTTCCAGATGATGAAAAATATGGTGTTGACCTGATTATTCCTGATATATCATATCTGGAGAAAAACCAAAAGAAACTGCGTGGTATTATTTTTTCCCACGGACATGAAGACCATATTGGCGCCATACCCTACTTATTAGAAAAAATAAATCCCCCTTTATATGGCACAGATTTAACAATAGGTCTAATAAAAGACCGCCTGGAAAATAATGGTTTAATTGACAAAGCCAATCTCAATACTATCGGTTCCAATATAATTAATAAAGACCTGGAACTGGGTTCTTTTAAGATTGAGTTTTGTCATGTTAATCATAGCATACCAGCAAGTGCAGCCATGGGGATTCATACTCCAGCAGGATTAATCATTTATACAGGTGATTATAAATTTGATCAAACACCAATTAATAATCCCCAGACAGATTATGATAAACTGGCTAGCTGGGGCCGACAGGGAGTACTGGCCCTTTTAGGAGACAGTACAAATGCAGAACATGAAGGCCATACCCTCTCTGAACGGGTAGTAGCCCGTAGTCTGGAAGAAAGCTTTAGTCTGGTAGAGTCCAGAATAATAATAGCCACCTTTTCCAGTAATATCGACCGGATCCAGCAGATATTAAAGGCAGCTAAAAAAAACAACAGAAAAATAGCTATTAGTGGTAGGAGTATGGCCAATACAATAGAAATAGCCAGTAAACTTGCTTACTTAGATATCCCTGAGGGTATGATTATAAGTATTAATGAGGCCAACAAAATGAAACCTGAAGAAATAGTTTTGCTTATGACAGGTAGTCAGGGGGAATATAGAGCAGCCTTAAGTAGATTAGCCCGTAATGAACACAGGGAGATTTCTATTATACCTGGTGATACTGTATACCTATCATCCAGCCCAATACCCGGTAATGAAAAGGCAATTGGTGAAACTATCAATATGTTATACAGTAAGGGGGCCAAGGTAATCTACAATGGGATGATTGACCTACACGCTTCCGGCCATGCCTGTCAGGAAGAGATCAAATTAATGATTAACCTGACCAAACCAAAGTACTTAATTCCAGTTCACGGTGAATTTCGACATTTATATCACCATGCCCAACTGGCAAGACAGGTGGGCATACCAGTAGGAAATATCATCATTGCCCTCAACGGTGACAGGGTAGAGATAAGCCCCGATAAGGCAGCAGTCACCGGAAAAGTAGCTGTTGGTGAATTATATATTGAGGGTTATCAAATTAGTAAAACAGATGAGCTTGTTCTCACTGAACGAAGGAAATTATCTGAAAATGGTTTTATAAATATTATCCTAGCTGTTGATCAAAAACTCAATTTATACAGCAGACCCCTTTTAATCTCCAGGGGATTTATCTATAAAAATGAATTGCAGGCTGTCCTTAATGATGCCGAAGAAATAGTAGTTAAAGCCCTGCAGACCCTAAGATCAGATAAAAATAAAAGCAGTGATCCCTCACTACTAAAAAATAGAATTAATAGTATCCTAGGTAAATACTTTTACGAAAAAACAAATAGAAGCCCCTTAATAATAACAGAATTACTAATCATAAAAAACACTAATAATTAAATATAGAGATCGAGCAAGAGCCCTCTGATTTCATCAACCTGCCGCAAAACCTCCAGGGCATCTGCCTGTTCCTCAATAAAGAGATTATGGAGGGTTTCCAGATTTTTATCTATCTTTTCAATTATTGTATAGGTCTTCATATTACCCCTGCCGTCCCAACTATAAGACTGTTTAGCCTGAGCAAACTCCTTTTGTATTATCTTAAGAAAGACTTTAACCCGTTTTTTATATTCTGCCAGGTCTTTCTTATCAAGTGATTTCTTTAGTTTCTTCCCCTGCTCATCTATAATACCAAGGAGTTTGTCAAGCCTCTCTTTAATCTCCTGTTCATTTATCTCGGTCAATTTTTCCTTAAAATCGCTTTTCTCAGCTCCACCCGGGCTCTTTTTATTAACACGCTTATTCTCATCACGATTTTTTAATGGAGAAAGTAAATTTTTATCTATCCGCATCACAAACCCTCCTCTCAAATTACTCACTATACTATATATTCGCTAAAATAATAAGATTACCTTCACAATACCCCATAATAAGAAATATATAGATAATATTAGTATATAGTAAAAAAATAACCCCTGTCAATCAACTCAAAGAACTAAATTTGTCTGATAAACAAAGTAGTATCAGATAAATATATTGGTCGGTCTTCAAAGTTATCCACAATTTCTAAATCACAGTTTCCTGGTTTACTAACAAGAAACTAATAAAACACCCGGCTACTTACCTGCCGGGTGTTTATAGATTATTCATCACCAGTATTGTCACTGCTTTTTCCTTCCAGGATATTCAAGCGCTTATTAATCGCTTCCAGTTCAGCTGTTAAATCCTCAGCCATAGCCTTTAATATTTGGTACTCTTCCTGACGGAGTACTTTACTTTGTTCATCATATGCTGGGTAATGATACCTTCGGCCATACCCTGGTCCATAGCCAGCTCCATAACCACGTCCACGTCCAACACCAAATCCCCGCCTGGGTACCGGGCACCAGCTGCCAACACAATTGCCCATTCCCCTTCCTGTTAAAGGTCCATATCCTTGAGGTCCAGTTCCATCTCCTGCAGGCATGTAAATCATCTCCTTTCTGCTTAGTTATTTAATACAATTATATTATACACTTATTTTGGGCATATGTCAATAACTATCAAAAATTATACCCTGATAGACAAATATATCCCAAGAAATACCCCAATCAGTATCCCACTTATAGCCATATACCCTTCATTTTTTTCATGGGCCGATGGTATTAATTCATCAAAGGTGATAAATAACATAGCACCAGCTGCAAAACCCAGAGAGAAAGATAGAAAAAAATCAGAGATCTTGCCAAAATATGCTCCAATAAAAGCCCCTAATCCCATAGGAATACCCGATACAATTGTGGCCAGAACAATATATAGATTCCTGACACCCGCCAGGCTTAAACTGGTAGCCATAGCCATTCCTTCAGGAAAATTCTGCACACCAATTATAACCGCCAGTCCTAACCCAAGGGAGCTGTCTGCACTATAGCCTGCTCCAATGGCCAGACCCTCTGGTATATTATGTATGGCAATACCTACTGCCAGAAGGATACCAGCCTTTAAATTAATATTATATTTTTTATTCATAAAATGTTGATGGGGAAAAAAAATATCAAGGCCAGCAATCAAAATTGCCCCCAGTAACATACCTGCCAGGGTGCTAAAAACAGAGGCAAGTTCTAATGCTTCGGGAATTAAATCTAAAAAAACAACCACTGTCATAATACCCCCGGATATACCCAGTACAAAGGTTAAAAGATTTTCCTTCATCTCTTTTACAAGAAAAACAAGGATACTACCTCCAAAGGTACCAAATACCCCTGTAAATAAACCTATTAATGTCACATACCACAAATAATCCACAAGAACCATCCTTTTGATTACATCATTTATTACTTTGATCTTACCGCCTAATATAAATATATATTTTACTAATTAAAATAATTACTCTCCTTGGTATATTTCAGATAAACAAATAAATTGTAACCCAAATAATTAATATAGAGAACCAGCTATAAAATACCGGTCCTCTATATCTCTGGTATTATAATATTTTTTCCAAAAAAGCCTCAATCCGTTCATGTTCAGGTAGATTAAATATCTTATCAGGAGCAGCATCAGCAATTATCTTCCCTTCATCCATAAAAATAACCCTATCTGAAACACCCCTGGCAAAACCCATCTCATGGGTAACCACCAGCATTGTTATTTTATCACTTGCCAGCTTTTTAATGACAGCCAGAACCTCACCGACCAGTTCCGGATCCAGAGAGGATGTCGGCTCATCAAATAACATTATATCCGGCTGCATAGCAAGGGCCCTAGCAATGGCCACTCTTTGTTGTTGACCACCTGATAACATAGCTGGATAGACATCCCGCTTATCCAGCAGTCCAACCCTATCCAGCATTTGTTCACCCAGGTCAATCGCTTTGCTTTTTTCCAATTTATTAACTACCAGTGGGGCCTCTATTACATTACCAAGTGCTGTCTTATGGGGAAAGAGATTAAAACCCTGAAAAACCATCCCCATTTTTTGCGGTCCATCCTGAAAAGTGTTAACCCTATTACCCTCAACAAAAATTTCGCCAGCATCTAGTTTTTCCAGTCCTATTAAACAACGCAGCAAGGTGCTTTTTCCTGAACCAGAAGGACCAATAATAGAAACCACTTCACCTTGATGAACAGTTAGGTCTACTCCCTTTAAGACCCTTAACTCCCCAAAATTCTTTTTTATATTGTTAAGCTCTATCATCTTCATGATCTATCACTACTCATATCTGGAATATTTTTTTTCAAGTCTAGTAAACACATTAACAACACCAGAACTAAAAATTAAATACAAAATAGCTGCAATAACAAAAGGTGAAATAGTAAAATCCCTGGTTACAATCTGTTTAGCAGAGCGCAGAGTGTCACCCAATCCAATAGCAGCAACAAGGGCACTATCTTTTATTAAATTAATAGCTTCATTACTAGTTGGAGGCAGTATCCTCTTAATAGTCTGTGGTATTATTATACGAAACATAGTCTGATAATAATTTAAACCTAAGACCCTGGCAGCTTCATACTGTCCCTTACCAATAGATTCAATACCAGCCCTGAAAATTTCGGTCAAGTAAGCACCATAATTCAAAATAAATGTAAGGGCAGCAGCAGTAAATGGCTGTAAGGATATCCCCAGGGCTGGTAGTCCATAATATGCAAAAAACAATTGTAATAACAAAGGCGTACCCCGAAAAACCCAGGTATATAAAGCAAGTACTTTTTTAATATATTTATATTCACTTATCTTTCCCATGGCGGCCAGGATACCAACTATTGGAGAAAAAATAGCTGTAATTATATAGAGCTTTAGTGTTACAATACTGCCTTTAAGTATAAATTCTAATACATTTAAATAATAATCCACCTGGAATTAATCCCCCTATTTCTTCAAGATATCTTCCCCAAACCATTTATTAGAAATCTCTGCTGCAGTACCATCTTCTTTCATTTCATCCAGAATAACATCAATTTCCTCTTTAAACTTGATATCTTCCTGTCTAATACCTACTCCATATAATTCATGACCAAAATCGTCTTCTAAAACCCTGTAAACATCAGGTTTTTTACTAATATAATACCTGCCGAGTATTTCATCAACAACTACAGCATCTATCCTTCCGGTTTGAAGATCCATTAAAGCCTCAGTATTATTTGAAAACCTCCTAATTTCCTCAAGTTTATTTACTACCTCCTGTTCATTATTAAGGGCATTTTCACTACTACTTCCCAGCTGGATACCTATGATTTTACCTACCAGGTCATCCTTATTATTAATAGTCGAATCCTCCTGTACTACAATTATCTGTCTATTATCTAGATATGGTTTGGAAAACGCAATCTGCTCAGCCCTCTCTTCAGTGATAGTTAAGGCGTTCCAGATTACATCTATTGTACCATTTTTTAAACTAAATAATACACCATCCCATTCAACCGGTTTGAACTCAACCTGAACCCCCATTCTTTCAGCAAGCTCTTTGGCCAGGTCAATATCAAAACCAACAATATTACCCCCTTCATCACGAAAACCCATTGGTGGAAAGTTGTCATCCAGACCAACAACAAATTTACCCTTTTCCTTAACAGTAGCTAATGATTTATCCCCTTTATTCTGTACAATAAAAAAACCAGCCACTATAATTACCAGAACAATAAGAATAGCAATTACCTTTTTATTCAATAAAATCCCCTCCTAATAACTTATATTAGTATTATACTTTATTACTTTACCATTGTAAAGCCTGTTAATAAAGAGGATTTATTTACTAGTAATCAATCTAATAGGTATTCAGACTTAATCAACATCATTCTGAATTTAATTTTCACACAAAAATTAGCAATTAATATACTATAGTAATAAGCTGTAAAGGAGGAATTATCATGGATGCTGACAAACAATATATCCCAGGTCTTGATATGAGAAGAATGAGGCTTGCCCATGCCTATGTCCCTTTCCAACATTATTCTGAACACTACCGTCCTGAACAAGCCTTAATGAGAGGGACATTATTCCCTGAATTATGGATGCCTTATAGACCAGGTTATAGAGGATACTACTAAATTTAAATGGAGGTGAGAAAATGGATAGACAACAGCGTAATATTAACCTTGATTTTCTACGGGAAATACAGGAGCTTAATTTTGCTATCATAGAAACCGTTCTATATCTTAATACCCATCCAGAAGATAGAAAAGTATTACAACTGCATAATGAATTTGCACGCAAATACAAAGACCTTGTAGAGGAATACCAGGAAAATTACAGACAACTTTACGCTTTTTATCCGACAGATTATCCATGGCAGTGGATTGATGAACCATGGCCCTGGCAAATAGAATATTAATAACCCAGAAAGGAGGAATTTGATTATGTGGGAATACAAGAAATTTTTAGAATACCCAGCCAATGTAAGAAGGAAAGACCCGGATCTGGCCAGCCTGATAGTAACTCAATTTGGTGGCCCTGATGGTGAATTAGCAGCTTCACTAAGATATTTATCACAGATGTATACCATGCCTATTCCGGAAGGAAAGGCAACCCTGAACAGTATCGGTACTGAAGAATTAGCTCATTTTGAAATTGTAGGAACTATTGTCTATAAACTGGTTGAAGGGGTTCCAGCTGATGTCTTGGAAGAAACCAGATTTGCACCCCATTATGCCCAATGGGGCAGAGCAAACTTCCCAGCAGATGCCTTTGGTAATCCCTTTACATCTGCATATTTCGCTTCCCATGAAGACCCTATTGCATCAATTACAGAAGACCTGGCTGCCGAACAAAAGGCACGGGCAGTCTATGAATATCTTCTTGATTTAACAGATGATCCAGCAATAATTGATACTTTATCATTCTTACGACAAAGAGAGGTTGTACATTTCCAACGCTTTGGGGAAGTACTTGACCTGCTCTATGATTATGAAGAAAATGAGGGTAATTGTTAATAAATTATAAACAGGGTCATAAATCCTGTTTATAATATTTTTAAGCCAATTCTATTTTCACAAATAAGAACTGTTAGACATATAGTATATAAATCCTACTTAAAGGAGGGGAAATAAACTTATGGGTGACTATGCTAACGTATGTGGTGATAATTGTGCATTTATTGTCTTTTTAATTCTTATCCTATTGCTACTTGGAGGAACCAGCAGCTGTAATGTATAATAGAGGTTAAATCTCCAGCAAAAAACTGGTCAAAAAATACATCTTAGCTATTAGGGCTATAAAACCGCAGTCGGAACTGCGGTTTTTCTATTATAAATATAACCACAGCTGTCTAGCTGTGGTTACTTATATATTATTATTATTAATTGCAAGTTAAAATGCACGGTTTCTTAAAATATTTTCATCTTCAATATTTGTTAATATATGTTAAGCAACATTAAATGTCTTTTCCTTAAATATTTCTCTAGACGTTTTGAACTCAAAGATTTTTCTCGGGTAGGTATTTATAAATTCTTGTATTCTTTTAACTTTATTTCTGGTTAATCCTTTGAAGCTAATTCCTTTGGGTAGAAACCTACGGATCATCTTATTTATGTTCTCATTTGTTCCTCTTTGCCAGCTGCAGTATGCATCACAATAATACTGTTTTGTCCTAGGAATACTACTCCCGGTGAAAGACTCTTCAATACCCTCATAATCTTTAAATTCAGACCCATTGTCTGTTGTAATTGTTTTAAATATCTTTCTAAATTTAACTACTCCATGGCGTCGCTCAATTCTATCTAGGCCTTTTATCACTGATTCCTGGGTTTTATTTGGAATTAATTCTATTATCTCTTTACGACTTGTTCTTTCACTCAATACAAGTAAATATGGTTCATTCTTGCCCTTTCTCCCTTCAACTAAATCCATCTCCCAATGTCCAACCTCTTGCCGCTTATCTGCTTCATTTGGTCGGTCTCTTATTGTCCTGTTTTGTTTATGATTTTTTGTTCTTTGACTCTCTTTCGGCTTCCTTTTTTTCTTTCTATATTCACCATAGATTAAGTTATTTCTTTCAATCTGTAATATCCCTTGATCTATATAATTATAAATTGTTTTCCAATGAATTGATATATCAAATTTATCACTTTCATCAATCATTAATGCTATTACTTCTGGTGAATATTTCTCTTTAATTTTTTCTTCTATAAAACTTGCTAAATCAAAGTTTTTTCCTATTTTAAGTTTAGGCCCTTTTGCTGATGCATTAGTATCATATACACCCTGAGCTATCTCAGGAATATATTCTCCCTTATCTCTCCACATGTAGTCCTTTAGGATTGTAATTCCTTTTTTAATATCTCTACTAATAGTGGTTCTATGGCAGTTCATCTCTCGGGCTATCTCAGTATAATTTTTTCCTTGCTTATTATATAAATGAGCTATGATTTTTCTATCTTCTAGAGTTAAGTGTTTTCCTTTTTTTCTTTGTATGTTATAATGAGTTTGACGCATATTCTGTATCCTCCTAATGTTTTGTGTGGTGCTTAACATTATATCGAAGATACAGATATGTGTCTATTTTTTTATTACCCCGTGCATTTAATTATACAATGTTTCTTATATATTATTATCTTAATTAAATTGTTGGGAAGCTGTGAAAGCACCCTTTAAACCATTGGCTGTTGATGAAAAAAGGTTTAAAATATTATTTACTTCTTTAACATGGCCGTCTAAAACCTCAAAATAGCTGTTAAATGTATTCGAATTTCCCATGATCAGTAAAATCAGAACTAAAAACAAGAGAAATTCGAAACTATCTCCCTCTATTCCTGCTAAATTATCTAAACCTCCACCTTCTCTACTAATATCCTGTGCATTATCCTCTGTCAAAAAATACACCCCCTTATAATAACCTTTTTTAATATAGTACGTAATATTAGTTAGTTTGTTACAATAATTCACACTTTTTCTTGCTATACATATACTGTATTAAATCAAAAAAAGGGGGGGAATAAATGGGTAACTACAGTGATCTCTGTGATAATAACTGTGCATTTATTATCTTTTTAATCTTAATTTTACTGTTATTAGGTGGCAATTTCTAAACATAACTAGTATAGTAAGAGGCTCAAAGACCGCAGTAACTGCGGTCTTTTGAATCTGTAAAATAAATTTAATTATTTAACTTTTTGGATAGTTTTTTATCTGAGGCCTTAATAATATCCTTTAAGTTTCCCTTACCAGTAGTGCCTGCTTCAGCTGCCGGAGAATCCATTAAAACCTGATCACTAAAACGTCCTGCCTGCTGGGCTAAATCAGCTTTAAAATTAGTGGTAGTATATTCATCCTCTACAGAAGAAAAATCTACCCGACCTGATCTAAGATTTCGCTCTTTCCTAACATCAATTGTATGTCCGCTTTCCTCTTCTAATTCATCATCACCAGGTATATAGCTATTATCGTTTTTAAAAAACATAGGTTCCCCCTTTGTTATATTCAATTAATTTAAAAGCCGGGGAAATCCCCGGCTTTTAGAATATATGACATTATAGATATAATTGCTATTTAAACAAATAAGTGATTATTGACCTGCCAGACTATTTTCATAGGCTTCAATCATTTTTCTAACCATATGACCACCAAGAGCACCAGTATCACGGGTTGTCATTTCACCATAGTACCCACTCTGAGGTATCTGAATACCAAGCTCATTTGCTACCTCATACTTGAATTTTTCCATTGCCTGTGAAGCCAATGGATTTACCAGGGTATTATTTTTTTGTCCTACACCTGCCACAATCTCACCCCCTTTTTCTTATTGTACTACTAGTATTTGGTTCCTCAGATTTTAATATGCTAGCATATAATGGATTTCCCTCCAATGCTTTTTGCACTCTGGATACACAATGGTCACAGCTCATACCTTCAATATGAATAATCATAGTTTTTTCTGCCATGATAAGCCCCTATTTATTTTGATACCTTTATTTTAACCATAAAATAAATCTCTATTAATAACATTAATCATCAATTCATACTATCAAGATAATTTATAAATTGCTGTGCTGTCCTACCAGAAAACCCGTTATATCTCTTTTCCCACTGTAAAGCCTTTTCCTTCATCTCATCATCTTCCATAGAAATATTCTGTTTTACAGCCAGGTTCTTAACTATATCCAGGAATTGTTTTTTATCTGGTGCTTGATAGCTTATAGTCATCCCAAAGCGTTCTGCCAGTGATAGTTTTTCCTGTACAGCATCTGAAATATGTATTTCACCGTCCTCCTGCCTGTCAGCCCATTTCTCCTTGACAATATGCCTCCTGTTTGATGTGGCATAGAAAAGCACATTAGCTGGTTTTACTTCAATCCCACCTTCCATTACCGCCTTTAAGTATTTATAGTCTGTTTCAAAATCTTCAAAAGATAAATCGTCCATAAAAATAATAAAATATAATCCCCGATTTTTTAATAACTCCAGTATCTGGGGGAGATATTTCCCCTGTTCCCGGGTAATTTCTATTAGACGCAGTCCACGATAGGCATACTCGTTCAGCAGGGCTTTAATCGAAGATGATTTTCCTGTACCACTATCGCCAAATAATAGTACATTATTAGCCTTCCTGCCGCTCAAAAAAGCCTCAGTATTTTTTATCAATCTCTTCTTTTGTCTTTCATAACCTACAAGCTCATCAAATTTAATGGAATCAGGTGTCAATATACCAGCAAGGGTTTCCCTACTTTCATCCCAGCGAAAGGCCTTATAAAAACCTAGCTCACCTGTGCCAATAGAAGAGTAATAATCAATTAATCTTACAATAATTTGCTGTGAACTTTCTTTGATAAAAATATCTCTTAATTTCTCAACCTTCTTAGTCAGATCTATAACTGCTTTATTTTCTGTAGAAGATAAATAATTATTCATAAAATCAGTTTCACCGATACCAGATACTGCCCCGATATCAAAAATAGTGTATCGATATAATCCCTTAATTAGTTCAATATCATGCTGGACAGCCTTATAAAGGCTATTACCCACCTGGCCAGCTAATTCAGCCTGTAAACTAAAGGGATTCTTGTCCAGAACTATTAATTTACTAAGATAGTTCTGCCATAAGTCACCATTATATCCCTCTTCTTCTGCCAGTTTAATTAATCTATAACATATTTGATAATAAGTCCGTTCTGATTCACTATTATTATACTGCTTGATTATTAAGTCCCTCAACTCTTCAAAAAGACTATCCTGTAATATTCCACGATAGACCAGTAATTTTTCCAGATTAAGAAAATCCTCTTTAATAAACTCTGCCATATACTCATCTCCAGATTATATTATTTTCTAATTAAATTCTACCACAGAGTTTACCAGGATTTCAATAACACATACCAAATCAAACAACTCTCAATATATTCAATTGTATATTTTCCCATTTTACGGAAACAATATGAATATATCAAAAGAAGGTGATTAACAGTGAGAATTCCAGAACATATAGGCATCATCCCTGATGGTAACAGACGCTGGGCTCAAAAAAAGGGCCTGTCTAAAGAAAAAGGCTATAATCAGGGGCTTAATCCAGGCCTTGAACTATTTCATCTCTGCAAAGAAATAGGTGTCAAAGAATTAAGCTATTATGGATTTACTATGGATAATACAAAACGTCCCAGAAAACAAACTGAGGCCTTTAGTAATGCATGTGTTAAAGCAGTTCAACTGCTGGCTAAAGAAGATGCCTTATTAAGGGTTATTGGTAATACCTCATCAGCAAAATTTCCCCAGGAACTATTAAAATATACCAAAAGACAGCAGTTCGGTCAGGGTGGTATAAAACTTAATTTCCTGGTTAATTACGGCTGGCAGTGGGATTTAGTTAACCTTTATAAACGCAAAAAAATTAGCCAAAAAAATATAAATAATTATTTAAAATCAAATGATGTTTCAAGGGTAGACCTGATAATCCGCTGGGGTGGAAGGAGGAGGTTAAGCGGTTTCCTTCCTGTTCAATCTGTTTATGCTGATTTTTACGTAATAGATGACTACTGGCCAGACTTCAAACCAGAACATCTTTATCAGGCACTTGCCTGGTACGACTGTCAGGATATTACATTAGGCGGTTAAATCATTATTATAGAAAACCCCCATTTTTTAACATGGGGGATATAGTATTTTATTTTGTGGCTATTAACCATCATCACCTATTGCAGAAACCGGACATGAGCTAAGCGCATCATCACAGGCACTCTCCTCTTCTTCATTTTCCGGCTGCTTATAGACATAGGCATGTGATTCATCATCAGACATTTTAAAATGATCTGGAGCCTCAGTTGGACAAATTCCACAGGCAATACACTGTTCATCAACATAATATGGTCCCTCAATATTTTCTGGAAATGCATCATGAATATCTGCCATAAAAATCCCCCTTTTTTAAATTATTAGCTAATCAATAGTCTTACACTTATCTAGATAATTATACAAGCCTATTATTTACTATTAATACCAAGGATGATTAGAACATTAATATCTCCTATACCATCCACTTTAAATCCATACTGAGTCTCCAGTTCTTTTACTGCCAATTCTGTTAAACTACCGTAAACACCATCAAGATAGTTATTGTAAAATCCCTTCTGCCTTAATTTTTCCTGTAATAAAACTATTTCCTCTCCTATTTCTCCTACTTTTAATAAATTCTTTAAAATTTTTGGCGGTTTAGGGCCAATTATTTCAACCCTTGTTCCCACTCTTACCCATTGAAAAAGCTCCTCTATATGTCGATTATGTAATCTAATACACCCCTTACTGGAAGCAGTCCCTATCTGCCAAGGTTTATTTGTGCCATGAATTCCATAAACACCCCAGGATACACTAAGTCCCATCCATCTTGTGCCAAGTACTCCACCAGTACCAGCTCTTTCATATTTGTTCTTAATAAACCATTCCCCTACTGGTGATTTTTCGGCTGCCTTCCCCACAGTAACAGGATACACTTTATAAACCTTACCATCTTCATATAGGATCAGTTGTCTTTTGTTTAAATAAACCCTGATAAACAACTCTCCATCAGGTTTATCCTTTTTATAAGTCGTTTTAATTGAATCATCATAATACCCTAACAGATCCCATGTCTTATGATCAACAACACCATTAACTTTTAAGTCACCCTTGCTTTGTAACTTTATTACAGCCAGATAGGTTGCTAAATCATATCTACCATTAATAATACCATCATAAAAACCTATTATTTTTAGTCTTTCCTGTAAAACTTCGATATCATGACCCGTAAGATATGGATAAGTTAAGTATATTGTCCTATCATCTGTACAATTACAAAATGATTTCGCTATACAAAGATCAAAGAAAAAAACTAGCAATAATAAAAAAATAAACAGTGTCATTATAATTAATTTGCTAGACATTTAACAATTCCTTCCAATACCCTATTTAAGAGGCTGCCAGAAAGTATTAGTATATATCCCTTCACTCAATCTAATACTTTAACTTCGTTCAAGGATATATACTCCCCTACATACACTTAAATATAAATTATTTAACTATATTATACCCCTCTTTAGCTAATACTATTTATTCAAATTAAATTTATTCTATCTTTAAAAATGGAATGTATATTTTTATAAAAAAGTAGATAAAATAAGTTCAAAACATAAATGGAGGTGTCTTATTATGAGGGGATTATCAGATGGTGAGGTACTAACCCTGGCTAACCTATTAAAAATGGAAAAAGACGGGCTGGCTGTAGCCAGGACTACACAGACCCTGATTACAGATGATAATTTAAAAAAACAGGCAGAATCAGCTGTTATGGCTGCTGAAGGCAGGATTAAGGGAATTCAACAATTTATTAACGAAAACAATATTACTAATACAAAGGGAGCTGAATAAAAATGTCCATTCTAGGAAATCAGGTAAAAGAAAGAACAGACCTTTCAGATGAGGTAATTGCCAGTAACATGCTTGCTGCTGCCACTGCCAGTGCCAATGCTTATCTTAATGCAACTCTTACTGCCCCTACACCTGAGTTCAGGACAATGTGTGAAGATAGTTTAGAACAAATACTTATCGGTCATGCTCAGTTAGCTAAACTAATTGCAGATCAAGGTTGGGAAGACCCCTATAATATGCCAGAACAACAACTCCTGGATGCACTGGATAAATCAAAATTAGTTGTCAGCAAATAACCTTATATTTATAACAGTAAAAGGCCCTCTCTAGGGCCTTTTTATACTTAAATTTCAATTGTGAATTTGAATGGTGGAGGTGGTGGGATTCGAACCCACGTACTGTATGGCTCACACACCAGCTTCTACGGGTGTAGTCTGTTCTTTTTTTAACAGTATAATCCCCAACAGACAGGGTCTTATACTGCTGGCCTGTTAATTTCCCTGATCATCGTACAGGCTTAAGATGAAAGGTAGTCTGTTGATTATGACACTTAAACAGCTTCACAGACAAAAGCTGATTAAGCGTTAGCACTGCTTACGCAGCTGCTAAAGCGTAGTTATTATCGTTTGCAGATAAATTTAAAGTACCAGTGTTTTACGAGTGAAAGGAGTCCTCGACCCGCTTCTGGAGCATTCCCCATACAGGCGAAACCGGAACACCCCCATGTTTAAAGCAGAGAGTAACTAAAATCAAGTGTAGATATATTATAACGCAGATAAACAGACATGTCAAACAGTATAAGCAGGGGCCTTTACCAGTCACGCTGACGTTCTTTAAAAGCCTTTTCCATCTCCCGCTCGGCAGTCTTTTTAGCAATATCACGCCTTTTATCGCGGACATTTTTACCCTTGGCCAGGGCTAACTCAATTTTAGCCAGATTATTCTTCAGGTAGATACTCAAAGGAACAAGGGTATAACCCTTCTGGGTGGTCATTCCTATTAATTTCCTGATTTCATTTTTCCTTAATAGTAGTTTCCTGATTCTTTCCGGTTCGTGATTCTGCCTATTACCATGTGAATAAGGACTAATATGCACATTATGGAGGAAAACCTCCCCCTCCTGAACCAGGGCAAAACTATCTTTCAGGTTTATTTTTCCCTCCCGAATTGACTTTATCTCTGTCCCTTTTAATATGATACCAGCCTCATATGTCTCTTCAATAAAAAAATCATGTCTGGCCTTCCTATTTCTGGCTACAACCTTCATCTCATCTTTATGCATTTGTATCCCCCCCTTTTAGACGAAATTATTTTAGTCTTCAGCCAAGACAAAATCCAGTTCCCTTTCATCAGGGTTAACCTTGTCGACCTTGACAGTTACCCTATCACCAAAACGATACACCTTTCGTGTTGACTCACCAATCAGACAGTGCTGTTTATCATTATAATGGTAATAATCATCTTTCAGGTTCTCTACATGTACCAGCCCCTCAACTGTATTATCCAGTTCAACAAAAAGCCCAAAATTAGTAACCCCATTAATAATACCCTCATATTCCCGGCCTATTTTATCTTTCATAAACTCTATCTTTTTCAGTTCCACAGAATCCCTCTCAGCCTCCATAGCCCTTCTCTCCTGTAGTGAGCTGTGCTCAGCTACAGTATTTAATCTTTCTTCCAGGGATTTAATCCTCTTTTTAGATAACTGCCCCTTAGAAATAAACTCTTTAATAATACGATGTATCATTAGATCAGGGTAACGCCTAATAGGTGATGTAAAATGGGAATAATACTCTATTGATAGCCCAAAATGACCAATATTATACGGACTATAAACAGCCTGTTTCATGGAGCGCAGCAACATGGTATTTATTACCCTCTCCTCCGGCTTATCCCTTACACTTTCCAGAAGGTCCTGTAATGCCCGGGGGTGTATCTCATTATCGACCCCCTTAAGGTGATATCCAAAGTTATGAATAAATTCATTGAATTCAAGTAGGCGGTCATTATCCGGCCTATCATGTACGCGATAAATAAAAGGAATCTCCCTCCAGGACATTTCTTCAGCCACAACCCTGTTAGCCGCTATCATAAATTCCTCAATTAACTGTTCCGCAGTACCATGACTCCTTTTTTCAATGGCAGTAGGTTTTCCCTGTTCATCAAGAATCACTCTGGCCTCAGGGAAATCAAAATTAACACTTCCACTGCTAAAACGTTCCCTTTTTATTTTACTGCGTAATTCATTCATCATCCTTAATTGTCCGATAATATTATCATATTTAACTATTAATTCTTGATCATCATTTAAGAGTATATCGTTAACCTCTCTGTAGGTCAACCTATAATTAGTCTTGATAATAGAGGGTAAAATCTCTGAATTTATTATCTTAAGGGGTTCTAATTGATAGGTAATAAAAACAGACATAGTCAATCTATCTTCCCCTGGATTTAAACTACAGATACCATTAGAGAGTTTTGGTGGCAGCATGGGGATAACCCTATCTACCAAATAGATACTGGTACCGCGATTTAAGGCCTCTTTATCAAGGTCACTACCCTCTCTGACATAGTGTGATACATCGGCAATATGAACCCCTAGACGAAACCTACCTCTACCTAAATCCTCCAGTGAAACTGCATCATCAAGGTCTTTAGCATCTGCGCCATCAATAGTAAACATCGACAAACCCCTTAAATCATGTCTGTTTTCTAGCTCTGCTGTATCTATCACTTCAGAAATATCAGCCAACTCCTGAATGACTCCTTCAGGAAATCCCTGTGGCAGGTCTAATTGACGGATTATTGCCTCAATATCAACCCCAGCTTCTTCTTTAAAACCAAGAATTTCAACTATTTTACCCTCAGGGTTCCTTTTTTTATCAGGCCATCTTGTTACTTCAGCAACAACTTTTTGTGCCTGTTTTGCTCCATTTATCTCTTCCCTGGGAATAAAAAGATCATAAAATATCCTTTTATTATCAGGTACCACAAAACCAAAGTATTTACTGCGCTCAAAATTACCTACAATTCTGGTATTGGCGTGTTCAATAATATGAACAACTTCACCCTCCTGTCTTTTACCCTTCACATGAGGCAGGACCCGGACAAATACTTTATCATTATGCATGGCCCCATTCATATTAGAACTGCCAATAAATACATCTTCTTTAGCCGGGTCATCAGGAATTAAAAAAGCAAAACCCTTCTGATTACCCTGCAAACGCCCTGCAATAAGATCCATCTTCTCAGGTAAACCAAAGCATCCTTTATTATTCTGATAAATTAAGCCCTCTTTCTCCAGACTCCTGAGAACCCTTTTCATAACCCTCTGTTCATCTTTAGAAATATTAAAATGTGAAAACAACTCAGCTCTAGTCATCGGCCTATAGGCCTTATTTTTCATAAAATCTAGCAGTCTTTCTCTAGCACTCATAAAAATTAATCTCCAATCTTTTTCTTTTTACAATATTATATCCATTTTTAAATTAGCTATCCATCTATAGCCCTAACTCCCCAGAAATCCCCTGCATTGCCTTAAGAGCCAGACTAATAAATTCAGCTAAGTCCAGTCCCATTTCAGAACAGGAAACTATTACCTCTCTATCTGCACCCCGGGCAAATGATCTCTCTCCATAACGCTTAACAACAAAATCAGTATCAATAGCTGCCAGTTTTTTATCAGGGTGTATTAAAGCACTAGCAACTATCAAACCTGTTAAGGGATCGCTAGCATAAAGGGCCTTATCCATCATACTCTTCCTAGCTAGACCATGTACCCCATTATGTACCTTGACAGCATATACTATATCCTCGGGCACTCCCATATCCTTTAAGCACTCAGCGCCTATTAGACTATGTTTTTCCGGTTCATCAGCAGTCTCTTCATAATCAATATCATGTAATAAACCAGCCAGCCCCCATTTTTCTTTATCTTCTCCAAAATATTCTGCCAGTGTCTCCATCACTGCTTCCACAGCCAGACAATGTTTAATCAAATTCCTTTGTTTAATATTCTCGTTAAGTAGTTTATAGCCCTCTTCCCGTTTCATCTACTCTCTACCCCCTTAATTATTTCAAGCGTCTTACTCAACAAGCATAAACTTGGCCTCTGCCAGGGCTACCATCTGACCACTCTTATCTTTTATTTCACCTTCAGTTAAAACTAATTTAGCCCGTCTTTTTTTAACAGCTCCAGTTATATGTACCTCTTTACCTACCTTCATAGCCTGTCTAAATCTAACCCTTAGTTCACCAGTAACTGCTTCTACACCCAGGCTATTGACAGCAGTAACCATAGCCTCATCAAGAAGGGTTGATACAATACCACCATGGATAATCCCCTCATATCCCTGATGTTCAGGTAATGGTATAAAATCGGCTTCTACTTTATTCTGGTCAGTTTTACTAAATTCTAGTCCCAGCGAAATAGGGTTCTCCTTTCCACAGGCAAAACACATATTATACATCTCTTTCTCTCCTTTAACCCATAATATTTGAGCTTAACCCAGGTAACAAATAACCCCCTAAGCAGAGACTTAGAGGGTTTAGTTTAGCTTACCTAAACAATATACAATAGTAGAGCACTATATGATAGCCAGGGCTAATGATGTTATCATAAATATAATAGCTGCAACTGTAGTAAATAAACTCAATTTTTCATCTAAACCCTTTTTCTTACCAAAGATAGTAGTTGCTCCACCATCAATTACACCAGATAATCCAGCACTCTTACCAGACTGCAGTAATATACCTGCAATAACCCCTAAGGCTATAATTAAATGTATTACCTTAAGTACTAACACTACTGCTTCACCTCCACTATTGATCTAATAGCTGTTCTTATTTATTTTAACACAATCAATTTAAAAAGACAATCTTATCTGGCAGATAATTTATGAAATACAGGCCAATTCATCATAATCTTCTAACCAGTATGCCTCAGAATTGCGTTTACAGGAAAAAAATCTACTACTATTTTTATTCCTGAAAGCCCGGTGATATTTTAAAAATATCTTCTTACTATTCATTCCCACGACCTCTATCTTCCCACTGGCATGGGAAAGGACAAAATGAGAGCTCTTAGCCAGACCTGAGACCATAGATTTAGCCTGTTCATATATCTCATAGCCCTTTTCTATAGGTACTGCATACTCCTTATTGCCTACTGACGGCCTACACTGAAAAACATAATATGGGGGTACCCCGATAAATGACAATCTCCTGAACAACTCAGCCATTACCTCAGGGTCATCATTTAAGTTCCTGATTAATGGTGTCTGATTAGTAAGAATAGCACCAGCCTTAAACAGCATTTTCAAACCCTTTATAGCCTCTTTGCTTAATTCTTTGGGATGATTTATATCTGTTATAATATAGATACGCTTCTGGGGTGTACTATAGTTTTTAATTAGCTCTATTAATGAACTATCCTCCAGAATCCTGTAAGGATTAAAGACCGGCATTTTAGTCCCAAAACGAATAATCTTAACATGTCCAATTTCCCTTAATTTTCCGACAATTAGCTTCAGTCTTTTGGTAGGCAGCATAAACGAATCCCCACCTGTTAAGAGTACATTGGTAACCTCCTTATGGCCGCGGATATAATCTACAGCAGCCTCAATATCCCTTAAGTATTCCTGGTTTGGCTGTTTAAATATCCTCTTTCTAAAACAATAACGGCAGATACCTCCACAGACATTACTGATTAAAAGCAGAACAGTTGAATCATATTTGTGTTCCAGACCGGGCATTACTGTATATTTGCTCTCCTCAGAAGGATCAAGTTCACCCCAGTCATTCAATTCTCCAGTACTGGGAATAATAATTCTTTTGATCGGGTCTAAAGGGTCATTCCAATCTATTAATGACAGATAATAATCATTAGCTCTAAAAGGGTATCTCTCACTTACCTTCTTGAGTTTCTCCTTCTCTTTAGCAGAAATATCTTCTAGCTGATCAAGATTAGTAAAATACTTAACTTGCATATCTCCATCTCCCTTTAATAATTATACAGATAAAAAAAGATATGTAAAAACACATCCTTTCCGATTAATGTATTTAATTTCCATTATTTATTATATCACAGTTTGTACTAGTAAAGCAAATTCCCAATAGGAAATGGAGTTTATAAGTTCATATAGTATGAATATATTAAGCTAGCTTATTTATATAAACAAATGTATTCTTACTATCTAAATATATACTTTTGTTAATCCTCTCTAATTTTATCATCAAACTTGTAACCAACTCCCCAGACTGTTTTCAAATAAGCAGCAAGCTCTTTCCCTAATTTATTTCTTAAAGATTTTATGTGGGTATCAACAGTTCGTATATCCCCAAAATAATCATAACCCCAAACCATTTTTAATAATTTTTCTCTACTAAAAACTGTTTTAGGTGAAGAAACCATTGTCCATAATAAATCAAATTCTTTGGGAGTCAATGATATTTCTTTATCAGCAACCTCCACTAACCTATAGTTTTTATTAATATATAAATCTGTGAAAGTTAATACATTTGCCTGTTTTTCTTTATTCCCAATTCTCCTTAAGACAGTTTTAGTTCTAACTACTATTTCTTTAGGACTAAATGGTTTAGTAACATAATCATCAGCCCCTAGTTCCAGACCAGTTATTCTATCTATATCTTTATTTTTAGCACTCAAGATAATTATAGGGACACGATTATGTGGCCTTAATCTTTTACAGATCTCCAATCCACTCAGCTCCGGCAGCATTAAATCAAGTATAATTATATCTGGATCTTTAGATTTTATTTTTTGCAAGCCTTCATTACCATCATAAGCTAAGACAACTTGAAAATTTTCGAATTCAAAGTAATCTTTAAGTATCTGACATATGTGTTGATCATCATCTATTATTAAAACCTTGTTTTTTTCCATAAAACAAATCCCTCCCGTTTTTAATTTTATCAAACTTTTGTGATAAAATTTTGATAAAATATTGAAATTATAACCCTATATGTTCTTTAAACTATATTTTCATATTCTTTTCTATTTTATAGGAAGGAAAAATCCTATTGTTGAACCCCTCTTTAATTCACTCTGCACAAATACCCGCCCCTGATGTTCTTCAATAATCTGTTTAACGATTGCTAATCCTAAACCACTACTATTAGTACCGGGGGTTCTGGCCTTATCTATTTTATAAAATCTTTCCCAAATATTATTTAATTCTGAATCTGGAATACCAATCCCCTGGTCTTTGACCCATATTTTTATTTTATCATCACACAATTTTGTTCCCAGTTCAATCATTCCATTCCCTGGTGAAAATTTAACACTATTGCTAATTAAATTAATTAATACCTGTTTAATTTTTTCCTGGTTAGCATAGATTCCTATCTTTTCATCAGGTATTATTAATTTCATTTCCTGTCCCTCTTTTTTAATATTATTAAAAAACATTCGCATATTTTCAAAGAGGTTTTTGACATTTATTATTTCTTTATGTAATTTCAAACCACCAGCATCTATTTCAGCCAGTATAAGTGTTTCGTTAATTAAATCTGTCAGTCGATTACTTTCAAGCAAAATCATTTTTAAATAGTTATTCTGCTTTATCTTATTATTAGCAACCCCATCTAATAATAACTCAACCGCACCTTGAATTGAAGTAAGGGGAGCCTTTAGTTCGTGTGATATATTAGCTACAAACTCCCTTTGTAATTTCTCAAAACGATAACGTTCACTAATATCCTGAAATAGAGCTACACCACCCCAAAATTCTCTGTTATCAGTATAGATCGGAGTACAATGAATAAGTATACACTGTTTACTATTACCCCTTTTTATTAATACCTCCTGCCAATTCTCTTCAAATTTTTTTAAAGCAGTTTCAAAAACAGTAAGTACTTTTTTATTCCTAATGACCTTAGCAAACTCTTTTCCCATCAAATTTCTATTTAAGTCTAACAATTTACAAGCAGATTCATTAATTAAGATTATTTCACCAAATTTATTAACTGCAATTATACCCTCTTCCATGCCAGTTAAAACATGTTTCAATTTATTTCTTTCTTCAATTAAATTATCAATAGTTCTCTTTAATTTAGTAGACATACTATTAATACTATCAAGTAGAGTATCGATTTCACTACTAACCCCCTCTTTAGCCAGAGTCATAGTCTTGCCAAATTCACCTTTACTTATCTCAAAGGCTATATTACCAATATTTTGTAAGGGGGTAGCTAGGGATTTAGACCAAACATAGGAAATAATTAATATTAAAAATATGGATAAAATAGATATTAAGACCATTAATTTTTCAACCTGATATATTGTAGAATTAATCGCTTTAATTGGTGTGAAAATCAATAAAGCTGCTTCAACCTCTTCATTATAATTTACTGGGAGACCAACTAATAACATCGGGTCTTCAAAATCTGAAGCATCAACCAGACGGGATATTATTTTACCAGTAAAAATCGTCTCATACCTGGAAAATCTTTTTTCTTCAGAAAATAAATAGGGATAGCTAAAGATTAAATATCCCTGATTATTAATTAACCATACCTGACCAGAATTTAATTTAGCAAGAATATTAAGCCAGTTAACAATCTCCTGTCTATCATTTTTAACAAAAGATTGGGCTAAATACTCCATCACAGCAGAACTATTTTTTATTATTTCATCTTCCTTTTGAGAAAAATAAAAGCCCTTAAAATAATAAATAACTGAAAAACCGAAAATAAGGATAACTATCATTGTAATAGTAAAAAACCTAATTAAAAGCTTAACAAAAAAAGTGTCTTTCCTTTGCAATAAATCCACCTGCATCCACCTCTTAGAACTGACAGCTGCCCCTCTATTAATTATTAGGGATTAATAAGTTCTGCCCACTGTAAATTAATCTTTTGTTTTTTATACTATTTACTTCAGCTATTTCATCAATACTAACCTTAAACTTGCTAGCAATCTTCCATAAAGAATCTCCTTTTTTAACTTCATAAACAAAATAATTCTTATATGTACTGACCGGAATAATTCGTCCAGTTACCTTACTTTTGATAATCTCTTTTTCTCTAATATATTTAATAAAAATCTGATCCAGCCTCTCTCCTTCTTGAATAGTCTTAGCCTTTTTAAATGTTTCAAAACCATCACCACCAGCTGCCAGGAAATCATTGGTAGCAACTAAATAATACTTTTCTTCTTCTAGTGGCAAGTCATTTATCCAAACCTTTAAAACCCTATTTAAACTAGTATTATCTTGAGTGAAAATTATCTTTATCCCACTTACCTGGGGAAAAATACCTTCAGCATCTGGATATTTTGATAAACTATATTCAATTATTTTTAATAAATCCGCACCTTTTATTTTTTTTACCACAACTCTATCTTTGGAAGGCAAAACATTAAGGACATCACCTTTGGTTATTAAACCCCTATCTATTGAGGCATTAATTCCCTTGCTATTAATAAATGCTAAATCAGCCTCTATATTAGCTAGTATCGCATCAGCAATTAAGTTCCCTAAATTAGTTTCAGAGGTCCTGACATCAGTCTTTTCCCCATTCAAAAAATAAATAGTACTACTTACTACCTTAGAGTAATCTTCCTTATTCTTTTCTTCAATCTCCTTTTTTAAATTAATAATTTCCTGATCATCTTCAATGTTTATTGAATCAATATCTCCGCCTTTTTCTGAACTTTTCTCTGTTGCTAAAACAGTTAATGAAAAAAGCAAAGTAAAAAATACTACAATAACAATTGACTGTTTCAAGAACAAAACCTCCCAATATAGAAATTAATCTTAACTATTATATTATCTAATATAATTTTGAAAGTCAATTCTATTATTACAGCTAATTTATTAATAATTTTTTCACGTCCTAATCACAATTTCATCAAAAATGGATGATATCTTAGTATATGTAAGGAGGTGAGACATTTAAAATAAGAAATAATTTAGGGCAGGTTTATGTTTTTAGTAAAATAGTTGCAAAATTAATTAAAAATTTGAAAGGATGAAAGATAATGATTAAAGGAAAAAAAATATTAATTGTTTTAATGGCACTAGTATTAATGGCGGTGGGGGCAAATTGTATTCAAGCAGCAGAGATAAATAATGAAGAAAGTACTAATTTACAAGAAAATGAATATAAAGTAGGAATGGTTACATTAGAATCAATTCTAAGCTTACACCCTGAGCTTGAGGAGCTCTACATAGAATACCAGGAAGAACTTGTAGAATTAACTGCGGAAAACGACAGTGAAATAGAAGACGTTGAAGAATTAAAGCAAAAATATATTATTCAATTAATAGATAAAATCCAGGATGATTTAGAACAGTTTACCAGCAATCTAGGTTTAGATTCATTAGTAATAGATAATACAATTGTCAGTGGCAATCTAGATTTAAATCTAGATGAATTACCAAATATTCAAGATGTAACCGGGTACTTAGAAGAATATTTAACAGAATCAAATTAAAGTATTTTAACCCTTAATAAAACCTATTATATTTTACCCCCATTTACTGACTATATATCTAAGGTAGCAAAGTCATTTTCAAATTAAAAAGGAGGTAATATTTTGTTAGCAAAAAACAACAAACAAAAACTAATCTTATTTGTACTATTAATAACAACTATGATCATAGCCGGTTGTAGTGCCAATCAAACAGAGCAAATTAATGATAATTCTTCAACCTCCCTGGAAAATCAAAGTTCAGCTGAAATCTCTGAAGAAAATAACAAGTCGTCTCTCTCTATTGAAGAACAGGATATACAATCAGAACTTGAAACAAAACCCAGTATAAATAAAGAGATAGACACTCCTCAAACAATTGACAACTAAGACTTGTCTCATCAACAAGAACAAATATCCCTTAGGTGTTAGTAACACCTAAGGGATATTATCTTTCTTCATCAATTAATACAATGTTTTATTTCAAGTTGTAGAAAGCATCCTTACCTGCATACTGAGCGGCTTCACCAAGGGCCTCTTCAATGCGTAACAATTGATTATATTTAGCAACCCTTTCTGACCTTGCAGGGGCACCGGTCTTAATCTGTCCGGCATTCATAGCCACAACCAGGTCAGATATTGTAACATCCTCTGTTTCACCAGAACGGTGTGAAACAACTGCTGTATAACCAGCCTGTTTGGCCATTTCAATAGCCTCTATTGTTTCAGTTAAAGAACCAATCTGATTTACTTTGATAAGGATAGAGTTAGAACTACCTTCCTCAATACCCCTGGCCAGTCTTTCAGTATTAGTTACAAAGAAATCATCACCAACCAGCTGTACCTTATCACCAAGTTTATCGGTCATTGTCTTCCAGCCGTCCCAGTCATCTTCTGCCAGACCATCTTCTATTGAAATAATTGGATATTTATCCACAATTTCTTCATAGAAATTAACCATGTCATCAGCAGTCATTTCACGGCCTTCACCCTCAAGGATATATTTACCGTCTTTGTAAAGCTCAGTAGAAGCAACATCAAGAGCCAGCATAATATCATCACCTGGTTCATAGCCTGCCTTTTTAACTGCATCTATAATAACCTGAATTGCCTCTTCATTAGAAGCCAGGTTAGGTGCAAATCCACCTTCATCACCAACACCTGTACTTAAATCTCTCTCCTGAAGTACCTTTTTAAGATTATGATAAACCTCAGCACACATCCTCAGAGCCTCAGCAAAACTGGTAGCCCCAACAGGCATAATCATAAATTCCTGAATATCTACATTATTATCAGCATGTTCTCCACCATTTAAAATATTCATCATGGGAACTGGTAAGGTTTTGGCATTTACCCCACCCAGGTATTTAAACAGATAACTATCTAAAGCAGCGGCTGCTGCTTTAGCAACTGCCAGTGATACACCAAGTATCGCATTAGCCCCTAATTTGCCTTTGTTTTTTGTACCATCAAGCTCAATCATCATCTTATCAATAGCCACCTGGTCTGTAGCATCATAACCAATAAGTTCCTCAGCAATAACTTCATTCACATTTTCAACAGCCTGTAGGACACCCTTGCCCATATAGCGGTCTCCACCATCTCTCAGCTCTACTGCCTCATAGGCACCAGTTGAAGCTCCAGATGGAACAGCTGCTCTGCCCATAGAACCATCACCAAGAATAACTTCAACCTCTACAGTTGGGTTACCCCTTGAGTCCATTATCTCTCTTGCAAAAACATCAATAATTGTAGTATCAACCATCTTCTATCCCTCCATATTATAGTTTTCAATATATAAAATTCATTATAATTTACTCTCTGTTCAATAAAACCTCACCAGTCATCTCTGCTGGAAGGTCAATCCCCAGGATAGTCAACATTGTTGGTGCAATATCAGCCAGTTTACCTGGCTTTAAGCTAACCCCACCAGGGGCATTTATGTATACCAATGGAACAGGACTAGTGGTATGTGCAGTAAATGGTTCTCCATCATCATCAACCATCTTTTCACTATTACCATGATCAGCTGTTAATAATATCTGTCCACCCTTATCAGTGATAGCTGGAACCAGTTTGCCCAGACATTCATCAACCACCTCTACTGCCTTAACAGCAGCCTCAAAAATACCGGTATGACCAACCATATCACAATTAGCGAAATTAAGGATAATCACCTCATACTTATCTTCTGCAATCTTGGCCAAAAGTCTCTCAGTAACCTCATAGGCACTCATCTCCGGCTGGAGGTCATAGGTAGCCACCTTTGGTGAAGGGATCAATTCTCTGTCTTCACCAGGATATTTCTTCTCAATACCACCATTAAAAAAGAAGGTAACATGGGCATACTTTTCTGTCTCTGCTATCCTTAACTGTTTAATACCATTCTTGCTTAATATCTCCCCAAACCCGTTTTTTATACTAATTGGCGGAAAAGCAATCGGGAGATCAAACTCCTCATCATATTCGGTCATACAGATAAAATTAATATCAGCAGGGTGTTCAGCCGGCCTGCTAAAGCCTTCAAAATCTTTCAGGGCCAGAGCCCGGGTAATCTGTCTAGCTCGATCAGCCCTGAAGTTGAAAAATATGACAGCATCACCTTCCTGAATAGTAGCAGTAATCTGATCATCATCTTCAATAACTACTGGTATAACAAATTCATCATTAACACCATCTTTATATGATTCTTCCATAGCAGTAACAGCCTTTTCTGCGTGATTACCTTCCCCCAGGACCATGGCATCATAGGCCTTTTTAATTCTTTCCCAACGGTTATCCCTATCCATAGCATAGTAACGCCCACTAACTGTAGCAATTCTGCCTACACCTATTTCCTTTATCTTCTCTTCCAGTTCCTCAAGATAGGTCTTACCACTTTTAGGAGGTGTATCCCTACCATCCATAAAAGCATGAATAAACACCTTATCCAGGCCCTTCTCTTTAGCCATCTCTAACAGTCCATAAAGGTGTCTATTATGACTGTGAACACCACCATCGGAGAGCAGACCCATCAGGTGTAAGGCTTTATTATCAGCCTTAACCTGCCCCAGGACAGTATCTAATACCTCATTAGTCAAAATAGAACCATCATCTATTGCTTTATTAATGCGGGTATAGTCCTGATAGACAATTCTGCCTGCACCCAGATTGAGGTGACCTACTTCTGAATTACCCATCTGACCTTCAGGTAGACCAACTGCTTCACCTGAAGCCCTCATAGTTGTCATCGGATTTTCCTGCATTATTTTATCAAGATTCGGTGTCCTGGCACCCTTAACTGCATTTCCTTCTTCATTATCTCTTAAGCCAAATCCATCTAAGATGAACAGAGCCAGTGGTTTTGGACGAGCCATTTTGCTCACCCCTTTCTTATAGTCTTCTTATAGTGCTCCTTTAACAATACTGGTAAAGGATTCAGCATCAAGACTGGCTCCACCAACAAGTGCGCCATCTATCTCTTTCTGTGCCATTAATTCTTCAACATTATGGGGTTTAACACTACCGCCATATTGGATCCTAACCTTATCAGCAGTATCTCCAAACCCTTCACGAACAAGGTCTCTAATATATTTAATAACACTATTAGCCTCTTCGGAAGTAGCGGTCTTGCCGGTCCCAATAGCCCAGATTGGTTCATAGGCTATTACCAATTCCGCTACCTGTTCATTACTTAAACCAGCCAGGTCAGCCTTAATCTGACCACTTACTTTATCCTCAGTCTTCCCTGCCTCTCTCTCTTCCAGGGTTTCACCAACACAAATAATCGGTTTTAAACCATATTTAAAGGCAGCCTTAGCCTTACGGTTAACATCTTCATCAGTTTCCCCAAAATACTCCCTGCGTTCAGAGTGGCCAATTATTACATAACTAACCCCTAGCTCAGTTAACATCGGGCCTGATATCTCACCTGTAAAAGCACCACTCTCTTCCCAGTACATATTTTGGGCACCAAGTGCAATATTACTATCTTTAATAACCCCCTGAACACTTACCAAATCTACAGCAGGTGTGCAGACAGCTATCTCAACATCAGAGATGCCAGCTACCTTATCTTTGAGTTCAACAACCAACTCTACTGCTTCACTTGCTGTTTTATTCATTTTCCAGTTTCCAGCAATAAAAGGTTTGCGCATTATATTCCTCCTCATTATTCTACATCATCAAGGGCTTCAACACCAGGTAAGGGCTTACCTTCAAAGAACATCAGGGAAGCCCCACCACCTGTTGAGATATGGGTCATCTTATCTTCCAGGCCTGCCTTTTTGATGGCTGCAGCGGAGTCTCCTCCCCCAATAATTGTTTTAGCGTTAGAATCTGCCAGTGCTTGAGCAATAGCATTGGTACCTTTAGCAAACTTATCAAACTCAAAAACACCCAGAGGACCATTCCAGATAACCGTCCTGGAATTCTTAATAATCTCAGTATATTTAGCAATAGTCTCTGGTCCACCACTATCCAGTGACTGCCAGTCTGCAGGAATCTCATCCACAGCTACAACCTTACTATCAGCATTTTTGTCAAATTTATCAGCCACTATAACATCTATAGGTAAAACAATCTCAACACTTTTCTCTTCTGCTTCTTTAAGTAGGTCTTTAGCTAAATCAAGTTTATCCTCTTCAACCAGGGATTTACCTGTTTCATAACCACTGGCCCTAAGGAAAGTATTAGCAATACCCCCACCAACCAGTAAATAATCAACTTTTTTCATTAGATTTCGTATAACACCAATCTTGTCAGATACCTTGGCACCACCCATAATGGCCACAAAAGGACTCTCCGGATTTTGCATAACATCACCCAGAGCATTTAACTCCCTCTGCATTAGAAAACCCGCTACTGATGGAATATATTCTGTTACACCAACTGTTGAGGCATGTGCCCTGTGTGCTGCACCAAAGGCATCACTTACAAATATATCAGCAACACTGGCCAGTTCTTTAGCAAATTCAGGGTCATTGGCTTTCTCTTCAACATGAAAGCGGGTGTTCTCCAGCAGAAGAACATCACCATCCTGCAGAGTATCCACTGCTTTTTTAACCTCATCACCTACACAATCATCCACTTTACTAACTTCCTGGCCTAAAATATCAGCAAGTCTTTTAGCAACAGGATCCAGCCGGAGAGAATCAACAGCCTTACCCTTCGGACGCCCAAGATGGGACATCAAGATAACACGGGCACCCTCCTCGATCAAATACTTAATAGTAGGTAAAGCAGCCTCTATCCTTGTATCATCAGTTATCTTACCATCTTCAAGTGGTACATTAAAATCCACCCTGACAAGTGTCTTCTTACCTTTGAAATTAACATCTTTAAGAGTCTTTTTCATTATTAACACCTCCATATGAAATTAATTATTCATTATGTAAATCCCAGAATAAATTGGCCTAACGACCACCCAGACTTAATCAACAATCACTAGTATTTTCTTAGAACCACTTTTTACTCAAAGTTAACCACTTATCATAAATCAGACCAATATATTTACTGGACGACTCTAGAAATTGTCTGAAGGCATGGACGCCGAAAGACAATTTCTCGACAGTAAACGAAGGCAGGACGACGTAGTGCAACATTAATTTTCTTGTACGCTCTGCTTAGATGCGGAGTGCCTGCGGTATACGACAAGGGAAGTAAATATATTTGTCGGCCTCCAAAGTTATCCACAATCTGAAAATAACAATTTTCACAACAGACATGAAGAGCACCGGCAACAATTAGTTACCGGTGACCCCCTAATTCATATTACAGCCCTTTACTGGCAATATAGATAGCTGTCTCTACAATTTTCTGAGAATAGCCCCACTCATTGTCATACCAGGATAATACCTTAATCATATTACCATCCATTACACTGGTATAGTTAGCATCAAAGATTGAGGTGTGAGCATTACCTTTGATATCCATGGAAACAATAGGGTCTTCATTATATTGTAGCACTCCACTCATAGGCCCTTCAGCAGCGGCTTTCATAGCTGCATTAACTTCCTCTTCGGTAGCATCTTTCTCAACATTAACAGTTAAATCAACTAAAGAACCTGTTGGGGTAGGAACCCTGACAGCCATACCATGGAACTTTCCTTCTAACTCAGGCAGTACCAGGGCAACAGCCTTAGCTGCTCCAGTAGTTGTTGGGACCATATTGATAGCAGCTGCTCTAGCCCGGGTAATCTTTTTCATAGGACCAGGTGCATCCAGAATACGCTGTGCCCCTGTATAGGAGTGAATAGTAGTCATTAACCCCTTTTCTATACCAAACTTGTCATTTAATACCTTAGCAACCGGGGCTAAACAATTTGTGGTGCAGGAAGCCATAGATATTACATCATGTTCTGCAGGATTATATTCGCCCTCATTTACACCCATTACTATTGTAATATCTTCATTAGTAGCAGGGGCAGAAATTAATACCTTTTTCGCACCAGCATCTAAATGTTTCTTAGCATCATCAGCATTAGTAAAAAACCCTGTTGATTCAATCACTATATCAACATCAAGGTCACCCCACGAGAGATTTGCAGGGTCTTTCTCAGCATATACTTTAATCTCTTTACCATCTACAATTACACTATCATCTGTAAAATCAACATTAGCCTCAAAAACACCAAAGTTAGAGTCATATTTTAATAAATATGCCAGTACCTCCGGGTCTGTCAAATCATTAAAAGCCACAAATTCTACATCAGGGTTTTGATAATATCCCCTGAATGCCCTACGTCCAATAGCACCAAAACCATTAATTGCAATTTTTACAGTCATAAATTATCTTCCTCCTGTTTAAATTAAATTTTGTAATACCCTGTGGGCATATTCCGCCCTGAAATTGATATTTATAGGAATTAGTATTACCCTGATTATGTATATTATTTGCCTACACATCACCTCCCTTTAATTTTAAAATCTCTTTAGCAGTTAATTCATCAGTTATTAATAAATCATGGAATTTAGGTGACACAACTGAAATTATGGCCCTGGCTTTGGCCGGATCACCAGCAACAACAATAACTTTATCTATCTGCTGTAAATCTTCAAGATGAAGACCAACACTCGTAGTTATATAAACAATTTCTCCCTTTTCATTAAAATAATACCCCAGTGCCTCACCAACAGCCCCATTCAATAATAACTCCTTGACCTGCCCGGGAGACATATCACGGCGACAGGCCATCTCTTCTGCACTCCCAACACCATGTAAGAGAATATTGGCTTTTTTAAGAATCTCCAAAATACGTTGAATAGACGGCTCAGCCAGGATCCTATCAACATTTTCCTCTTTAATACTATCAGGTATATGCAGAAGCTTATAACTACCACCAATTTTTTTGGCAATAGTAGAGGCAATAGTATTGGCCTGGATTTCAACCTCTTCCCCCAGACCGCCCCTGCCGGGAACCACCTTAACATTCATGGATTTATCATTAAATCTCATTGAACGGGCAACCTGAGCCAGGGTAGAGCCACCTGTCACAACCAGTATATCACCATCTTTAAGCATATTCTTAACCAGCTGTGCTGTGAATCGGCCTATCTCCTGTTTAATAGTCGAATGCTCTAGATTACCGGGTACAATAAGCACTTCTTTCAATCCGAGACAGTCCTTTAAATTCTCCTCTAATATTTTAATACCCTTTACTTCCTTAATATACTTATCCAGTTCCTTCAGAAAATCTGTGCCCCGCTCTGTAATAACTGCACCAGCCCTGGAAACACTAATTAAACCCTTGCGCTGGAGAAATTCAAGCTGTTTCCTGACAGCTCTTTCACTCATTAGACTCTTCTCTGCCAGTGACCGTCTGCCAATAGGCTGCTTATAATATATATTTCTTAATATAGTATACCGGTCTTCAGCAACAGATATTAATTCAGGCACTATTTTTTCCTGGACTCTAAACAAATACTGCATATTAATAACACTCCCTGGCGGGAACGATATTGTCCCAATGGAACAAAAGTGTCCCAATAATCACAAAAAATATAACTATTACTTTATATCCTCTTCTATTCAATATTATATATTCTAGATTATAATTAAAACTCCTTTTTTTAATTATAAGTATTTTATGTTTTTTTCTACCTATTTCTTGCCATCCTTCTTCTTTTTAAGTATATTATTATTAAAAACTGTCATTTTTCAACTTTAAAAAAAGAAGAGACAGCAAACTTTGAACCAAGTTATATTCCTTTATTGCTTTTTCAGTAAGTTCAATAAGGGTATATTAAATTAACATTAACCACTATACAATATAATGGTTAATGATTTTTTATAAAAACTATTTTTTATTCTAAATTAGCATGATAATTCCAGAGCTTATCCAGTTCTATCTCCTTCTCTTCAATAATCATCATAGCCGTTACATCTCCAAATAAAAGAAGTGACTGCTCAAAAAGTGAAGTCATCGGTTGATTTGATGAAACCTCATCTGCCCTATTAATTTTACTATATACAGGAATTCTAATAAATAGATCAGTAAATTCCTTCAAACTACTTTTTGGATTACTTCCAATATGAACAATTTTTGCTCCATAATTTTTTGCTTTTCTAGCAATCCCTACCGGAAAAAATGTTTCACCACTCCCAGAACCAACTACAAGTATATCTTTTTCGGTAATAGCCGGTTCTGTTATTTGCCCTACAATAAACATATTAATTCCTAAATGAGCATATCTTTTAGCAATAGCTTCTAAAGATAGAAGGACTCTTCCTACACCAACAAAAAATACCTTATCAGCCTCCAAAAGCATATCTATATACTGTAGTACTGATTTTGAGTTAACCCCATGTAAAGCCAGATTACATTCACGCAATATAATATCACAATTTTTTAAATATGTATCTATATTGACCATACTCCGACCTCCCCTATACATAAATATCTAGTTTTTGTCTAAATGTTGCTGCTACTTCTTTCTTATTCTTTTGACCTGTAATTCCACCACCGACTATAACTATCTCTGGTTTATAATCAACTACTTTGTTTATAGAATCAATAGTAATTCCTCCAGCAATAGCACAACGTTTAGAACCAACTGTTTTTTGAATTCTAGCTAATTCATCGTAGGGATTTTCTGTTGCCTGCACATCTACTGCAGTATGGACACATATATAATCTACACCAATTTCAACTAGCCTTTTTGCTCTTTCTTCCAGGTTTTTCACACACATCATATCTGCCAAGACCATCTTATTTACCTCACTTGCTGCTTTAACCACACCTAAAATTGTTTCAACATGTGTAATCCCCATAACTGTTACTATGTCTGCTTTTGCCTCAAAAACCATTTTAGCCTCATATTCCCCTGCATCCATAATTTTGGTATCTGCAAGTACTAAAATATCTGGAAATGTTTTTTTAATTATTTTTACTGCCTCCATGCCAAAATCAATAATCATGGGAGTCCCAACTTCTACAATGTCTATATATTTATGTACTTTTTTAATAATATTAACTGCCTGTTGCATACTTACTGTATCTAAAGCAATCTGCAATTTCAAAGCTATCCCTCCACTTCATTTTCTCCCTTTAGTACCCAACTATTTTTTTAAGCCGCTTACAATTATCTGAAATAGATGCATCCTTATTAAAAATACTAGATGTTCCACCCACAAATATATTTGCACCCTTTTCACGCATTATTTTTGCATTTTCAAAACTTACATTTCCATCTACCTCTATTTCTATATCAGTATAACCAGCTTGATCCAGCAATTTGCGCAGACGCTCAATTTTATCTAGTGTAGATGGAATTACTTTCTGACCCGCAAACCCTGGATTTACAGTCATAACCAGCACTATATCTATATCTGATAGTAAATCTTCTATCATGCATATTGGTGTCCCAGGATTTAAAGCAATTCCAGCCCGAGCACCTAATTTTTTAATCATTACTAATGTTCTTTGCACATGCTTAGTAGCTTCATAATGAATACAAATAATATCTTGTTTATTACAGCCCTTATAAAGATGAAAAGTCTTTTCTGGATTATTAATCATAAGATGAATATCGAGAGGTACACTTGTCTTATTTCTAACTGCATTAATAAAATCAGTACTTAAAGTAATATTAGGTACAAAATGATTATCCATAATATCAATATGTAAATAATCCACCCCCACTTCTTCCAATACACTAATTTCTTCTTCAACATTCATTAAATCCGTACACATCATAGATGGGGATATTTTACTTTTCATAATATACTCCTTTCAAAATCAGGATTATGCTTTTGTAAATAGTCGTTAACCTCTTTTTCTGATGGAATTGACGGTTGTGCACCTTTTCGTGATACACAAATTCCTGCTGCAGCTTGAGAAATAACAATTGCCTTGTTAATCTCTACCCCTTTACACAACTGTACAGCAAGGGTTGCACCAAATGTATCTCCAGCTCCTGTTGAATCAATAGCATTTATTTTAAAAGCAGGAATCATTTTGGCTTCCTTTCCATCATATAATAATACACCCCTACTTCCCATCTTTAAAATAACATAGACCGCTTGTATTTCTTCATACAACAATCTTGCAGCTTTCCTTGCACGTTTCTCTGTATCAATAGTAATGCCCGTTAAAGCCTCGGTTTCTGCTTCATTTGGTGATATTATATATATTCCCTTTAAGCGTTCAAACGAAATAGTCGTAGCTGGACCAGCATCAAGAAATACAGGAATATTCCTTTTAGTTGCTAGCTCATAGGTTTTATACACCATTTCCAGGGGCATTTCCAGTTGCATAATAAGCATATCATATTCATTATCTTTTAACGCATTTTCAACATCTACAGGTTGTAAACAGTTATTACCTCCTAATACTACATATGAAACATATTTCCCTGTATTATTAACAAGAATAGGATCAAGCCCAGTCTGTGTTTTCTTATCCACAATAATATAATCTGTATTAACACCAGAATTTTCAAGCTCTCGTTTAATTATATGGCCATTTTCATCATTTCCAACTCTTCCAACCATTGTTGAATTTGCCCCTTGTAGTGCTACTGCTAATGCCTGATTAGCTCCTTTCCCTCCTGGAACATAGGAATAATTATCACAAAAAACTGTTTCGCCATATTTAGGAATTTTAGGCACTCCATAAATCATTAAATCCATATTTATACTACCAACCACCAAAATATTGGGTTTGCTCATAAATAACTCTCCTCCATTTTTATGTTATATATAACTGACATCTAAATATCCTGAAATCAAATTAATTCATCTTTTATTTTTTTGTTTATTAATTGTAAAGTTTATAATTAATACTGCAATAAGAGCAATCCCCCAGATAAGATCCCTATAGTAATTACTTATATTAGGAAACATGTTTAAATACGAAGACAGCATTTGTAATATTATTACAGCAACTGCTATACCAGGAATATTACCAAATCCACCATCTGGATTAACGCCGCCAAGTACAACAATTAGTATCGTCTGCATTGTATAGCTGCTTCCAAAATTTGCCTTGGCCGAATTTAATCTTGCTAAACTGATTAGTCCCGCTATTGCAGAAATAATCCCTGAAATCATATATGTCTTTAATATTATCAATTTATTTCTAATTCCCGCAAATTTAGCTGCTTTTTCGTTAGTACCAAGTAGATGAACTCGGATACCAAATTTTGTTTTGCTCATTATGAAAGTCAATACTATAACAACAATAAGAAATATAGCAAAAGGGATGGGAATTAGATTAAAAACTAAGCCATTACCTAATTTAGTATATATTTTAGGAACACCGCTAACAGTGCTTCCACCAGATACAACAATACCAATACCCATAAATAATAAATATGAACCAAGGGTAGCTAACATAGCTGGGATATGCAAATAAGATATAAGAAATCCATTAAATAAACCACAGACTGCTCCCAATAAAAGAGATACTAATATCGCCAAAAGTATATATTCAAACTGACCAGAATCTGTAGCAGCAGGAATTAGCTTTTGCATCATTAGTCCTGCAGTAATACCACTTAAATTAGCAATATATACTGTAGAAAGATCGATTCCTCCAGAAATCATACATATACCAACACCTAAAGACATTAACCCATATTCAGTCATCTGTTTTAATATTGATTGGAAATTGCCTAATTTTAAAAAGTTATCAGGTTTTGTTACACTAGCGATTAATAAAAGGAAAATTAATGTAACAAATAATCTCTGTGTATTTCCCTCTATCTTTTTAAGTAATTTCTTTTCTAACTGCATAATTATCCGCCTCCCTCTCCTGTGACAACTTTGCTGCTCTTCTACTTTGTATAGCTGAAATTGCTGTACCTATAATAATAATACCCCCAACAAATACCTTTTGCCAATAAACAGAAACTCCTATCAAAATTAAACTATTTGATACAATAGTAAGAAGCAATGTTCCTAAAACACAACCTCTTAAGGTCCCAACACCGCCAGTCAAACGAACTCCACCAAGTATCACAGCAGCAATAACAGTCATTTCTGTACCTGCAAATTCTGTAGGTAAATATCGCCTTGACATAACTGTATAACAAACTCCTGCTATTGCAGCAACAGCTCCATTAACAGCAAGCACACCAAAAATAATCTTATTCACAGCAAAGCCTGCTCGTTGAGCAGATATTTCATCACCACCAACTGCGTAAACCCCTCTGCCGACCATTGTAAAATTTAATACTAGATATATAACAATATATAAAAATACTAGAATTAAAAATGTAAATGGTAAACTTGAACTCAATCCAGTTTCTGCATTTCTAACAGTCAATAAAGATGCCCTTGCAAACCTCATCATAACTCCCGGCAACGCAATACGCTCCGCCCCAAAAGCACCCAATAAAAGACCACTAAAAATAGACGAGGTCCCTAGAGTGACAATTAAAGTCGGAAACTTATATTTAACGATAATCCACCCATTAAGAGCACCCATTAATAAGCCAAAGAAAACTGCAATAAGAAAAACACAAATAATCGAACCATCATAACCAATATTAATAGTTATTGTAGTAGCCAAATGACTGCTTAAGGCAGCAATTAAAGGAAAAGAAACATCTGGCCCACCTGTACTGACAAATGAAAGCAAGGCACATATTGCATATATAGAAGGTACAATCATTGAACGTAATAAATCCATAATATTATTATTTGTAAAAAACAAACCTGATTTAGCCTGTATTATAACTGATAAAACAATTATAATAATAAAGACATAAAATTCAACCTGTTTTGGTATTTTTATACCTATATCTAATCGTTTCACTACATTCACACTCCTCTATAATTTAAATTGCTGCTTCCGCAAGTGCCTGTACGTTTAAGTCCTCTCCATCTAACTCGGCTGTCACTCTTCCCTTTTGCATTATAATAGCACGGTCACATGTATTAACAACTTCTTTTATATCATCTGATACTACCATAATCGCCATACCTTCACTAGCTAGACTGCGCAATAACTTATGGATATCATATTTCGCACCAATATCTACACCTACTGTAGGACCATTCAGAATTAATACCTTTGGACTATTAGAAAGCCAGCGTGCTAAAACAACCTTTTGCTGATTCCCACCAGATAACGTTTGGACTGGGAGTTCATGGTCATTAGTTACTACCCCAATTTCTTCAACCCAGCTCGAAGACTCTCTACTTATTTCATTATGATTCAAACTAGCAAATCTACCAGCTAAATCATCTAGTCTTGTAACAGTAATATTTTTTATAATTGACTGCGGCAAAAATAAACCTTCAGTTAATCGATCTTCTGGCACCATTGCAATACCAAGATTTATTGCATCAGAAACAGAAGATATATTTACCTCTCTATTATTTAAAATAATTTTACCTGTTGTAGACTTTAACAATCCAAAAAGTACAGAGGATAGTTCTACACGTCCGGAACCTAATTGACCCGTTATACCTAGAATTTCCCCGGAATGCAATTGAAAACTAACATCATTAAAACCAGGTGCTGAAATATTTTTAGCTTCAAGAACTATTTCTCCAATATTTTTTTGTTCATTTTTATTAATATTATTAAAATGTCGACCTGTCATAAAATAAGTAAACTTTTCTTCTGTTAACTCGGTAACAGGACAGGAAATAACATTTTCTCCATTCCTCAGAATAGTAACACTATCAGAAATTTCAAATACTTCATCTAATTTATGAGAAATAAAAAGAATAGTGACCCCATTCTTTTTTAAGTCTAATATGATTTCAAACAAGCGGTTTATTTCTTTTTTGGTTAAGGCTGTAGTTGGCTCATCCATAATAATTAATTTTGCATTATCAAGTAATGCCCTGGAAATAGCAATCAATTGTTTATCTGCTACAGGAAGAGTTTCAACACGGGCATTTAAATCAACTTTGAAATTTATTTTTTTAATTGCTTCTTTAGCAATCTTCCTAAATTCTCTACGATTTACTATTTTCTTTTTATTAGCCAAAACTTGATTAAAAGCCAGATTCTCTACAACACTCAAATTTGGGAAAATAGAGAAATCCTGGTATATCACCTGTACTCCAGCATTAATGGCTTCTGCAGGTGTTATGGTAGGATAATACTCTTCATCAATTTCTATTTCACCATCATCAGCTTTATAAAATCCTGAAATAATCTTAATAATTGTTGATTTTCCACTTCCATTCTCACCAGCAAGACAATGTATTTCACCTTTTTTTATTTGAAGATCTACACCCTTTAAGGCATGCACTCCGCCAAATGATTTTTTTATATTTGTTACTGAAAGAATATTTTTCATCATACACACCTCCAACTTTATACTTTTTTATAAAGAAATATTGCAATATCCCATTTGCTAACATATATAAGATATGCAATATTTCCTTATTTATATTTAAACTACATAATCTCTATTGTTAGAAATCATATCTATCAATATTGTCAGCAGTAATTTCTATGTCGGCTTGACCAATTATACATCGATTGGCACCTTTTACAAGTGATACATTCCTATAACCTTCCACACCTAAATCAGAGCCTACACCTACTTCTTCTCCAGAAAGAATTTTTGCAGCAATTGAACACATAGCATATCCTGCATCCTTAGGATCCCATAATTTTATTTTTGAAATAGTTCCAGCATTAATATAAGGTCTAAATTCATTAGGTGTACCTACACCTACAATTTTAACTCGACCTGCAAGTCCTAATTCTTCAACTGCCATTGCTATTCCAGGGCAATCTGTTGATGCAACACCTGTAAAACCTCTTAAGTCTGGATTTGCTTTAATAATTTCTTTTGCCCTTTCATATGCTGTGTTTACACTCTCTTCAGATAAAGCACTTGGAACCGCCCCATCATTAACCAATTGCATCTCTGGATAAGCCTCTAGTTGACGAGTTTTTTGGGCATTAGCATATTCCATGTGAGTTGTACTGGTGGTATAAGCAACCATCATAGCATACTTCCCTTTTTCACCCATTTCTGATGCTAGCGCATCCATAAGTGCTGCCCCAAAATCATCCGCTGTAAAGGCTTCTACATCAAACAATGTATTTACCTGATTAGAAGCTTCATGAGTTACTACTACAATCCCTTGAAACATTGCATTTTTCAGTGATGCTTCAATAGCACCCGGATCAATAGGTACTACACAAAGAGCATCCACCCCCTGATTGATCATATCATCAATGACCTGTACTTGAGAAGCAGCATCTGCATTAGCAGGACCTTTTTGAATAACATTAATATTCATTTTTTCTCCAAATTCATTAACACCTATCTCCATTCTCTTAAACCAGGGTGCAGTATTATCTTTGGTAACTACAGCAATTGTCCATTCTGATTTGTCCTTATCTGACTTATAATTTGATATATCAAATAAGTCCCTATCAGCCGCCAGTACTCCTCCCCCAATACTCAAAACCATAGCAAACACCATCATTAACACAAATAGTTTCTTCATTTTCATTATACCTTTTCCTCCTTTAGAGAAATATATTTAATATCATGACAGCTTTTGTACTGTCCATGACCCCTTAAGGGCTTAAAACTATACAACTATTCCAAGTTTGCATGTCGACTAAACATCTCATTGGAATTCAAGTTTTTTGCCTCCATAACTTTCATAGACAAAGCATCTGAAAATATTAATAAGGATTGTTCAAATAAATTGGCCATTGGTTGAATTGATACCTGTTTACTTGTTTTTTTAGATTTTGGTGTTGGAGCCGGAATATGTAATCTAACATTCGATATCTTACCTAAAGTAGAGTCCGGAAAACTTGTAATAGTAATAATATTCAGACCTAATTTTTTTGCTTTACTGGCATATGCTTTCAAACTCTCAGTTTCTCCAGACCCGCTACCTAAGATTAATAAATCACCTTTTTTAGCGCCAGGGGTTTCCGTATCACCAATTACAAATGCATTAAGCTTAGCATGCATTAAACGCATTGCAAATGCCCTCATCATATATCCCGAACGTCCTACACCTGCAACAAACATTTGTGGAGCCTTCAATATATAAGATAATACTTCCTCAACACTATCTTCATTAATTTTTTTAAAAACAGAATGCAGTTCTTTATTTATTTCTTTTAATATAGGATAAATAATTATTATCACTCACTTCCTCAATTTTATTCTACATTCCTGTGACGACTAACCATATCTTCTTTACTAATACCCATCTCTTCTCTTAACATCATTACTAATACATCAAATAAAATAAATAGCGTCTGTTCAAACAAATTACCCATAAGCTGTTCTGAAAAAACAAAATTTCCTACAGCCTTATACGCTTCTGCGGGTACATTAATAATATTATCTGCAATGGAAATAAGATAACCCTCACTTGATGGTGTAATTAATGCAAGTCTAGCACCATTCTTCTTAGCCATTTTAGCAATATAATTTTCATGACCTACATTCGCTGAACCACAAGCACATATTAATAAATCCCTTTTTCCTATTGCTGGGGTTGTATCATCCCATATCCAATGTGCCTCTTTTCCTAAATGCATAAGCCTCATTGTAAATGCTCGGACTGATAACCCTTCCCTTCCTGCTCCCAGAAGAAAAATTCTAGGGGTTTTCTTAATCAATTCTATCAATTCCCTAACACTTTTATCTTCCATCCTAGAAAATACTTCTGCTATTTCATTAAGAGTACTATCTGAAATTTCCCTGAAATTACTCATCATTTAGTTATCAAGCCTTTCCTTCTCGTATTCTGATAATAACGCAAGCCCCTCATCATGATTACCTGCATATTGGGCAAATAGCCATGCTTCTACCATATGTAGAAATTTTGGAAGATCCATCATCCATGCTCCTGTACATAAAATATTGGCATTATTATGTTCTTTGCTCAATACAGCTGGAAATACATCATAACATAAAGCAGCCCGTATTCCCTCCACCTTATTGGCTGCCATAGCCATACCTTGACCTGTTCCACAGATCAAAATGCCATAATCAAATTCTTTACTAGCAACCAAATCTGCTACTTTCTTAGCAATTGGTGCATAGAGTCCTTCTTTTGAAGAATAACACCCTACATCTTCAATATTATAACCATTAGATCTCATAGATTTTAATATCTGACACTTAAAATCATAAGCAGCCAAATCACATCCCATCACTAATCTTAATTGTTGTTCCATATTTTTCCCCCTTAATAAAAGTAATCGATATCATTTATTTCTTATTATCGTTGATTTAACAGGAATTATATCGAAAATTATAATTGTAATCGGTAACATTATTCAGAAAAAAAATAATCTTATTACACTTAAAACAGAAACTTATATCTACTATCTATATCTTTTTTATTATTACAGGTGTTTCTAGTATTCTTTTAATAGGTTCCTTATCTGGAAAAGCCATCCGGTTTATTAAAAGTTCTATTGCTTGCCTACCCATTTCCCTTGCATCTCTTTTAATATAGTTAAAATTAATTCCCATAATATCCAGAGCTTCAATTCTATCTAATCCAATACAGGAAATATTTTCTGGTATAGACTCCCCTAATTCATATAATGCCTTTAGAAAACCCATACTAGTTCTATTATTACAGGTCAAGACTGCTGTCGGCCTATCTTTCATAGAAAGTAGTTCTTTAGACAATTCATAGGCTGTTGTCATTCTAAAATCGCCATAAAACATATATCTTTTTATAGGTATAATCCCACTATCTTTCAGAGCTTTTAAGTACCCCTCTTCACGGTTACGGGCAAGAACCCTATCTAATGTACCATTTATAATTCCAATCTTCGTATGTCCAGCTCCAATTAATGCTTTAGTTGCATTATACATGCCTTTAGAATCATCAAAATACACACCATCTAAATCCAAATAATCAATCTCCCTGTCTAATATTACTATTGGAGAATTAATATCTTTTAACATCTTTTTAAGACTTCTTTTCTCTTCCTTATTACTATAATCAATTGCAGGAGTATAAACCAACCCGCGAACTCTATGTTCTTTTAACATTTCTAATGCTTTTTTATCTTTATTAGGATCATCATCCGAATTACAACAAATAAGAGTTAAGTCATTTTTATCAATTACTTCTGTAATACCTCTTAATACTTCTCCAAAAAAAGGGTTATCAACTTCTGGAACAATCACACCTATAGTTGATGATACTCTTTTGGAAAGACTTCTTGCAGTTGCAGAGGGAGAATAGCCTCTTCTTTTTATTACTTCCAATACTCTTTCTCTTGTTTCTGGACTAACTGATCCAGAATTATTTAAAACTCTAGATACTGTTGTCGTTGAGACTCCTGAATCCTTTGCTATATCTGAAATAGTTACATTATACATTATAATCTCCTTTAATAACAATCTTAATAATTTGATAATCATTATGTAAGCGGTTCCACAAACACATAATAACATTTTTCAGGGGTATTGTCAATATAAATTTCCATTTTTGACTTTTTAGAATTTGAAAATAAACAGGTATTCATTTCACACAATTGGTAATGACTAATTACTAGATGATGCTAACTTATTTAACAAAGGTCAACCTTTATATCGTAGTTGACCTTTGTTATAATAGTAATTATAAGAACACTACAAATCATCCCATTAAAATCAAGTATAACTTTCCATAGTTGTTCATTTTGGTTTTCTCCTTTTATTTGAGGAGGGAATCCCCATTTCTTTCCTGTATTTGGCAACCGTTCTTCTTGATAGGTCTAAAGCCCTGTTTTCCTTTAATAATTCGGTAAGCTCCCTATCACTTAAAGGAAATTCCGGTTTTTCATTTTCAATATAGTCAGCTATCAAGGCTTTTATACTTACTGAAGAAAGGTTATTAACTCCACTATTGAAAAAGAATTTTAACTCAAATAAACCCTGAGGGGTTTGAAGGTATTTCTCTGTAGTAGCCCTACTGACTGTTGATTCATGCATCCCCAGTATATCAGCAACCTCCTGCATAGTCATTGACTTTAAATACTTAATACCTAAATTCAGGAAATCTCGCTGTTCTTTAACAATAGCCTCTGCTATCCGATAAATGGTAAATCTCCTCTGTTCAATGCTCCTCATCAACCAGAGGGCAGAACGGTATTTCCCCAACAAATATTCATAAACATCTGTCCCTTTATTCTCTTTTAGCATCTTATGGTAATACGGATTAATCATTAAAGATGGGATACTTTTTTCATTTGAAATAACAAGATATTCCCCCCTGTTTTCCTTAACAATCAAATCCGGAACAATATATTTTACCTCATTAGCGGTATTATAAGCTGAAGCAGGATGGGGATTTAATGTCTTAATAAGGTTAATTGCCCCCATAACCCTTTCCTCATTTGCTGCCAGTTTTTTTCTTATAAAAGAATATTCTTTTTCTACTAAACAATCAAAATAATCCCTGACAATTCTTTCAGCCAGACCAGTATCAAGCATTAAACTATCCAGCTGGATTAAAAGGGCCTCTCTCACATTACTAGCTGCAATACCAACCGGATCTAAATATTGAATGCGTCTAAGTATACTTTCCACCTTATCTACACTGGATTTGAACCTTTTAGCAATATTTCGACAGGAAGATGTTAAAAAACCATGTTCGTCAAGGCTTCCAATAATAAATTTTCCAAGCTCAAGTTCATTTTCTTCTAGTACCTGATATAGCTGTCTTTCTAAATGCTCTAATAAGTTAGGTTTATAAGCAACATAATTTTCATAATTATTCTCTTTATCACTGTTAACAGAATAATCAATTCCACTACTATAATTCTGTTTGTCTAATCTATCCAGGAGAGGGTTTTCAGCCAGTTCCTCTTCAATATACTCTTCCATCTCCTGACTTGAAAACTGTAAAATTTCAATTGCCATCTGGAGTTGAGGTGTCATCACCAGTTTTTGTTTTTGTTCCAGATTTAAATTGAAACCCAGATCCATTAGTCATCTCCCCTTATCTCTTTAGCTACTTTCTTGATACGCCGCATACGGTGATTAACACCTGATTTACTTAACCTAGGTTCCAGCTGTTCCCCCAATTCCTTCAAACTGGCATATGGGTGCTGTTTACGCAGCAGTGCTATTTCCTGCAGTCCTTTGGAAAGGGATGATAGACCCTTTGTATTTTCAATTAATTCAATATCTTCTAACTGCAGCATAGCTGCTATTACTGTTTTATCCAGGTTAGCGGTCTCAAAGTTTATTTTTCTATTGACATTATTCTTAACAGCTTTAAAAACCCGCTGGTTTTCCATCTTCAGTAAGGCCTGATGGGCACCTATAATATTTAAAATAGTGGCAATATCCTCAGACTTCTTAAAATAAACAATATACTTACCATTGTGTTCTGTTAAATACCCTTTAAGATCTAGACGGGCTAGCAGATCAAGTAATTCCTCGGCAAAGTTTTCATGTTCACACCTGAACTCAAGGTGGTATTCACTATTAGGCTTATTGACTGAACCACCACCAAGGAAGGCCCCTCTAAGATATGCCTTCTGACACTCAAGGTCATTTATAAACTCCTCTTTAATCTTATAAATCAAAGTATTGTTTTCATCTATAAATCCCAGCTCATAAAGGAAATGTTTAAGCCCCTCCTGAGGAGGGAGTCTAAGCAGATAGGTATTATTTTTATAGGAGAAGTGTCTACCCTTCCTCACCATTATACCTATTTTAAGTCCATATCTGCTTTTTATCAATGAATAGACTTTACGGGCCAGGTCACCATGATATATCTTTACCTTCAAAGCCAACTGTTTATTTATAATCTGAATAGAACCATCCATTCTAATTAATGCTGCCAGTTCTGGTAGTTCCCTGCTTTTAATCCTGGCTATCTCATGTTTTACCTCATCAGAAAAAGACATAAGTTTTTTCACCTGCCTTTAGCAATAGAAAAAATAACCCTGGCTAATTCCTCAGGATCATGTCTAATATATCCCTCTTCGTTCAAGAGATTGGCGGCAATAATTTCAAGATTATATTTTTTAAGCTTCTTTTTATCAACCAGTACTGGAAAAGCCCCTTCTTCTTCATATCTACGTGCCAGATCCTCAGAACCTTCCTCCTTATTTATAATAACATAATCAAAAATACCCTCTCCAGCATTACGAATAATAGCTTCAATATGATCACTAACACTGTAAGCAGTAGTTTCACCAGGCTGGGTCATTACATTACAAATATAGATTTTAGCAGCAGAGCTCTCTCTAATAGCCTCTGCAATCCCTCTTACCATCAAATTAGGAATTACACTGGTATAAAGACTACCTGGACCAATCACTATTATTTCAGCCCCAGCAATAGCCTCCAGGACCTCAGACGTTGCCCTGCAGGAGGCTGGTTTAAGAAAAACCCTCTCAATCCTTTTTCCTTCCTCTGGTATCACTGATTCACCCATCTTGATAGTCTTATCAGTATAAACTGCACCTAGATGGACATCTTCATTAGTTGCCGGCAGTACCTTACCCTTTACTGCCAGAACCCTGCTTGATTCTCTAACCGCCTCCTCAAAATCACCAAGCACTTCAGTTAATGAAGCAATAAACAAATTTCCAAAATTATGGCCTGCCAGATGTCCTTTAGCACTGAAACGGTACTGAAATAAACTCTGCATTAATGGTTCAGCATCAGCCAGGGCAACCAGACAGTTGCGTATATCCCCAGGAGGAAGCATGCCCAGCTCATCCCTTAATTTGCCAGAACTACCACCATCATCTGCTACAGTTACAATAGCTGTAATATTACTGGTGTATATTTTTAATCCCCTCAAGAGATTTGATAAACCAGTACCCCCACCCAGGGCAACAATTTCCGGGCCCTGCTGAAGTATTCTATCTCGATAAAGTTCTTTAACATTCTGATAGTTCTTTTTAAAAACTATTTTAAAAATACCCCTGATGGTAAGAACCACAACCAGAAAACCAGCTGCTATAAAAAGTAGTCCAGTAATAATACTTGCCAGAGTAGTTCTAACCCCTGTTAAAGCAAGATCACTTATAATCTCATCAATAAATCCAAAGACCCGGAAACCAGTAATGACTGATATACCAATGCTAATAGATAACAAGCCTATAATAAACAGTATCAACCATCTCTTTAAACCAAATCCAGGATGTAACCATTTATATTTCATGACAACACTCCTGTCAATTCTCTACTTATTAACATCTTTATGCTCTACAATTACTCGATATCCTTTTTTCAACAGCTTATCCTTTAATTTTATAGCAGTTGTTACAGAACGGTGTTTCCCCCCTGTACAACCAATAGCTATCATCAGATGGCTTTTACCCTCTTTTTTATATTCCGGTAATAAAAATTCTACAAAATCAAAGAATTTCTTATAAAACTTCTCTGTTAAAGGCCATTTAAGAATATAATCCTGAACTATATCCTCTTCACCTGTATGCTCTCTTAACGAATTTACATAATGAGGGTTGGGCAAAAACCTAACATCAAAAACCATATCAGCATCTAAAGGGATACCATATTTATAGCCAAAAGAAATTATTGAGACAGACATTGTTTCATTATCTATACGGTGAAAAGAATAAAGAAGTTTCAATTCCTCATTAAATTCCTTTTTAGTCTTTTGAGAAGTATCTATGATCTTATTTGCTTTACCACGCAGTTCTTCTAATATTTGTCTTTCCTTATGAATAGCGTCCAGCACCCTACCCTCAGCATCAAGGGGGTGTTTCCGCCTGGTCTCCTTATAACGCCTGATTAAACTGTCATCAGAGGCTTCAAGATATAATATTTCAAAATTAACTCCCTTTTCTTCCATCACAGCAAGCTCATCAAAAAGGGCATTAAAAAATTCCCTCCCGCGAATATCAATTACCACAGCAATCTTTTTGAGTTCCGAGTGGAGGCATAATTCCGCAAATTTATTAATAAAAGCAGGGGGTAGGTTATCAATACAGAAATAACCCATATCTTCAAAAAAATCAAGAGCAACTGATTTCCCCGCCCCGGACATACCAGTAATAATGAGAAACTCCATTATATTTTCTCCTCTCACTTCTTTTAACTTTATTTTATAACAGAAAACTCAAAAAGTAAACTACGGCTTAAGAATGCTAAGAATGCCTCCCAGTAAACCCCTGGTAATTAATTATCCTATCATCAGAAATACCTAAGTCCTTAACAATCTTCAAGGCAGGTTCCAGTTTCCCAACACTGGCTGGTAAGTGAGCATCACTGTTAATCACAAACCTAACATCAGTCTCCATTGCTGCCCTGACAAAACCCTCCGTCAATCGACCGTGACGGGCATTAATCTCCAGACATGTCCCTTCCTGTGCACAGATACGAGCCAGTTTAAAGGTGTCTATATCCAGTTTATAGCCAGGGTGTGTAATGAAATCTATCTGATGTCTCTTAACTGCATTAATTACTGCCCTTGTATTCCACTCCCTTATCCTGGCTCTCTTTCCCGGGAAAAAACGGTACATAAAACGGTTATCAAAAACCAGTCTTAAGGCGGTTTCAATGCTTTGCGGTAAAATAAGAAGATGCATTCCTGCCGCTACAATATCCAATTCCTCCAGAATATAATCTGGGACATCAAGATCACCCTCTTCATTAATAATATTAGCCTCAGTCCCTGCTAATATCCTGATCTCCGGATAGAGTTTATTAAGCACCTCTATCCTTTCTTTAATCTCAATTAATTCTTCTGCATCTTTCACACCCAGGCGAACGAAATTAAATGTCTGGGGGCCGTGATCTGTTATCCCTATCTCAGTTAAACCCTTATTAATAGCGGACTCAATATTAGCCACCAGGTCACCCTTACCATGGCTATATTCTGAGTGTGTATGATAATCACCTTTAATCTTGTTCATGTTAACCACCCCAGTTTGGCAAAGATAATGCCGAGAATAACAGACATATAAAGCAGTTCGAAAACAGGTAGGGTATTACAATAAAGTAAAACAGCTGAAAGGAAAATTAAAATAGCCAGCAAAATACTATTGACCGGCAAAACAATATATGCTGTGAAAATAATAAAAAACATGAAAAACAAACTCAGTAGATAAGAATTCGTTCTACTCTTTATCATATTCTGAAAACTAACATTATATTTATTTAGAAAATAATTCCCCAGCACCCAGCATGGTATCGCCCAGTAAACACCAATCACTTCAAGAACAGCAACAAAACTCAAAAAAAAATGAGCGGCTATTTCCTCTGAAGAAGCATCTTTTATTAAGATTAGACCCTTCACATAGGTCAGAACCAAGGCAGATATCAAAACAAAGCCTCCAGCAATATTAAACTGATTTAACAAATGAACAGGCAACTTACCCAGTATATAAATCCATACTGGAAAAGCACCCAGAGAAGTCAAACAGGCAAGCAGGAAAAAAAACTGTTTCTCCCTGCAATTTTCATCTATAATAAAAGCCAGAGTAATCGAATACAAAAATATTATCTCCATATTTATATTGGCCGTTAAAATTAGCAGACCAACAGTTGTTAAAACAACAAAATTACTGCCTTCTCGCTGACCCCAGATTAAAATTGTTATGCCGGCAGTAATCAGTCCCAGACTAATATTGCCCATCAAAAATGCAAAAACTGGCCCCAGGACCAGAGGACTTAAAAAAACCCTTTTTATGTCCATAGAATCCCCCCTGTGGTTTTTTCTAATTATTAACCACTAAAGGGATTTTTATACTAAAAGTTATCTGTTAGCAGTTTACTTCCTTTATAAAAGGCCTTTTCAGGTGATTTGATAATACTAAAAAAACGGAGTTTAGACACTTTAACAGGTTTTTTACCATAAAGAACTTTGCGGTTATTATCAAGCACCCCCAGAGTAGCCAAGCCGAGGGCATTATTCATGGCAAAAAATTTCTTATAACCAGCCAGACTATCAGGTAAGGCCTCATAGTAATCTATCAAGTCAGGAATATGGTCTTTTACATCATTAATCATTAATCTAAGGGCCTGCATAGCTTTTGTCTCTTTCGTAGGATTTAATAGGTCATCAACACTTACCCTCAATTCCTCCAGAGGCCAGAAATTTTTTTCGCGGTTTTCGACGTCTTTTTTAATATCCCTGATAAGATTTATCTTCTGTAGAAAAAGACCAGCTGACTTATATTTAGCTAGTAGAAGGTTCCTTTTTTTCTCCTCCAACTCCCTTTTAAATAAAATGGTTTCTGTCAGAAAACCACCAACCGTCCCTGCTACATAATAACAATACTCATCCAGTTCTGTAAAATTCCTGACTTCAGCTGTCAGATACTTCTGCATCCCCAGATTCATCTCCTGCAGCCATTTATATGAAATTTCCTTTATCCCATCAGCAAGACTATCATAAGCCTTCCTTAATTTACCTGCATTAGTGGTCAGTTTCTTTAAACCTTCCTCAGGCATAAGATGAGCATAATCACTGATACGAGATACACTATCTTCTATCTTCATATTATCAGGTTTAAACAGTTTCACTACTTCATCCATCATTTCCTTGCGTTCGGCAAGTGTAATATCATCTTCCCTTATCTCATCCTCAAAGTTATCAAGCAACCTGTCCTGTAAATAAGTTATCAAAACAGGCTTATAGATGTCTTTATCCAACATTGGTATAGTCAAGGCAAAACTCCGTGATACCTCTGATAATATAGCTTTACAAAAATCCATTGCTGATTGCAAAATAAATCACACCCCATATAACTAAAATTACAGCATCCCTAATACATCTAATTCTAATTTTATATCTATTTCCCCATAAATTCAAGTGTAAACAAAATGGCTTCGCCACCCAGACTTAATCAAAACATCAACTTTCTTAACTCAAACTATTTATTACCCATAGTTAATCAGCAAACTATTAACCAGACAAATATATTTGTCGGTCTTTAGAATTATACAACTTTGATAATAAAAAACTAAACCTGGCAGACTTAATCCACCAGGTTAATAATATATATTTCTATTAAATTTGAGTAAGTTATTCCCCTAATATCTCCTTAACCTTATCAAGATAAAACCCTGTTAAACTCTCAGCAGCCTCTAAATCCTGCCCTTCAGCATAAACATGAAAGACAGGCCTTTCACTATCTGGAACAACCAGAGCCCAACCATGGGGGTGTTGAAATTTAATACCGTCGACCATTTCAGCATCATTATCTGCCTCAGCACTTAACCTTCTCATTACTTTACCCTTATATTCCCATTGACAGGCTATTTCCGCATTATTCAAGTAAAACTCAGGGAGTCTATTTAGAAGCTGATCAATGCTAATATTATCAATAGCCATTTTTTCTAAAATAAGAGCTAGACCAGCAATCATATCAGCAAAGGGGTAATATTCTATATCACCATGCTCACCCCTTAGATTACTATAGTACTTCTCCATAGCTACCTGCGGATTTATTTCAGTATATTCAACCTCAGCCCCATATTCTTCAGCCATAGATTCAATAACCTGTGGGGCATTTACTGGAAGTGGCAGATACTTATACCCTTTTTCAAATAGAATATATGAGAGTAATACCTGGTACTGGGCCTTACTCAAAACCTTAGCCTCTTTATTGACAACATATAGTTCTTCACCATTATGGTCTGTTATAATACCCAGATCAGAATCATTATCTTGCATAATCCTGGCCACTCTAGCACTAGCTGTTAACCTCTTATCAATACTTAAAGGAGTATTATGTTCAGGTGAAAAATTTCTGGTTGAAAGCAGCTGGCAGTTCAATCTCTTTAAAAAGAGGGGTAATATATTACCAAGACTATCATATTCATAGTCCATTACCACACTAAAGTAATTCCTCTTTATTCCCTCTCTATTTATATTTGCCAAAAGACTGTCAAGGTAATTCTTCTGCATTTCAGGTGCATAGGCATAATCACCTATTTCTTGAATTGATACACGGTTATAATCCCTGCTGAAGAATTTCTTCTCAATACCTTTCTGCCCATTCACAGGGATATTGACCCCCTGTTCATTTAAAAACTCAAGCACTGTTTTATCTGATTCCTTGTAACTTGCCCTGATATGTATACCCCCGCTGGCCTTCAGGTTTACAACAGCAAAACGGGTGATAGAAGTTGTACTGTCATCAATATCAATTACATCAACCCCAGCGGCCTGTAGCCCGCCAATAAGAGATCTCTTCAAGGCATTACTGAGACTGTAGCTGTCAGAACTAACCACAACTTCATCACCCTTATTTAAAGTCGAACCATAAGCAACTGCAATACTGGCAGTAAATTCAGGGGTAATATCAATATTGCTTAATCCTACAATACCCTTATTACTAAATATATTTTTTGACCAGCGGGTTGGCCAGACAATACTACTGTCTACCTCTGTCTGCTCAGCAATCTCTTTTTCAGGCCAGATCTTAACCCCAGGCTTAACACGACTTTCTCTTCCAATAACAGTCCTTTTGCCTACTGCTGTTTTATCAAAAATAGCGGCTTTATTTTTAACCTGTACATTATTAGCAAGAATTGTCCCCCTTAATTCTACATTAGGTGATATAATAATATTATCCCATAGAACACTCTTCTTAAGGGAAGAATGTGACTCTATACGACAGTTACGGCCGATCACACAATTATTCAATTTTACCCCCTGACCAATAACTGAACCCTTCCCAATGTAAAGAGGCCCTGTCAGCTCAGCTGTATCATCAATCTCAACTTTATCTTCAACATAAATATCCCCATCCATTACCCCACAGGAATTTAAGGGAAGTTTAATATCTCCAGATAGGAGATCAAACTGAGTTTGATGATATTCATCAAGACTACCAATATCATTCCAGTATCCCTCAAGGGCAGCACCAAATAATCTTTTTCCTTTTCTCAGCATTAATGGAAAGAGGTCTTTACTAAAGTCATATTTTTTATTTTTCTGATACAACTCAAAGATAGAAGGTTCAAGTATATATATCCCTGTATTTATCGTATCACTAAAAACCCGTCCCCAGTTAGGTTTTTCCAGAAAACGTATTATCTCTCCCCCATCATCAGTCATTACCACACCATAGTCTAGTGGTATATCTTCTCTGGCCAGTACCAGGGTAGCATCTGCTTCCTTTTGCTGGTGAAAAGTTACTGCCTCGCTCAAGTCAAAATCTGTCACTGCATCACCACTAATAACAATAAAGGTTTCATCGAGAAAATCAACTGCATTATGAACACTTCCTGCAGTACCCAGTGGTTCTTCTTCCACAAAATACTTTAGGTTTACACCCCATTTTTCCCCATTTTCAAAATAATCTTCAATATACTTTGTCATATAATATGAAGTAACTGCTATCTCAGTAACACCATGTTTTTTCAGCAGATTAATAATATACTCCATTACTGGATAATTAACAATAGGAACCATGGGTTTAGGTAGATCACAGGTTAGAGGACGCAGCCGACTACCCTGACCCCCGGCCATAATAACCGCTTTCATATTTTGCCCCCTTAGCTATATTTTCTTTGTGAAGTATATCTATAAAGCAATGACTCTTCATTATTATTCATATTGCCTTTAGTATGTTTTTTATTCCAATCACTCTTAAGGTAGTCAAAAATTACATCTTCATATAGAGCAGCAGTCTTACTGGCAATCTCTTCCCAGGTGTATTCTTCTTTAACCATCCTGTAACCCCTGGCAGCAATTTCCTTGCTTTTTTCCTTATTCCTTATTAATTCCAGGATAGCTCCAGCCAGTTGATGTGGGTTATTGGGATTTACCATTAATCCGTTTTTATCATCTTCAACAAACTCCGCTAGACCACCAACATTACTGACAACTACCGGTGTTTTGGTAACCATTGCTTCTAATGCTACAATTCCAAATGGCTCATAAATACTGGGAAAAACAGCTACATCTGCTATCTGATACAGCTTATTTCTCTCTTCATCACTAATAAAACCTGTAAAATAGATCCTATCGGCAACCCCAAGATAATCAGCCTGTGCCTTAAGGTTATCAAGATGTGGTCCTTTACCAGCAATTACAAATTTTGTACTAGGTTCTACACTTAAAATCTCTGGAACCGACTGAAGTAATATCTGAATTCCTTTCTCTCTCACAATCCTACCGACATAAAACACAATATTTTCATTTAGACTGGCATAAGTGTTTTTAAAGTCATTAACATCAAAGCTTTGGTTTCTATCTAACAGATAATTCTCTTCATTAACGCCATTAGCAATAGTAGCAACTTTATCATCAGGCAGTTGAAAAAGATTTTTTACCTCATTTGCCATATACCTACTACAAACAACTACCTTCCAGGCCTCAAAACAGGCATACCATTCAAGATCATTTATGTAACGCTGCATATTATTATAGATACCTTGATTCCTACCAAATTCTGTAGCATGTATAGTATAAAGTAGTGGTTTTCTTAAAGAATGTTTAAATACCTTAGAAACCCAGAAAACTAACCAATCATGTCCGTGAATCAAGTCTATATCACCTATTTGCTCCATGAGCTCAATAGTCTTTTCTGTCATTTGAAAGTTAAGGTGTAGTATATTGTCAACAAAATTATTCCCCGATATAGTGACCGGAGTTGTTCTAATTACCCTGACTCCATTAACTATGTCATCTTCAGACATCTTAGCATTACCCTGTGTAATTACATAAATTTTATGTCCCTGCTTAACCAAGGCTTCACTTAAGTCCTGTACATGACGGGCTAAACCACCATGGCTTAAGGGTGGATATTCCCAGGAAAACATCAAAATCTTCATCTTCTTACCTCCCATTTTTTAATTATCTTTATTTTAATATTTAGCAAAAATAAAGATTTTATACACAACAGAGATGAATAAATATCAAGAATAATTAGCATATTAAATAAGGAATAACAATAAATTATTCGGCTATAATAACAGGGTATAAAAAAATAAATAGGAGGAAAAAAAATGACAAAAGGGTTTTTAGCATTTGTACTCCATGCCCATTTGCCTTACGTAAGACATAATAAAGAGGGTGAATTAGCAGAAGACTGGCTTTATGAGGCAATAACTGAAACATATATTCCTTTAATAATAATAATGAATAGACTAGTAAAAGAAGGGGTTAATTTTCAATACACAATTAATATCTCACCTTCCCTGGCAAGTATGTTAGGAGACGAACTCCTTCAGGAAAGGTATCATAAACACTTATTAAAACTCATTGAATTAAGTGAAAAAGAATTACAGAGAACAAAAGACCAGCCTGAATTCTACCGGCTGGCTGAAATGTACAACTATTTATATAAGGAAGCGTATTATTTTTTTCATGAAAAATACCATAATAATATCTTAGCTGCCTTCAAAGAGTTTCAGGAAAGGGGTAATATTGAGATTATTACCTCTGCTGCCACCCATGCTTATCTGCCATTATTATTAACAGATGAGGCCAGAAATGCCCAGATAAAAACAGGAATAGAGACCTATCAACAGTTTTTTGGTAAAAGACCAAATGGTATCTGGCTGCCTGAATGTGCCTTCAAACCTGGTTTAGATCAGATTCTGGCTGAAAACGATCTAAGGTATTTTATCAGTTCAAGTCACGGGATACTCCATGCAGCCCCAAGACCCAGATATGGTTTATATGCTCCTATTTACACACCAGCAGGTGTAGCTGCCTTCGGTAGAGATGTAGAGTCATCAAAACAGGTCTGGAGTGCTAATGAGGGATACCCAGGGGATTATAATTATCGAGAATTTTATCGGGATATTGGCTATGACCTGGATTATGATTATGTCAAGGAATACCTACCCTCTGGAATAAGGAAACACATCGGTTTCAAATACTATAAAATAACCAGTAAAAATAACTGGAAAGAAGTATATGACCCTATTGCAGCCCGTGATAAAGCAGCTGAACATGCAGGCAACTTTATGTTTAATAGACAGCAGCAAATTCATTACCTTACTCAAATACTTGACCGCAAGGCAATTATTGTCTCACCATATGATGCAGAGTTATTCGGACACTGGTGGTTTGAAGGCCCACAGTGGTTAGAATTCCTCTTTAAGAAACTCCACTATGATCAGGATGAGATAGAAACAATAAGCTTATCTAATTACCTTGACCATTATCCTAAAAACCAGATAGCTATGCCTACTGAGTCAAGTTGGGGTTATAAAGGCTACCATGAAGTCTGGCTCAACGGCACTAATGACTGGATTTACCGCCACCTACACCAAGCCGAGTTAAAACTTATCGAATTAGCTGACTGCTTTGCTTATTTAAATGACCAAAAAGACAAGCGCTACAGAACCCTCAACCAGCTGGTTCGGGAATTATTATTAGCACAGAGTAGTGACTGGGCCTTTATTATGAAAGCAGATACAATGGTTGACTATGCCGTTTTGAGAACCAAAAAACACCTTCATAACTTTTCTCAACTAGTAGAAGGAATAGAAAGGAACAATATTGATTTAACAAAACTTACTGAATTAGAAAAGGAAGACAATATCTTCCCGGCTATTGATTTCAAGATTTACCAACCCAGGAGTAAAGTTCAATTAAGAAAGGAGGGATAAAGTGAACGTCTTCTTAAATATCCTGGTTATTTTATTAGCTATTATAGCTTTTTTGGTCTTATATTATCTTTCCTTAAAAAGGGATCAAAAAGCCAGGGATTTCCACCTTTCTTTAAAAAACACTGATTACGAAATGGGAGAAGAGATAGGAGTTGATAATAGTAATATGTATCAAGAAACAAAAACAAAGGTAAAAGAAGAAAAAAAGATAGAAGAGAGTGTGCTGAAAGAGTTTCCCAGGGAAGAATACCCTTTAAGGGAATACTATAACAAAAACTATATCCGGCTTTTTGCAAGGGACCCTGGTTTTTTATTTGCCTACTGGGAAATAAAAAACCCTGACTTCTATCAAAATGAAGCATTTTTACGTCTTGTTAATACCCAAAAAAACAACAGTCATGATATCAGAATTAACCACCAAGCTAGAGACTGGTATTTACAGGCAGAACCGGCTAATAACTATTATATCCTGATAGGTTTTAAAAAAAATGGGGTTTTTTATCCCCTGATCCAGTCAAATGAAGTTACCACACCCCTTAACCAGCCCTCAGCTATTGTTGACGAACAGTGGATGACTATTGAAGAATTGTCTAAATATAGTTATAGAATAGACATGGGCTCAATCTCCCTTATAAAGGAAATTGAAGCTAGAAAGATGGAGGCAAAACTAGAAGCTGATTCTTATTCACTTGTTAAGACTAAATAAATAGAGGGCTGCTAAAATTATAAGCAGCCCTTTGCATCTCAAAAATTATTTATTAGCTGTTCAAGGGTATCCCTTCTTCTGATCAACAGATCATCCCCCTGTTCATTGATTAATACCTCAGCTGGCCTTAATCTATTATTATAATTAGACGCCATAGAAAAACCATAAGCCCCGGCATCTAAAACACCAAGTAGGTCCCCTTCAAAAATCCTGGGGAACTCCCTCTTTTTGGCAATTATGTCCCCGCTCTCACAGATGTTACCAACAATAGTAACCTCTTCCTGGACACCGGAATCCACTTCATCTTTCCGGTAAATCTCTATATCATGATGAGAACCATAAATCATAGGGCGTTTTAAAACATTAAAGCCCAGATCAGTTCCCACATATTTAATACCATAATTCTCTTTAAGAGAGTAAACACTACCTAATAAAACACCACATTCTGCAGCAATATACCTACCTGGTTCTACCATAATTGTAATCTCACGGCCGTAATCAGCAACCCAGTTATAGATTAGCTCGTTAAGCATACCACCCAATTCCTGAATATTAAGACGTTCCTGGCCATCATGTTTATGATAAGGAATACCAAAACCCCCACCTATATCAATATACTCTATAGAATCAAATTCCTCAGCAATAGCTAATAGGGATTTGACTCCGGCAAGATAAGGTTCCCCATCCATAAATAATGAACCAATATGCTGGTTAATACCAATTAATCTTAGATTATGTTCATCTAAAACCCTTTTAACCTCATCTATATACTCTGCCTGAACACCAAACTTAGTCTTTTTACCACCAGTAACAACCTTGGGATTATGACCAGCACCAACCCCTGGATTAAATCTAACAAAGACTTCACCACCGGGATTAATCCTGCCAAACAAGTCCAACTGGGCAATTGAATCAACACTTATTTTTACACCTGTATCAAGAGCATATTGTAATTCATCTGCTGAGACATTATTACCTATATATAGTATCTGATCTGGGGAAAACCCAGCCTTTAACTCTACAAAAATCTCACCAGGTGACATGGCATCAACATTTAATCCCTCATCCCTGATTATCTCCAACAAGTGCAGATTACTATTTGCCTTGGCCGAGTAGTTCACCATAAAATTGGGATAATCAATCAGACCAGACATATCCCGACATCTATCCCTTAATATCTTTTCATTATAGACATATAGCGGACTGCCATATTTTTCTATCAACTCTACTGGATTACTCCTGCCGTAAAAATTCTCTTTGGTAGTTACACCTGCATATACATAATTCATCTTAAAGTTACCTTCTTTCTGCTACTTTTTTTGTTTTATCCTACTGCAGATATTTTATAATCTTTGTGATTAATTGTCAATAAAATTACTGTATACACTAGCAAAACCTATCTTTTTCTTCAGATTAAAAAAACACAATTTCATGAATTAAATCCAGTTAAATAACTCAAAATATTATTGGTGTATTAAAAAGCAACCTAGTATTTTGGTTGATTTTCTCATATTATATGTTATAATTATAATAAATATTATTACTAATAAGGAGGTATCAGATAATGAGTGCATATCATGAAGCTGAAGACAAACTCAGCGAAGAGACAAAAAACATAAGCAGAGTACTTAATAGTTTAAAAGAAGAAGTAGAAGCAATTGACTGGTATAACCAAAGGGTTGACGCCACTAATGATGATGAAGTCAAAAAAATATTAGCCCATAATAGAGATGAAGAAATAGAACACGCAGTCATGGCCATTGAATGGTTAAGAAGAAATATGCCGGGCTGGGATGAGGAATTAAAGACTTATCTTTTTACGGAAATGTCCATCGTTGATGTTGAAGAAGCTGGTGAAAAACAGGACTCTAACGATAATATAGATTTAGGCATAGGGAATCTAAAATAAATACCTGGAGGTGTTTTAAATGGATATGTTAAAAAAAGAATTAGCCCCACTAACTGATAAGGCCTGGGATGAGATAAATGACAGGGCTAGAGAGGCACTCAAAACACAGCTTTCAGCCCGAAAAGTACTTCATGTAAATGGACCTAAGGGTTGGGACTATAATGTTCTTACTGAAGGCAGATTAACTAATATTGAAGATAATGGTAAAGGGGTTAATAGTGGTATTTACCAGGTTAAACCCCTTACTGAAGCAAGAGTAGTATTTGAGTTAAATAGATGGGAACTTGATAACATTGAAAGAGGTGCTAAAGACATAGACCTGGGTCCTCTGGAAGAAGCAGTTAGCAAAATTGCTGAATTCGAAGACAATACTGTTTTTAACGGTCTGGAAAGCAGTAATATTAAAGGTCTTAAAACAGAGGCAGTTAACAAGCTACAACTAGGACAGGATAGTTCAGAGATTATAGCAAATATTTTAGAAGGTAAAATATTGTTAAATAACGCCCTAGCTGAAACACCATATAGTCTTATTGTTGGTAAAGACGCCTGGAAGATAATCCAGACCAAGACAGAGGGTTATCCTTTACACAAAAGAATTGAGCACCTTATTGATGGTGAAATTATTTTTAGCAAGGTTATCGATGGTGCTTTTTTGATTCCTTTTGACCATGCAGATTTAGAATTAACGATTGGTAAGGATTATGCAGTAGGTTATGAGAACCATGATAGTAAAAACGTAAAACTATTTATTACTGTTTCCTTCACCTTCCGTATTCTAGATCCTGAGATTATAGTTTCATATAGTCTGTAAGTATAAATATGGAAAAAGCCGCCTTAACAGCGGCTTTTTCCATATTATTAATATAATCTTCCATTATGCACTTCAAAGCTCCAGTTTCTGCCATTATTATTATCCCAGTTACCTGCATTATCATGAAAGCAGAATATAAATCTATCACTTGTATCAACATCACAATTAGTTTTCCAGATATCCTTATCCCGTTCCATCTTAAGATCTAATACTTTTTCCCAGTTATTATCCATACCAAATCCTGCATGTAAGTATACCTCCTGGGCACCTGACTTTGAAAGTAATCCATCATATTCGACCTCAATCCTCGAACCCGCAGTTATTGGAGTTGGACTAACATTAATACCATTATCATTTAACATATAGCAATATATTCCCCCTTTCATTTTATCTATTTTTTATTATTTCTAAGAAAAGGGTTCTTATACGCTATTAAGATTAGCAATCCAAGGAAAAACGTTAAAGCAATAAAATAATAAATATATAATAGATTACCTTCTTGATCACTTACTTTAACTGGGGTTATTTCTGCAAACCTATCTGCATCATATTTCTGCAAGATATCTATCTGTGATACTTTATTTGGGGTTAATAAATCAATTACACGTGGGGCGTTTCCCAGATCCCTTCCTATCCTATCATAAAAATTCCAGGCTGAAGGCCTATTTCTAAGTTCCCTGAAATAATCTGGTCCAAAGGGATCAAAACTACCTACCAGCAGAAATATCTCTGCTCCCTCTAAAGGGCCAGTTACAGCCTGATCAAGGTACAGATAAATCTCATTATTCTTGACTCTAAGGTCAACATTCTTAAGCTCCCAGGGATTTTCTTCAGCATACCAAAAGTCATCTTCCTTATCCTGATCACCTGGTTCAAATACTCTGACCCACCAACCACTTATTTCTAGTAGGGCATTCCAGGGATAATGTTCATCAAGTCTAACCCGGGCACCCTTTTTAAATAGTTCAGTAGATCCCCCCTTTGATTATCAATATATAAATGTATTAAGGGTAGGCTAAAACCAAATTTACTATTCCAAGGGTCTTTTAATTGCTTAAAACGAAACCTAAATATATACTGCCCCTCATTCTTAGCTATAGCAAAATTAGTAATATCAAAAAGTCCCTGGTAGGGTCGAAAGACCTCATCACCTGGATACTCATATGTACCAGGACCAAAATCATCACCCTCAGGATCATCAATAGAAAAGAAAAACTCTCCTGCATAGGCTGAACTATTACCCGTAGAAAAAAACATGATTATAAAGAAAAAAATCAATAAGCCAAAAAACTTCCCTTTCATGATAAACCCCCATAATTTAAGTTTCTCTCATCAGGTCATTTACTTTGGCAGAAAAATCACGTGCTGCATTATATCCCATGGCCTTCATTCGCATATTCATAGCAGCTATTTCCAGTACCATAGCTACATTACGGCCCGGTTTAACCGGAATAATTACCTCTGGGACTTTAATCCCCATTATTTCATCATATTTACTATCAATCCCTAAACGGTCATACACCTTCTTCTCATCCCAAAACTCCAGATTAGCCACCATATTAATCACAGAAGAATCCTTAACTGCCCCTGCTCCAAATAAAGTACTTACATTTATTATTCCTATGCCCCTAATCTCAAGAAAATACCTGGCAACTTCAGGGGCTGAACCCAGCAACTCCCGCTCTCCTATTTTTTTTACAATTATTACATCATCAGCAACCAGTCTATGGCCTCTTTTAACCAGCTGAATAGCTGTTTCACTCTTACCTATACCACTTTTCCCACTGATTAAAACACCAATCCCATAAATATCGACCAAAACCCCATGAATGGTCTTTTCCGGGGCAAGCGACTCCTCCAGATAGTTAGTAAGCAGACTTAAAAATCTGGTAGTCGCTACTGAAGTCTTCAGTAGTGGTGTTGATGTATTAGCCGCTTCTTTCAGAACTATATCTGGAACATCCAGGTTACGGCAAATAATTACACATGACAAATGATAGCTAAATAACTTTTTAACCCTTTTCTTTAAAACAGGAGGTTTAAGTTCCTTTAAAAATGTAATCTCAGTACGTCCCAGTAACTGCACCCTTTTCGGAGCGAAATATTTCCAGAAACCAGCCAGTTCAATCCCTGGCCTTTTAATATCACTAACTGTTATCTCTTTATCTTCTGGATCACCTGCTAATATTTCAAGGGAAAATTTATTAATAATGTCTTTGACAGCTATTTCTTTGTTTTTCACGATAATAATCTATCCCCCATAGCAACAGCAATTGCCCCTTTAACACCTACATCATCACCTAATTCAGACCGTTTTATTTCTACAGAACTAAAGGCACTATCAAAGGCATGTTTTTTTATACTTTCCATCATCGGTTTCTCAAAACAATCCCAGGCCTTCATAACACCCCCACCTAAAATAATCATACCTGGGTTAAAAATATTTAATAAATTAGCAATCCCTAAACCCATATAATAGGCAGCCCTTTTCCAGATATCCTGAGCTAATTGATCACCCATCTCGGCTGCCTCAGCAATCACCTTACCATTAATCTTATTGAGATCTCCCTTAAGCAGTGCAAATATTTTGCTCTCCTGATTATCTTCAACAACCTTTTTAGCCATCCGGTTTATTGCTGTGCCAGAAGCCATGGCTTCAAAACAACCATGATTTCCACAACCACAGAGAGGACCATTAGGATCAATTATCATATGACCTACCTCACCAGCTATGTCGCTCTTCCCGTGATAAATACGACGATCTATAATTATACCGCCCCCTATCCCAGTACTAATTGTAATATAAATCAAATCAGCTACCCCACGGCCTGCCCCAAACCATTTTTCACCAAGGGCAGCCGCATTAGCATCATTCTCTAAAAAAATAGGGCTAATCCCTGTCCTTTCCTCCAGTAATTCCACAATCGGTACATCCCTCCACGGCAGATTAGCATTCTCAATAATCACACCATCCTTTGTATTTAAAGGCCCAGGGGAACCAATCCCAATTGAAGCTACTTCCTCTTTGCTAATATTACTATTATTGAGAACATTATCAATAGTTTTTATGATATTATCTATAATAACGTCCTGTCCCTTATCAGCCTCAGTAGATCTTTTATTACTTATTAATATCTTACCACTACTATCAGCAATAGCGGTTAATATTTTAGTTCCCCCTATATCGATTCCTAAAAAATATTCTGACATAAATAAATCCCCCTGTTCAAGTTTAGTATTTTTCAAGAGTTAGTTCAGTATAATTATTAATTAATAATCCCCCGAGAACAAGAAAAAGTAGTGGAATAGCAAAAACGGATAATACCATCAACACGGTTAAGAGCAAGAACGCAATTAAAAAAAACAATGTAGAAAATGGATTAGCCATTGTTAGTAAAAAAACCCTTTTAATAAGTTCTTTAAATCCCCTATCTTCCTCATATACTGATAAACCCCAGAAATAAAATTGAAACATAGTAAAAAATACTATAATATACATGGTTATAGCTGAAATTATCATGATAAAGATATTATCAGCCCGCTGGCTAAAATAATAGAGATCAAAAAACAAAACAAAATAAATCAGAACAACAAAAAAGAACGACAACAGCCCCCTGAAAAAATATGTTTTAATACCCTGAAAAAATTCACGCAATCTTGTGTCTTCTCTTGCCTTTATTCTTCTTATAATATGTAAAAATGAGAGAATAAAAGGACCTGTTACCAGCAGATAATAAACTGCAGCCAGGTAAAACATCCAGAGTCTTTCAAATGGATAAAGAATTAAAAAAGGCAAGATAAAAATAGTAACCCAGACTAAATTATAGAAAACTAGCTTAAATAAATAATTATATAGCTGTACAAAACTATTCTTAATTGTAGTTAATACTAGCAAAATATAACCTCCTATTCGTTTCACAGCTAATTATACTACATTTTATTTGGACTTGCAATTAACACTTTACTATATTATCCCAATAATATAAAAACAAGGACTCCACACTATAAGAGTCCCATAATTATATATATATATATATATATATTGATTTATAATAAAATCATTTACTAAATTTCTCTGTTAATTCATATACTCTATTTTTTATCTCTGCTAATTTACTATCATCATCAATATTTTCAATAGTCTCTGCTATAAATTCAGCAACTAATTTCATCTCAGCTTCTTTCATGCCCCTACTTGTAACAGCAGGTGTTCCCAGCCTGATACCACTGGTTACGAAAGGGCTCCTCTTTTCAAAGGGGATAGTATTTTTATTGGCTGTGATACCGACTTTATCAAGAGCAGTCTCAGCATCTTTACCAGTAATCCCTTTGTTATTCAAGTCAACCAACATTAAATGATTATCAGTTCCTCCAGATACCAACCTGAAACCATAATCCTGCAATTCAGCAGCCAGAACAGCTGCATTGTTAACAATTTGCTGTTGATATTCCTTGAACTCATCTGTTAAAGCCTCTTTAAAAGAAACAGCCTTGGCAGCAATAATATGCATTAAAGGACCACCCTGTAACCCAGGGAAAATAGCCTTATCTATATCTTTAGCATATTTCTCCTTACAAAGTATCATCCCACCACGGGTTCCACGCAGGGTTTTATGGGTTGTAGTTGTCACAAAATCTGCCACTGGTACAGGGTTAGAATGTAAACCAACAGCAACCAGTCCGGCAATATGTGCCATATCAACCATAAATAAAGCCCCTACCTCATCAGCAATCTCCCTAAACTTAATAAAATCTATTTCCCTGGGGTAAGCACTTGCACCTGCCACTATCAAATCCGGTTTGTGTTCCCTGGCCAAGGATGAAACCTGTTCAAAATCTATACGTTCTGCTTTGTTTACACCATAATGAAAGAAATTGAAGTACTTACCAGACATGTTTACTGGACTTCCATGTGTTAAATGGCCACCATGGGTCAAATCCATCGCCAGTATTTTCCCACCCTTTGGTACTACAGCAAAATAAACAGCCTGATTAGCCTGTGAACCAGAATGGGGTTGAACATTTACATGTTCAGCATCAAAAAGTCTTTTTGCCCGCTCAATAGCCAATTCTTCTACCTGATCAACAACCTCACAACCACCATAATAACGTTTATGTGGATAACCCTCGGCATACTTATTAGTAAGACATGAACCAGCTGCCTCCATAACTGCTTCACTCACAAAATTTTCAGAGGCAATCAATTCAATATTATGCTGCTGCCTTGCCGCCTCTTTTTCAATCAAGTCAGCTATTTCAGGATCAACCTTTTTTACATAATCCACTTAATCATCTCCTTTATAATTATTAGGATTATTACCCAACTTAATAATGTGACAGGCGAACCGTCCCCTTGTCAAACGTCCCCTTGTCAAATATCTAATTCTTGAATAATTCCCTTTAAAACCCCAGCAGATTTTAATAGTTCTTCCTCCTCTTGAGAACTCAAAGTCAGGTTAAGTACCTTCTCCACCCCTCTACTACCAACTATACTGGGTATACTTAAAACAAGGTCATCAATACCATATTCCCCAGTTAATAGGGTTGAAACAGTCAGTATTGTATGTTCATCCCGGAAGATACTTTCTACAATACGAGCTACTGCCAGACCAACTGCATAATAGGTAGCACCTTTTCGATCAATAATCTCATAGGCAGCCTGACGAACCTTTTCACTCATCTTATCCCGAAAATCATGGGTAGCACAATCCTTATCACAGACAATGCAATAATCCTTAAAAGGAACACCTGCTACATTAGTAAGGCTCCAGGCTGCTACCTCATGGTCTCCATGTTCACCAATAATATAAGCGTGAATATTCTTGGGGTTAACACCACAATGGTCACTTAATTGATAACGGAATCGTGAAGTATCAAGTACTGTACCTGAGCCGAGGATCATATTTTGTGGTAAATCTGATAATTTCTGAGTAACATATGTAAGAATATCTACTGGATTTGTAACAACAAGTAGGATTGCTTCTCTGGTATATTTGCTTATATTAGGAATAATCTTTTTAAAAACCTCTGTATTCTTCTTGACCAGGTCAAGCCTGGTCTCACCAGGTTTCTGGTTTACCCCTGCTGATATAATAACAATGCGAGCATCTCTACATTCCTCATACCCACCATGTTTTACTTTAACAGGTTTTACAAAGGCAGCCCCATGGTTAAGGTCCATAGCCTCACCTTCTGCCCGCTCTTTGTTTATATCAACCAGGACAATCTCTGAAGCCAGTCCCCGGTTCATAATAGCATAAGCAGCTGTAGCACCTACCAATCCAGCACCAATAATAACCACTTTATTCTTCAATTGATATCACTCTCCTCTGGCATATTTTAACAAAAATATTTCCAGTATTTTTAAATTATACCTATACCCCTTCACCTATAATCTACCCTTATTAAATAGGAGCATTCATGAGATATCCGGTAAAATTATATATCTGAGTATATTAATCAAGTTTTTGAAAATAAGGAAACCGGACTAATATCCGGTTTTCTCTTAAGATAAGTAGTTATTCTATTATTCCGCACTGATGGCTTCTACAGGACAGACTGCCACACATGCACCACAGTCAATACAGGTATCAGCATCAATATCATACTGAGTATCTCCCTGGCTAATTGCCTCTACAGGGCATTCTGATTCACAGGAACCACAGCTAATACATTCATCAGAAATAACATGAGCCATTATCGGTTCACCTCCCCATATATTGCAATGAATGTTTCCTAATCTCCAAAATTTATTATATACTTACTTAAGTATCTTGTCAACAAGAATAGACATTTTCCCACTTCACATAAGTCCCTTCCAATCCTAAATAGCAAAAATCTCTTTTATAAGGTGTGAAACCCCTGCCTGATAGTGTGGTAGGGTAATACAGTCTGCCTTTTCCTTAACAGCAGCAGGGGCATTTTCCATAGCTACACCCAGACCTGCCCATTCTATCATCTCCAGGTCATTCCAATTATCTCCAACAGCTATCACTTCTGAACGCTCTATTCCCAGCTGACCTGCCAGACGCTCAACTGCTTTACCTTTAGACACACCCCTGGCCATAAATTCGATATAGTAGTCCTTTGATTCTGTTATCTCAATATATTCCCCATATTTTTCTCTAAAATACCTCAGGGCTTTTTCTTTTTTAGCCTGATCCTTTTCAACAATTAAGACCTTGGTTGGCGGCTTAGCAATAAAGTCTGATATCTTACCAACTGTTTCCACCTTAACCCCAGCAGTCCTTTCATAATACTTACTCCTGTCATTTTCTTCAGCAACATAGAGTTGATCATCCTGATATAGATTAATATGTAATCCCTCGTCCTCCATATCTTTAATTATTTTCAGGGCAATCTTGTAATCCATCGGCTGATGATATATTACCTTATCAAGGGTAACATCCTTGACAAAAGCACCATTGTAAGTAATAATCGGTCCTTTAAGTTCCAGTTCCTTAACATATGGGAGGGCAGAGATAAACATTCTGCCCGTAGCAATAACAACCCTTACCCCTGATTTACTCAATTTTTTAATCGATATTACGTTCTGTTCCGGCAGTCTCTGCTCACTGTCCAACAATGTATCATCTAGATCCAGCACCAGTAATTTATAAGCCATTTATATCAGCTCCAGATTCTTAGTATTCTATTTCTTTACCAAAATTATATATTTTAGTATTTACATTGTCAACACAGACAGGATATTCAATTATTTTTTATAACTGCTAATACTATTCAAAAGATTAGCTTTTAAAAATTTTCTTCAAAAAATTCCTTAATCGTTTCAAATGACTCTTCTTCATCCTCTCCACTTATACTTACTGTTACTGTTTCTCCACATTTTATACCCAGACGCATTAACCCCAGGATTCTTTTGCAATCAGCTGTCTTATCATTTTTTTTTATCATCACCTTACTTTTTAAAGATGAAGCTGTTTTCACTAATAAACTGGCAGGTCTAGCGTGAATGCCAAGTTCCTCTTTAATTGTATAAGTAAATTCCATCATCTTTTCCTCCCTTTGATTTTATTTTATAATACTGATTAATGAATAAAGAAAAATTTTATAATAAAATTATAAAATTTTCAAAGGCTGCTCAAACTACTAGTTGACACTAAATAGTCCAGGTCTATTATTTTTTATAAATCCATTATATATTCTCCATAGATTTATGCAACTATCTGATTGCACCAGCAGCGTGCAATTATGTAGTTTTGATTAGATATTTATAATTGTTATACTAAAATTGGAAGGAGGCCTATCCAAATGAAAATCTATTCTGGAAAAAGTGTTTTTAAAGGTATTGCAATTGGGCCAGTAAAGGTATATAAAAAAACAGTCGAGACTGTCTCACAGTATAATATTAAAAATGTAGAGGGTGAGATTCAGAGACTAGAAACAGCCAAAAAACAGGCTGTTTTACAGCTGCAAGAAATGTATAACAAGGCTTTACATGATTTAGATGAAGAAAGTGCTTCAATCTTTGAAGTACATCAAATGATTTTAAATGATGAGGATTATATTGAATCCATAAAAGAAAATATAATATCTGAAAATATCAATACTGAATATGCTATTAGTAAAACCAGGGATATCTTTGCACAATCTTTTGAAGAGATGGACGACAAATATATGAAAGAACGGGCAGCAGATATAAGAAATGTTTCAGACCTTTTAATTGATATTTTACAGGACAATTCTTCAGATCTAGGGACATTTAATGAAAAAGTAATACTGCTAACAGATGACCTGAGCCCCAGTGAGACCCTGCAGTTAGATCAAGAAAAGATTATTTCTTTCGTAACTCAGCGGGGTTCATCCAATTCCCATACAGCTATTTTAGCACGCATGATGAATATACCTTCTTTAGTAAATACAGAAATCCCTTTAAAAATGGAGTTAGACGGAAAATTAGGTATTGTTGATGGGTTCAATGGGAAAATTTATATAAACCCTGATCAAGAGACCTTAACGCAGATGAAAAATAAAGCAAAGAAAATAGCTCATCAAAAGGTCAATCAACAGAAACTAATCGGAAAAAAAAGTATCACTCTAGACGGTCAGGAAATCAGTATTTACGGCAATATTGGTAATTTATCTGATTTAGATCAGATAATAGCTAATGATTGTGAGGGTATTGGTTTATTTAGAAGCGAATTTATCTATTTAGATAAAAAAGAATACCCCACAGAAAAAGAACAGTTCGAAATCTATAAGTCAGTATTAAAGAAAATGAATAAAAAAAAGGTTATTATCCGCACCCTAGATATTGGGGCAGATAAAAAAGTCTCTTACTTTAATCTGCCAACAGAAAAAAACCCTACTATGGGCTGCCGCGCTATTCGCATCTGTTTAAAACAAGAGGATGTCTTCAAAACCCAGCTAAGGGCCCTATATCGAGCCTCTATCTATGGAAACCTATCTATTATGTTTCCGATGATTATCTCCCTTAAAGAAATTAAAAAAATAAAGGAAATTATTACCCAGGTACAAAATAAATTAAAAGAAGAAAATATTAAATTTAAGCAGGTAGAAATCGGTGTCATGATTGAAACACCTGCTGCTGTTATGATTAGTCATGAACTGGCTAGAGAAGTAGATTTCTTTAGTATAGGTACAAATGACCTGACACAATACACCCTGGCCATTGATAGAGAAAATACTATGTTGGATGATTTATATAACCCCAAGCATAAAGCTATCCTTCGTATGATTAAAATAGTTGCTGACAATGCCCATCAAAACAATATACAAGTAGGTATCTGTGGGGAGTTGGCCAGTGACTTAGCCATGACTGAAACATTTCTGGCTCTAGGAATAGACGAATTATCCGTCGTCCCGACTTTTGCACTGGATTTGAAAGAGAAAATAAGGAAAACAAAGGTCTCAGCAGTCAAAGAAAAAATACTGAGTAAACTAGGGATATAAAAACATTAAAATTTACTAAACACTTAAAAGATACAGGTAATATACCTATATCTTTTAAGTGGCTTTACCTATTTATCAAACTTCAAAGTTCTATTAACCCTATTATTTCATCTATAAATTCTTCATAATTCTCACAATCCAGTAGTTTATTAACATTAGCTTTTTCCAATAAGAGTACAATCAAATTGTCAAAAATATCATGAAATATAGCACGTTCATCAGGGTTTATAGCAAATAACAGAACAATATTAACCATATTCTCCCCCCAGAGAAATGATTTTTCATTAAGCAGGACAAACATACCTGTCCGTTTAGAATTCATTTTCATGGAATGTGGGATGGCAATATGGTTAAAGGCTGTAGACGAACTCCTTTCACGCTCAAAAACCTCACTGACAAATGACTCTCCTACATATCCTTCTTCTTCCATTAAACCTGTCATAAAATTTAGAGCCTCTGTTTCATCATTAAAATCCCTGTTATGGCAGAAGAATTTTGGATTAGCAATATGCATTAAATGTTCTTTCAAACGCTCTTTCTTCTTCTTTAATTTAATACGCCTTAGCTTATCACGAATCTCTAATTCATCTTTGTCTGTTAAAAATGGACTAACCACTGCTATATCTGACTTTAAATACTCCGGTACAGGTATAGTAGAAATTATCAAATCTATATCATCTATTTCTTGAAGGTTTTCCACAAATGATACAATTGCTTTTATAACCATATTTTCACCAAAGAGTTCTGTAATCTTCCCCAATAGTTTAGAGGCAAAATCATAATACTGTGGAAATACCATTACACAAGAAACTTTATTACTCATATCCTTTTGTGACTCAAGAATACTACCAATATGCAGGGCAATATAAGCAATTTCATCCTCAGTAATCTTATAATTAGTTACTTCTTTTAATTTATGGGCAATACTTACTGCACAATCAAAGGTTAATGGGGAAGACAACTTAATTTGATCTATCAAGGGGTTTTTAATATAGTAACCATTTTTAATCCTGAGTAATAGGTTTTTAATATGCAGCATAAATTTTACAATAAATTCGGAATCCCTGGTATTTAAGATATTGTAGTCCTCCAATGTCTGTAACAATTCCCTACCTATTTCAGCACAATCCACTCCTACTACCTCTTCTATATTGTTTTCATCAATTTTACGGTAATCCAGATATAACATGTAACTATCCAGTAAAATAGCAAGTTCTTTAAGTTCATTGGCTGGGTATTCAATACCATAAATATTTTTAATCTCTTTAGCAATCTCTCTGGCAAATTCCAGTTCCCTACCACCTATATCTTTAACCGCTGTTTTAAAGATAAACCCTTTTTTTATCCTATCCATACTGATAATTATATCCAGAACCAGTTTAAGAACTGAGTACTCATTAATAAAATAATAATATTCTTTAGATTTTTCCATAATTATTTTTCTAAGTAGACCCAGATCATAATCTGGAAAGGTTTTTTGAATAACAACAACTCCCAGTACACTCCTACTATACTCTTCATATAGTATATTACTTAAGAGTTTCCTTTTATCTAATTCTTTTCCTTCTAAATAAATACAAAAATTCGAGGTATGGATAAATAAATCAAACTCTTTAAATTTTTTTTGTACCTTAATTAAATCCTTCTTAACTGTCTCCAGACTTACAAACATGCTTTCACATAACTCGAAGAGATTAACCGGTTCTTCACCATTCCCTGTCTTGACCATAATAACCTTTTTAATAATAAAATCAACCCGTTCCTGAGGTGTTTGCGGAATAGACGAATTCTCTGCTTCGAAAAATTTCCTGGAAAGATCCTTATCCAAACGATAACCTTTTCTGGAAGATACAATTAAATCATCTTCATAGTAATTTATTTCAGAGATATAACTCTTTATTGTCCGTACAGAAAGATCTAGTCTCATAGCAAGAACAGAAGCCGGCATCCAATCATCTGCTTGCATCAATACCCTGATTAAGTTAATATATTTATCTTTCATCCTATATTCACTTCCTTGGTTTAATATGAATACTAAGATATTTGTACAATTAACCCCTGAGTTTAGAACATTTAAGCTTAGCCTTGTGATTCACCTTAAAATTTAAGATTAAAACAGCAGATACAATACACAATATTCCAGTTATTCCATATACAGATAATTGTTCACTGAAAAAAATTACCCCATTTAAAGTTGCAACAATTGGTTCTATAGAAGCTATTACAGATGCCTTACTGGCTTCTATATCTTTTAAGGCAGTTGTATATAATACATATGGAAACGCATTAGTCACCAGTCCCGCTAAAATCAAAAATAATAACAGGCCATTATCAGATTGAATAATCCCTATTAGCCCCTTAAAGTCAACAAATAAAAAACTCCCTACAGCAGCCACTGCAAAAGTATAGAACAATACTGTTGTTAGATGAAACCTAACAACTAAGAATTTTATAAAAACATTATATAATGCATAACAAAGTCCAGCACCTAATCCAAATAACAGACCTGAGATGCTAATACCCTCTCCACTACCTGATAAAATACCTGTCACCAGAACACAGCCTATAAAGGAAAAAATAACAGCCAGAATTTTTCTAAATGTTATTTTCTCCTTAAACAAAACAAGTGAAAAAAACATAACCATTATGGGGGAGGTATATAATAAGACAGCTGCTACAGAAAGACCAACTAATTGTATAACCTTCATATAACAGAAATTAAAAAACAAAATACTGATTATTCCAGTACCTAAAAACCATTTAAGGTCTTTAAAATCTATTTTAAATTTACTTTTATCTCCAAGTAAAATATAAAGAGTCAATACTACCATTGTGACAAAACAACGTACTAATGTCAATTGCATCGTAGTAATCCCATATCTTGCTAGAAGATTAACAAAAATACCCACGGATGCCCACAGACTGGCAGCCGCTAAAACATATAATACAGCAATCCTTTTAGAACACATAATTCACCTCTTAGTATAAACAACTATAATTTTTCTAAATATTAAATCCCCCTATGAATTATACCTACTCTAAAATCATTAATTTCCATAGGGGGAACCTCAAAATTAAATAAATTTTTACTGATTTAATTCTTACAGTTCTTCTCCATTGCTGGCAATTACTTCCTTATACCAGTAGTAACTGTCTTTAAGGATACGTTTACCAGAACCCTTACCATAATTATCTAAATCAACATATATAAAACCATAACGTTTACTCATTTCAGAGGAAGAACAACTGACAATATCAATCGGACCCCAGGGATAATACCCTATTACTTTAACACCATCTATAACTGCCTCTCTTATCTGTTCAATATGTTTCCTTAAATAATCTATCCGGGCATTATCATGAATCTTCCCATCTTCACTTATCTCATCAAAATCCCCCATACCATTTTCCGCAATCATAATGGGTACCTGATAGCGATCCCAGTAAAGATTTAACTTGGTTCTAAGCCCAAGAGGGTCAATCCCCCAGCCCCAGTCATTTGCTTTAATATGGGGATTCATATAGGCTGTTTTTGTTTTTTTAACACTCTCAACATCACTAATACGGGTATAATAATAAGAAATAGCCATAAAATCTGCTGTATTCTTTAAGGCCTCTTCATCACCTTGACCAAATTTAAGATGGATATCATTATCATCATAAAAACGAAAGGCATAACCTGGGTATTTCCCTCGCAGTAAAACATCCCCATATAGGTATTCCATCTGATTCCTTCTGGTAGTAGCAAATACGTCCTCAGGTTTACAGCTTGCTGGATAACTAAGACCATCACAAAACATCATACCAATCTGAAAATCAGGATTTATCTCCCTGGCAATTTTAGTAGCCTTAGCACAGGCTACCATCTCATTATGGACACCTTGATATTTTGCTTCTAAGAGATTATCTACCTTATCTTCAGCTATACCCAGGTGATTGAAAGATTCATGTACAATTAAGTTTATTTGATTTACCAATATCCAATATTTCACCTTATCCCTGTATCTCCTAAAAACAGTCTCACAATAATTAACAAAAAAATCAATTAATTCCCTTGAATACCAGCCAGTATAATTTAAGGTTAAGTTAAGGGGCATTTCATAATGGGATACAGTAACAACAGGTTCCATACCATTTTTAATAATTTCGTCAATTAAATTATCATAAAATTTTAATCCTTCTTCATTGGGTTCAGGATCATCACCATTGGGAAAAATCCTTGACCAGTTGATAGATATCCTGAAGGAATTCATCCCTGTTCCTGCTAAAAGCCTCAAGTCCTCTTGATAAGTATGGTAAAAATCAATCCCCCATCTTTTAGGATAAATACCTTCAGTATCATTCATCGCAGCCTTGATATCCTCAGTTGTTTCTTCTAGATTATATTTCTTTTCCAGGGCTATATCATCTCTAAAACGATTTATATCAGCCACACACCAACCCTTACCACCTTCCTGCCAGGCACCTTCACACTGGTTAGCAGCTATCGCTCCTCCCCACATAAAATCCTCAGGAAAACCCTCAATCTGATTCATTGCACTCATAAACAGCCTCCTTTTACACTATTTTAAGGAATTCATCATTTCGAATTTCTTAATTCTACTTTTCTTCTAAAGCAGAAATTCTTTCCTCATATCCCTTAAATATCTTATACATCTGTTTTGTAATATTTAACTCACTAGCAATAGTCATTAAAGTATCCTGGGCATGGGTAAAAAGCAGGAGATATTCTGTTTCTTCTAAACTATTTTCTCCCTGAATTATATCAGTTTGTATGCCATGAGCTATCTTCATTTCCTTATGAGCCTCAGCAAGCTTTTTTTCATATAAATCAAAATCCTGTTTGGCAATTGCTTCCAGGGCCTCAGTAATGAGCATCCGGGCATCTCCAGCATGAATAATAATCTCCATTGCCGCTCTACCGATATCTCCATTGGTAGAATTTTCATTATTCATCAGCTATCAAACCTTTCCTTACTAATAAGATGAAATTTAAAAATTATTCCTTAGCTGTCTCTGCTTCCAGAGCAAATTGCTGTTTTTCATAGATCTTAAAAAAGGGCCACCAAATTATTGATGAAACCGCTACAACAAGTCCCAGCAAAATAATCCCTCTAAAGTCCTGAGTTACAATCCAGGTAGCAAAGGGGAATGGACAGTACCACATATCAAATACAGAACTTGGAATAGTCACCATCCCCATGTTTAATACCAGATAGGTAATAGCCGGAATAATAATCCCCTGCAACCACATTGGGATCATTAATATAGGATTCCAGGCAATACAACCAAAGACTACTGGTTCATTAATATTTAAAATACCAGGTACTAAACTGGCTGTTCCCAGGGCTTTTAATCTCTTAGCCTTTGATAAAACCAGCATAATTACCAGTGGTAGTGTTGCTCCAATACCCCCAATAGCAATCCAGCCAGAAAATATTACTTCAGATGTTGTAATAATCTCTGCTGCATTAGCAGTTATAGCTGTCAGGAAGATAGGTTTTGTAATTGGAGCCATTACCCAGGTGCTAATCCCCATCGAATACAGGAATACGTATAAGAAGTTAATCAACATAAAACCAGGCATTGTATAAGCAAAATTAGTAATTGGCTGAAAAACTGATTGGATAATACCATACATGTCCATATCCAGTATAAAAACAAATAACCAGCCAGTTACAATTACAAGAGCAATCGGCAGCATCGAATCAAACCAGGCCCTTACAAAGTCTGGTATAGCACTATCTTCTTTAAAAAATGAGAATTTTCCAAATAATAACATAATAAGGGCTGCAAAAATACCACAAATAATTGCAACAAACATACCCCCAGCACCAAAATAACTAAACTGAAATAATGTTCCTCCTTCAACACTAACTGGTTTAATAACCATCATAAAGAGTGCCAGTCCTGACATACCACCTACCAGACGCATTTTATGCAATTTCTTTCTCTCCATAAAATTAAAGGGCAACAAAAAAGCAATAAACAGTGCGATTAACCCCAGGGAATAGCTATTTAATGTCCAGAGATTTGGGAAATTTGGAATATAGTCCTGTAAAATCGCTAGTACAGTTACCAGAGAACCAACCAAAATCATTGGTAGAATCTGCATTATTGAATCTTTTAAAGTAAGAACCCAGACATTCCTATTAATTTTATTCATTACAGGGGCAAAATTCTCTTCCATCCAATCTACAAACTTTTGCATAATCTCATCACCCTTCCTTTATTCTAAGGATAAAATATGATCCAGAGCCATATCCCCATCTAAGATTGAATAATATTTCTGATCCATTAAAGCAACTTTAATATCCGTACCTGCCACCTTTTCTTTCAACTCTGCTACCAGATACTTCAGGTGTGGCCCAACCATCAGGTAATCAACATCATGAATATAATTTTCAACCTCAGCTTCACTTCGGGCTACTACAGAACATTCAATACCCCTTTTTGAAGCTGCTTTTCTGATATTTTTGGCCATAAACCCAGTTGAAGCACCTGAACCACATACCAGTAAAACCCTCAACTTTTCCATAAATTCCTCCTCCTCCTCCTTCTTCTTTAATAAACTTTAATAACAGCTTATATGATTTGTTTTAATTATATAATATCTTGATTTTTATCAACAACTAATCTATTTCCTACTTAGGGTGCAAAAGATTACTATAAGTCTAAGCCCCATTATAGCAGCAAAGCATAAAAACATATTTTTCCTTATAAAATAAAATTGCACCCTCCCTGTTGTAGTTCAGGAAAAATGCAAATATATTAAAGCAACACTCTTCTATTATGGTCTGGTGTTTTCCCTGAGGTAATCAAAAATAACCCTGGCTGTTTTGGAACTGACACCATCTACTGCCTTTAACTGCCCGATAGAAGCCTCCCTGATCTCAGCCAGTGAACCGAAATGCCTTAGTAAGGCATCACGCCTTTTAGGCCCTATTCCAGGTATATCATCCAGCATTGTATGTGTTAAACGCCGGGAACGTAATTTCCGGTGATAACTGACAGCAAACCTGTGAGCCTCATCCCTGACCCGTTGAATCAAATGGAGAGCAGCTGAATTCCGGGGGATGATAATTGGTTCACTCTGACCAGGTAAAAAGACCTCTTCTTCTTTTTTGGCCAGGCCGATAATTTCCTGCTCCGCAAGCCCTATTTTACATAAGATATCATAGGCTGCACTGAGCTGCCCCTTACCACCATCTATTAAAATCAGATCTGGCAGAGATTTATCTTCACTTAAGAGGCGGCTGTAACGCCGCTCAATAACCTCCTGCATCATAGCAAAATCATCAGGGCCCTCAATGGTCTTGATTTTAAAACGCCGGTAGTCTTTTTTAGAAGAATACCCCCCTTTAAAAACAACCATTGAAGCCACCGGGTCAGTCCCTTGAATATTGGAAATATCAAAACCCTCAATACGGTCAGGCGGCTTAGCAAGGCCCAGGTGCTGCTGCAGTATTTTAACAGCCTCTGTGGTTCTTTCCCGCTGATACTTCAACCTGATCAATTCCTTTTTGAGGTTTTCAACGGCATTGTCTTCCGCCATCTCAACCAGCCGCTTCTTCTCACCCCGTTCTGGTCTATATATCCTTATCTTCTTCCCTTTCTTTCCACTTAACCATTCCTTTAATAAATCAAGTTGCCCGATCATGGTACCCAGTAGTATCTCATCAGGCAGACTGATAGCCTGGTCATAGTACTGCTGGAGAAATGACCCCATTATCTCCCGGTCACTATCTCCCTGGGAACCTTCCATTATAAAATAGTCCTGACCAATTAGACGGCCGTTACGGATAAACAGCACCTGAATACAGGCCCAATCTTCTTCATTCCTGGCCAGAGCCACAACATCCTGATTAAGGTTCTTACCAGACATAACCTTCTGCTGAGCCGTTATCTTCTCTAAGGCCTTAATCGTATCACGGTAATGGGCAGCCTTTTCAAAGTCCTTCCTCTCTGAAGCCTGATACATCATTTCTTCTGCCCGTTTTATCAACTCACCCTGCTGACCGGAAAGGAAAAGACAGACCCGATCAATCAACTGGCGGTATGACTCTACATCAATCTCACCTGTACAGGGTGCCAGACACTTCCCAATATAGTAATTCAAACAAGGCCTTTCTTCAGGTTTATCAGCCCGCAAATCCTTCCTACAGGTTCTCAAAGCAAAGAGTTCTTGCAAAAGACCCAGTGTTTTATGAATAATATTTACATCAGCAAAAGGTCCAAAATAACGAGCACCATCATTTTTTACAATCCTGGTCTTGAAAATACGTGGAAAATCCTCATTAATACTCACCTTAATATAGGGGTATGTTTTATCATCCTTCAACCTGATATTAAACCTGGGCTGGTGTTTCTTAATTAAATTAGCCTCCAGGATATAGGCCTCTACCTCAGTATCGGTTACAATATAATCAAAATCAGCAATCTCTTCAATCAAGACCTTGGTCTTGTAGGTATGATTACCCCGCCGGAAATACGACCTGACCCGTTTCCGCAGTGATTTAGCCTTGCCCACATAGATAATCTCACCCAGTTCATCTTTCATCAAATAGGTACCCGGTCTATCTGGTAAACCCTTTAACTGTTCTTCTAATTGTTCATTCATATTTATCACCATCTACTATAACTAGCTATTGACAATAACCTTTTCTTTATCTGGAAACAGAACCTTCTGGAGGAAGTGACCGGTATATGATTCCTTAACCCGGGCTACCTCTTCAGGGCTGCCACAAGCGATCACCTCACCACCGCGGTCACCACCCTCTGGGCCCAGGTCAATAATATAATCAGCGGCTTTAATTACGTCAAGATTATGCTCGATTACTATTACTGAATTACCACCTTCCCTGAGCCTATGCAATACCTCAAGGAGTTTTTTTACATCAGCAAAGTGAAGGCCGGTTGTGGGTTCATCCAGTATATAGAGTGTTTTACCAGTACTCCGCTTGCCCAGTTCAGTAGCAATCTTAATCCGCTGGGCCTCACCACCGGAGAGTGTCGTTGCCGGCTGTCCCAATCGAATATAACTTAGACCAACATCACTGATAGTCTGCAGCCTGCGTTTAAGTGGCTCTATATTCTCAAAAAACTCCAGGGCCTCTTCCACTGTCATAGCCAGTATATCAGCAATGGTCTTGCCTTTATATTTAATCTCCAGAGTCTCACGGTTATAACGTTTTCCTCCGCAGACCTCACAGGGGACATAGACATCTGGAAGGAAATGCATCTCTATTTGAATAATTCCATCCCCTTTACAGGCCTCACAGCGCCCCCCCTTAACATTAAAACTAAACCTGCCTTTTTTATAACCCCTGCTCCGTGCTTCCTGGGTCTGGGCAAAAATTTTCCTGATATAGTCAAAGACCTTTGTATAGGTAGCCGGGTTAGAACGAGGTGTCCTCCCGATAGGGGACTGGTCAATATTTATTACCTTATCCAGGTATTCCAGACCCTCAATACTATCATGTTTACCAGGACGCGGTGTTGAATCATAGAAATGCTGCATCAACCTGCGTTTTAAGGTATTATTAATCAAGGTACTCTTACCAGAACCAGAAACCCCTGTCACACAGGTCAGAGTACCCAGAGGAATTTTCACATCTATCCCCTTCAAATTATGCTGACTGGCCCCTTTTATCTCCAGGTATTTCCCATTAGGCTGATATCTTTCTTCCGGTATGGGAATTTCATCCCTACCGGATAAAAACCTGGCTGTCAAGGAACCTTTATTAGCAAGAATATCATCTAAAGAACCTTCAGCCACAATCTCTCCACCATGTTTACCTGCCCCAGGACCAACATCTATAATGTGGTCAGCAGAACGGATGGTATCTTCATCATGTTCCACAACTATTACCGTATTACCCACATCACGGATATGCTGTAAAGTATTTATCAAACGGTTATTATCCCGCTGATGGAGGCCAATACTTGGTTCATCAAGTATATACAGGACACCAACCAGACCAGAACCAATCTGGGTTGCTAATCTGATCCGCTGGGCCTCACCACCAGAGAGTGTTCCAGCTGCCCTGTCTAAGGTCAGGTAATCAAGCCCTACATTAATTAAGAATTTCAAACGGTCTTTTATCTCTTTAAGGATTTCCTGGGCAATATAACTAGACCTTTGATCTAAGTCAATTTCATCAAGGAAGTTATAGGCCTCCTTGATATTAAAACTGGTAAAACTAGCAATGGAGATACCGCCTACCGTTACCGCCAGGACCTCCGGTTTTAACCTCTTTCCCTGACAGACATTACAGGGCCTATCATTCATAAAAGACTCCATTTTTTGGTGGATATAATTAGAATCTGTTTCACTAAAACGCCGTTTTAAATTACTAATAATCCCTTCAAAAACCGTATCATGCTGCCTTGTCCTCCCATAACGGTTGGTATATGGGAAAGACAGCACTTGATCTGACCCATAGAGAATCACCTCAATTATCTCCTCAGCCAGTTCACCTAATGGTGCACTTAAACTAAAACCATATTCCTTAGCCAGGGCCTTAAGGAGCTGTGGATAATACCTACTGGAGGAATTCTTCCAGGGTATAATACCACCATCATTAATCGGTCTATCCCAGTCAAGAATAAGGTCAGGGTCAAATTCCTTCTTAATCCCTAAACCATCGCAATTTGGGCAGGCCCCATAAGGGCTGTTAAAAGAAAAAGCCCGGGGTGATAACTCCTCAAGACTAATACCACAATCAGGACAGGCGAATTTCTCACTGAAACTTAATTCCTCACCATCAATTATATCAACAATTATCAGACCATCACCCTTTTCCAAGGCTGTTTCAACAGAGTCAGCTAGCCTTTCTCTAATACCAGCTTTAATCACAATCCTGTCCACAATAATCTCGATATTATGTTTGAAATTCTTATCTAAATCAATTTCTTCTTCACCAAGCATCATAGTTTCACCATCAACCCTGGCCCTGACAAAACCATCACGCAGGGCTCTGGTAAGGACCTTCTGGTGTTCTCCCTTCCTTCCCCTGACTACAGGTGCCAGAATTTGAATCCTGGTCTTTTCAGACAGGTCAAGGAGTTGATCAACTATTTCATCCACTGTCTGTGATGATATCTCCTGACCACATTCAGGGCAGTGGGGTATACCAACCCTAGCATATAATAAACGAAGGTAATCATATATCTCAGTTACCGTTCCCACTGTTGAACGGGGATTTTTACTGGTAGTCTTCTGGTCAATAGAGATGGCCGGTGACAGGCCCTCTATATACTCTACCCGGGGTTTTTCCATCTGTCCCAGGAACTGTCTGGCATAAGCTGATAGTGATTCCACATAACGCCTCTGACCCTCTGCATAGATAGTATCAAAAGCCAGAGAAGACTTACCTGAACCACTCAAACCTGTAATAACCACCAGCTTATCCCTGGGAATCTCCAGGTTTATATTCTTAAGATTATGTTCTCTGGCCCCTTTAATAATAATTTTATCTCTAGCCATAAAATCACTTCCTTATCTACATATCAATCATTTTTTCTTCTTTTTATTTCCCAATTCCTCTTCATATTCCTTAATCTCATCACGAATCTGGGCAGCCAGTTCAAATTCAAGATTATCAGCTGCTTCCTTCATCTCATTTTCCAGGTCAATAATTAAATGCCTGATCTCATTTGACGAGAGCTCTGCTTTATCTTCATCATATTTTGTATTATAGGTATTTTTCTTCTCTTCACTGACAACCATGTCAACAGGGCGCAGTACCTCCCTGACCGGTTTAACAATTGTTTCAGGTTTAATTCCATTCTTTCTATTAAATTCCTCTTGAATCTCCCGCCTCCTATTTGTCTCTTCAATAGCTCTGGCCATTGAACCAGTAATAGTATCAGCATACATGATTACCTTTCCCTGTACATTACGGGCCGCCCGGCCGATAGTCTGGATTAAAGAACGTTCAGAACGAAGGAACCCTTCCTTATCTGCATCCAGGATAGCCACCAGGGAAACCTCAGGCAAATCCAGCCCTTCCCGCAGGAGGTTAATACCTACCAGGACATCAAATTTACCAAGCCGTAAGTCCCTGATTATCTCCGAACGCTCAATGGTATCTATATCAGAGTGGAGATAGCGGACTTTAACCCCGGCACCAGCCAGAAATTCAGTTAAATCCTCAGACATCCGTTTAGTTAAAGTAGTAACCAGTACCCGTTCATTCCTCTCAATAACTATCTTTATCTCACTAAGGAGGTCATCTATCTGGCCCTCTATAGGACGAACCTCTACTTCAGGGTCAAGCAAACCAGTTGGTCGAATTATTTGTTCAACAACCTGTTGGCTGTGTTCCTGTTCATAAGGTCCAGGGGTAGCGGAGACATAAATAGCCTGGGGAACCAATTTTTCAAATTCCTTAAAATTCAAGGGCCGATTATCAAGGGCTGAGGGGAGGCGAAAACCATATTCTACCAGTTTTTCTTTCCGGGACCTGTCCCCAGCATACATACCACCAATCTGAGGTATGGTCATATGGGACTCATCTATCATTACTAGAAAATCGTTCTCCGGAAAATAATCCAGTAATGTATCAGGTCTGGAACCTGCCGGTCGACCTGCCAGATGGCGTGAATAATTCTCTATCCCCGAACAAAAACCCATCTGACTCAGCATTTCCAGGTCATAACTTGTCCTCTGTTTAAGCCGCTGGCCTTCAACCAGTTTATGATCCTTTTCCAGTTCATTTAACCTCTCTTCCAGTTCTTTGCTGATAGTCCTTACTGCCTTTTTTATCTTATCCTCAGGGGTAACAAAATGACTGGCCGGGTAGATAGTTACCTCCTGATACTCACCCAGCACCTCACCTGTCAGAGTATCTATTTTAGTAATACGATCTATTTCATCACCAAATAATTCTATCCTAATTGCCAGGTCATCATAGGCAGGAAAAACCTCAATTACATCACCCTTTACCCTGAAATGACCTCTACTAAGGTCAAGGTCATTCCGGCTGTACTGCATCACTGCCAGGTCTCTCAATATCTCTTTCCTATCTTTAAGATGCCCCACCTTAAGAGTACAGGATAGGTCCAGGTAATCAGCCGGATTACCAAGACCATATATACAGGAAACACTGGCAACTATCAAAACATCCCGGCGCTCAAAGAGTGAACTGGTCGCCGACAAACGCAGTTTATCGATATCCTCATTAACAGATGAATCCTTCTCAATATAGGTATCAGTCTGTGGCACATAGGCCTCTGGTTGGTAATAATCATAATAACTGACAAAATAACCGACTGTATTTTCTGGGAAAAATTCCTTAAATTCACTTGTCAGCTGAGCAGCCAGGGTCTTATTATGGGCAATAACCAGGGTAGGCTTATTTACCTTCTCTATTACAGCAGCCATGGCATAGGTTTTACCTGTGCCTGTAGCCCCCAGTAGCGTCTGATGCCGGTAACCCTTTTTAATCCCTTCAACCAACTTATTAATCGCCTGAGGCTGATCCCCTTTAGCCTCATATGGTGAATGTAAGACAAAATCTTTAGCCTGCATAAAACCACCTTCCAGTTAGAACAAAACGGATACGTTACCCAAACTTAATCAAATATATCAGCTTTCTTAAGCCAACTATTTATTACACATAGTTAATCAATAAACTATTAGCCAGACAAATATATTTGTCGGTCTTCAAAGTTATCCTCAATTTCAAAATCACATAATTTTCCTGAACAAATAGGTGAATGTATGTTCTTTCACCATATTATAACATCTAATTATAAATTTTTAAAGCCTTATTTTTAAAACATATTTTCAATAATTCAGCTAAACCCATCAACCCCAATTACATAGACAAATATATAAACCCCAGATCTATCTGCAAATCTGGGGTTTTATTTATTATGATACCTTATCTGTTATTTTAAACACAATATTACAGCTAAATAAACTTCACCTTACCATTATTAATCTCAACCTTCTTATTCCCAAAGCCTATTTCACTACCAGTTTTGGACAGCTTACCATATCCTTTTTCATTCTTAAGTTCTATTTCACCTTTCTTGATTACTGCTTGATTATCACTGCTGGTCATCTTGATTTCTTCTGCTGTTATTTCCAGTACTGCCTCTTCCTCTGGAGAAGCTATATATATCGAACCATTGTTTAGTTTTATAATATAGCCCCCAGGGGTTCTGATTGTTTTATCAGCAGGGTTCTGCTCTATCTCTCTTGCTTCATCTGTGGTACTGCTTTTTAAGGTAGCATATTTCTCGTTTTTGTTCCTGAAGTAGATATCTACTATATCCCCTATGTCAGGAGAACTGTAAGCCGCTGTATATGGCTTATCTATAGGAAACCAGTGGGCCTTATCTGTCTGATAATCATCTTCAATGTCTATAAAACTGACTTGGGCCTGGTGTTTTTGGTTGACTTCCCTAACCTCTGCCCGATAACTCCTGCCTTCCATCAAAAATTTCCTCTGTTTATTGAGAATTTTTATATTTTCTTCTCTGGCCAGGGTTAGTTCTGAGTAGAGGATACCCTTTTGCAGGTATATTTTGTTTTTGATAATACCCATTTCTACTGTAGTGTTATTTTCATGGTCTATAAGCAGCTCTACGTTTTTGCCTACTTCAAAGACATGGTCTGACCTGAAGTGTTCATGCTGGTAGACTTTGTAATACCTGTAAATAGTGTTTTTAGGCCCTGTATCTTTACACTTGGCCCAGTTATCATTGTTAAGTTCAACTGCCTGGGCTGAATGAAAGCCTAGCTGGATATTGATAGTTTCATTGTCATCTTTAGTGTCATCTACTATTAGTACCTGATCCAGGTAAGAGGCTATCCTGTTAATAAATTCCCAGTCGGTTTCCTTGTGTTGTAAGACCAGGGGGTATTGTTCTGATACTAAAGGGACTTCTCCTGCACTGCTTCTGGCAAAATTGATATTAAATTTCTCATTGGCTGTACTTAGTTTTTGACAGACCTGATTATAGCTTGTCCCCAGGTTTTGATATACCCTGGTATGTCTCTCTCTATCAAGGAGGATAGTATATGATACTGCCCATAGTTCCAGGTAATAGTTAAAATATTTATAGTCTATGTTATAGTCATTGATAATACCCTTGAAGAGTATTTTACTGTCATCATCATCATAAGTGATAATAATCCTGGGGTCTGCTTCTTTTTCCAGATAGTCCCGGTATTTCTCGGCGTTTTCATCTTTAATAACCCCGGCTATCTTTACTCTGCTGTGTTCATAGATGGATTTTTCTATGACCATTTCCTTGAGGTCTACAAACTCTACACAGTCAAACCTTACTTTATGATAGGCTGTATAGGTAACCGCCTGTTTATCATCTTCTTGCTGCCGGACTTTCTCCCTTAGGGTAATACCATAGTCTCCGTTCTGGAAACCTTCAATGATAAGCTCGTCTTCTTTCTGAGGGCCATAGATATAGATTAAATCACCACTTAACTGACCATATGTTGTTTTTTTATCCCTCAAGATGATATTTTTACCAAAGTAGGTATCACGCAGTGTTTTAATCCGGCCGGCAATATTAGCTTCCTCTCTGTCTTTCTCCTCATACTGTCCAGAAATATCCCGGCCATCTATCTTTATTCCCTGTTCCGGATTTTTATGGGTACTGAGGATGATAAAACCTGCCCCCTGTTGGGAGGAGAAGTTATAGGCCCCTTCCTCTTTATAATGATAATCATGGTCATATATCTTCTGATAATTGGCTGGTTTTCCATTGCTGCCATAAATTTTATTTTGTGATGGCTGGTCAAGTTCCAGTCTTATCTCTTCCCTCTGGTTATTGAAAACACCTGTTGAACTGTGGTATTTTATTACTTCTTCTGAGTCAATTTGACTCCCTAGAATAAGGAAGATATCATCAGCGCTTAGTTTCCATTCCCAGAGAGCGGTAATCTCTGCTGTTCTCATTTTTTCAAACTGTTTGATTACTGCCCTATCCAGGGGATAGGTTTTTTTCATTTCAGTAAATAGTTCTGGTTCCTGCTCTAACAGATATGAATGATAATGTAATTCATCTTCTTTAATAATCCCCCGCTCTTTCATACTATAATACAGCCTGTCCTCCACTATTTCCTGTATTTCTGTCTTATTTTTCCGCTGTGATATTTTAAAGATTTCCTTTATCAGGTTCTTATCAATAGCCATTATATCTAAGACTATGTCTTTAATTAAGGCCTTTAAATATTCATTATTTATTCTATTTGTTATCTCACCTAATTGGGGTTTTTTCTTAAATCTATTGATAAGCTCCCGATTACTGTCTTCTTCTGTTAGTAATACAAAGGGGGCAAATAAATCATCACTGGATTCCAGCAAATTATCGATATTATCTTCTTCCAGTATTTTAAGTAAGTAACATAATTCATCAGATGATCGGCCAGCTTGAAAATCTATATCAATAATATGCCTTATGCCTGTATGTTGATATAATCCAGCCAATATATTATCAGATAAAATATAATTAATTATTTTTTCATCTTCTTCTTTTCGCTCATTATATTTCTTATAATTATCAATCAGGTTCATCTTACGTTCAATTATTCTGGGATTAAAGTTTTCATCTACTAAATTCTTAGCCTCTTCTTCAGTTTTTTCCAGTTTTTCAATAAGTATCTTTTTTAGTACCCCTTTTATTTTATTGGTATCTAATCTTTCATCCCCTTTTTTTCTAAATTCACTACTTATATTACCATAATCACCTGCTTCTCCTTCACTATATTTTATTACCCCTTCATCGATTAAGGCAGATAAAAATAAAGACATACTATTCATTTTATAGCTTTCTTTTTGATTAACTATATTATCAATGTGCTGTAATAGACCCAGCTTATAGCCAAAAAATTCATTACCCCTGAACTTGAGGCAGTTTTCTAATCCCAAACTATTATAGGTTTTTACCTGATAGTTTAAGCCAGCCCCCTCTGACATTAAACCAAGATATTGGACTAAGGAACCGGCCAGGGCATGGCCTTCAAGCTGATAAATATATTCATCCCCATATTGCTCTATTTCTTCTCCATAGATTACAACTGCCTCATCAAAGTGGGCATTAGGGATTCCAGCTGTTATACATAAAGCAGTGTTTTTATCCTGTTTATTTGTAAATTCATAAGTAATAATTATTTTCTTCTCTGTTTCATACTTATCACTTCTACTTTTTAATTCTTCCTCTCCACTTAGCTTTAGTTCTTCTATTGAATCAACTAATTCCCTTTCACAATCCATTCCAAAGAGCTTTTTTAAGACTAAATTCTGCTCCCCACTCATCTCTATTCCCCCCTTTACCTAAATTTTCCTAAATTAAGATATCATCATTTATCCTCTTTTCATTGACTATATTCTTGGCTATTCTCACACGTTCCCTTGTTTCACAATCCATATCAATATCTGTATTCTTAATAAAATATTGAACAGTACTATTGTCTCTAGAAAAAGACTTTATATCCAGTGTTTCTTTGAAAGCTACTTTAGTTGGGTCCCAGAGGGGTTTACTAATAGTTAGCTCCATTACCCCTCCCCTGATAAAATCATTGGGGTTATATTTATATTCCATGACTGCTTTCTCAGCTGCCTTCGGATTAAGTGTTAGCGACCCCTTATTTCGTGATAAAACACCCAGGGGGTTCCATTCATCTTTGTCTTCTTCGTTTTCTTGATAGTATTTTTCCAGTAGTTCGGGCTGGGCCTGTACTTCCTTGAGAAAGCTTTCATAATGGTTAAATCCCACATGCTTTTCTCCTTCCATATCCCAGGCAATATATTCCCCGATGTTTTCCATCATTTGTATGAAAACCTGATTTTTATCTTTTTCTCCAAACAGATGCCTGTGGTTTGCTGATATATCCTTTAGACTGAATTTATCATCCATATATTGTGATACCAGATTATTGGGATTGCTGCCATCTAACTGTACGTTTGTTTTGCTGTATAATACCAGGGTTTTGAACAGACTTGCTTTGTATTCTTCTCTTAAGACCGGGTTTTCTTTAGCTATATTACCATTTTCCTTTTTTAGATAGGGCATAAAACCAAATTCACTGGCTGTAACACCATTATAATCATTCCTTGTATGGTCTTTTTCTTCCTTCTCTTTGATTGTCCCAGCCAGTTTTAAGACATTGTTACTGATGGTGATGGATTGCTCTCCCTGATACATGGCCGCTAAATCCCAGTAAAGGGTTTCTATTTTTTCTCTGTTCCTTTCCCAGTTGCGCTGCATGTCGGCTATTATTTCCATGATAGCCATCATCATCTGTCCTGCTCTTATTTCTCCCTGATAGGCTTTGAGGCTGTTTATTTTATCTTCTATTTCCCTGATTTCAGGGTAGATATCTGCCTTTGTTTCTCTACCTGCTTGTTCATATTCCCCTTCTAATTGAATTAACTGCCTCTTTAACTGGGAGACAGGGACTATCTCCATATCATCAAGGTCTGTTAAGCTGTTTTTATAGCCGGAACCGTCATCGGCGGGTGCTATGGGGTTATTGCTGGATGGATGTGTACCCTGGGATAATACTAGACTTCTGGCTTTGAAGATATCGTCTTCTTTGCTCAGCCTTATCCAGCCCAGGCTGAGAGCGTTAATAAAGATAGAGTCTTCTTCTTCTTCTCCTTCTTCTCCTTTACGCAGGGTAACTGCTTTATATTCAGTGGTCTCAAAATCTATCAGGCGATTTTTTATAATATGAATAGCAATTTCTTTGTCTATCTTTACTTCTTCTCTTTTAAATCTCTTTTCTTTTTGGTCAAGATATGGTACTTCTAGGCTTATATATGGTTTTTCACAGAAATCATCTGTTATGTATCCTTCGATGATTTCTTGACCTGTTCCTTCAGGACTGATATCTTTTTTTTCTTCTAATAAGTTCAGGTCTTTAAGGGTTCCATGGATTTCCTGATAGCCAAGTTTTTTTAAATAGTTCTGGCCTGATTCAAATATTAGACTGACAATGAGGGTTATAACGGCAAGCTGCAGGTTATAGAATAATAGTCCCCGAATTCCAAGAGAGGCCAGACTGGCACCCCTGGCCATTTTAACCATTACTACTGCTGTAGATATTAATATCCTGGAGGCAAAGTCATTAATCCCTGAGCCTAGAGCAGAGATAGTAACTACCCTGAAGGGTTTGTATTCCTGGCCTATGTTATCAGGGGTGAACTGGATATAGTCTTTTAATTCTTCAATACTGCTATAGAATAAGACCGCTTTTTTACGTTTATCTGTCTGGTCATAATAATAGACTTCATCACCTGGGTATATTTTTCTGTCCTGATAGACTGTTCCATCGGGATGTTCTAATCTTTCATCCCATAAACTGGCATCCCCATATTTATCCTGGGCTATCTGAGTTAAGTTATCTCCTTTTTCTACTGTGTGTACCTTACGGTAGTCAGCATACAGGGCATTGATGAAACTTAAGTCTGCCCCCCGGTTATAGCCGGTAAAGCTTATCTCTGCCTCAGGGTTGGCCTGTCTTATCTTATGATAGACTATCTGTAATAGTTCAAATTCCTGGGGGAAACCGTGCTTGTCTTCTTTTTTCCCTCCTTTGTAAGCAATCACTACCTGGTCTTTTCCCTGATTATTACCTACCTTTTTCCTGAAGACTACTGCTCTAAACCCTGTATCCCTCATATCAAGGTTTTCATCAAAGATTATCTCTTCCCCCTCTATATTTTCAGGGATATTCCTTTCCAGTTCTTTACTTAGTCTTTTTAAGACTTCCTCTTCTCCTCTACCAACTATTTTTTTCGCGAGCTTAAGTGGATCATTATTATAAAGGATTATTGACATAACAAGAGCCAGGGCAGCATGGTTTTCCACTGACTTCTGGGCTGCGCTTTTCCCTACTGAACTTAAAAATTTCTTAACTGTCTCTTGCAGGCTCACTTTTTTAACCATTTTAGTATATTTCTTATTTACCCCCATATATGATAGACCCAGACTTAATCCTGTTACCCCAATCCTGATACCCGTTTTCCACCCTGCTATATCTTCAATAGATTCCCTTCCCGGGTCTATCTTTTCCGTTTCATCCAGATTCAGTGTCTCATCAATAGAGTTCAAAAACTGGCAGAGCCTTGACCACTTGTTATTGATATAATCAGCCACTACCTGATAGTTATCCCCTCCATAGATAACCTCCCAGTCCTGAAGAAAATCTCCTTCTTTATTATCGGTACCTATCTTTTCCAGGTATTCCATGGCTATTCCTGCATTGCGGCGGAGTTTAATTATACCTTCTTCTCCTTCTCCGTAAGCATATATAGGTTCTTTTTTTGTCTCTGGATCTTTATAACCTTCTACAAATACTTTAGGGGTTAGAAGGTCGTTTAGTTGGGTGGATTGTACCTGCTCGCTATCTTCCCCTACTCTTCTCCCTTCTTTAATTGCTTCTAAATTAACAAACTCCCATTGTAAGTTTGTTAGATTAGTAAAGGTTAATAATTCTTTGTGAGTTATTTTTGATTCTTCATTACTCATATAAATATCTCCTCTCTCTAAATTTTAATCAATATATGCATATTCCAAATTTTTCCCAATTTTAATATCTGATATATCTTTATAATAATAATGGTCTATTGCCTCATTTTCCTTGTACTTTTTGTATGATGACTTGTATTTAACTTCTAGAATTCCAGCTGAATATACAAGTCCATAATATGTTGCATTATATTTATCTAATACATCATATTCCAACTCATCCTTCCTTATCTTCCTCATACTAGCTAACAATTCTTCCTCACTCATCTCATTCACTTCCTGCTGTAAAACCCCTGACACCTCTTCCCTTAAGTCTCTGGGCGGCATCCGTACTATTTCCCCTTCTATTTCCTCTTTCACTTTACGGGAGCCACTTATTTCATATTTGTATTTTTTATAACTCGGTGCTAAAACCCTTTCATCTATAAAGATTACACCCAGCTCCAGATACTCAAACAACCCCTCTTCCTTCAAATACTGAACAAGTTCAAATATCTCTTTCCTCCTCTCTTCTTTTTCTTGCTCATTTTTTATGCGTTTAAAGATATATACATCCAGGTCGAGTAACAATCTATTATTTTCAGGGTCTGATTTTACTTTTTCTAATAATTCTTCAAATCCAGATACAATTTGCCAGGAAAAATAGTCATTACCTTCTTTTCGTATCTCATATTTAACATCAGGCTTTAACAATACCCTTTCCCCAAAAATCTCTTTAATCTTATCTATTAGATATTTTTCTGCCTCTAATTTTATCTGGACTGTTTCATAACCTGCTCCTACCTTTCCTAAACGACCAAAAGATTTCTTTTCTACACCTGCCTGAGCACAATAATATGGGTCTCCTTCTCTAGAAGTTCCTATTATTGATTTAGGATATATTCTTGCTATAAATCGAGTTTTCCCATCAGGATATTTTCTTGTTCCTATTCTATCTACTGCAAACTCTTCCCCATATTCCTTATAAAGATGCTCCTCTATCTTTGCCCTAACATCTTCAATATCATGACCTGTAAATAGCCCTACAGCAAAGCGTAAAATAAAGGGAGCCAGGATAATTAATATAATTACTTGCCAGCCTATTTTCTTCTTCTCCCTTACTATCACTCTTTTACCTCCCTCTCCCTCTTTTATTTTATTCCATATATTTGCATTTATATATTTATTCTCTGTAATTTTTTTCTTCCCTGCCATTATTATTATTTCATTTTGTAAAATAGATATATTTTCCTATTGATACTTTTTCTTTGAGAAATAAAATAAGCTGACTCATCCTTCTTATCTGTTTCTTTAACTATAGTTTAAAACCCTAAAATAACTATAATGATTACAGCTATATTATGACTTTAAACTAATTTCTAAAAATCACCACTAAAATAATAATATTGATAGATTGTAATAATTATTTATAAGTAAAGTTAAGGTAACACCAGACACCACTTTCGTTTTAAACAAAGGCACCATTGAACGTTAAATAATTATTACAATCTATCACTTCTAAGTTATCACTAACTGATATAACAAATAAATCTTCAATACTTTCCCTTCCCGGGTCTATCTTTTCCCTTTCATCCAGATTCAGTGTCTCATCAATAGAGTTTAAAAACTGGCAGAGCCTTGACCACTTGTTATTGATATAATCAGCCACTACCTGATAATTATCCCCACCATAAATTACCTCCCAGTCCTTTAAAAAATCCCCTTCTTTATTATCAGTACCTATCTTCTCCAGATATTCCATGGCTATTCCTGCATTACGGCGGAGTTGGGCAAAACCTTGTTCTTCGTCTTCGAGTTCTCCTTCATCATTAGCACCATATCGGTATTCTCTTTCTCCATCATCATCTTCTTTATAAAATACTTTCGGGGTTAAAAGGTTGTTTAGTTTTTTATATTCTTCACCTTCTCCTCTTACCACATCTCCTTTATCATTATTATTACTAGTTATTTTTATATCTGCAAATTCCCATTCTAGGTTTGTCAGATTACTAAAAGTTAGTAATTCTTTATGTGTTAATAGTTGCTTATTATCACCCATAACAAAAACCTCCTTATCCTTAATCAACATACACATATTCCAAATTATCAGTTATTACCACATCACCCACATTATCATAGTCTCTTATTTTTTCATAATCTGAATCATGACCATATCTTTCCCTTAATATGCTTTCTGAATAAATATAAGACATATAATGATTATTATTTTTTCTTATTCTCTTATAAGTCAATTGATCTTTTCTTATTTTATTCATATTGGTTAACAATTCTTTTTCACTCATCTTATCAATTTCCTTTTGTAAAACTTTTGACACCTTCTCCCTTAGTTCTAAGGGTGGTAATTTTACCGCCCTCCCTTTTTGACCATCTACTTGTTCTTTGACTTTGCAAGAACTATATATTTCTTTTGCTACTTTAGTATAACTCGGCGCTAAAACCCGTTCATCAATAAAAAAAATTCTCATCTCCAGATACTCAAACAACCCTTCTTCCTTTAAATACTGAACAAGTTCAAATATCTCTTTCCTCCTCTCTTCTTTCTCCTCTTCATTTTCTATACGTTTGAAAATATATACATCTAAATCTAGTTCTAACCTATTATTTTCAGGGTCTTCTATGCTTTTCCTCAATGCCATATCAAAATCCGGAGTTAAATAACCCACCATTACACCATATTTATTACGAGTATGATATGTTATTTTAGGTTTTAATCTAACCCTTTCTCCAAATATCTCTTTTATTTTAGGTGTTAAATATTTTAGTGCTTTTTTTCGTGCTATTACCCGACCATAACTATCACCAGGTTCATCTAATCTACCAAAAGATAATATATCTATACTTGCAGTAGCAGAATAGTACTCATCTCCATATTTGTTTGTTCCTATTATTGATTTTGGATAAATTTTGGCCTGATAATATTTTTTACCTCCAAATGTTCTAGTTCCTATCTGCGTTACCACAAACTCTTCCCCATATTTCTCATAAAGATGCTCCTCTATCTTTACCCTAACATCTTCAATATCATGCCCTGTAAATAACCCTACAGCAAAGCGTAAAATAAAGGGGGCCAGGATAATTAAGATAATGACTGGCCAGCCTATTTTCTTCTTCTCCCTTACTACACCCACTCTTTTACCTCCCCACCTTCTTTTGTTTTATTTCTTATGTCATTTAAAGTTTTAATAAAATAAGTACCCCAATTGTTAGTAAGTAACTAAGTTTATTTAAACTTTAATCCATAGTCATTAATATCTTTCAAATGGACTTAACTAAAAAAGTCATCATATTGATAGATTCTAATAATTATTTATAAACGAAGTTAAGGTAACACCAGACCCCACTCTCATTTTAAGCAAAGGCACCATTGAGTGTTAAATAATTATTACAATCTATCACTTTCAAATCATCATTGGACAGTATAATAGATAGGCTTTAGATATCTGCTATCTGACGTTATAGATTGTTTTATTCCATATATTTGCATTTATATATTTATTCTCTGTAATTTTTTTCTTCCCTGCCATTATTATTATTTTTCTATAAAATAGATATATTTACCTATCAATGTTTATTTTCTTAACTGTAGTTTGAGTCATAATATAACTATATCGCTTATAGCAATATCAGAATCTTACAAATTACCGCCAAATTAATATTATTGATAGATTGTAATAATTATTTATAAGTGAAGTTAAGGTAACACCAGACCCCACTTTCGTTATAAACAAAGACACCATTGAACGTTAAATAATTATTACAATCTATCACTTCTAAGTCATCATTAACTGATATAACAAATAGCTTCAAGATTTCTATTATCTAACTTTATAAGATATTTTACAATTTATTTCCATTTCTATATTTATCTCTTGTAATTTTTTCTTTCCTGCACTATTCTGCAAAACACATATATCTACCTATCTTTTTCTTTTTAACAAAAAAATATCATAAGTAAGTAAAAAAGCATAAAAAAAACCCGCTAATTAAAGCGGGCAGTCATCATCCCCCCTATATATCCAGTCTGATTGCCCCGGCATATTTTCTCCTCCAGTACCTTTTTTTCATAGTATCTATCTGTACCTCTTTATCAATCAGTACATGAAGAAATTCATCTTCACTGATCATTACAGCTGTATGGGTAACCACCTGTCTATATAAACGGAAATAGGGAATATCAAGCACCTGCAGGTTTTCATAATAACCAAGTTCATCCCCCAGCGACCTGAGTCCCTTGATATAACGCTCTGGGTCCACTTTATACCAGTTATCTGGTATTATTCCACCATCATTAACCGGTAATGTATACCCAAGTTTCTTAAAAAATAAATAAATTAACCCCCAGCAGTCCAGACCCTGATCAGACCTACCATTATGGAGATATGGTATACCAAGCAGTTCATCTACAACCATACTTATCTTTTTCTCCATTAATTAATATCCTCCTTAGCTAAACCCGTAATTAACATAATAATACAGGAAATTTGTTCCCCCCCCGCTAATTGCTATCTTATTCAAAAGAAATTGATTTTGTCATTAAATTATTTTATTAAGATCATTAAAGTTAAATGATCATATATTCCATTTTTATACCAAGTATACAAATATATCAGAATTTCTGTATTTTGCGGCATTATCATGTTATATTTTTTTATATTACTATTGACTAATCCTATTTTATAACATATAATTTACATAAACATTACATCATTTTTTAGGAGGAGAGTCTATTGAGGAGAAAAACATTATTATTCGTATTATTGTTTTTGTTGGTATTTAGTCTAAATGTTATGGCAGCAGAACCTACTGCTAAAAGCAATCAAATTGCAATCGATACAATCTGGACTTTATTAGCAGCTTTCTTAGTATTTTTCATGCAGGCTGGTTTTGCTCTAGTTGAAGCAGGTTTTACCAGGGCCAAAAACACAGGGAACATTATCATGAAAAACCTGATGGATTTTTCAGCAGGGTCCCTTATCTACTGGGCTGTTGGTTTTGCCTTCATGTTTGGTGCCGGTAATGCATTTATTGGTAGTAAGGGTTTCTTCCTAACAGATTCATTTACCAATCTGGGATTAGAAATACCTTTAATGGCCTTCTGGATTTTTCAGGCAGTTTTCGCAGCTACTGCAGCAACAATCGTTTCCGGGGCAATGGCTGAAAGGACTAATTTTAGTGGTTATCTTATTTACAGTATAGTAATTAGTGGTTTTATCTATCCAGTAGTCGGACACTGGATCTGGGGTGGTGGCTGGTTATCAAATATGGTTGATTTTGCCGGTTCTACTGTAGTTCACTCTGTCGGCGGTTGGGCTGCTCTAGCCGGTGCTATAGTCCTCGGTCCCAGAATTGGTAAATACAATCAAGATGGTTCGGCCAATGCCTTACCAGGTCATAACCTTTTAATGGCCGCCCTGGGTGTCTTCATCCTCTGGTTTGGCTGGTTTGGTTTCAACCCTGGTAGTACAGTTGCCGGAACTGACCTGAGTATAGGTTCAATAGCAGTTACAACCAACCTGGCTGCCGCTGCGGGAGCGACCCTGTCTATGGTAGTCAGCTGGATTAAGTATGGTAAAGCAGATGTCAGTATGACTCTTAATGGAGCCCTAGCAGGACTGGTTGGTATTACAGCTGGCTGTGCCAGTGTAGCCAATATAGGGGCAATCTTAATTGGTGCCCTTGCCGGTATTATTGTTGTCTTTGCGGTAGAGTTCTTCGATAAGATTCATGTCGATGACCCCGTCGGGGCTATTGCCGTACACGGGGTCTGCGGAGCCTTTGGTACAGCAGCTGTTGGTTTCTTTGCCCTGGATGGCGGTCTGTTCTATGGTGGTGGGCTATCATTACTTGCCACACAGCTTAAAGGTGTAGTCTCTGTTTTCATCTGGGCCTTCTGCCTGGCCTATGTATTATTTAAGGCTATTGATGCTGTTATCGGACTGCGTGTTCCTGAAGAGGATGAATTATCAGGCTTAGATTACTCTGAACATGGTGCTGTGTCTTATCCAGATTTCTTATTAACAAGTAGTAAGGGGGATGCATAATGAAGAAGATTGAAGCTATTATACGTCCAGCAAAACTTGATATTTTAATTGACAGGTTAGAAGACATAGGTATTAGTGGTATGAATATCTTTGAGGTAAGGGGTTATGGGAGTCAAAAGGGTCATGAAGAGATGTACCGTGGTGTCACTTACCGTATTAGACTGCGGGAGAAGATTCGTGTAGAACTGGTTATTAATGATGACCTGGTTGACAAAGTAGTTAAAACCATTGTAGAAACCGCCAAAACCGGTAGTGTCGGTGATGGAAAAATCTTTATTACAGCTATTGAAGACGCTGTACGAATTAGAACCGGTGAGAAAGGTGAAAAAGCCTTATAAATTTAAAAAAAGCAGAGGGAATTTACTTCCTCTGCTTTTTTTATTATCCAGGTCTCAGGCATTTAAAACTATATTATTAATCTCTCCTTTTAAGCGGGAAGACCTCCTCCGACTTACCGGTATTTTATCCCCATTACTCATTACCAGCATATTATGTTCCTTACGATTAAATACAGCAATCTTCTGCAGGTTTATAATATATGAACGGTGGCATTGAAAAAAATTAATAGGCAGACAATTTGCCCATTCCTGTAATGTCCCATAAATTATAAGACTGTGTATCTCACTTACTATCTTAAGTTTTCTTTCCAAACTCTGCAGATAAATAAGTTCGTCAACATCAAGAAGAAAGTCTTTCCCTTTGGCACTAATAGATATTCTACATTCATTTTGCAGATAATTAACCCTGAAATAATCGTCTATAATCTTTTTAAAGGTTTTAGGTAGCCTCTCGGTAATACTTGCTTTACTAATATAATCATAGGCATATAACCTGAAGGCCTCTGCATAATAATCATCATGACAGCTTATAAAAATAATCTTTAAAAAGTCATCATTGCCTGTTAAGATTCTGGCAACCTCTATTCCATTAATATCTGGTAAATCAATATCCAGCAGTAGGATATCCGGTCTTTTCTTTTTAGCCAGCTTAAGGACTTCAATACCATTCCCTGCTACTCCAACAACATCTACCATTCCCAGTTCCTTACAGAATTCCTCCAGCAGCTCCAGCATCATCGGGTCATCGTCGCAAATAATTAATCTAGGCATCGTTATCTCCCCCATAAGCTTAATGGAAAGACCTTAAGTATGTATTATTATTATTTATTCTCTATCCCAGTGCTGGCAGTAGAACAACAAAAGCGGTATAGTTTTTATCCTCATCCTTGTTTATATATATTTTACCATCATAACGGTCAACAAGCTGTTTACAGATAGCCAGCCCCAGACCATGCCCTTCTTCCCCTTTGCTGGTAAATCCCCTTTCAAAGATACGGGCTTCTTTTTCATCATCTATAACTATGCCAAAAGTTTTTACATTAAAGAGATTATAATCACTACCACCCTTGATAGTAAGTTTAACACTTTTATCATTAGCTATATCTTCTAAAGCCTCAATGGCATTATCCAGCAGATTACCTATGATCCTGTTCAGGTCCCAATCAGTCACCTTCATCGGACAAACCGGATTCTCCAGTAAAATCTCAACAGGAACCTCTCTTTTATTTCCCCTAGCTATCTTACTATAAAGCAGGGCATTCAAGGCCTCATTACCACTCCTGACAATCTCTTCTACACTCTCCAACTCGTCTACAACACCCTTCAGGTACCTTTTAGCCTGATCGACCTGGTTCATGGCTAACATCATATTAATCATTCCCAGGTGGTGGTTATAATCATGATACTGCATTCTAAGCTCCCAACTTAAACGCTGGGCATTCTTTTCCTGCACCCTTTTAATGATCTCATTCCGCTGGATTAGTAATGTCTGAACCAGATACCGTAATAAATAGAGTAAAACCAGGGTAAGGAGTATCACAATCAGATTAACAAAGAGCGGAGAATTAAAAATTGAATTTTCCCCAAAAAAGGCAAATATCCGCCCACTCCAGTTAGAGGTAATTATAAATAAACCCTGAATAATCAGGAAAACAGAGGCCAGAAATATCGTAGAGGAAATCCTTTTCTCCTCAGTTAAGTCTATCTCCTCATCACTCATTACTGCTAATTCTTCGTCATCAATTATGTTATAGTAATTTTCAAAGTTAATATTATATTTTTTTATAATTAAAAAAGTAATTACCATTGCTAAAACCTGTGGTAAAAAAAACAATATACGTAACAGGGGAGATTTAACTACAACAGCTAAATCTACATTATAAACTAATGATTGTAAAGGAACTAAGATACTTTCCAACAAAGTATAAAACATTAAGACCAAACCAGTTGTAATAGCACTAATAATTAGCTTTTTCTTATATACCTTTATCAATATTCCTACATATACAAAAAAACTTAAGAAAAATAAAGAAAGGGGAGTAACAGCAAAACCCCTAAAAAACAGTTGTAAGAAAGCCACTATAGTAAAAGACAGAAAAAATTTAATATCCTTAATTGATAGATTAAGGAGTGTGAAAATAATTAATAACCGCAGGAAATTTTCTATCAAGGACAAAAAAATAAGGAAAGAGGATACAGATTCCATAAAAATACCTCCAAAATATTATTTTACAAGACAAGCAACCTAAATTAATAATTCTACAAAAGTTTATTTTTCCCTTTTATTATAGCAAAAAAAATCAGCCCTTTTATATAAAAGGGCTGATTTTTTTTGCTATTCTTTATTCAGGTTTTTTGGGTTGGAAAAAAAATCCATCACAATTAGTACTACTGTTAAACTTACTAACACCCATAATTATTTTTTTAAGCAGATTCAACATTTATTCTCCCTCCTTCCTTATTAAAAAGGATTTTTATAGAAAATATAGAAATATAGCATATAAAGGAGTTGATAATCATGGTAAAAACAATTTCCAAACAGATTGCTGACTATTTTAATCAAAAACTAGACCTTTCTCGGGAAGAGACCTCTTCCATTGACTATGGCTGTCAGGTTATTTTTTACCTCTTGATCGAAATAATCAGTTTTATCTTAGTCTCATCTTTCTTAAATATGTTCTGGCCGGTTACGATAGCTCTTGTAGTCTTTTTAATCTTAAGACCCTATGCCGGTGGTATTCATATGCCCAGCTATTTTTTGTGTTATATCTTTTCCTTACTAGTATTTATCAGCATAGGTTGTCTTGTAAATTTAGTCAGCATACCTGCAAAATACTTAATAAGCTGGTTAGTCTTTGTTTTTATACTAAGTTTACTCCTAATTAATAAATATGCCCCGGCTGATACAGCTATTCAACCTATCAAAGACCCTTCAAGGCGGAGAAAACTAAAAACAATATCCTTGCTAATAGTAATTTGCTGGTTTTTAATTTCATTAGCGATTATGTTCAGCTTTGCTAATTATTACAACTTATTATTTGCTGGTAGTTTAGGACTTTTAGCAGAGGTACTAGCCTTACACCCGCTTGCTTTTTATGTAATAGATAAATATTTACCAGACCAAGACTGATTATTTATCTATATTTTACACAATGCCCTGATATATGTCAATTTTTTACAAAAGGTCTTTTTTTTGTCATTTTAGGCTGTTTTCTATCCTTAACGGGGCTTTTTTTGTCATTAACGGTAAGTCGTGTATAAAAAAAGTCAAAATAATACACATGATTTTTATTTAAGATACCATAATAAGTATAGTAAAAACCCCTGATATTAAATATCAGGGGTTAATCTTCCCAAAAATATACATTTAATCTTTTGTTTATAGCTTCTTAGCAGCATTATATCTTGAGCAGGAATACTAAAACAGGCAGTTTCCTGCCTGTTTTAGCTGATAAACTATTTGTCTTTAATTCATCTAATCTTTTCTTTGATTTTTTCCGTCTTTTTTCGTAATACCGGGAGCAGTTCTAACATAATAAATTCCATAGTCATCCTGGCTGATGGGCCAGATATACTTAAAGCCCCCAATACACGGCCTTCTCTGTTTTCTATAGGAACTGATAGACAGCGCACCCCTATCTCTCTTTCCTCCAGATCCAGGGAATAGCCCTGCTCTTTTATCTTAAGGAGTTCAAGCTTTAATTTTCCTGGATTGGCAAAGGTATTTTCAGTGTGTGAAACAAAATTAGTCTCTTGCATATACTCTGCCAGTTCCTGTTCATTTAAATATGACAAAAGCATCTTACCTGCCCCGGTACAATAAGCCGGTCCCCTACTACCCACACTGGCAAACATCCTGACCATATTATTAGATTCAACCTGATCCAGGTAAACAACCTGATTATTCTCGAAAACAACCAGGTTAGAAGTTTCATTAAATTGTCTAACAATATCCTCAAGAAAGGGTCTTACTACCTCCCTCAAATCAAAATCCCTGTTTATAAGTTCTGCCATTTGATATGTTAGTAATCCCAGTTTATATAAACCTTCTTTATTCTGTTCAACATAGTTTAAGTGTAAAAGGGTATTAACAAGCCTGTGAACTGTACTGATATTTAAACCTACCTTCTCACTAAGCCTGGTTAGGGATAATGGTTCACCACAATAAACCAGTTCCTCAAATATTTTCATCGCCTTTATAACAGACTGTACATTATTTGTCTTCAAAACAAGATCAACCCCAGTAAACTCAACATTTTATAAACTTGATGCTAGTTATCAACCAGCCTTTTTAAAATTACTGTTTAAATAAGTCTCTTCAATATATTCTACAGCTGCATCAAGTTGATTATCACCATCATATTCCCGATCAAAGTCAACCTCTTGATCAGGTTGAATACCAGCCTCATGTATGAATCTACCATCAGGGGTATAATACCTTCCTGTAGTCATTTTCAGGGCTGAACCATTTTCCATTGGGAATATTGACTGCACAGTCCCCTTACCAAAACTCGTCTTACCCATTATTATTCCACGCTGGTAATCCTGTATAGCACCAGCCACAATCTCTGAAGCACTAGCACTACCCTCATTAATTAGTACTACCAGTGGAAGGTCAGTGTGTCTAAAAGAGGTATTTACCCCATAGATATCATCTTCAGTAAACCTCTGTTTTATGGAAACAACTTTACCGCTAGAAATAAAACTACTGGCCACATCTACTGCTTCAGTAAATAACCCACCTGGATCACTCCTTAAATCAAGGATAAGAGCCCTGGCACCCTGTGCCTCAAACTCCTTGACAGCTTCATTAACCTTTTGGCCAACATCCTTGACAAACTCAGCAATAAAGATATAAGCTATATCATCACCTATCATCTTTGTCTCAACATAAGGTATTTCTATTAATTCACGTACTATATGAACCTCTATTGGCTGTTCAAGGTCTTTCCTCTCTATGGTCAGATCAACAGTAGTACCAGGTTCCCCCCTCATCAAATTTACTGCTTTTTGCTGGGTCATGTCCTCTGTTGAACGTCCATCAATAGCTATAATACTATCTTCCGGCCGCAAATCAGCCCGATCACCAGGGGTACCTTTAATAGGTGAAACAATCGTTAAATCCGGGTTAACAACAATCCCTATTCCCCCAAATTCACCTTCAAATTCTATCTGCATCTCCTTATATTCCTCAGGGCTTAAATACTCAGAAAAAGGGTCAAGACTATCAACCATTCCTTCAATAGCCCCATTAATCGTCTTTTCTAAGTCCATCTTATCTACATGGTAATAATTTATCAAATAAAGTATTTCTTGAAAGTCTCTCAATGGAGAATCAGCTGGTAGCTCTTCCCCCTGAACTTCAACCCCTATAATATAAGTATTAAGGACCAAAAACATCAACACAACAAGCAAAACTAATCTAATCTTTTTCATCATCAATAACCCACCTAATTAAATTTTTATCTAGAGAACAAAATGACTTCGTCAGCCAGACTTAATCAATAATTATTAATTTTTTCTTAGAACCACTTTTCACTCAAAGTTAACTACTCATCATAATAAACCAGACCAATATATTTACTGGACGACTCTAGAAATTGTCTGGAGGCACGGACGCCGTAGTGCAACCTTAAACTGTTCTTGTACGCTCTGCTTAGATGCGGAGTGCCTGCGGTACACGACAAAGCAAGTAAATATATTGGTCGGTCTTCAAAGTTATCCACATTTACTCACCTAATATAAGTTCTTCTCCCTAAAAAGCCATTCTCCTCCCTATCAAGATAAGGTAATATTTAAAATAAGGACTAACCCAGCTTATGTTTCCAGAATAAAAAACGAGAGGAACTAAATATACCACCAGCTGTTATCAGGAAAAGAAAAAACAATAATGAAATATTAAAGTTCTGGTATTTTATAAAATTAAATCCTGTTAAATACTGTCCTATCATTACACAGGAATACCTGTAGATAAAACCACTCAACAGAAATACTGTTCCCAATGAAAACACATTAATAATAAAAGCTGTCAACAATAAAGGTAATCTTACCATCTTATTATTGCAGGATAGTTTATTAACCAGTTTTATTTCATGCTGATATAAGATAATAAAAGTATCTATATATTTTTTATTTAGATAAACAAGTATCAGCGTAGAAATTAAAAATGAGATAAAAAACAGGAACTTTAAAAAAACAATTCGATTAACAAGAAATATTAGTAGTGTTTCCAGAGCAAATGGTAATAAACCACTATAATATGATTCAATAAGATAATTTATATTTATTGCTGCTGTAAAGACCAGGATCAGCAGCAAATAATTTAACGAAAGGAAAACAAAAAAAGAAAGGGCATATTTCTTATTTAAAACTATACTTCTGATGACTTCCTGTAAAATAAAGGACGTTTCAGGTCTGGATTTAGGCATATGACCCCTTCTCCCTGTTTTGTTTACTGGCCAAAACCGGGCCTATTACCTTAACACCATCACCAGGTATAAGCCGCTGGTCAGAGCTGAGAAAGATAATTGTCAATGATAGGCTGTTTATCCCTTTTAAGAGATGGATAATACCCTGGGCATTTACATCATCAAGCATAATAGTTGGGTTCTCTACTATCACTACTGTTGGAAAATCAAGTATTGCCTGGGCAATATTTGCCCGGATTAATTGATGTTTCATCAACTCCCCAGGTTTCTTATCAAACAGCTTATCAAGCTCAAGTATATTTAATACCCTTCTAGCCCGATTGTTTATATATTTACTACTAAACCCCCTGATCTGCATAATATACCTCATGTTTTCTATAACTGTTCTATCTGGCAGTAGTATATTCTCCTGATAGACAACCCTTTTTTCAATGGGAAAGGGTTTGATCAAACTATCATTATTCAACCATCTAATAACACCATCATCAGGCCTAGCATTACCCATTATTAAATTAAATAATGTCTCTATATCTCTACTTTCCTGGTAATAAATATAAGCAAACTCACCACTCCTAATATAAAATGATAAATCACAAATGCCATTCTTACTTACCTGATTAAAGATCAGCATTATTACCCCTCCTCATTACTAGTATTGTTTAAAAGAAGGGATTATATCAGAAGACTAAAAGGTAATTTAAACTACCAGTGGACGAATATTCCTCTATTTTAAGATATCTCTTTAAATCCTTCACCAAGTACCTCATGGACATTTGTTATAATAACAAAGGCCTTCCTATCAATTCTGGATACCACCCTCTTAAGTTTAGCGACCTCAGTACGGGAGATAATACAGAAAAGGACATCTTTTTCATCACCAGTATAGCCACCATAACCATTTAAAATAGTAACACCCCGGTCCAGTTCGGACATTACCTCATCCTTGATTGCCTCTGGATTTGTAGAGATAATGAAAACAGCTTTACTAAAGCGCAACCCTTCCTGTACCAAGTCTATTACTTTGCTGTGTATAAAAATAGCAATTGCTGCATATAGTGCCACCTCAGCATTAAAGAATATACCGGCCAGTAAAACAACAATACCGTCTGCCAGGAAAATACTCTCTCCCACACTCAAACCAGTATAGTGATTAATTAATTTGGCAGCCATATCTGTTCCTCCGGTTGTACCCCTGGAATTAAAGACAATACCCAGTCCTAGACCACCAACTATCCCACCGTAAATAGTCGCCAGCAAAAGGTCATGGGTCAAAACAGGTACTACTGGTTGAAACAGATCTATAAAAACAGCAAAAGTAATCATACCATAAATAGTTCTGATGCCAAAAGATAAGCCCAGAACCTTAATTACAGCAATAAACAGCGGTATATTCAAGACTAAAGTCAGTATACCGACAGGAAATTCAGTCAGGTAATAGATTATAGTTGCCAGTCCACTTATACCACCAGCAGCAATACGATTAGGGATTAAAAATATAACCAGAGATAATGCCGCCAGGGCTGAACCTACTGTTATACCAAAAATATCAAATAAAAGACGTTTTATCCTTTTCTTTTTCTTCATCTTTACCTCCTGACCTTGGCCAGCAAATATTCTTTAAAGACCAGTAATACAAACCTGGGCAAAGCCATCATTCTCCCGATTCGGGAAGGTTCCTGGATGAGCCGAAACAACCATTCCAGACCCAGCGTCTGCATCCACCGAGGAGCCCTTTTTACCTCATCAGCTAGTACATCAAAAGAACCACCTACTGTCATCGCAACCTTTACCTTTAAATTAGCTAGATTATCATTAAGAAATCTCTCCTGTAAAGGAACACCCATCCCGACAAATAATATGTCAACATCAAGACCATTGATCTCCTCTATCAACCGAAAAGTTAAAGCAGGGTCCAGATAACCATGGTGAGAACCTGCTATCTTTAAACCTGGAAAATTGTTTTTTATCTTATTCAGGGCCTTTTCCAGAACAGAGTCCTTACCTCCCAGAAAAAAAACCCGGTAGTCCTTTTCCTGAGCCAGTTTCAGTAATTTACCCATCAAGTCAAAACCTGCTACCCTTTCTTCCAGGGGGAGAGTAAGGATATGTGAAGCCAGCACAACACCAGCACCATCTGGAACACTTAAATCCGCCCTGTTTAATATATCAGCAAAGCCTGGGTTATCATAGGCCATAACAATCATCTCTGCATTAGGGGTCACAATCATATATCTTTTATTATCATGAGCATTAATGTATTTATCTACTCTTTTTACTGCTGCTTCCATCTTTATTTGATCTATCTGGACACCCAAAATTTCAATTTTATAATCTGTCAATAGAATCATCCCCCAGTAGGCCAAGGGCAAACTCTGTATTCAATAAAGCCTTTTTACGTAACTGAACAAGCTGTCCCTCTATAACAAGGTTAAATTGTTCAGTATTGGACAAAACAGTCTGGCAGACCCGTTTGAGGGTATCTCCATTAAGTTTATTAATATCCATCCCAGCAGTTATTCTCAAGCTCTTTAAAAGACTGTCAACTTTTGGGTCATAGCTAATAGCCACAAATGGTATCCCCTGAATAAGTGAAAAAATCAGAGAATGAAGCCTTACACCAAGCAAAAAATCTAATTCCCCAAAAATAGCTATCATTTCCAGTGGTGTATAATCACCACTTAAGATATTAACTTGACCATCTAGTAGTTCCAGTAATTTTTCACTAACAGTCAGGTCATAGGCAGGGTGCATCGGTATTATTAAAACCTCCCCATCATTGACAGCAGAGAGTTCTTTAACAGCTTTAGCTATTTCCTTTAAATAACCCTCACCAGCCCACGGCCTAACGGAAATACCAATCAGCTTACTATCAGCCTTAATACCCTCCTCTGCCAGAAGCTCTCTCCCCTGTATCTGCTTATTATCTCCAGGGGATAAATAAAATACAGGGTCTGCTGTTACAGCTATATCCTTTCCCTTTAAGCCGAGCCCTATTAAAAAATCACGAGATTCCTCATCACGCACTGTTACAAGGTCAACCTTTTTAATTATCAAGGCTGCCAGTTGGCGGTATAGTTTGCTTTTTATCGGCCCGATACCCTGTCCAAACAACATAGTCTTCTTCCCCAGTAAACTAGCCAGCATAAGCTGGCCAAGGTAAAAAGGAATACTCTTCCAGCCCGTAACATCCTGTAAGAGACTACCACCACCGCTGATAAATAAATCACAGGATTTAATCTCCTTGAAGACTTCTCTGTAATTATTTCTTTTTACAGCCTTAACCCCATACCTAGCAGCAGTCTTTTGAGGAGCACCTGATAGCACAACTATTTTCAGCTGATCAGCCAGTTCTCTAAAAGAAATCAGCATCGCATTTAAAACTGCTTCATCACCCATATTATCAAAACCATAATAACCAGAGATAACTATCTTTACCACCTTTACTCACCTCTTTCTGACTCCAAGATAATAACCCTAAGCAAAGCGCTTTACAAGATATCTAAAGATAGATAATAGAATATATCCTAATAATAAACCAAGCCACAACCCATGAAAAACCCTGATAACAGTAATTAAAAGTGGTGTATGGATATGTGAAAATGAATTCAGAACAGTAATCTGTCCAATTGAAGCCAGTAATAAAAATGGATAAAACAACAATTTATTCTTAAACTCCTTAACCATTCCTAAGGCCAGCACAAGAGAAGGGTGACCGATAAGAAATTCTTTAAACCTCGGCCGGGCAATAAGTAGTTTTTCCAGAAACTCACGGAGGTGTAACTCTATCCCTGACACAGGGAGTAAGGGATAATTACCTGTACGACCTATATAAACAAAACCACCTACAGCAAGCACAAATAATAATACCAGGTGTTTAAGTTTAAGATTATAATCTAACAGCCTGTTCAGTTTCTCCAGGAAAGAACCCTGCCTATCGTTAAACCGATAATCTATTGTCTTAAAATAATAGAATGATATTAAAATAAGCGGTAGCACAAAAGCTAATTTGACACCAACAAATTGATTTATTTTTAAGACAAAACTGGTATGGGCTAAAGAAGCAGTCAAAAAGACGCCTCCAAGCAAGGAAATAGCCGCTGTCTTCAAAAATTTAAGCAACAAGCTCTCCTCCTCTTTATTGAGGACTTGTGTAACTACAGCCAGTGTGGGGAAAATAATAGCACTTGCCAGAGCCAGTACTTTACGTAAGAAAATCCCTCTACCTTTATAAAAGAGTAAGACCTCAACTATAATAACTAAACCCATCATCAAGTATGACCACTTTAAAATATCCTTATTAATCAAATATCCCAGTAAGATTATACCAGCAACAGTAATACCCAGACCAATCAATAATAAAGCTAAGAAACTATTTTCATAATCCCTATAAAGTTCTGCCTGACCAGGCAGATAGCCAGCTGTTTTCAGCCTGACTGCCAGGCTGGCAATGAACTCCTCTGTTAGTTTATCGGGCTTTTTATTATCTTTCTCTTTCAGGAATGGTTTGAGGTATAATAATCTGACATTTCGCTCCTTAACCGCTCTGTAATACCTATTTACTATATTATCCAGACTGTATTTAGCCTGATTACTATCCATCTCAGCCTGTTGAATACTATGTACCCTCAGTAATCTATAATCAAGTAGATGGGCCAGGCTTGCTGCACCTGCCTGCCTGGCAATAAAGGGTTCAATCATACCAAATATTATATCATGATCTAACATAAGATTGGCTGTTTCCCTGATCCCCTCTTTACTACCCTCCTGATAACCAGTTACCTCTGTACCATTAAAAATGAGATACCGGGGAGAATAATCAGCCAGTAGAGCCAGTTGTTCCTTATTTGTCAATTCATTATTATCTATTCTGGGGACTATTTTTAATCCAGCCTTTCTTATTTCTGTGATTAGTCCCTCTTCAAAACCAATTCCTAAAGAAAGGTATTTATCATGCCACTTTTCAAAGAAAACAAGTAATTCATCCCCTGCCAGCAAATAATCAAGCCCATACTCTTCTTGCCAGGAAGGCAATCTATCCAGAAATCCCTTAATTAATGAACTACTGTCAATATACAATACTGCTGAATCCCTGCTAATTTGAAAAGACTCCATTAATAGATTGGTCCTACCTGAAATAACCCCAGCTCTAATTAATTCATTACCCTTAATTAAATTAACCCTATTAGTATTAACAAGCTCCTTGATTGTATCAGGAAGAACTGCTACAGCTGTAAGACCTGCCTCCTTTAATTCCCCCAAAAACTCTATTTCATTGCGGTCTAAGGAAGCAAGGGCCTTATAATCCATTATCAATTCTACACCATTACTGGAATTATCTATCTTATATCTACCATAAACACCCAGCAGAGATACAAACAATGCCAGTATAAAAATAATTAGCAAAAATTTTTTCCTCATCCACCTTACCTACCTCTCACCTTAATACTTAAATCAAACTGTTATGGACAATTTAACCATCGTTAGCTATAATAATCTGACCTTCTTCAACTTTAACCGTATCAATTTCAAGTGGAAAATTAAGCTGATTTAGATCCAGGGTAAAATAGGCATCTTCAATATATCTACTAAGCAGATTTACAGGGATATTAACCCTTTCAACCTTCATTTCTTCCGGCTGAAAAACTACTTTATTCTCTTCATTTTTAACTAAAAAACCACCAGTTACCCTGAGATTAAGGCTGGTATTTAAAAAAGGAACCTTTCCAGCCAGGAGAACCTGATCAGGTTTCAGGGAAATCTCCAGATCAGCCAGGTCAGGGGATGTATGCTTAAGGTAATTATTTAAATCATCCTCTGTAATAAGTATTCTGAGATAGGTATTCTCCCCCTCAAAGGTATTTCCCTTTAAAAGCACATCCCTATACTTTACATCTAAAGACCTGATCAACAAATCCTGATAAACCGGTTTTTCCGCAGATATCTCCACAAAGTCTATCTTACCAAGCAAAATCTCCACTGAGGGAAAAGAAACCAGCTCAATATCAAGTTCACCTATTTCCTCTACTTGAGATAAAATAATCTTGTTTAGTTTTCTCTCCGCAACAACAGGTAGCAGTAATTGGGCAGCCAGTATTAGTATTAAAAATAAGAAAATATACTTCCAGGGTCTTTTTTTCATTGCCCGCTCCCTTCACCAATTCTATCAGTTAGAAAGGCCTCTATAAAATCATCCAGATAACCATCCATAACCTTCTTGACATTACCTTCTTCCAAACCAGTGCGGTGGTCTTTGATCATATTATAGGGGTGGAAAACATAAGAGCGTATCTGATTTCCCCAGGCTATCTCCTTATGTTCCCCCCTCAATTCAGCAATCTTCTCGGCCTGCATTTCTTCCATCAACTCTATTAAACGTGACTTAAGAATAGTCATCGCCATTTTTTTATTCTTATGTTGGGAACGTTCATTCTGACACTGTACTACAAGACCTGTTGGTTGATGGGTTATCCTGACAGCTGAATCTGTTTTATTAACATGCTGGCCACCAGCACCACTGGCCCTATAAGTCTCAATCTTGAGATCATTGGGCTCAATATCTACTTCCACATCCTCATCTATCTCAGGCATGACGTCAACTGAGGCAAAAGAGGTATGGCGCCTGCCTGATGAATCAAAAGGAGAGATACGGACCAGGCGGTGCACACCGCGCTCACCCCTTAAATAACCATAGGCATAATCACCAGCAATAAGCAGTGTTACACTCTTAATACCAGCCTCATCCCCTGCTAAAAAGTCAAGTATTTTTAGGTCACAGCCATTACTTTCAGCCCACCTGCTGTACATCCTGAGCAGCATCTCAGCCCAGTCCTGAGATTCAGTACCACCTGCACCAGGATGGATTGATAGAATAGCATTTCTATCATCATACTTACCACTCAACATTAGCTGTAATTCTAATTTCTCCAGCTCTCTCTCCAGGACATCAATCGTCTCATTTAACTCACTACTTAACTGTTCTCCCCCTTCTTCAGCACTCAACCCCAGGAGGAGTTCCCCCTCATCAAGTTGTTCTTCCAGTGAAACAAACTGTTTGATGCGGTTTTTGATCCTGTTAGCCTTGCGAGCAGTTTTCTGAGCCTCGGCAGGCTTATCCCAGAAATCAGGTCTGCTCATTTCCTCTTCTAGCTTTTCTTTCTTCTTCATTAGACCAGCCAGGTCAAAGTGCATCCCTCAAATCATTTAATTTATCTCTGGCCTCATTAAGTCGAAAGAGTATCTCATTTTCTGCCATCTTTATTACCTCCCACAACATTTTTTATATTTTTTCCCACTACCACAGGGACAGGGGTCATTTCTACCGGGTTTCTCTACCTTAACGACAGGTTGTCTTTTTTTATCCTGCTCCCTGCTGCTTCTTTTCCCCCGGCCAGAGGACTGTTCACTACTTTTTTGATACTGCAGATTATTCCTCTCAACCCTGCTTAAATCAGGGGAATCATCCCTCAGTTCAAGTCTAAAGAGATTTTTAATAATATCCTCCCTGATAGAGCTTGTCATTTCATTGAACATATCATAGGATTCAAATTTATACTCGGTCAAGGGGTCTTTCTGTCCATAAGCCCTTAGTCCTATTCCCTGCCTGAGTTCATCCATATTATCCAGATGATTCATCCATTTCCGGTCAATAATCCTGAGGGAAATAAACTTCACTAGATCCCCCATTACTTCACTACCAATTTCTTCTTCCTTCTCCTGATAAACCCTTTTTGCCCTACTACAGAGAGACTCCTCTATTTCAGCCTGGGACATATCTTTTAAGTCAGCCGGCTTACAGTCCAGGGATATATTATGCTGCTCAAAGTAATTAATCATCCCACTGAGGTCCCATTCATCAGGGTGAATCTCTTCCGATATATATAATTCTATAACATCCTCTATGACCTTTTCCAGCATCCCCAGGATAATATTCTTGAGGTCGTCAGCAAATAAAACCTCTCTCCTCTGTTTATATATTATTTCCCTCTGTTTATTCATTATATTATCATATTCCAGAATGGTCTTCCTTATTTCAAAATTGCGACCCTCAACAGTCTTCTGAGCCCGTTCCAGGGAACGGGTTATTAGTTTATGCTCAATAGGCTCACCTTCATTCATGCCCATTTTTCCCAATAAACCCTTAATATTATCAGAACCAAAAAGCCGCATTAGATCATCTTCCAGTGAAACATAGAACTGTGAAGAACCAGGGTCCCCCTGACGCCCGGAACGTCCGCGCAGCTGATTATCTATCCGCCGGCTTTCATGCCGCTCTGTTCCCAGGACATGTAGACCACCTAATCCTTTAACACCCTCACCAAGCACTATATCTGTCCCTCTACCGGCCATATTGGTTGCAATGGTAACACTCTTTCTCTGTCCGGCATCCTTAATGATATCTGCCTCTCTCTCATGATTTTTGGCATTTAAGACATTATGTGTTACACCCCGTTTTTTTAGCCTCCTGCTGAGTTCCTCTGATTTGTCAATATCTACTGTCCCAACAAGAACAGGTTGTCCTTTTTCATATAATTTCACTACCTCTTCTACAGCAGCTCTAAATTTCTGTTCTTCAGTAGCAAAAATTAAATCAGGCATATCATCCCTGATCATCGGCTCATTAGTAGGTATTACTACTACTTCCATCCCATATATCTTGATAAATTCCTCTTCCTCTGTCTCAGCAGTCCCTGTCATTCCGGCCAGCTTATCATACATACGGAAATAATTTTGATAGGTTATACTGGCAAAAGTCTGGCTTTCTTTATTAATCTGAACGCCCTCTTTAGCCTCTATTGCCTGGTGTAAACCTTCACTAAAACGGCGCCCCTCCATAACTCGACCAGTAAACTCATCTACTATCTTAACCTCACCATCTTTAACAATATAGTCACGGTCCTTTTTCATCAGGGTGTAAGCCTTTAAAGCCTGGTTTAATTGATGAGTTAATTTAATGTGTTCTTCATCATATATATTGGAAATATTAAGGGCCTTTTCTATTCTCTTAGTCCCCTCTTCAGTAAGGTGGACCGACCTGTTCTTTTCATCCATTTCATAGTCTTGATCCCTGACTAACTTAGGAATAATCCTATTAAATTTAGTGTAATCCCGGGTAGATTCCTGGACAGGACCAGAAATAATCAAAGGGGTTCTGGCCTCATCAATTAAAATACTATCAATCTCATCAAGGATAGCATAATTTAATTCACCCTGGACAACATCTTCAGGCCTTAAGGCCATATTATCCCGTAGATAGTCAAAACCAAATTCATTATTTGTTCCATAGGTAATATCACAATTATAGGCCTCCTTCCTCTCAGCAGCAGTCATTCCATTTAAAATAACCCCTACTGATAAACCGAGAAACCTATAAATCTGCCCCATCCATTCACTATCCCTTCTGGCCAGATAGTCATTAACAGTTATGACATGAACCCCCTTACCAGTCAGGGCATTTAAATAAACAGGCAGGGTAGCTGCCAGGGTCTTACCTTCACCTGTTTTCATCTCAGCAATCTTACCCTCATGTAATACTATCCCACCTATCAGCTGTACATCATAAGGCCTGAAACCCTCTTCTGTAGAACGCTGAGCTGCCTCTCTGACAACGGCAAAGGCCTCCGGTAGCAAGTCATCCAGGGTTTCGCCTGCTGCCAGGCGTTTTCTGAATTCAGTGGTCTTATCCTTTAATTCAGAGTCAGTCAGTTTTTTAATCGACTCTTCCAGACCATTAATCTCATCAACAATGGGTTGTAAACGTTCTAATTCCTTTTGATTAGGATCCTTAAATATCTTTTTAATAAGATTTAACATTATTTATTCATCACCCTTAAAATATATTTTTTACCATCTTTTTGTTAAACCTGTACATCTATATTGTATAGCAAAATCCTTAAATATTCAAAAAAAAATCAGGGTATCTTAACCCTGACCATCTCTACCTATACAGCTTTAATTATAACACCAAACACCCCAAAACTCAATAAGACTATTTATTGGGATATAACCACAAAAAAATAAATATCAAAACAATTATATATATAGGCTGTCTCCCCGGTCAATTGCTACTATTCTACCAAGAGAATTTATAATACCACCAATACACTGCCTGCAATCAGCCGCTTTTTCTTCAATACATATCTTGGCAGGATAGATTTCATAGCGAGAGCGGTATTTAGATGCAGTGATATTAGGCATAACTACATTTGCACCAGCCTGCAGCGCTTTCTGCCGACCGTAGTTATCAATAGAGCCAAGTGCTGTAGTTGCCGGCAAATGGCTTAAGGGTAATAACAATCTGGTAATCGCCAGTACTTTCAGTGTCATCTCAACAGTACCTTTGTTTTCATCTTTTAAAGGTGTTTCTTGATGTGGTATAAAAGGACCTATGCCGACCATATCCATTTTCAGCTCTTTAAACAAGAGAATATCTTCAGCTAATGATTCCTGGCTTTGACCAGGTAAACCAATTATATTTCCACTACCAGTTTGAAAGCCCAATTCTTTCAGAAAAATTAAGCGTTCTATTCTATCTTCATATTTCATTCCTGGGTGTAATCTTTGATATAAATCTTTATCTGCAGTTTCATGTTTTAAAAGATATCTATCTGCCCCCGCCTCCTTCCAGAGCCGGTAATCATCAAAACTTCGTTCTCCAACACATAGAGTTATAGCTGTATCGGCCTTAGCCTTGATTTTCTTTACAATATAAGCGATTTTTTCCGCATCATAATCATCTTCTCCTGATTGGAGTACTATAGTCTTATATCCCAATTTCACTCCTTCAAGGGCTTGAGTAATAATATCTTCAGTTTTTAATTGATATCTTTTCAAAACATTATTCCCTTTTCTTAACCCACAATAATAGCAATCCCGTTTACAGTAACTAGAAAATTCAATTATACCACGTAGATGTACATCATCTCCATGGTATTTTTTTCTAACCTTATCGGCCTGTTGATATAGATATTCTAATATTTCCTCTTCCTCTATTTGTAGCAGTTTTACTATCTCATTTTTGGACAATTCGTTCTCTTGAACCGCCTTATTAATAATACTTTTTATTTCCAGCATTAGTAACCCCCTCTTATCTTATATTAGCTATCTTCCCGGGGCAATAAACTTTAGTATAAAAATTTGAGTATTAGATTTGGATAACAGGGCTTAAAAATTTATACCCCTCTGTCTTCTTTAATTTAACCCCACACATAAATTATAATAATACAAGTAAATATTTAATACTCATGGACAAAGTATAACATATTTTATTAAAATTGTGCAAGTTTTCACATTAACTCTTTAAACATAAAGGCAGACTATACTATCTAAAAAAATTCCTTTTTTGCTATTTTATTATCATATACCAGTTTATTCTTGATAATTTTTATATTTCCTTTAATTGTAAATGTTTTAATAAATCCACTGTTAAAGTCCTATTTCTATATGTTCATGTTTATGAGCATTTTGCCGAGTCTCTCACTCCTCATTATAAAAGCATGAATACCAGCAATAGCTACTACTTTGACTATATATAAAAAGAGGGCCAAAAGACCCTCTACTAATTTTTGATTTTTTATTGTGATTATAATTTATACTATACCCTGATCTAACATGGCATTAGCAACTTTAAGAAACCCAGCAATATTGGCCCCAGCTACCAGATTGCCTTCCATACCATAATCTTTAGCAACTTCACTGCTGGTATTATAAATATCAACCATAATATTTTTTAGTTTAGCATCCACTTTTTCAAAACTCCAGGAATCCCACATGCCATTCTGGGTCATTTCCAGTGCTGAAGTAGCTACACCACCTGCATTAGCAGCCTTTGCTGGCACAAATAGGACATTATTTTTCTGATAGACCTCAATAGCTTCCGGGGTAGAAGGCATATTTGCCCCCTCTCCTACAGCTATAACACCATTTTTAACAAGGGTTTTAGCTGAGTCTTCATCTATCTCATTCTGAGTAGCCGAAGGAAGGGCAATATCACACTTTATTGTCCAGATACCCTTACTACCTTCGTGATATTCGGCAGAACTATGTTCTGTAACATACTCTTTAATCCTTTTCCTCTCTACTTCTTTAATCTGTTTAAGTGTCTCTAAGTTAATACCAGTAGGGTCATAGATATATCCATTGGAATCACTTAAGGCAATAACCTTCGCTCCCATTTCCTGGGCCTTTTCTGTAGCATATACGGCAACATTACCGGACCCTGAAATAACAACATCTTTGCCTTCAAAAGAATTCCCGTTATCCTTTAGCATCTCTTCTACAATATATACAAGTCCATAGCCTGTTGCCTCAGTCCTGACCAGACTACCGCCCCAGTTCAGACCTTTACCAGTCAAGACACCTGCTGCAAAGGAATTTGTTATCCTCTTATATTGTCCAAAAAGATAACCTATCTCCCTGGCACCTACCCCAATATCTCCAGCAGGAACATCAGTCTTATCCCCTATATGACGGTAAAGCTCTGTCATAAAGCTCTGACAAAATCTCATTACCTCCATATCGGACTTACCTTTAGGATCAAAATCACTACCACCCTTACCCCCACCAATCGGCCTTCCTGTTAAGGCATTTTTAAAAATTTGTTCAAAACCTAAAAATTTAATGATCCCTATGTAAACAGAAGGGTGCAACCTCAAACCACCTTTATATGGACCGAGGGCACTATTAAACTCTACACGAAAACCCCTGTTCACCTGTATTTTCCCATTATCATCTACCCACGGTACCCTGAAAATAATTTGTCGTTCTGGCTCCACAATCCTCTCCAATATTCCGGCCTCTTTATAAATAGAATCACGTTCAAATACTGGTTCCAGTGACTCCAGCACCTCTTCAACCGATTGGTGAAACTCAGGCTGGCACTGATTTCTCTGCTTAACTTCAGTCAAAACCTTTTCCAGATAACTATTCATAACCATCCACTCCTAGACTATTTTATAATTACACTCCTTAAATTTATTCTTGATAAAAATGAAATACCCTTTTCGCATTGTGAAAATTTATGGCGCCCTCAATGGGCTAGTGTCTAAGCTATTATTGTGTTATATAAGAAAGCTTAAACTAGTTCGCTATAGAATAAAAATTATTCTATATAACTTACTTATCCATAGTTAATAAACAAACTATCAACCAGACAAATATATTTACTGGACGACTCTAGAAATTATCCGTAAGCAGGACGCTGGAGGAAAATTTCTTGACAGTAAACGGAGGCAGGACGCCGTAGTGTACGACAAGGGAAGTAAATATATTTGTCGTTCATTAAAGTTATTACAATCCTGCAAAGTATATATCCCTAAGCAAAGTGGCTTCATCAACCTACTTAAACAATAAAAAAACCAGCAGTTATATAAACACTAAACTGCTGGTATCTATTATATTCTCTAAAATTGTAAATATCCTTTATTTAAAAAGCAGGCTCAATCAACCCATAATTACCATCTTTCCTCTTATAAACAACATTAACTTCTTCAGTCTTAGCATTGGAAAAGACGAAAAAATCATGACCAAGTAGGTCCATCTGCATAGCTGCTTCCTTAGCATCCATTGGTTTAATAGCAAATTTCTTGGTCTTTACTATATTAGGTTCATAATCATCATTAGGTTCATAATCATCTTCTTCAAAACCATTATTTAAGATCTTTTCTGTTCTTTCTTCTTTATATTCTTCCCTTAATTCCTGTTTGCGTTCAATCATCTTTTTCTTAATCTTTGTTTTATATTTACGAACCTGGCGTTCTAATTTCTCCAGAACACCATCAATCGAAACATACATATCATGGGTTTCCTCTTCTCCTCTAAGTATCAGACCATCAATATAGGCAGTAACTTCCACAATGTGCCTATCTTTTTCAACCTCAAAAGAGATATGTGCCTCAATAGGTGCTCCCTGAAAATACTTACTCAACTTACTCACCTTTTCAGCGGCATAATCCTTTAAAGCAGGTGTAACATCGATATGTTTTCCATAAGTCATAATCTTCATCCTACCCACTCCTTTCTTCATCTTATATAATTATTATTCGACAAAAAGTCAATAGATTCCTTCCTTAATTATCTATTATTTTTTTATGTTTTTAGAAAATTATTCATTTTTCGAAAACTAAGCAATAGAAAAAACCCTGATTACAACAGTAACCAGGGTTGAGTTGCTATATTATAAGGTTCAACCTTTATAATTTAACAACATTTGAGGCTTGTGGGCCACGGTCTCCTTCAACAATCTCGAATTCAACGTCCTGGCCTTCCTCTAAGGTCTTGAACCCTTCATCTTCAATAGCAGAAAAATGTACGAATACATCGTCACCATCTTCTCTTTCAATAAATCCATAACCCTTTTGTGCATCAAACCATTTTACTTTACCTGAAAAAATCATTCTAGTGCATTCCTCCTAAAAATTTCTTTAAATGGGTCCACATTTAAATTGATTTTTAACCCATCAATTTTACTATATCATAGCCAGCAATATCTGTCAAACATTTTCCGTAACTATGTAGGTATTAATTACTTACTACTGACCGGAAGCCAGGGTTAAAACATATACTGGACCACTATCCCCCTCATTCTTCAAAACCCTGGCAGCCTCATTAACAGTAGTCCCTGTTGTCATAATATCATCAAGAAGTAAGATGCCTTTACTGGAAAGTTTAGTATTAGTATCAAGAGTAAAACAGCCCCTGATTACTTCAGAACGTTTAATAGCACTCAAACTATAAAGTGGTTTAGTAGCAATTTCCCTCAACATTACGTTTTTCAGAACAGATAAACCGGTTTCGTAAGCAAGTTCATCAGCCAGTAATTCAACCTGATTATATCCCCTCTCCGTAAAACGTTTTTTATGTAATGGTATTGGTATAAGATAATCTATCTTCTCTTTGCCATAATAATACTGATAATACATAGCCAACAGCTGTCCTAACGGCTTACTTAAGCTGGTTTCCTGGTAATACTTGAATTTTATTAACAAAGTCCTGATTACACCCTTATAGAGGGTAATACTCCGGGCATAATCAAAAGAAAGATCCTGCTTGCTACACCTTTCACAATAATTTTTATCTTCACCAAGACTTTGACCGATTAAAGCCCTACCACAATACTGACAATAATTCTCTATAAAACTCATCCCGGCTAAACAATCCGGACAAATACCTTTTAACTCAGAAGACTTGTAATAACTACCACAATTAAAACAACGCTCTTCTACAGGAAAAATAAAATCCAATACCCGCTGCCAGAAGGACATAAAACTATCCCACCAGGTCCTGCATATTATAGTGTTCCCTTATTTTCTCAATCTTTTTTCGAGCCCGCTGTAAAGCATTATCAACAGCCTTAATATTTACCCCAAGGTTTACTGATATCTCCTGATATGACCTGTTTTCAAGATACTGCATAAAAACCTCTTTCTCCAGTTCAGTTAGTTCACTATCTATAATCTTAAATAGTAGTTTCAACTGTTCCTGATAAATAAACCTTTCTTCCAGGTTATCTTCATTATTAGGGAGTATCTCCCTGAAACTGCGACTCCCTTCCCCATAATCAATCGTCTTATCTATGGAAGTAGAATTGTTTAAGGGTATATGTTTCTGTCTGTTAGCTCGTTTTATTGCTGAAACAAGCTGTCGGTGAATACATAACTGAGCAAACCCCCGAAAGGAAGCCGCTCTATCTGTCCGATAGTCTCTGACAGCCTTATATAATCCTACCAGGCCTTCTTGAATCACATCTTCCCTATCCAGTCCCTTAATAAAAAAATACCTGGCTTTAGCATAGACTATATCCATATTATTATTTATCAATAACTCAATCGCTCTCCGCTCACCATCCTGCGCTTCTTTAATTATTTCCTCTTCTCCCTGTTTCCCATACATTAATACCACCTCAGAAAAAGAAAATTATTTAAAAAAATCTAAAACCCGGTCTAACGGTAATTCCAGATAAACTACTGTCCCCATTACCAGTAAAATAAGCAGTATAAATAATAAAGTCTTCTCCCATTTTTCTAGCATTTTTCCATTTCCTTAATCTCTTTAATAATATCGGTTGTTGAGCGTCCTTCTACTAGCTTAATAAACTTAACACTGATATCATAATCCCGGATAACCGGCCATTCTGGTAGACCCTTTAATGTATAATCCCCGCCTTTTACATAAGTATCTGGCCTAACATTTTCTAATAAATTAGCAGCTGTTTCTTCCGTAAAAATAGTAACATAGTCCACTACCTCTAAAGCAGCTATGAGTTCTGCCCTGTCATCATCACAGATAATAGGTCTACTGGCCCCCTTGATCTTCTTTACTGAGCTGTCACTATTAACCCCAACAATTAAAATATCACCTTCCTTTTTAGCCAGTTTAAGGGTTTGCAGGTGACCAACATGAAAAATATCAAAACACCCATTTGTTAATACTATCCTCTGCCCGCTTTTTTTTAGGTCACTTACCAGTTCACTTAATTTATTGAATTTTATTATTTTTTTCATTGTTTTTTGAGTTCCTCCTTAAGTTCAGCAGGATTAACAGTGGCCACACCGGCCTTACGCACTACAATACCTGCTGCACAATTTGCCAGTTCCATGGCCTGGTATATATCCAGTCCTGTACATAAAGCAAGCAGAATAGTACCGACTACAGTATCACCTGCCCCGGTCACATCAAAAACCTCCGCATAATTGGCAACAGGGATGTGTTTATAATCACCCTCAGCTGTAAATACTGTCATCCCATCACCACCCTGGGTTATTAAAAGATAAGTAGACTGCATCCTGTTTATTAATTCCAGACCTGCCTCAACAACCTCATTCTGATTTAACAAACAACGATCCAGGGCCTGTCCAGCCTCCTCCAGATTAGGAGTCGCAAGGGAAACACCCTGATAATCCAGCAGATCATATCTACTGTCTACCGCAGTAAATTTATCATAACTGTCAGCAAGTTCCACAATCCCCTGTTTAAGCCTATCTGTAAAAAGCCCTAATCCATAATCAGATATTAAGATACCATCATATTTAACAATCTCTCCACTTATAAAATCCAATAAGGAGTTTTCTATCTCCTTGCTAATAAGTGTTTCATCAAAGTGGTCGATCCGTGCTACCTGTTGTTTAACAACCTGATTTCCCCCGGCAATGATCCGTGTTTTTACTGCTGTAGGCCTGTCTGAACTAGTAATCAAACCATTAATATCCATCCCCTGTCCCTGCAGAACACATGATAAGTCTTCACCAGTCCTATCCCTGCCAATAACACCTGCCAGGCTTACCATTCCCCCAAGACTGGCTATATTGCTGGCAGCATTAGCACCACCTCCAGGTAAGATATCCCTCTCCCGATGTCGTAGTATTATAACCGGGGCTTCCCGGGAAAGGCGCTCTGGTTCACCTATTATAAATTCATCAGCTATAATATCACCTATAACCATTATTTTCTTGTTTTTGAAAGAATCTATTGCCTCAATCATATCTCACCTCTAAATTGTATACTCTTCTAAAGTGCTACTTTAAGACCAACATTTAGACAATTATTATCTGTTTCCCAGTAGGAATTACCTACACCCAGTGTAAGGTCTATTACAGTAGAGAGGGGGATTATAACCCCTCCTTCATAAACCCATCTGTCACTTCTATCAAAAAAATAGTCTATATCTAAATAGAGTTTGTTCTGATTAAAGTAATAGGAATTAGCAGAAAGTCCAATTCCTTTACCCATTTTCATATCATCTAATTCAAGGGGAAATGAAAAATCTAGTCCAAGATTATACTTCTTTCTTTTGAGAAATTTAATCCTCCAATTTCCCTCCAGATTAAAATCATCCCCATCATAAACCAGTTTATAAGCCACTGTATTTATCTCATCAAGGTAATTATTCAGCGACATTTTTAAAAACTCTACATCACCAAAATCCCCTGAGACAATATAATGAATACTATCGAAAGACAATAGGTTAATACCAACAGCCTGTCCCTTACCTATCAAAAGAAATACTATCATTATAGTCAACAATATCGTAGTTTTAAACCGCATCCTGCTCCCCCTATCTATTATATCTGAAAATTATAGCATTACTAATAAGACGTTTTGCTGAGGGATTATTCATTGTAAAACCCCTGACAACCATCCGGGCGGAACTACCACCATCAAGATTCATTCCCTCTTCAACCCCATGACGCTGCATGAATTCAGCCAGTTCCTCCAGGGTAATACCAATACTTAAAGAAGGCTGTCTTCCATCGACTGTAAATACCAACAGATGCTTATCATTACTGAGCCCCAGTGCAGTCCTCGGTGCTCGGCCATAGGCTATATCATTCTGGAACTCCTCCTCGTGAGCGGTAATAAACACTTTTCCTTCCTTAAGGAGCCGGGGTCCTCCACCCAGAGCAGACACAATCGCCAGATCCTGCAATTCTGGTGAAAAATCCTCCCTATATTCTACTCTATCACCAAGCTGAAATTCCTCTAATTTTGTAACAGCACTACCATGAGCCTGAAAAACCATTCCCTGATCAGGTATTTCTGTCCTACTACCTTCCTGATGGGTATTAACAGCTTTGATAAGATTATCAATTACCAACAGCTCAATCATACCAGCGCCCAGTTCAGGTGCCTTTTCACCATAATATTTGTTATAGACTATCAATTCATCTTCCCCAACATAGCGGTTAACGCCATTAACTAAACAACTATTCCCAGCTGCCTTCTGTAGCACCGCCTGCCAACCACTTTTGGCTAATAAGATATCATCATTAGTAAAGATTACAGCCGTTCTATCCTTAACAGGCTCACTCACTGTAACCCCGTCTTTAATTAATAAACCAAGTGGTCTACCAGTATAAGAAAAATAACCACCATTAACCCCTGCCAAAGCATTCCTTGACTTTACTATTTCCACCAGATCTGCAGTAGCCTGTACCACACCACCTGCCAGGACAGGTTCAATAATGTAAGCTGTTTTTGTCAGGTCAAGGTCAAGAATACTTATGACCCTCGGGCCCCACCAGGTCAATTGATATATTTCTTTATAATTGAGACCCCGCTTTACTTTAGCATCAATCCTGACCCTTTCGATAACAGCTGGAGTCAAATCAATAATCTTAAAATCAATAAGCTGATAGTTATTTAAATCGCTTAAAATAGTTTGATAATTTTTACCAGAACCGGCTTCTTTTAAGAGTTCTCTAGTATTAAAGGAAACCTCAATTAGTTTATTATTTCTCTCTAACACAATACCATCAGTAAGCTGAACTGCTTTACTTATTTTCGATATCATCCTATCATCTTCAATACCCTGATAAGACGGTAAATATATAAAATCACCCTTTTTATTTATAATTTTAGATAATAAATTAGTCCTAGTGATAACCGCCTGGGATTTTAACAGGGCTTCCAGCCTGCTTTTATTAAACAGATATAAATCATGATATAAATCCTTAACTTCATTGGAAACTAAAACTGTAATAAGCTGATTTAACTCTACTTTATTATATATATTAATTTTATTATTATAAAGTGCGTATCCAAGAACACCGGGATAATTTTTGCCTTGATACTTCACTCCTTCAATAAGCTCTATAGATCTGGCCGAAAAGATATTATCCCCTTCTACATCATATATATTGATCATCTCTACAGGTTTTTCTTCTCTCAATACCCAGGTGCTATAGCCTTTATTCTCCAGTTCAGGTACCAGTACTTCAGCAGCAGACCTGGCCGACAAACGACCAACCCTTACCTTAAACCAGTCCCCCTCATTCAGCAAAAACACATCTTGAAAACCGGCCATTACCAGATCATTAAAAACCGTCTCAGCCTTCAATTTATCAAAACTGGCAAAAACCTGTACCTGATAAATATTATTATCAATTTTACCAGGGCGCATCAGGTAAGTCTGTGAGCCCTTCAGAGTTACCGTATTATTACTCCCTGGCTCTACCAGAACCATATTTTTGTCCGGCAGTAGCCAGATATACTCCTTACCCTCCTTCAAACTAATCGATACTTTTTTGCCATCCCTGATAAAATTTTCCATATCACTAGAAAAAAAATCACCCTGGACACCTGCAGCAAAAATTTGCAGAAAAAGAATAAATAATATTAGAAAACCTACTATCTTCTTGATAGTAATTACCCCCTTTCCTAATTCCCCTGCTGCAGCTGCTCATAAAGGGCCCGGCTTAGATTATTAAAGGTATTCTGCCTGGCCCCTGCTTTACTGTACTCATCATCAAGCATATCTGTAAAGACATCTTCGGAAAACCCACCATCAATTAGTGATGATTCTGGTACTGTTTTCCGCATGGCCTTAAACATCTGTTTCATGAGAATAGAAGTAAACTCATCAGCTAATTCTTTCAACCTGTCATCCCCTGTATTCACTTCAGAGTTACTCTCAATTCTCTTTAGATCATTATCAGCCACTGTCCTCTGATAATGATCTGTTAGTTCAACACTATTAATATTCATATCTAATACACATCCTTAAATTAGTTCTAATTCAGCATGTAGGGCACCAGCTGCTTTTATCTGTTGAAGAATAGCAATAATATCCCTGGGACTTGCACCAATAGTATTTAACGATGTTACCAAATCCTGAACAGTTCCCTGGGCCGGTAATACTACTAAATGACCACCTTCTTCTTTAACTTGTATATCAGTATCTGTAGTAACAGTTGTCTCACCTTCACTAAATGGATAAGGCTGTGATACCTCTTCATTAGTCGAAACAGTTACTGTTAAATTACCATGGGCTACAGAAATAGTTGATATCCTAACCTTATGACCCATGACAATAGTTCCTGTTCTTTCATTAATAACAACTTTAGCTTCCATACTGGATCTAACTTGCAGATTATTAATTGCAGTAATAAAACTAACCAGATTGTTTTTATATTTAGCAGGCACCTGAACCTGAATCTGACCTGCATCAACAGCATCTGCTACTGGCATACTCCCATATAGGTACTGAAAATTATTATTTATCGCCTTGGCTATAAAATCAGCAGTTTCAAAGTTTGGAGTATCCAGGAGAAAAGAAAGTTGGCTATTATCTAATTCAATAGGTAATTCTCGTTCAACTATAGCCCCATTTGGTATTCTTCCTACAGTAGGGTGATTCTGCCTGACCCGATTACCACCACCTGCCTGTTCATTAAAACCACCAATAGAAACCGGCCCCTGAGCAACAGCATAGATATCACCTGTAGCAGCCTTTAAAGGTGTCATCAGCAGTGTACCACCCTGTAGACTGTCTGCATCACCCAATGAATTAATTGTCACATCAATAGTATCACCAGCATGGGTAAATGCAGGCAGTTTTGCTGTAACAATAACAGCAGCCAAATTACCACTTTGTATTTCATCAGCATCAATATCTAAACCTAAATTTCCTAGCATATTTGCTACCATTTGCACAGTGGCCTGACTACGCCTACTATCCCCACTACCTGCCAGGCCAATAACAATACCATTGCCAATTAGTTGATTATCCCTAATACCTTTTATCCTGGTTATATCCCCAATATTCACCACTGGATCCAGATAAGAAGCAGCCCCCAGGGGATAAACTATACTAACTATTATTACTAATACTAAAAATATTACCTTAAGTCTCATCCATACTCCCCCTTCTTAAACTAAAAAATCCAGTTTAAAATCCTTTGGAATATATTAGGGTGTTGTTTAGCAGAAATTATACCTTCACCCTCAAATTCAATCCGTGCATTAGCAATCTGCTGGGAAGAAATAGTATTATCGTCCTCATCGATATCTTCAGGTCTAATAATACCACTTAAACTTATAAGCTGTTCTTCTCCATTAATATGAACTGTTTTATTACCAACTATTTTTAGTGTCCCATTTGGAAACTTATCTACCACAAGGGTTGTAATATTCGCTTCAAACTCAGCAGTTCTTTCTGTCTTACCATCTGCATTATCAGCATCAGAATACTTATAACTAAAGGGATTAAGAAAATCAAGAATTCCCACACCGGTTCCACCACTAATACTATTATCCTGACTAACACTGGTAGTAGCACCCTGAGTTGCCTCTACCTCTTCATCAATAAGGACTGTCACCACATCACCAACATTAAATTCTTTTTCCTTATCTTGATAAATATCACCAGCACTATCACTCCAAAGAGAAGTCGCTGCTGCTGGTATAGTTAACAAAAGCAAAAAAAGTATTAATAATAAAGAAAATAGATATTTCTTCATCTGAATCCACCCCCTATTGTTCAAGTCTAACTAAATGAGGATTTATAATCATCGCCTTAAAACGACGTCCAGTTTTCAGGTTTTCCACAATGATATACTCACCCTTTTTCCCTCTTTGGCGTGCTTCAACTTTTGTTGTTACCATAATAGCCCCCATCTTAATCTCAGCAACAATCTCATCTCCAACTTTAACAATTATCGGCAGGTCAAGATAATCACTAGTTAAGACAGCACCTTCAGGAATATACTTACTTACTTTGCCGTATTCAACTAGATTGTTTTCTAAATCAGTAATTAATTCTCCCCTAAAACCATCTACCTGCCTGGTTTCTAAAGAAAAATCACTCTCCCGTATTTTTTCTCCTCTAAGTATCCTTCGTTTAGCAATAAAGACATCCTGTAGAATACTTACCTGTAGTCTAATAAAAATATTTTTATATACTGCCCCATCGATAATAATTTTAACTTGTAAAGAAATATCACCACTTAATGATTTATTCCTAGGCATTACAAACTCAAGTTGATAATTTTTAGCCGGAACAACAATATTAGGTGGAATAAACTTCTCCTTTATTGTTATTCTTTCAGGGGGGTAGGTCAGTGATTTAAGTAAAAATTCTTTTGCCTGAGCAAGTATTTTTTTGCTGGGAATTTGATAACTAATTGTTTCAACAATAACACTTTCCCCCATCATAAGCTCAATATCTGGTATAGAAAAACCTTTGTCTTTTAACAGTAAAATAATCTGTCCCCGGGGAATCTCTCGTGAATACCCAGGTAGGGTAGCCTTACCCAATTTTATAGAGGAAAGCCCCATTAAGTCTTCTCCTGCCAAGCCTTTTATAGTAGCAATATCCCCTAATTCTATCCATGATTTATTGATAACTACCCTATCAGGTATGGTAATAATTACACTTGCCTCAACAGTTCCACACAAGACTATTGCAAATATAATAACAGTGATTATATGCTTAAGTCTCATTAATTTACCCATAATTTACTCAATCATCGCTTTAATTGATTGGCAGTACTAAGCATATCATCAGCTGCTTGTATTGCTTTAGAGTTTACCTCATAAGCCCGTTGGGCTGCAATCATATTAACCATCTCTTCTACAACCTTTACATTAGACATCTCTAAAAAGTTCTGCTCAATGCTACCATAACCTGCTGAACCAGGGGTATTAACCACAGGATCCCCAGAAGCAACAGTGGCCGTATATAGGTTGTTACCAATACTATTTAAACCAGCTGGATTAGAAAAACGGGCTAACTCAATCTGACCTAATTGCTCTGCTTCATCCTGTCCATCTATCTCAGCTGAAACAGTACCATCAGAGGTAATACTTATATCACTGGCATCTTCTGGTATATAGATCTCTTCAGGGTAGATTGGATAACCATCAGAGGTAACCAGTCTACCAGTACTATCTTGGCTCAAGGAACCATCCCTGGTATAGGCTATTTCACCATTAGGCAGTAGCACCTGTAAAAAACCATCTCCCTTAATAACAATATCTAATGCGCCCTCAGTATTCTGCATATCACCCTCAGTAAATATCTTCTGAGTCGCAGAAATTTTAGAACCATGGCCAATCTCAATACCAACAGGTATTTCTGCACCCTGAGCGTTAGTTGTTCCTGGTTGTTTAAGATTATGATACATCAGATCCTGGAAGCTAGCCCTACTCTTTTTAAAGCCAGTAGTATTAACATTAGCCAGGTTATTAGAAATAACATCAATATTTGTCTGCTGTCCATTCATACCGGTTGCTGCTGTCCATAATGCACTAATCACTTTAAATCACTCCCTCATATATTTGTATTTTCTTCTCTAGGACTGCTTCTGTCAATCCACAACCCCTTTCAGCTCCCTTAAAAGGTCCAGCTGATTATCCAATACTTCCTACACTATTAACTACTTTGTCTAAGGTACTATCATAAGCAGTAATAACCTTCTGATTAGCAGTATAATAGCGATTTGTTTCTATCATCTTAACCATTTCTTGAACTACATTTACATTACTGTTTTCCAGATAGCCCTGTCTTATTTGAAAATCTGCCAGTTCTTCTTCCCCTGCTACTTCACTAGTATAGAGATTCTCACCTATCTTAGTAAGCTGATCAGTATTAGTAAAATTAACAACTAAAAAGCTATCCCCCCGCAAATTATCAAGATATAATTGGCCACTACCATCTATTTGGATATTCCTACCTGAGATAGTCTGCATAGGTCCTTCTTCCCCCATAACCAAATACCCTTGATTAGTCACAATCTGTCCATTATCATTTAAAGTAAAATTACCATTACGGGTATATCTAATACCCTCAGGTGTCTCTACCACAAAATAACCATCACCGTCAATAGCTAGATCCAGCTCATTACCTGTTGCATATAAAGAACCCTGAGTTAAATCTGTATATGTTTCCTGAAGTCTGGTACCTGTTCCCAGGGAACCAATCTCTCTTGGTTTTTTATCTTTTTCTATTCGGGAAATCAACATCTCTGGGAAAGACTCCTGAATCCCTTCATCCTTTTTATAGCCAGTTGTATTGACATTAGCCAGGTTATTGGAAATCAGGCTCATTTTATTCTGATTGGCTAACATACTGGAAGCAGCAGTATATAATCCTTTGATCATCTTTTTTCACCACCTTATTTTATTAATATTTTTGTTAAAATATCAGCAACACTACTATTATTCTTAAAGCTGTAACTACCAGCCTTAATTCTGGTTTCAATATCAAAGAGCAGTAAAAGCTGTTTGAAGTCCTGGTAAGTCATCAAATTACTCTCCTCAAATATCCGGGCAACCTCCAGTCCAGAACTACCCTCCGGGATAAAGATATTAATTGTATCACCTTTACCTTTATTATCTTTAACACTGCCCTTAATTGATTCAACAGCTAAACTAGCAGAAAACTCATCTTTACTAAAATAATTTTCTAACAGTTCAGGTTTATTCTGAATTGTCAATAACAATGCTGAGTCTATGATTTTTTCCCTTGTCTTAACTACTTCTTTTTTATCCCTTTCCTGTTCTTGTTCTAACACAGCCGATTCTATTTCATCAGCTGTTCGAGAGTCAAACTCCACCACCGGATTCTCCTCTTTAAGCTGAGGTCCTCGCTCCAGAAGGTAATCAAAACCTGTAAAAGAGAAGACACCTGCAAGCAGGATGATAATACCAGCAGCCAGGATCATATCAGGGATAATTTCCTTAAGATAGCCATTTTTAAACAACAGAATCTTCCTCTTTCCTGTATAGTTTTAAAATCAAGCTGGTTTCCCTGATACCCAGATCCAGCTTATGGGCAATATCTTCTACAGCCATTCCCTTGTCAGCCAGGGCAAATACACTACTATATTTGCTATTAGTCTTCTCTATTTTTTTAGAACTAATCTTCCCTTCTTGACTATTTTTCAGTTCCCTTTTCCCCTGAAAATTATCTGCTAGTAATTTCTTAAAATTATTATCTACCGGCAGCTGTTTTGTCTGCAAAATAGCTGGCTCAGTATCAATCAGTTTTTCCCTGATCTTCTTTTCTTTCAGGGCAATTGATTCGAGTAAACGGTCAAGCTCAGCATCTATTTCCCTCAATTTATTGGTCCGTTTAAGATATTCATTTGTAAATTCCCCATCTACTGACAGCCGTTTCCTGTCCCTGGATTTAAGTTGTTGATATTTGAGGTATCCCCCCATAATTATCAGTAAAACCCCTACAATTATTAATATCCACGGCATATATAATCAACCCCTGAAGGGAAACACCTATACTTTAACATCGATAATACTCCCCTTATCACCATTCTTCTTTTTTAATTGTTTTTCCTTTTTCTTATGATCATCTTCCTCTTTAGCCTCTTTATCTTGTGAGCCCTGTTTTTCCTGATCCTTATCCCTGATCCTACTTTCTGCGGTCTCCTCATTTTCATTAATACGCTGTTTTTTTAATTCTTCCTCTATCTCCATCTCCTGATTGGCAAAGTGCATTTCCTGGCCTGCCTGTACCTGTTTCATCTGCTGAATCTTTTCTACCCGTAAAGACATAGGTATATTGGTATTAGGATTAATAGGCTGAGTCATTCTCTTTCACCACCTATACTGGTACCTGGGTAATATCCCCTTCCCTTTCAATAAAGCTGGTAGCGTTCATAGGATTATAAACATTAAGCTGCGATTTTCCAATACTTATACTGACACCCGGGTATATCTTCCTATTTACTATAATCCTGCCACCCTCAACATTATCAAATTTCTCATTTAGCTGTTTCACTTGAGCCTTTTTCTCATCGATAGCATCCTGCAGTTTATTAGTTGTAGACTGCAGCCTAACATACATCAACTGTTTGGCCTGGGGAAGACTACCGGTCTGTTTCTTTAATTTTTCTAAAATATCTAGGGCTTTCAGGGATTTATCCAGATTAACCTTAGTTTCACTTATATCTTCTTCAAGTTCTTTAATCTTATTTTTTAATTCAGGGTCAATACCCACCTCAAGCTGGGTAGCAGTTGCCAGGTGGGAGCCAATAATATTGGCCTCAATTAAATTACTGGCCCTGGTAAGGCCACCTACCAGCAAACCCTTGTTCTGGGTTACTTCAACCGACTTTCCAACACTAATTTGACTGTGCATAATAGCATCTGTAACAATCAAACTCTGTTCAGTTTTGATGATACCATTTTCTATAAATTTAGCCTGTACATCCCCCTGAGCATGAATATGGTATTTGTTTTTCCCAACAAAACCCTTTTTTATGATTACACTACCACCAGCATCAATATGAGCAGCAAAGACATGGCCGTTTACCTCAACATTACCACTGGCCTTCACCTTAAAACCTTCCATTACATTACCCTTAACAACTACATTACCGACAAAATCTATATTACCAGTACTTAAATCCACATCACCATTAACCTCATAAATCGGTAGAACATTAATCTTATTCCCATCAATAACAACCTGACCGGCAATTGAAGCAACAAGGGTATTGTCATCCTTCCGTTCTACATTCTTACCCCCAGGTAATTCCTTATCTTTAGGTTCAGGCGGTTGTATTTCTTCTCCAGTAATGGTTTTACCAGGTTTACCTGGCTGCGGTGCTTCTTTGGTCACTAAAACATCACCGGGATTAACATTGGTGATAATACCAAGGTCATAGTAATCAATACTACCATCTTCCCGTTTAGTACCTATTGACTCCTTATTTTTCTCAAAATGATAGATGAATTTAGCATCACTACCCTCTACAGGGGGGCGTCCTTCGGCAATTAATAGATTTTCTACCTCTTTATCCCTTTTAACCAGACTAGTTATCTTTTCTTCCTTAATACCAAAACTAATATTCTCTTCATTTAATATCCTGACTATATCATCAGTAGAGAGTTCTTTACCACCTAGGGCAGGGAAATAACTAATAAAGGCCCTTAACTTATCATCACTTATTTCAATTTTGAGTTCAGCATCTTTATCAAGTTCTGGCAAACGAGGAGCAATCTTTACCCATTCATCGTCTGCTTCATGGACTGCCTCCTGAACAAGCTGCCAGTCAATCTGTACGATCTCCTTTCTCTCCAGTGCAACTTTAACAGCCTGATATTTGACAGGATCGCCTTCACCTTCCGCGGGTATTACTTTCAAAAGTACACCCTCATCAGTTACCCTTATCTCAAAGGCACCATCCATTTGCAGGCCTTCTGTTGTCATATCAAGGATTTCTTCCTCCCGTTGGCTCAATCCTTCTTCATTAAAAGTAATCTGATAGACCTTTTTAGCACCAAAACCTAAGAAACCACCCTTTTTACCAACCTGTCTGACTTCTAACTGCTCAATATTGACTTCCAGCTCAGTCTCTAACTTAGCTGCCAGTTCCTCCCTGGCTAATTCCAGGGCTTCTTTTTGATTAGACGCTGTTACACGAACCATTTCACTCATAAATTTTACCCTCCTTACAACAACTGCTCTTTCTTGCGGGCTAGTGAACCCCTCAGTCGATAAATAGCTTTTTTGTGAAGCTGGGAAACCCGGGCTGAAGACAGTTCCATAACTTCAGCAATTTCCACCTGAGTGAGGCCTTCATAATAATATAAAGAAATAACCAATCTTTCAGATTCATTCAAATGTTCAATGGCCTCTGACAGTAATCTTTCATTGTTTTTTCTATGATAAACTACTTCAGGTTGACTCTTCTGGTCTTCCTTTAGTAGATCAAGTAATTCCACATCACCTATCTCTTCATGGACAGAAACCCACTGAGAGGAATAAATCTGATAATATAGTTTGCTGACCTTTTCTTTAGAGATATTAAGAGCTGTTGCTAGTTCATCAACAGAAGGGCGCCTGCCGTATTTCTGAAAAAATCTATCAGCAGCAGACTTTAATTGCTTACCCTCCCGGCGTACTGAGTGAGGCAGCCAGTCCAGCTTACGGAGATAGTCAATAATCTCTCCCCGGATCCTCCTGCTGGCATAGGTTTTAAACTTAATTCCCTTGCGGTAATCAAACTTATATAGGGCATCAATTAATCCTATTACCCCATAACTCTCCAGGTCATCTTGTTCTATAAAATCCGGTACAATCATCTTTAACCTACCAGCCTGGTATTTAACCTGAGGGAGATATTTAATAATTAATTCCTGTCGAGCAGCCTGGGAATCATTTTCTTTAAACTCCCGCCATAATTCTATCTCTGCTACTTCCTTATCCGCAAGTGGCATAACTTCTCCCCTCCATTCTTGCTACAAATTACTATTTATTCACCATCTTTTTCTCCACCAACACTCTCAACTACAGGTACTTCCAGGGGAGAAAAATCTGCTGCAGGCTCCACTACTGTACCTTCTTCACTACTAACTTCATTCTCTTCTACAGCAGCTGTAAGTTCATCTTCTTCCTCTAGCACAGCAGTACTTTCCATAATTGAAATAAAAACAAAACTTATAACAGCTATTATTATTAATCCGACAATACCTTTAGATAAAATAATTTCTAGGGATAAATCCATTATAATTCCTGAAATAATAATGATTAAATAAGCAATTGTAGCCAACAGTAACGCTATAAATACCTTTTCCCTCATTTATAACATACCCCTCTGACGTAGTTCCCGCTGATAATCAAATAACCAACTAATAATCTTTTCTCGAACATAGTTATCTATCTCCACAAATTTAATCCCAATTGCAATACCTTCCGGCAGGTCAAAAACATTAACCACCTTTGATATAATAGCCGTATCCTCCAGTTCTGGTATCTGTAGGAATAATTCCATCAGCCTACCCTTATGTATGTCATTATTACTATCTTTGACATGATCAAAAACCATTTTTAATCCCCCACCACTAATATCAATAGTTGTGGTCTCTTTTAACTCAGTAATTGCTTGCAGTTCCCTATCCAGCAGACGGTAAAATACTTTCTCTTTAACCTCTAAACGAAAGAATTCACGACGTTGGATACGCTGTTTAAGATCTGGGTAAGTAAGAACCAACAGTGGGATTTCTCCCATTTCCCTGTCAACGATTTTTGTTTTATAGGCATAAGCAGCCATTTCTGCCGTAAAATACATTTCAACACCCATATTAATTCTTAAGGGTACTACCTCACCGTGGACAAAAGGAGCAGTTACTTTAATTCTACCACCACTAATATCAGCTATTTTACTCAAGTAATTACCTTGAAAAGAACTATCTCTTACCACAAGTTCAAAATTTTGGTTAACCTCTAATTTGTGTTCACTCACCATCTATCACCCATTCATATTCATATCCCGATTATAGAATTCCCTTACTTAAATAAATTCAACAAACGACTCACAAATCCTGCCTTTGCTGGTAAATTTCTTCCTTTTTTTTCAAAATCCATCAGCTTCTGTCCCGCCCTTAAAAAGGCCTGTCCTGATTTACTCCCTGGATAAAGCTCTAAAAGGGCCTGCTGCTTTTTAACAGCCTGACGAATATGTTTATCAAATGGTACTAAACCTATTAATTCTACCTCTATATCCAGGTAAGCTCTGATTACCTTTTTCATCCGCCGGGTAACAGATTCACCTTCCTGTTGAGAATTAACCTGGTTAATTAACAGCCCAATATCACAATCCAGGCTGTGATTATAAAGGATCTTAATCAGACTGTAGGCATCCATAATTGCTGTTGGTTCCGGAGTTAAAACGATTAATACCTCATCACAGACCGAAATAAAATTAATATTACTACTATGTATCCCGGCGCCAATATCTACTAATATTATATCATAAACTGCCCCCATCTGAGAAGAGACAGAAATAAGCCTTTTGACCTGTCTCTGGTCTATATTTAATAATTCTTCAACACCGGAAGTGCCTGGTAGTATATCTAGTCCACCTGGTCCCTGCAGTAGGGCATCAGTCAAGCTGCATTCACCATGTAATACATGACTGAGGTTATATTTGGCAGTTAACCCCAGCAGAACATCTATATTAGCCATTCCCAGGTCAGCATCCATCAGTAATACCCTTTTATTGTTCTTCCCCAAGGCCAGACCTATATTGACAGCTATATTGCTCTTGCCTACCCCACCTTTACCACTGGCAATAGCAATCATTCTACTACCGTTATTTATCCCTGCTTTATCATCTACTTTTTTACGCAAGTTGGCTGCCTGGTCAAACATTAAGACCACCGGTCAGATAGCCGGTTAAAAGCTCCGCCCTGGCTGCTTCAAGATCATCGGGTACATCCTGACCAATTGTAATATAGGAATAGGGCAGTTTACTTATATTTTTTATATTGATAATATCCCCGTAAACACTGGTTTCATCCAGTTTGGTTAAAATAAGTTTGTCTGGTTTTAACAGGGAAAAACCCTTGATAACCTCTCTGATTATATTACTCCTGGTATTTAAACTAATCATCAGGTGTATTTCATCAACCAGCTCCCTCTTCAGTAAAGTCTTTAATTTGCCAAGCTGGATGCCGTCTTTCCAACTGCTGCCGGCAGTATCTATTAAAATTAAGTCATATTTATCCTTTAAATCAAACCTGATCAGCTTGACCAGTTCTTGTTCATTATAAGCTACATGTAAAGGAATATTTATAATATCACTATAGGTCTGTAACTGCTGAACAGCTGCTATCCGGTAGGTATCTGTGGTGATCAGACAGACCTTTTTTCCCTCATCAAGTGTAAAATGGGCAGCCAGCTTGGCAATAGTAGTAGTCTTGCCTACTCCGGTAGGGCCGACAAAACCGATCACCTTTTGACTATCATCAGTTGAAATCAATTGACACTCACCAATATATTCCTGTAAAACAGCATCTAACTGACTGTTTATCTCCCCGGGAACTATTTTATTTTCTTTAATCACTTTGATAAATCCTTTAGCCAGTTCCTCATTTACCTCCTGCTGATTGAGGTGCTGATAAATCTCAAGTAATTCCTCTGATAAATGGCTTAAAAACTCATCATTCTGCCAGCTTTTATGTATCTCAGTAACCATATTTTTCAGGTCATTTATTTCCTGTAGGGCAAAATTATTATTATTCTGTTTAAATTCCCTTTTCTTTTCCTCTACACCAGCTATAATCTCTACCATCGTCTTAGTAAAAAAACCTAAGAAACCGCCTTTTTTAAACTTATTGGTATCAAGGATAATAGCCTCTGGACCCAGATCAGCTTTGACTTTAAAAATAGCATCCTGCATTGTTTCGGCAACATATTTTTTTACCTTCAAATTATTTCACCGTCCCTAGAACCTCTATATTAATATGGGTATCAAGTTCATTATATGAGATAACAACTAATTCTTTAAGTGAGCGAAAGGTTAGTTCCTTTAACGGTCTTCTTAGCATGGGGGCAGTTAATAAAATAGGGTCATGCCCCTGCTCCAGTAAAGCCTGTATCTGTGTTCCGATTTTTTCCAATAACTGCTGAGTCTGTGACGGCTCAAGGGTCAAATAATTACCCTGATCAGTTTCCTGTAAGGACTGTGCCAGTCTATCCTCTAACTGTGGATCCAGGGTTATTACATAAAGGGTACCATCACTGGCCTGATACATATTAGTAATCTGACGGGCCAGACCCTGTCTAACATATTCGGTAAGGAGTTGGACATCCTTGGTCTTAGGTGCATAGTCAGCCAGTGTTTCCAGGATAGCTACCATATTTTTGATCGGGATACCTTCCCAGAGTAAATTTTGTAAGACCTTTTGAATCTCGCCAGTTGTCATTAAATCTGGTAACAATTCATCAATTACTGCTGGGTAATCTTCTTTCAGTTTATCCACCATGTCTTTTACTTCCTGTCTGCCCAATAATTCATGGGCATGTTCCCTGATAATTTCTGTCAGGTGGGTCGCCATCACAGATGGAGGATCAACAACTGTATAATTAGCCATTTCTGCTTCATCTTTCTGACCCTCAGTAATCCAGATAGCTGGAGTGCCGAAGGCTGGTTCCTTTGTTTCAACACCCTTTATCTTTTTACTGGTCATGCCAGAATCCATAGCCAGATAATGGTCAGGTAGGATTTCATACCTGCTAAGTTCAACACCTTTAAGCTTAATCCGGTAGGTATTGGCATCTAGTTGAAGGTTATCAAGTATCCTGACTGCAGGGATAACCATTCCCATCTCAAGGGCCATCTGTCTCCTGACCATAGCCACCCTGTCCAGGAAATCCCCGCCCTGTTCCGGTAAAACCAGGGAGATCAGGTTATATCCCACTTCTACTTCCAGGGGGTCAACCTTAACCAGACTCGTTAATTCTTCAGCCAGAGGACGCTGTGTCTGCTGTATCTCTTCTTCAGTAGCAGCAGCAGTCTCTTCTTCCCTCACTACCCTTATACTTAAGAGATAGCCGACCAGGCCAATAATAGCAGCCAGGGTTAAAAAGGGAACCGCTGGCTGACCAGACCATCACCAACTGTTAAGAGGGTATAATTCTGGGCTGCATCTACCAGCGGCATTCCCTGTTGTAAGACCCCAATAACCAAACCACCGATGATATTAATAATGGTGATGATTATTGAGGCAATAGCGTCGCCCTTAACAAACTTACTGGCACCATCCATAGCCCCGTAAAAATCTGCCTCCTGCCGTATCTTCTCCCTTTCATGTTTGGCCTGCTGTTCATTAATAATACCGGCATTTAAATCTGCATCAATACTCATCTGTTTACCAGGCATAGCGTCCAGGGTAAAACGGGCTGCAACCTCAGCCACCCTCTCAGCACCCTTGGTAATAACGATAAACTGAATAACTACCAGGATAAGAAAGATAATCAGTCCAACTACATAATTACCACCAACCACAAAATTTCCAAAGCTGTTAATAACCTGGCCGGCATAACCCTGTCCCAGAATAAGCCGGGTTGTGGAAACATTTAGGCCTAGGCGGAAGATGGTAGCAAACAATAGTAATGATGGGAAAACAGATAGATTCAAGGGTTCTGTATTATAAATTGTGACCAGTATTACTACCATAGCAAAGGTAATATTGGTAGCCAGCATAATATCCATTACAAAGGCTGGAAGTGGGATAATAAACATAACAATAATCCCCACTACAGCCAATGCAAATAAAATATCACTATTTGCATTCAATTGTTTAATTACTAAGTTTCTGGTACTGGATGTAGATGTAGGTGTAGATGGCACAGGATAATCCCCTTTCGATATACATTAATTTAGCGTATTGCATAATTGATTGATGCCATCCAAAAACTCCGCTACGGATTTAGCATTGGTCAATTACGGGCTGTTTTTACTGCCTCCTTTATTTAAATACGCAAGGTAGGAGCCAGTATTAGTCCATCGAGGACGTCAAAACTCCCTAAACCAAGGTCCGACGCACCGCTGTGCTAGTGCTGAGCTATCCATGCGTTATTTAAAAAGGGCTCAGCGAAACAGTAAAACAGCCTTTTTCGTAATTGCCCATACTAAATCCTGCTCCGTTTTAATCGGCTGGTCAACAATTCAATTATGCAAAAGGTCTATTATTAAAGAACCTTACTTTAAAAGTATAATTAATATTTATGATTATTTTTAAATACAAAGGCTAGTACTTCAGCAACGGCCTGGTAAAGGTCTACTGGTATCTCATCACCTATTTCAGTTGCTGCATTTAAAGACCTGGCCAGTGGTTTGTTCTCCACTATCTCTATCTCAAACTCACGGGCCTTTTCTTTTATCTTCTGGGCTAGATACCCCTCACCCTTGGCTACTACTACCGGGGCATCCATGGTATCAATATCAAACTTCAAAGCAACTGCAATGTGAGTAGGGTTAGTGATAACCACATCAGCCTCTTCCAGGGCTTGAATCATTCTATTTAAACTCATCTGCAGCTGTTTCTGACGACGCTTGGATTTTATCTGGGGGTCACCCTCCTGTTCCTTGCGCTCCTGTTTTACTTCATATTTGGACATCTTCAAGTTTTTAGTATGATCATATTTTTGATAAATAAAATCAATCACACCCAGAATAATAAGAAAGATAATCACACTGATACCAACCCTGAAGATTAAATCAGCTATAAACAGTAGGGCTGGTTCAAATCCCTGCTGGGTTGTAGTAAGTAGCTTAGGCCAGGCTAGACGTAAATGGAAAAAAGTTATCAAGGAAATAACAAAAATTTTGGCCAGTGATTTCCCCAGTTCCATCAGTGCTTTAAGAGAAAACAATCTTTTAAAACCAGATATCGGATTTATCTTACTGAATTTGGGCAAGATTACCTTTGGTGTTAATAATGGCCCTACCTGAAGGAAACAAACCAGGGCACCTACTATAGCAGAGGCCAGCATTACTGGTGCTACCAGTTTTGCTATATAGACAAAGCCGTCCATCAAAAGGACAAAGACCGAATTCTTATCTAGCTCAGGAATACTATCCATAGAGATAATAAACCTCATTCTGCCAGCCATAGAAAACAACATTTCTTTAAAGGCAAAGTGCAAAACCAGAAAACTAGCTAACAGGGTAAAGGCTGTGCCAAGTTCCTGACTCCTGGCAACCTGTCCCTCTTCTCTGGCCTCTTTTAGTTTCTTCGGCGTTGGGGCCTCCGTCTTTTCACCTGTTGAACTGTCTTTGGCCATTATTCTCCCCCCTTTACCTTAACCCAGTAATTTTATAAGTTCAAATAATTGTTGATACATATTATAAAATAAGTCCTCAATATAGTACAGGGAGTAGTGAATCGATAGGATTAAAACTATAAAACCAATAATGATCTTCATCGGCAGTCCAATGATAAAGATATTCATCTGAGGCATCGACCTGGCTAAAAAACCAAAAATAATATCTGCTGCAAAAATTGTCCCCATAACAGGTAAGGCAATCATAATAGCCAGCTGAAAAATCTCAGCAGAAACAGAGAAAATATACTTTAAGCTGGAAGCAGTAAAAACTGCTTCCCCCAGTGGGATAATATTATATGAATGATAAACAGCCCTGATTAAGATATGATGCCCATTAATAGCTAGAAACAATAAGATAGCCAGGGTATTTTTAAACTGACCAATAATTGGTGCATCAGAAGAACCATTAATAGGATCCACAACCTTAGCCATAGCAAAACCCATTCTCAGGTCAATAAACTGTCCGGCCAGCTGAATAGCTGCAAATACCAGAAAGGAAATAAAACCAATACTTAGACCAACTGCTAACTCACGTATTACAGTCAGGACAATAAGTAATGGAAAGTCAGGTATGGCAACTGCCTGTGAATCCATCAATAGCGGCATAGTAATGAGGGCCAGAAAAAACACAAAGCCAACCCTTACCCGCCGTGGAATTAACCTACTTCCTAGAATAGGGGCAGATAAAAACATACCAATATACCTGACCATAATTAAGATAAAAACATAAGTATAATTGCTAAATATATTTTGAAGTCCCATTTACAGTCATCCTAACCGATTAACTGTGGTATTGAATTAAACAGCCTTGTGATAAAATCAACCATGGTCGATAACATCCAGGGGCCAAAAATGGCCATAGAAATAAGAACTGCCAGAATCTTGGGTATAAAGGCCAGGGTCTGTTCCTGAATCTGTGTTGTAGCCTGAAAAATAGCCACCAGCAGACCTGTTATAAGGCCAAATCCCAGCATAGGGGCAATAATCATCAAGACCACTGTCAGGGCATTTCGCCCAATATCAATTACAACACCTTGATCCATAATAATCACCTATTCTAATTAAAGGTATTAATCAATGATTCAATTACCAGATACCAGCCATCAACCAGTACAAAGAGTAATATCTTAAAGGGAATAGAGATCATTACTGGCGGTAGCATCATCATCCCCATCGACATCAGGGTACTGGCTACAATCATATCGATCATTAAAAAGGGAATATAAATCATAAAACCAATCTGAAAAGCAGTCTTAAACTCACTGATTACGAATGATGGAATCAATACGTAAGTTGGTATATCATCACGATTATTAGGTCTTTCTATCTCAGCCATGTCAACAAAAAGTGAGAGATCCTTTTCTCTGGTCTGCTTAAACATAAATTCTCTGATCGGGCTAATTCCTCTCTCATACATGGTCTCTGTATCTATCTCCTGCTGAAGATACGGCTGTAAGGCATCAGTATTTACCTGCTGCCAGACAGGTGCCATTATAAAAACGGTAATAAAAATTGCTAAACCAATTAAAACCTGATTAGGAGGCATCTGCCTAGTTGCCATCGCAGTACGGATCAAAGACAGGACAATTATAACTCTGGTAAAAGAAGTAAGCATTACCAGAATAGCTGGTGCCAGGGATAGTACTGTTAAAAGTAATAATATACGCAGCGACAAGACCAGGTCTTCTCCCTGGGTTCCCCCATCAGGATTACTTATTTCCAGACGCAGGTCAGGTAACTGAAATTCATCTGCCTGAACTGGCTGGGCAATTATTGAGATTAATAAAATAATCAAAGTAAAGGCTATTATATTTTTTCTAATCATCACTACCACGCCTATTGTCATTAATTATTTGCTGGAAGTATTCTTTAAATGAAGCCCTTTTTACCATCTCATCTTTTAGCTCTGGAAAATCCTTGCTGTCCCAGGTCTTTAAAACACTGACCTTTTCATTACTATTACTTATTAAGAAGATAGTATTATGGACAGTAATCAAAGCAAGGCTTTTTTTGGGAGAAAGATATACCTGTTCAATAACCTTAATCTGCTTACCCTTACCACTCCTACTGATATTATTTTTCAAAAAGTAAGCCAGCAAATATATCAATCCCAGTACCAGTAGTAAATAAAAACTAATCTTGGCAATCTCCCAAGGAATATTCATTATCTATAGCTCCTTAATAACTAAATATTATTGATCCTGTCCATTGGGCTAATAATATCCTTGACCCTGAAACCAAAGCTCTCATCAATAACAACTACTTCACCTTTAGCCACTAACTTACCATTGACCAGTAAATCCACAGGTTCCCCGGCCAGTTTATCGAGTTCTACTATGGAACCCTCTCCCAGTTCCAGAATCTGCTTGATTGTCATCCTGTTCTTACCCAGCTGTACTGTAACCTGTAATGGTACATCTTGAATAAGTTCCATATTGTGTGGTAAAGGAGCAGCTGTATTACTATCAAAATCAGGAAACTGGGCCCTTTTAACACCAGTCTGTTCACCCTTTGTTACATTCCCGGAATTCGCCATCTGGCTCTCCCCTCCAGTTCTCATAGTATTACTATCAACACCTACTTTTGTTTCCTCTTGCTTATCATCTATTTCACCTTCAAGTATTTTCTCTTCATCAACATCCCAGTCCTTTGCTGCCAGACCGCTTTCGTGTTTCATTAGTTGAGCAACCAATCTTTTAGAGAAATCCAGTTTAGATATCTGTTTAAAACTACTATCAATAAGATCCCCCACCTTTAACCTAAAGGAGGTATCAACCAAAGGTTCTTCACTATCAAAATAGTCCTTGATTACATCAATAACCTCTTCTACCTCAATATATTCTACCTCTGGTGGAGAAATATTAACTACTTCATTAATAATACTCGACATAGAAGTGGCAGCCGAACCCATCATCTGATTCATAGCCTCACAAACAGCACTGAGATGAATATCATCTAAATCCTCTGTTACATTAGAGCCGTCACCACCCATCATTAAATCAGCAATAATAGCGGCATCCTCTTCTTTGATGATCAGGATATTCATTCCTTCAATACCCTCAACATACTCTACCTGTACCAGAACACAGGGCCGCTCATACTCTGCCATAATTTCAGTGATAGTAGACTGTCTCACATTAGGTGTGGTAATATCAACCTTCTGATCAAGTATTGTATACAGGGCAGTAGCAGCTGACCCCATGGCAATATTACCAACCTCACCAAGGACATCTTTCATATTATCTGTTAGCCCTTCTTGAACAGCATTATTCTCTGTGACCGATTCTTCCTGACTATCCTCATCATTAATTAAAGCATCAATCTCTTCCTGGGATAATAATTCTTTTCTATCATCATTGCTCATCGTCTTCTTCACCTTCCTCTCCCGTATCTACTACTTCAACCACCTTCATAGCCAGGTGTTTGTTGGCTTTCCCTGGTATACCTTTAAATTTAACATATTTACCTATTCTAATATCAATATTATCAGATGATCTCTTATCTAATTTTATAACATCACCCTTTTGAAGATAGAGAAGCTCGGAAACAGTTAACTCAGCCCCACCCAGTTCTGCATAGACATCAAGCGAGGTGCGTTTTATCTTGTTTTTCAAGGTATTAATATGCTGGGCGGTTTGTTCTGACCTGGTATTTGAGAACCACTGCTGGGCATTTAATTTCGGTACAATCGGTTCAATCATAATATAAGGAATACATATATTAATTAGTCCTTCACTATCACCTATTCTTGCCATCAAAGTAATAAGAATAGTCATATCATTACTGGGTACAATCTGGGTAAACTGGGGATTTGATTCGATATCCCTTAATACAGGATTAACCCTGACAATATTTTCCCAGGCTTCTGGAAATCCACTGAGGATCCAGTTGATTACCCTCTTAAATACAACCTTCTCTATATCTGTAAAAGGCCGGGAATTAAAATTAGATTTCCCAAAACCACCAAATAAGCGGTCAATTACTGCAAAACCTATATCTGGATTTAACTCAAAAATAAACTGCCCTTTAAATGGTTCCAGGTCACTGATCCCAATTATTGTCGGTTCAGGTAATGACCTAATAAACTCCTCATATGTTATCTGTTCTATTGAAGCAACATCAAAATCAACCATTGTTCTAAGCTGAGTAGAAAGAATGGTAGTTAAAGACCGGGCAAGATTTTCATGAATCATCTGCAGTGTACGCATCTGTTCCTTGGATAATTTATCCGGCCGCCGAAAATCATAAGCCTTAACTGCCTGATTCTCAGTCTCTTTTTTTATCTCTTCAACATCAACATCCCCGGAGGAAAGTGCTGTCAACAGAGAATCTATTTCATTTTGACTTAAAACATCAGCCATCTGTTTCTCCCCCTATTGTACAACTAATTGAGTAAACCAGACCTGGGTAATATCCCCTGTCCTCAATATATCATTTAACTTTGTGATCAGCCTATTCTTAATAACCCTGGCTCCTGGTTCTTCAATATCAGCAACCTGTTGGTCTCGCAGGATTCCGATAATACTATCTCTTACCTGTGGACTCCTTTTTTCCAGTTCAGTAATCACATTATCTGTACTAACCTCCACTACAATACTGGCTCTAATATACTGATAACCCCTGGTTCCAGAGAGATTAACTACAAAATCGCCCAGGGAATAAGTCGGTCCAATAGCATTTTCATTAAGCACCGGTGAATTATCATTAGTTGTTATGAATTTCATAAAACCATAACTGGTACCAATGGCAATCACCACCATTAACAGGGCAATCCCTAGTATACTCTTAAAACTCAAACCCTCATTTGCCATCTTAATTACCTCCCTTCAAGGTCCGTATTATGTAATGTATTTAAGATTACTATTTCTATCCTCCGGTTCTTGGCCCGGTGTTCTACTGTATCATTCTCAAATAGTGGTCTGTATTCTGAATAACCGGCAGCCATTAACCTGGACGGCTCTATCTCTGTATTTTCCATGAAATATCTTACAACATTAGTCGCCCTGGTGGTAGACAATTCCCAGTTAGAAGGGAAGTCTTCATTGTTTATCGGCCAGTTATCTGTATGACCTTCAACCATAATATCATTAGGAATATCTTTTAGCAACTTAGCTATTTCATCCAGGAGGTTCTTACCACCAACCTTGAGTTCAGCCTTACCAACATCATATAAAACCTGGCCTGTTAACCTGACTACCAGTCCTCTTTCAGTTAGTTCCATCTCAACCCTGTCATTTAAACCCTCCTGTTCGATATAAGTACTCATTTCACCCATAACCTTATTAAAATTCTGGAGTGAGGGATTAAATCGTTGAGCAATATTACCTCGGGCAACAAGGCTTTCATCATTAATAGTTTTTCCACCATCTAGTACACCAAGCTGGGCCTGAAAGGCAGACATAAAGCCCTCAAACTTCTCAATATCCATTACTGAAAAGGAATAAAGGAGAACAAAAAAGACCAAAAGCAGTGTCATCAAGTCACTAAAAGTAACCATCCAGGCAGGTGAACCATTATTTCCTTCTTCTTTTTTTCTTTGTAATTTAGGCATTATCTCCCACCGCCATTGTATCCATCTCTGCCTCTGCTGACTGACCAGTATGAACATCTTCAGCCAGGAAGGCCCTCAGTTTTTCATCTACAATACGCGGGTTTTCACCAGCCTGAATGGAGAGAACACCTTCAATAATAACTTCCTTGGTCAAGATCTCATCTTCACTACGTTCCTTTAGTTTACCAGCTAAGGGAATAAAGAGTAGATTAGCCAGTAAAGCCCCATAGAGTGTTGTGATCAGGGCAACAGCCATACCCCCACCTAGTTTTGATGGATCATCAAGTTCACTAAGCATCTGAATTAATCCAATTAAAGTACCTATCATTCCAAAGGCCGGGGCCAATTGTCCCATTGTAGCCATAATACTACGGCCCTTACCATGTCTCTCCTCCAGAAAGGTAAGTTTAGTCTCCATAATATTCCTTACCAGTTCTGGATCAGTACCATCAACAACCAGCTGGATACCCTTCTGCAAGAAATCATCATTAATATTGACAACATCCTGTTCCAGGGCCAGCAGGCCTTCTCTCCTGGCCTTTTCAGCAAAACCAACCATCAAATCAATAATCTCATCTGAATCTAATTGGTGTGTTTGAAAAGCAATCCTGACCAGGGCAGGGATCTTCAATAGTTCACCCAGGGAATAACTAATCATTGTTCCAGCCAGGGTACCACCAATTACAATCAAAATCGACCTTAAATTGTAAAAGATTATAGCATTCCCATCCATTACTATAGCCCCACCAAGGAGAGTAACCCCAAATATTATTCCTATAAGTGTAGCCAGGTCCATTTGTCTCACCCCTTTTCTATGCTAACATTAGAAAATATTTTTTGATGATAGTCTATTACCTTCTCTACTATATCATCTACATCATCCATTACCAGAATCTTTTTATTTGTTGTTAATGTGATAACTGTATCAGGGGTGGCCTGAACAGTCTCAATCAACCTTGCATTAACAACTATCTCTTCTCCATTTATTTTCTTCAACTTAACCATCTAACCACCCCTTTTAAAATTATCATTTACATCTGGCAAATATATTTTGAACACTTAAATAGCACACTCTATCACAAGACTCACTGGCAGAACTCAACACCAAGCTTGGGATTAAGTATCTTTAAGTGGGACTCAGCTTACTATCTCTTTAGATTGACCAGTTCCTGCAGCATCTCATCAGTTGTGGTAATGATCTTGGAATTGGCCTGGAAACCGCGCTGAGTAGTTATCATATCTGTAAACTGGTCAGATAAATTCGCATTGGACATCTCTAAATTACCAGCTACTATTTTCCCTCTACCTAGTGTACTAGCAGTACCAATCTGGGCCATACCGGAGTTCTGTGATTCAGAATATAGGCTTCCTCCCTGTCTGGTCAGCCCAGCAGGATTAGTAAAACTACTTATGGCAATCTGCCCCAGTTTCCTTTTTAATCCATTTGAAAAACCACCAATAAGTTCCCCGGCACTATTAATACTATAGGACTGCAGTGAACCCATCGAATGACCGTCAGCCCTCTTTTTTGTAACCGAAGTCTTATTCTCCTCCTCTTTAGTGGAGGCTGAACTCTGTGTTATCTCCGAGAAATCTAAAGTAACCTCTTGACCAGCTGCTGCTCCACCAGCAGGATCAAAGTTTATATTAGATGTACCACCACTACTAATAGTACCATCATTATTAAAGGAAATACTACCACTACCACCAGAATTAATTGAGCCATCAGAAACATCTACTGTATAATTCCACTGGTTAGCAGGATCGGCTGACATTTTTAAATCATCAGCATCAGCCAGGTCAGCTTGATTAGCGTTAAAAGTTGCTCCACCCGCCCCATCATCTAAAGTTATTGTTCCAGGTCCATCAGAATCAAACTGAGTATCTACCAAACCCTGCAAATCTGCTAAAGTTGGAGCCGGTCCTGGAACACCATCCCAGTCCCCGGTGAATGTAAATACTTTAGAATCCGGATCATAGCTATAGTCAGCTGCTGCATCTGTATCAGCACCAAAGGCAAAAGTAATACCATTTAAGGTTGGGTCAGGAGAGCTAGCAGTGGCATCCAGGGTCCAGGCGCCAGCACCACTACCTAAATTAATAGAACCAGTTGGGGCTGACTTTACCTGACGCGTAAAATCAACTGTTACTGTATGCATTTCCCCCAGGGAATCAAATATATTAATCGTACTTGTCCAGTTTGTACCACCAGCGGTATTACTATCAAAGTTACCCTGAAAATAAGCATTGGAAGTGGCCTGTGGGCTCATTGTTGCCCCCACTGGAATTAGAAGCCCTTCAGGCTCACCACTGGTATTAATATTTCCGTAGTCATCAGCCATCCACCCCTGCATAATATAGCCATTAGATGAATTAACCAGATTACCCTGATTATCAGTGGTAAGGGCACCTGCCCTGGTATAGTAATTCTGACTGCCGTCATTAACTACAAAATAACCATTACCAGAAATGGCCAGGTCATCACCCCGACCTGTTGACTGCAGGTTGCCCTGGGTAAGATCAGTATCAATACTCCCTAACATAACACCAAGACCAACCTGCTGTGGGTTCATCCCGCCGCGGTTATCCTGAGCCGCTTTAGCACCCTGTAGTGTCTGGCTAATCATCTCCTTAAAAGTAGCCCTACTGGCTTTATATCCTGTAGTATTAACATTTGCAATATTATTACCAACAACATCCATTCTAGTTTGATGTGCCTTTAGACCGGAAACACCGGCATACATTGAACGCATCATTTTTTAATTACGACCTCCTTCAAAATTTTAAACTGGCGGATATTATATTCGATAATACCCCAAGGCCCCCTGAATAGGTCCAGCCTTTTTCCAGTATTTTTATTTAAACTACATAAAAACTGCACTATCAATATTCGTAAAGACATTCTCTTTCAGATGGTGGTCATCAATAGCTGTAATGACCGTTTTATTCTCTACACTAACTACATAGGCCACCTGATTAACCATAATCAGCGACTCCCTTGAACCCTTCTCAGCAGCTTTAGCAAGGCCATCTTCTAGTTTGGATAGGTCTTTTTCACTGACTTCTATCCCCCTGGCAAGAAGGCGGTTCTGGGCATGTTTGGAAAAATCTACCTTAGATTTTTCGTTTAAACGGGCTGTTAAAACCTCACTAAAAGAAACCCGTTTTTTATCATCTTTCCTTTTTACTTGATTGGAATGCTGCTGGATTCTTGGTATTCTCTGTAAGGGCTGTCTGGTTAAAATTCTATTATCCACAAAAATCACCCCTCTTTTTCCTCTTCTTTCTCTTCGTAAATAGCAGTTATTCCATCAACATCTACTTTGGTTTTTTCATCAAAATAGGCATACATATTACCATCTTCAAAGGTTACCTTAACAACTTCACCCTTAATAGTCTCTCCTGTTTCAGGGTCAATGGTTTCAACGGTCTTGCCGATTAAGGAAGCACCTTCAGATAGCCCCTGAATCCTTAAAAATTGAGTCATATTGGCATTCATATTCTCCATCTGTTCTAAAGAACTAAACTGGGCCATTTGGGAAATAAACTGGGTATTATCCATTGGATTTAATGGGTCCTGATATGTCATCTGAGTTGTTAAGAGTTTAAAAAAGGCATCTCTATCCAGGTCATTACTATCTTCCCGTTTAACCTGATTGGAAGAACTATAATTATTATTAGTTGGGTCTACATTAACACTTGGTGCCGACATCTTTTCACCCCCTTTCTTATCTAGGCCAGTAGATTCATTCTGTGTCTGATATAATTAAGATTTGACCAGCGCTGGTCTGCAATTATACTCTGCGGGAGTTCAGTAAATCCCTCTTCACTCAGCAGTGTTTCCATCTCTTCATAGCTAATCTGTCCAAAATCCTGAGAGTTCTGTTCCTGATTACTATGCTGTTGTTCCTGATAGGAACCCTGTTGGGAGTCAAATTCTTCATTAAAATACTTATCATTTGACTCAACATAGAGCTGGTCAACTGTCAATCCCTGTCTGACCAGATTAGTCCTGAGACCATTTATATTTTGTTCAAGATAGGTCTTAACCTCCTGGCTCTCTACCAGAAGTCTGGCCATTACTTCACCAGCCTCTACCTTAAGCTGAACCCTTACTTTACCCAATGACTCTGGCTCCAACTGAATATTAAGCTGTTTATTTCCCTGTTGACTGAACTGGATACGACTAGTAATCTGTTCAATCACATTTTGCAGATTAACCCTGGCTGTTTCAGCCATCCCGGCGGCATTGGTCTCATTCAAACTACTACCCTGTTGTGAGGTATGCCCCATCAGGTCACTAAAATTCTGCCCATTCTGGGCCAACTGTTCTTTACTACTAATAGATGTGCTGTTCTGGGCTGCTGAATCAAGTTGATTTGTTTTCCAGAAATCATTTTCTTTACCCTGACCTTCTATCTCACTTGTTTTACCCAGAGTAAAACCAGCATTTTCCCGGGCAAGACTATTTAATTTCTCAGCTGACTGCCCCTGATCACTTTGGGCATTTTTCTGACCCTTTCCATCCTCAAGAACAGACAGGTCATCTCTACTACCCTGCTTTCCCCGATCAGCTGCCAGCTCTTCCAGATTAACTGATCTTTCCCCTGACTGCTGAACAGCCTTTCTGTCTTCAGAGAAAACAGAGGCTATCCCATTATTGGCAGTCTTATCAGCAGTACTACTATCAGCTGAAAGTTCACTGCTGACAGAGCCCCCATCACCTTGATTAGAGGAATTTACCCCAACAGCATTGGAATTACCTGCCTCTGAATCACCCTGTCCCTTTTCAAGAACAGTCTCTCCCTCTTCAGCAAGCAACTGCTCTGGATTAGTTCCAGTTAACTCCTGAACCAGAGCATCCTTCACCCTTTGCAGGGATTCCTCCAAAGCCTGCAGACTGGTACTGTCAAGTTCTGGGTCTAAGGAAACTAAATACTGAGCCAGGCTGTTAGCAGGAATATCCAGTAAAGCCTTTAGAGCCATTAAAAACTCAGGTTCAAGTCCCTGAAGTGCTTCTGCTAACTCTTCAGGCTCCATCTCCAGTAATTTATTCAGTTTTTCCAAAGCTTCATCAGGCAGGACATTTTTTACTGTCTCGCCCTGACTGCCATACTCACCCTGCTGCTGGGCCTGGAGGATATTTTTAAAATCACCCTCTTTAATATTGTTGCCACCTACGGAAACAGCAGGACCTTTGCTATTAACTACTCCAGTACTGGCTGTTGAAGAAAAGAATCCCATCGAATTAAACCCTATATTCATTTTTCTCACCCCCTTTCTAGATGAATTAATCTATATAAATAGCACTTAAATATAACACTCTTCCGTTCCAGCCAATTATTGGTCAAGTGCCAGCGAAAAATCCGCTGCATCTGCTGGACTCAATTGAGTCAGGATAGCAGAGGCATCTTTTTCCTTTAAGTTGCGCAGGATTTTAATAGCCAGCCCTTTTTCCAGTGTTGCTATTATCCTGGCCGCTTCTTCTGCCTCCATCTCTGTATATATCTTAACCAGTTTATTCAGCCTTTCCTCTTCACTGATACTCCTGTCCCTTGCCTTGGCCAGTTCCTCTGTCAGGGATTCAATCTCTGCCTGCTGTTGGTCAACAAACTTCGTTAGTTCCTCTAACTTTCCTTCCATTTCCTGGTTTTGCTGCAGAAGTATCTTATTTTCCTCTTCCAGCCTTTTTGTTTTATCGGCGATATTCAAAAAGGCTTCATTAGTCTGCACATATTCTTTAAGGAAAGGTGTATTGACAATTACCCTTTCTCCCCAGGCCCTGAGTGATATAAGATTAAATGTTTCCAGTAGATAAACAGCAGAACCCAGGATTATAAGTATTAGAAATATTATCAGTGCTTTTTTCATTCAAACCACCTTCCCTTTTTTAACTGCTGGTTTATTTCATCAATCAGCTGCTGCTCTTTACGGAATAATTCCTGTCGGTATTGTTGATATTCCTTTTCTTTTAATTTCTCCAGAATCTCTTTTTTCTTCTTCTTTTCAATAAATTCTGTATTACATTTATCTACCTCAGCCATCTGTTCGGACAGCTTTCCACTGACCTGTTTTATCTGACGGCGCTGCCGGTGAATAAAATTACGGGTTTGAAGCATCTCCTCTACTGTAATTTCATTATCCTTTTCACGCAGGTAATTATATATTTTATGCTGTTTATGATTCAGTTCTTCCAGCTTACCCTCAATTTGAGCCGCCTTGTGTTTCTCCCCCAGCAGCCTGTTGCGGGAGAGCTGCTCCTCCAGTTTCCTGACATCAAGAACCCTATTGAGATTGAATTGAAAACCCTTCATGATCATCCACCCTACCTAACTATTTCAGTTAAACGCCTGATGGTTTCTGCAAACTCGGTCTTTTCCTTCATATCCTGTCTTAAAAAATTATCTATTAACTCAATCTTATTAATAGCCCTATCTACTGCCGGATTACTCCCTGCCTGATAGGCACCAATATTAATCAGGTCTTCTGCTTCACGGTAATCAGCCAGCAGTTTTTTCAATTCACCAGCTGCCTCCAAATGTTCTGGACTACTAACCTCAGGCATAACCCTGCTGACACTCTCCAGAACATCCACAGCCGGGTAGTGATTACGTGATGCTAATTCCCTTGATAAAAGGATATGTCCATCAAGTATTCCACGGACAGTATCTGAAATTGGTTCATTAAAATCATCACCCTCAACCAGCACTGTATAAAGGGCAGTAATCGAACCCCGGTCATTTGTCCCTGTTCTCTCCAATAGTTTAGGGAGTTCAGCATAGACAGAAGGTGGATAACCCCTGGTAGTCGGTGGTTCACCTACAGCCAATCCTATTTCACGTAAGGCCATGGCTACCCTGGTAATAGAATCCATCATCAAGAGCACATCATGCCCCTGGTCACGAAAGTACTCAGCAATAGCTGTTGTTACATGGGCTGCCTTTACCCTGACTAAAGCAGGTTTATCAGAGGTTGCTACTACCACGACAGAATGTTCTAAAGCCTCCTGACCCAGGTCCCTTTCCAGAAAGTCCAGCACCTCTCTGCCCCTTTCGCCGACAAGTCCAATAACATTAATATCAGCATCAGTATTACGGGCGGCCATGCCCATTAAAGTACTCTTACCAACACCACTACCAGCAAAAATACCAACCCGCTGACCTCGACCACAGCTTATCAAACCATCAATACTCCTGATACCCAGGGCCATAGGTTCAGTAATCCTTTCCCTGGAAAGTGGATCAGGGGGCTGGGCCTTTAAAGGCATATCAATTAGACCAGGCATTGGTCCATTATGATGATAGATAGGTTTACCAAGACCATCAACAACCTGTCCCAGTAATTCCGCACCAACCTTAACTGACAAACGCTCACCGGTAGCCACTACCCTGGCACCTGGTGTAATGCCATCCATATCTCCTATCGGCATTAATAAAACCTTGCTGTCATCAAAACCAACTACCTCTGCTCTGACAGTCCGATCCTGGTGTTTTATCAAACATAATTCACCAATACTGACTTCAGGACCCTGAGACTCTATAATTAACCCTACAACCCGGGTGATATGTCCAAAATTGCTATTGGTCGGCAGCTGTTCAACCCTGGTAGTAAGATTATTAAAATCAAGTTTCTTCATGGAAACCGGCCCCTTTAAGGAGTTCTCGTTCAATTAAATCCAATTTAGTATCAAGCGAACCATCTCTACCGCCGAGTTCTGACTCCACAATACAGTCACCGGGTTTTAAATTATTATCACCTTTGATTTTAACCAGCTGTTTAACCAGTTTATCATTCAATTTATCTTGATTAAGATATTCCAATAAATCCGGATGAATAAAAATTTCAACACTCTCAATATTACGCATATCCTCTACCATCTCTTGAATAATATTATTAATAAGTGACGGGTGCAGCTCTAACTGAGTATTTACAATCCGACCAGCTATCTTAATAGCCAGGGTAATAATCTCACCTGAAAGCTCCTCAGCCTCAGCTGTCAGCTCATCACGGATCTCTTTAACTACCCTTTCTATAGTCTCCCGGGCCTCAGCAGTTAGAGCCAGTCCTTCCTGATAACCCTCATCATGACCTGTCTTGATACCTTCCTGGTAACCCTCCTGATAACCGGTTTCTTCAGCCTCTTTTACTATCCCTTCAGCCTTTTCTCCGGCTTCAGCAATTATCTTTTCTGCTTCAGAACGAGCCCTGACAAGTATTTCTTCGGCCTCTTTCTCAGCTTCAGCCAGCATCCTGGCAGCCTCTTCCTTTTCTTTTTTTACCAGGTCTTCTTTCTCAGCTATTACTGTCTCCTCTTCTGCTATCTCTTCCTTTTTTTTGCTTACAACTTTTTTATCTTTCAGCTGATAGACACCTATAATGTTAGAAGACTTAATGATATTAGACAATTACTTCACCCTCTCCACCACGGGCAATAACAATTTCTCCACTATCCTCTAACTGGCGGATAACATTAACAATTCTCTGCTGGGCATCCTCAACTTCACGCAACCTGACCGGCCCCATGTATTCAATATCCTCTTTCAACATTTCAGAAGCCCGCTTGGACATATTTTTATAAATCTTGTTTCCAACATCATCACTAGCAGTCTTAAGGGACAGGGCAACATCATGGGTCTCAACCTGACGCAGTACCATCTGTACAGCCCGGTCAGCCAGTAAGATAATATCTTCAAAGACAAACATCCGCTTCCTGATTTCTTCTGCCAGTTCAGGGTCTTTCTCCTCAAGATGGTCAAGGATATTCTTTTCTGTTCCCCTGTCGGCAAAATTCAGGATATTAACAATCGACTCTACACCTCCAGCTGAAGCATATTCATTGGTGACAATTGAAGATAATTTATGTTCAAGGACTGTCTCAACCTCTTTGACTATATCAGGTGAGGTTCTATCCATTAAAGCAATCCTGCGGGAAACCTCGGCCTGAATTTCCTGAGGTAGATAAGCAAGTATACTGGATGATTGTTCAGGCTGAAGATAGGCCATAATCATAGCAATAGTCTGGGGGTGTTCACCCTGAATGAAGTTCATTAACTGGGAAGGGTCTGTTTTACGGATAGCATCAAAGGGCCTGACCTGAAGAGTTGCAGTTAAACGCTCCAGGATGCTATTTGCCCTATCCTCACCTACAGCTTTTTCCAGTACTTCCCGGGCATATTCTATACCACCCCTGTTAATATAATCATGGGCCTGGCAGATCTGAAAGAACTCCTCCAGCACCTGATCCTTAAGCTCACTCTCAACTGGACGTAGATTGGCAATCTCCAGGGTTAATTCTTCAATATCTTCATCACTTAAATGTTGAAATATACTGGCAGATACATCTGGTCCCATAGCAACCAGTAAAATCGCCGCTTTTTGTTTTCCAGTTAAATCTTTATAGTTCATAATAACAACCCCTTATTACTCATCAACTAACCAGCTCTTAATCATTTCAGTAACCTCTTCAGGTTTATCATTAATAAGCTCTGTAAGCTGTTCCCTGATTTTCATTCGTTTTTTCTGTTCATCGGTAAGTTCAGCAGCAGCAGCTACTTCATCTTCCAGTTCATCATCTACCATATAATCCAGGGCATGTTGGCCTGTTCTTTCCTCTCCACTCCTGGCAGAGTGCCTAAAGATAAAGAGAGAAATTACTAATAGTAAAAGAATAAATCCAATAAGTCCAGCATAGATTAGCATTTTTGTCCTCCGGGCTGCCGCCTCAGCCTCTCGAGCTGCAGCAAACTCTTCTTCCATTGAGTTATCAAAATTAAGACTGGTAACAGTAACAGTATCACCACGTTCCGGATTATAACCAATAGCAGCCTGTACTGCCCCTCTTATTTTTTCTAAGTCCTCTTCAGCCAGATTATTATTAACAATAACAGCCGCTGAGAGGTAGTCAATACTCCCTGGTGAGTAAACACGGCGCTCAAGCCTCTCATTTATCTCATAATTAGTAACTATATCAGAACTACTATACGAACCTGTCCCCTCTTCTCCCTCTATTTCCTGGTATTGAGGAACATTTGAGGTGGTTCCAGGGACACCTCCAACACCATCAATATTACCCTGATAATTCTCCAGGCGCTCCTGACGGCTGCGGATAATACCCTCATCATCTACTACTGGTGAATAGGTCTTACTCTCTACCTGCCGCTGATCAAAATTCATCCTGGCCTTGACTTGAACAGTAAAATTATCTGGCCCCAGAACTCTAGTCAGCATAGCCCTCAGGTCCCTGCGTATTTCATCAGACAGCTGACGCTGCAATTCAAATTGATTAATAGTCAGTTCCTGATCAAAACCATTATCTTCATCTTCATTTAAATTAGTACTCAACAGGTTTCCGGCAGTATCAACAATAGTTACGTCCTCTGCCTTCAGGCCTTTTACAGCACTGGCAACAAGATTCATCATGGCCTTTACCTGGGGCTGGCTGATCTGATAATCTGGTGTAAACTTTACCAGCACTGAAGCCTCAGCCCCCTGTTCTTCTTCAACAAAAAGACTCTCCCGCGGGGCTGTGATCTGCACCTTGGCATATTCCACAGCATCCATGGCCTGAATAGAACGACTCAACTCACCACCAAGGGCACGATAATAATTAACCCTTCTTTCAAAATCAGTAGTACCAAAATTGCTCTGATCAAAGACCTCAAAACCAACTACACCCTGTGTAGGCAGGCCTTCACCAGCCATATTTAACCTGGTTTTATAAACCACTGAAGCAGGCACCATAATTGTATTTCCACCATCTGCCAGCTGGTAACTTATCCCCTGTTCATCCAACTTTTCCATTATAGAATCAGCATCTTTAGGGTCTAATTGGCTAAAAAGTGTCTGGTATTGGGGACCACTACCGTACAAGATTAAGATTATAAAAGCAATAAAAACAATACCTGTACCAATACCGATTATAGTTTTAGTCCTTTTATTTAATTTTGCCCATAACTCTTTTAGCTGTCCTATGTACTCCTTTAACCAGTCAGCCATTTTACAACCTCTTTCATCACGTATTAGCAAGACAACTTACATCTGCATCTGCATTATCTCTTTATATGCGCCTGCCGCCTTATTTTGAATAGCAGCAGTAAGATCCAGGGCTACTTTTGCTTTCTCAGTAGCTATCATCACCTGATGAATATTATCTGTCTTGCCAAGGGTAAAGTCAGCATTAAGTTTATCTGCCTCAATTTTTAGACTATTAACCCCGTTTACCTGTTCTTTTAGCATATCTACAAAAGATAATTCCTGCTTTTCATCAACCCCAGATTCCCTGTCAATACCAGTTAATAACTGCAGGTCATTTGATAATTCCAAACCTTTAATCATAAAAGATCACCCTTTAGTATAAAATAATAAATCAAGCTAACCTCGCCCTATCTCCAGGGCCTTTAAAGCCATATTCTTGGCAGTATTCAAAGCCGTGATATTGGCCTCATAAGATCGGGAAGCACTGATCATATCGACCATTTCTGAACTTACATCAATATTCGGCATCTCTACATAACCCTCTTCATCAGCATCAGGATGAGACGGATTATAAATTATTTTAAAAGGTGACTGATCTTCAGCAATACTGACCACCTCTACCCCTTCAGCAGAAGAATCCTGACCAAGCCTGGCCTTCAGTAATTTCTTGAAGGAACTTGTATCCTTTTCCTGAAAAACCGGCACCTTACGACGGTATGTCTCCCCTTCAGCATTCCGGGTGGTATTAACATTAGCAATATTATCGGCAATAATATCCATCCTGAGCCTCTGAGCTGTCATACCAGATGAACTAACATCAAAAGAATCAAACACTATTGACTACCCCCTTTACTAATAACATCTTTTAAGATGCGGAACTGGTCGTTAATCTGTTTAGCCAGTGTATTATAGTAAACACCATTTTTGGCAACCTCAGCCATCTCAACATCTACATCAACATTATTTTTATCATTACGATAATTACTTTTCCTTAGTGCTAAGCTTTTAAAAGAGTTTGCCTCTGTCTTGCTACCAGCAATATGCCTTTCATTAGTAGTCTTTAACGATAGAGAGGAACTCTCTTCACTCTCTTTCCGTAAAACACTAATAAAATCAACATCTTTCCGCTTATAGTTTGGTGTATCAATATTAGCTAGATTATCAGCCAGGGCTTGCTGTCTGTCAAGAGCCCCATCAAGACCCCGACTCATTAAATTAATTACTGAAACCATCACAACACCTCCTGAGCCCATTAAATCTTTTTTAGTAAATTTGGCAAACAAATATGTAAAAATAAAAATATGTACAAAAATAATTGGCATTATTTAACTATTTGTATAATATTTCTACACAAAACATCTAATTCCTTCCCAATGACACAAAAGAGGTCAATTTTACTATTCCAGTCTACAAGCCAAGTTTTTTTACAGCCTCAACCACCCGTTCTTCCTTAAATGGTTTGACTATAAAGTCTTTTGCTCCAGCCTCAATAGCCTTAATGATCATTTTCTGCTGACCCATAGCACTACAGACAACAATACAGGCATCAGGATTAATATCTTTAATGGCCTTAATTGCTTCCAGGCCATCCATCACCGGCATAGTAATATCCATCGTCACAAAATCAGGCTGAAGCTCCTGATACATCTCAACCGCCTCCTGCCCATCTTGCGCCTCACCAGCAATTTCATATTCATCCTTTAAGATATTCTTTAGATTTAACCTCATAAAAGCGGCATCATCTACAATCAATACACTCTTCAAGCACAATCCCCCCTTAATCCTTCAAACACTTAATTTCCTTATTCTTATCCCTTTTAATATTTATAATTCTCTTTTTTACCTGGAAATCCTGCAAAAAATATTAATTAATCCTCTTATTCTAGGAAAATAAGAGATAATAACTAATTAACTCCCTCCTCTTAACTACAATAAGTGTCATTATCTATTTAGCTTTAAAATTATAACACTAATTAGGCGAATATATTTGTTGTTTGTCTTATTAGCGGACAGCTAATTAAACAAGATTAATACTCAACTCTATTTCTTCCCTTTTTCTTTGCCCTATATAAGGCCTGATCAGCCTCCTTAATAACTTCAGCAGCATTATCATGACTAGCCTTTTTCTCAGCAACACCTATACTCACTGTAATCTTAGTCTTTTCCGTGCCTGCCGGATAAGACGTCTTTTTACCCTGATCAGGTTTTTTGGGGGGTCTCTTTTTACTCCTGATAATAAAGGGATGATCAGCAATATCCCTGCGCAGTTCCTCTAAATAATCATAGGCCTCTTTAACACCCTTACCAGCGAAGACGATGGTAAATTCCTCACCCCCATATCTAAATACCCTGGCTCCCCCCTTTGTCCTTTTCATCATAGCAGCCACCATTTTTAAGACCTGGTCACCAATATCATGTCCATATTTGTCATTAAACTTCTTAAAAAAGTCAATATCTAACATGGCTATGGAATAACTATTACCCAGTTTCAACAACTCTTCACGCAGAGCCCTTCTAGCAGGAAGGCCTGTTAACTCATCATGATAAGCCATTGAGTAAAAATCCTTGATCATAGCTATATTAAGCGCCAGGACAGACAAAAAGGCAAACTTCAATAGTAGAATCCCGGGATATTCCTTCAGGAAAAACATAGTTACAAAAAGCTGTATAAGCAAAAACAAAAAAGCATAATCTTCAGCCTGTTCCAAACCTTTAACTAATAAGACAAGAAAAGCCAACAGCCATAATACTACTAAAAACTCAGCAGCCTGAAAATGATTCTGCAGAAATCCCAGATATAAAAAGTCACTATTAAGACAGGTCAGTAAACCTTGATATAGGGATTTATTTGTAACTAGCAGATAAAGAATATATAACTGCCCAAAAATAATAAAAATACGCCTTAATCCCCAGGTAGTAAATATCCCCCTTTCCCGATAAAAAGAGACAATAATAATATTTATACTTATAATAAAGAAAACAATAGAAAATGGGAGAAAAAAAGCCCCTGCCCCTTTCAATAGTTCATAACCCACAGGGCCGAGAAATATGTTAAGCAAAAAAAACAGTAATAGGATGAAAAAGACCCTACTCTTATTGAAAAAGACACTCAAAATAAAACCAATTAGAAAAACAAAATATAAACTATACTGTATAAAGCTTTTATACTTTAAAAAAACTTCAAATCCTAAACCATATGTAACATAAAGCAAGGTACAAGTTAAAAGAGAAAAAAGAAACATTTTAACTAAGTTCCTGTCGAAAACCTTCACAAGCCATCCTCCCTGCTGTACTGTCTAATTATACCAGATATTTCAACTAAATTGTATCCTCAAAAAGCCCTAATATTATGCAAAAATATATTATTTTTAAGCTGTTTACTTATAATTATACAATAACACAGGCAACTTAGCAAAAAAGCCAACAGGATTAACCCTGTTGGCTTTTTTTGAAATCATTACTTTCTTCTATTTTTCTTGAATCAGTTGATCTAAGTCTAATGAGTAATCAGTTTGCCTTTCTTTTGCTTTTATGAAAAAAACCACTACTTCCTTAACAAGTAGTGGTTCTAGCAAATCTTTTTGTTTCACACTAATACATCCACATAATTACCTAAATGAGACGCTACTGCACTCCTTACTGCTTCACTACCTTCTTCCATACCTTCCAGAAGCTTGTCCACAGTAGCAGCATCCTGATGCATAGCCTGCCTTAAAGAACTTACCCCCAGGGCCTGTTTGATACTGGCTATATCCTGTTGATATGAATCAATTATTTCCATTAAATACACCTCCCTTTTCCTACTTCTTACTTCCTACTTCTTACCTCTAAAATCTCTTCAACACACCTATCAGCACCCCTGCCATCAACTAATTTCTGTCCTACCCTGCTCATCCTTTTCCTCAATTCAAAATCAACTATAAGCTCAGTAATCTTTTCAACAATAGTCTCAATATTAAGCTTATCTCCCATCCCTAAATTAATAATAGTTCCCTTGGCAGCCAGCATCCCTGCACCCTGTACCTGGTTATCAGCCTGTAAAATAGATACAGCCGGGGTGCCAGTTGCTGACAGTTCATAAAGGGTTGTACCACCAGCAGATATAGCTAAATCACAATCCAACATTAACTTACTTATCTTATTAACATTAAAATGTAGAGATATATCTATATTAACACCCCTAACCATTGACACAATCTCTTCAAGATTAGTAAAAGCAGGGCCAATTACTATATCAAGATGCAAATTATCTTTATCTATTAGAGCAATATTTCCTTCTATCATATTTATACCCTTGATAATTACAGGAGTAAGGTTTAGAGGGTCTCCCCCACCAACAGTAACTAAAATATTCTTTACCTTTTTATTTAAATTTCGCCCAGGTAATTCTTTAAATTCATCTCTCATTAGCAGATATTTTGTCCCAAGCAAAAACCTAGCATCTCCATCAACAGATTTATAATTCAATTCACCTGCATATATGTTGCCATTAATAACAATATCAGCCGAAAAAGGAAAGGGAGCGAAATCATGGATAGAAACCAATTTATCTACTACCTTTTTCATACTCACAAGATAATCATAAGCTAATTCATAGGAATCAATAATTAAAATGTCAATATCATTATTTATAATTGCATTCTTAACCAGCCCTAATTCATCCTGAACCTGACTAACACCCGATACTGAAATAAGCTTATAGCCATTTTCTTTAATTAATTCAAGTGCTTTTCCAGTACTCTTTGTAATAAAAAAAATATCAATATCACTGGGAAAAGCATTAGCTAAAGCAAGACAGCGCATAAGATGCCCCATACCTATCTTACTCCCCCCATCAACTCTAAACAAAATTCTCGGCATATTAGACACCTATACTTTCTTCTGGGCTACATCACTATTAATCCCTGCCAAATCAGGATTATTATCCAACAACCCTATAACGTTTTTAATATCTATTATCTCTCCTTCTTTGTATAGTTTTTCATAGATTTTAGTAATAAGCTGTAAATCAGCTACTTCATCAACACATAAACGATAGTTTCTCTGTAAATTCTCAGGTGGATTATAAAATGCAACTGAAAAACTATCAGGGTGTTTATAGATATAAAGGGTGACATGTTCCCTATATTGTTCTAAACTGGCTTTTGACTCATTTTTTAACATTTTATTGACTTTTAGCAATGTTTGATAGGAAAATATTTCTGCATCCAGACCCCGTGGATAACCATTCTCATCCACATTTAATCTCATATAATCATAATCAGAATCCAGGTAATTACTGACAAGTCCATCTACAGTCACCGGATCAATTAAGGGACAATCTCCTGTTATCCTGACTATAACATCAGCGCCATATTCTTTCCCGGCTTCAATATAACGAGAAAGGACATCTCTTTCTGAACCCCTATAAGAAATAACCCCTTCTTCTGCTACTATACTAGCAACAGGGTCATCGATTTGTTTTGTACTGGTGGCTATAATAAGCTGGTCAAGGAGCCGGGCATCCTTTAATCTCTCTATTAAATGAGCCAACATCGCTTTGCCTTCAATTACTGTGGCTATCTTTCCTGGCAGGCGGGAAGAACCCATACGGGCCTGGACAATAGCTGCTACCTCTGGCATAATATTTCCTCCAATCCCTACAATCTTCATATCTTTTCCCAGGTAATAGGTTCATAAGCCTTAATATTCTTTTTAGCCGTCCTTCCTATAACTAAATCATAATATTTAGGCTTCAAACCAATTCCCGGCCTTAAAACTGCAATCATTTCTGCTTTAATCCGGGTATTAACCGGTATATCTTTAACAGCAAAAATACTTCTCCTACCCCGATGATAATGTATTTCTTCTGGAGCTACATGTTTTTTGATTGGACTACCAATAGCAACCTCAGCTTCCCTGACACCTTTAACCATAGCTGTTAATTCATCCGGTTCCAGAGCAAATTTGTGGTCTGGACCCGGCAATTTTCTATCAAGGGTGAAGTGCTTTTCAATCACCTTTGCTCCCCGGGCCACAGCACAAACGGGGACTGTAATACCTAAAGTATGATCAGAATAGCCCACAGGAACCTGGAAAGCCTGACTTATAGTATCCATGGCAGCCAGGTTAACATCCTCAACTGGCATTGGATAGCTGATCCCACAGTGAAGTAGTATAACCTGCTCATTTCCTTCATTGTAGATAGTATCCAAAGATTCTTCTATTTCACCAAGATTAGCCATTCCTGTTGATAAAATTATTGGTTTGCATTTTCGGGCAATATAACGTAAAAAGGGTAAATCAATACATTCAAAAGAAGCTATCTTATAAACCGGCATCTCCAATTCTTCAAGTTGATCCACAGCTTCATAATCAAAGGGAGTCGACAAAAAGATGATTCCCTTGTTTTGGGCATAATCCCTCAATTCCTGCTGCCATTCACGGGGGAGTTCTAATTCTTTATATAATTCATAGAGGTCATCTGCTGTATCATATTCATCTCCCAGCTGCATAACCTTATCATCAGTTCTGGCTGCAATTTTATCTGCAGTAAAGGTCTGGAATTTGACAGCATCTGCTTTAGCCTCTACAGCTACATCTATAAGTTTTTTAGCCTGTCCCAGGTCACCATTATGATTACTCCCTGCTTCAGCTATTACAAAAGTTGGATTATTATTTCCCACCGTAATATTTCCTATCTTAATTTCTCTAAGCAATCCAGCCACCTCACTTATCACTTTAAAATTATATGTATTGATCTAAATCCTTTAAAGTGTTTATTTCATAATCTGCTTCATACTTTGCAGCCATTCTTTTACCAATATGCATACCATGTTCTCTGATGATTCTGACTGTCTTCAACCTCAGTTTACGAGCAGTTATAAAATCTTTAACAGGATTATCCCCTACATAAACAGCCTCTTCGGCTTTAACCTGCAATAATTTTAACATTCTCTGGTAAGAAAAAAAATGTGGTTTGCGTTTATTTACTCCGAAATCATCTGTTACAATAATCTGATTAACTTTCTCATCCAGACCAAGACTTCTAATTTTATTCCACTGTACTTCAGAATTACCATCTGTAATGATACCTGTTTTATACCTTTTTTCTTTCAAATATCTATTTAGTATTTCTAGTGCATCTTCATAAAGCTTTATATTTTCAGGGTGATGCGAACGGTAAACATCTATCATCTTTTCAAGCTCAGCAGCAGGGAGCACAAATTTTTCTAGGGCAATATTGAATGTTTTTCCCCGTCCTTCTATTTCTAAAATATTAAGTAGTTCCTGATAAAATTCATCTTTATCAACTTGATACCTTAAAGCAATATACTCACTAACCGCCCTGAAACCACTTTTTACATAATTCAATTCATAATATAAAGTATCATCCAAATCAAAAATTACTGCTTGTATCATCATTAACACCTGTTAATTCATTAATATTTTTGAATAATGGAGTATCATATCTTAACATGGCCAATCCCTCTTTGAACTCTCCAATAAAGGGTTCTATCTTCTCCCCTTTCATCATACGAACTATTAACTGGGGATAATTCACACCTGCCTGATAGGACAAAGGAACACCACCACCAAAACGGGGATTTATCTCTATAACTTTAATCTCACCATCTGGTAAGACTTTAACCTGGAGATTGGAGGGGCCAATAACTCCCAAACCCTCAATAATCTTAACAGCCATATTAATTAATTCTTTATTTTTAACCGTTACTGCCTTACTTACTTCCCCTGCTCTAACCTCTATTCTCTTTCGAGGTACTGCCGATAATACTCTACCTTCAAAATCAGATAATAAATCTATAGTATATTCCTCTCCCTCAATATACTCCTGAACAATGGAGTCATTCAGATAATTGATGAAAAAATTTAGCTCTGTCAGATTATTTATTCTGAAAGTCCGAGTACTACCCTGACCCTGGCGAGGTTTAATAAAAAGAGGGAAAGAAAAAGATCCATTAGCTTCTACCAATTCTACTGGTAAATAAGTCTCTGCAGTTGAAATGTTTTTTTCCTTAAAATACTGATAAAATCTATATTTATCCTGACAAAGGCCTATAATTCTATCTGGGGATAAAAGAAGCCTAATCCCACTCTCTGCAAATAATTCTCTACCTTGATTAAAAACAGAAAAACTTTTTTCTAATAATGGTATAATTGCCTCAATATCTTCTGCCAGGCAGATCTTTAATATCTTAGCAATATATCTATCATCATCTATTCTAGGAGTAAGATAATATTTATCTGCCTGGTATAACGCAGGAGCCAATGGGCTGTTATCAGTTACTATTACTTTCCCGCCTGTTTTATTTAGTTCTTTTTTAAATATTTTAGTTAGCGTTCCACGGCGGCCAATTGTGCTTATTAATATGTTATATGACATAATTAGCTATCTCCAATATTCATTTCTTTTATTTTCCTGGCAAAAGCCAAATATTCCCTATTTATTTTTTTTCAAAAAAATTGCTTTTTTGAAAAGAATAAATAGGTAGGATGGTAATATTCCAACTCATAAAGTATGTACTAAACTTTTCCGTAAAAATTTTTCAGTAATCTTATCTGGTTCCTTCCCACGTTTGATTCTATCCAAATTGTACTCTGCATCAATATATCCAGGTTGAATTGATAGTGCCTCTTCTAAAAGTTTTTTTGCCTTACTAATATCACCTTTTTTCAAATAGTAAATACTTACAGCTAAATTATTTAAAAGAGCTGGTCTATTTTTATCTAAATAAAGGGCTTTTTTAAAATATATATAAGATTTTTCTATCTTTTTAACAGTAAAATAAGCTACTCCTAGATAAAAATATTTATCCATTTGATTTTCTATATTTATTTTATCATTAATTTTAATTTTTTCCATATAATAAATTGCATCTCTAGGCTTGTTTTTTATTAAGCTTATTATACCAAAAGTATTATAAATTATCACATCCTCATAACCTAGTGTTTTTAGTTTAATATAAAGTGCTTTCATATCATATTTACCTAAAATTTTTTTAGTGGCTTCTCTAGAACCTTTATAATCCTTTGAAGTATTGTTACTGTGTATTCTATATTTAGTTAAAGATTCATTAATAAATCTAAACTTATAACCATTATATAATAACCTCAAAAACAAATCATAATCCTCTGAATGCTTAAGCGTATTATCAAATCTAATTAAACCACTATTTTTTATTGCTGATAATCCTACAAAAAAATGATTTCTTCTAAGACTTAATAATAAAGCATTCTTATTATTAAGTTTTTCTGGAAAACCCAAGTTTCTATTTAAAGATTTCCCTTCATTATCAATCATAGAACAATTATTAAATACCATGTCTACCTTTTTATCTCCGAAGCATTCGATTACTTTCTCTAAACGATGTTTACCTTGAATATCATCAGAATCTGCAAATAACAAATACTCCCCATTAGCTAACTCAATTCCTTTATTTCTAGCAGCTGCAGCACCCTGGTTAATTTTACAAAAATATGATTTTACTTTATTAATATACTTTTTTTGAAAATATTCTATTATTTCTTTTGAATTGTCTTTACTAAAATCATCAATTAATATTAATTCAAAATTACAATATGTTTGATCTAAACAACTTTGTATTGCTTCTAAAAGATATTTTTCTGAATTATAGACTGGCATTATAATACTTATTTTCAGTATCATTTTTTCCCCCATGCATTAACTAGTTTGTCTTATTATTGATTCAAAAATATCAACAAGTTTTCTTGTTAGATTCTTTCTTTCATATTTCTTTATTATTTCCTTGTCTAAATATGGTTCATTTCCTTTTTGCCATTTTATATAATAATCTAATATAACCTCTTCGATTCCTTTTATATCATTATACTCAACATTTTTTCCATGCCCAGTTTCTATCATTAATTCTTCTACTACACTCCCCTTTGGAGATAAAGCCAAAATTGGCTTATTTGTTCTCAAATATTCAAAAACTTTTCCTGTATAAAAAGATTTTAAATTTTCTCCCTCTCCAACTACCAATAATAACATATTAGATTCTATACAATGTTGTAAACTTTCCTTATGCGGCAAATAATCAATCCATTTAATTAAACCATCCATTGAATTTTTATCAACAATTTCCTTGATTTTAGACTCAAAAGTTCCAATAAATTCTATTTGGATTTTTTCTTTCTCGATTTTACCTTTATTAATCAAATTATTAATTGCCTTTATAAATGATAAAGGATTTCTTATTAAATAAAATGCACCTGAATGTACTATAGTAAATTTATTTTTATTAGTTTTGTTTCCTATTTCAACAAAATCTTTTTCATCATATCCATTTGTTATTACCTCAACTTTATTCTTTTCTAATCCAAACTTATTAACATAATTTTCTTTTGAAAGCCTTGAAATAGTCACAATTTTATCTGCAAAGTTAATAATTCTATTTTCCAAATATTTTTCAACTTTAAACCTTATACTATCCTTATTATAATTATAATAAGGATTATTGGTCCATTCATCTCTAAAATCAGCAACCCATGGTTTTTTATAAAGTTTTTTTATGTGATAGGCAATAATATGGTCTGAATAGGGGCCTGACGTTGAATATAATAAATCAATGTCATCAAAATTGACCTTTTTTGATATTTTTTTTAAAACTTTATTTGCCCAAATTATATTATTATCTGGTAACATTAATAACGATCTTAAGTCATTCATCTTACTCTCTATTTCTTTCATGTATTCATTTTTTAAATTTTCACTTTCAATTAAATCAAAGGATGAATTAACATATGAATATAAATTATCTAGTATATTATCTGTTTTATTCTTAAAAAATAAATCATCTATTCGTACAATTTTTATACTTTTTTCAACTTCTTCTTCAAGCGTTTCATCAATAACAGGAAAAGGACTATTGCCAACAGTCACTACAACCGGTTCCCAGTTAAACATTCTCATGTATTTCACAAATTTCAGTGTTCTTTGAGTCCCTGACCAACCCAAAGGAGGAAAATAATATGCAATTACCAAAACCTTATTAATATGGATCACCTCTTAATATTATTTCTTTTACCAAATAATTCCTCTCTCATTTTTATTGCCACTTGCTATCAAGACAATATCATAACCATTTATTTAATGATAATACTTGTTTATGATATATTCTAGCATCATATAAATCGTGATTTGCTGAAATTATACATATTTTCATAAGACTTCCTCTAAGTTATTACATATTAACCTCTTCACATATTAGTTTAATACTTTTTTTATCTATTTCAGGCCACATAGGTAAACTAATAATTTCATTGCTTACTTTTTCGCTTATAGGAAAGTCCCCTTCCTTATAACCTAAATATTTATATGCTGGTTGTAAATGTAAAGGAACCGGATAATGTATACCTGTATTGATTCCTTTTCTACTTAATTTTTTTCTTACCTTATCCCTATTATTTATTCTAATAACATATAAATGATATACATGGCGAGCACCTTTTCTTATCATCGGAGTAACTAAATTATCATTATTAGACAATAATTTAGTATAATATTGAGCTTTTTTTATTCTATTATCTGTCCATTCTTCCAAATATTTAAGTTTAACCCTCAAAACAGCAGCCTGTATATTATCTAATCTGCTATTATACCCTTCTATCTGATGTACGTATTTTTCAAGGCGTCCATGATTAGATAACATTCTAATTTTTTCAGCAAGTTGTAAATTATTTGTTACTGCTGCTCCTGCATCCCCAAATGCTCCTAAATTTTTGCCTGGATAAAATGAAAATGTAGCTACATCTCCATATTCTCCCGACCGTTTACCATTTAATTCTGCTCCATGAGCCTGAGCAGCATCCTCAATAACCTTTAAATTATATTGTTTTGCTATTTCTACTAACCTTTCCATATCAGCCATCTGACCATACAAATGGACAGGTATAATTGCTTTAATATTTTCTGTATTATCCTGTCTTTCTAAATACTCCTTTAATTTTTGAGGATCCATTGTGTAAGTACTTTCTTCAATATCAATAAAATCCACCTTAGCCCCTACAGCTGTTATAGCTTCAGCAGTAGCAATAAATGTATGTGGGACAGTAATTACTATATCACCAGGACCAATCCCTAATGCCTTTAAAGAAAAAATAAGCGCATCAGTACTATTACCACAACTAACTATATAATTAACATTACAATATTTCGCAAATTCTTCTTCAAATCTATCAACTTCTTCTCCAAGTATAAATTGAGTATTATTTATAACATGTTTGGTTTTTTCCATAATTTCGTCATAAACCTGACTATAACAACCTGATAAATCCATTAATGGTATATTCATATTTTTATAAAACCTCCAATTAATACTCACTAATATCATCTATACTACCTATTATTTTCCCAGGATTACCTGCAACTATTTTTCGATTAGGAACATCTTTAGTAACAACTGTACCAGCACCAATCAAAGCATTTTTTCCAATTGTTTTTCCTGGTAATATAGTTGTATTAGCTCCTATCTTCGCTTTTTCTTTAATTATAGATCCTTTTAAGTTATTCATAACATTTTTTGACTTAGGATATTTAGCATTTGTAAGAACAACATTAGGGCCAATCCAACATCCTTTTTCTAATCTTGAATATTCAGGTATAAATGTTTGAGAATGTAATCTAACATCATCTTCGATTGTAATATGATGTTCAATACAGGAAGAAGTTCCAATACTAACATTATTTCCTATATAATTTTCTTCTCTTATAGTCACATGATGTCCTGTTTGAAAATCATCACCTATTTTATTACCTGCATAAATAACTGTATGAGAACGTATAATTGCATTATCACCAATAATAGTTTCTAATTCTCCATCTTTCTTTCCTTTTGGAGGCACTCCAATTATTACATAATCTTCTATATATACATTCTCTCCTATTTCCACATTGGAGAATATTTTGTAATTACTCATGTCTAACACCCAATTTACATTTTTGAGGCTCAAATCTCAATCTAATAGTTTTCCGTGTTTCAGCAGACTCATAGATAGCATTAATTAATTCTAAAGACTTTCTTCCTTCTAACCCATCAACTAAAGCCTTTTTATTTTTATTAATACAATCTATTACATGTTCTAAATATCTCTTATGTCCAAATCCATAAACATTAGGAGGATTTTCTTTAAACTTTTCCATCACTTCTCTATCTTCTTCGCTCTTATCTTCAAACTGCCACACCTTCATCTCATTGACTGCAAAGCCTCCTATTTCAACTGTTCCCTTCTCACCTAATATAGATAAAGAACCTTCTAAATCTTTAGGTCTTGTAGCAGTAGTAGCTTCAATTACACCTAAAGCTCCATTAGCAAATTTAATTATAACTACCCCAGTATCCTCCACTTCAATATTAACTAAACGTGTAGCAATCTTAGCTGATACTTCAACTGGCTGTCCCATCATCCATTCCAACAAATCAATATGATGTGATGCCTGATTTGTTAAAACACCTCCATCCATAGACCATGTTCCACGCCAATCATCCATATCATAATATTTCTGATCACGAGACCAGCGAACCCTTACTGTTCCCAATACTAATTTGCCAAATTTACCTTCTTCTAAAGTACTCCTTAGTTTTTGAACAGGTAAATTATATCTATTTTGTTTTACTATAAATAGACGCGAATTATTTTCATCACACACTCTAATCATTTCATCTGCATCTTCTAATTTTAGTGCCATAGGTTTTTCACATACTATATGCTTTTTATATTTTTTAACGATATCAACTGTATGTCTGGCATGCAAGCCACTAGGTGTTAAGACATTTACTATATCAATTTCTTCATTTTGTAACATATCATCATAGCTTGTATAATATGGAATATTTAATTTCTCGCCATATTTTTTTGCTTTTTCCTTAACAATATCACAAACTGAAACTATTTTACTTTCTTGAATATCTGTTAATGCTTGAATATGCTTTCTAGCTATTCTACCGCATCCCACTAATGCAAATTTTAAAACAGACATAATAATCCTCCCCATCATACTAATTAAAGTCAATAACTAATTTTAGTTCTAAAACAAATGTTATAAAACCAACTGGGACCCATTGAATTAATCTATCTCTTTTTTCTAGCTAACTCTAACTTATGCCTCTTCTTCTAAGATTGTATATATTCGGTACACCATATCCAATTGATAAGTTTGATTTTGTTGTTTTATACCTTCAGCAATCCATTGCTTATCTTTGTCTTAAAGTGATTGAGTATTTGTGACTGCCAACGCTGAATAATTCCTTTAGCTCTATAAAAAGATTTTAGCTTAGTATTGGAGACCCATATATACCATTGTTTAAGAGTCGCTTTTGCTTCAGATATGTTATCTATCTGCAATAGGTCTCTAAACTCTTCTTTGAGTTCCCAGGCCTTTTCTAAAGATGGATTTAGCACAAATAAATTAATAACTCTTTTATGTTCTTTATCAGTTAAATCTTTACCCCGTTTTTTTATTAGCATACGACTCATTTTCCTATAGGGTTGTTCTAACTGATTTTGTCCTGTTTTCTAATTTCATTAAGTGCTTTATTCATTACTGCCACAAGATAATGTTTTCTTTAGTTTGCATTAACTTTATTACAATTAAGTCTAGTAAATCAGGAAATTTTATGATAAAATCATTTTGCATTCATTAGACTCCTTTGTTGAATTTTTAGTTGTAACTCTTTAATTCAACGAAGTTAGGCAAATGCCTTTTTATTTTTTGATTTACAGTTTTTCTTCACAACATTAAATTATAAAACCAAAAAATTAAAATAAGTGTATTATCAGAAACTCTAACAAATAATTAATTCACATATTCTTCTTATCGTATCGTCATCCATATTAAGTAATGTTGGTAAACTAATGCCTTTTTCACTTATTTTAGAAGATAATCTCAAATCATTATTAATACAATATTTTATATATATATCCATTTCATGCAAAGGATAAAACAAGGGTCTAGTTTCAATATTATTTTTTCTTAAATTATCTCTTAATTCATCACGATTAATTCCATACTTATTTTCTTCTATTAATATAGTATAAATCCAACATACTCTCTTTCTATCTTTAAAGTTTTTCTGTAAAGTAATACCTTTAACTCCTTTTAGATAAGAATCGTAGATTTTAACGATAGTCTCCCTTTTCCCTAAAATTTCTTCTATCCTTTCTAACTGGGCTACTCCAATCGCTGCCTGCAAATTAGTCATCCTATAGTTATAACCAATTTTTTTATGCCAATAGCGTTTTTGCGGGTCCATTCCATGATCACGAATTATTCTCATCTTTTCCTTTAATTCTTGATTATTAGTTAGACACATTCCACCTTCTCCAGTAGTAATTATTTTATTGCCAAAAAAGGAAAAACAAGATATGTCTCCAAAACTTCCCACTTTCTTCCCCTTGTACTCTGCACCATGGGCTTCTGCACAATCTTCAATAACATATAAATTATACTTATTAGCAATCTCCATTATCTTTTCCATATTACAGGGTTGTCCATAAAGATGAACTGGAATGATGGCTTTAGTTTTCCTGTTTATTTTACTTTCTATTTTTTTATAATCAATATTCCAACTATCCTTATCGATATCTACTAAGACAGGTGTAGCACCTGTATATAAAACTGCATTAATTGTAGCAACAAAAGTCAAGTCAGGAACTATAACTTCATCATTTTCTTTTATTCCTAAAGCCTCTAAAGCAAGGTGCAAAGCAGTAGTACCATTAGATGTTGCTACACCAAATTGTGTGCCAATATATGATGAAAATTCTTCTTCAAATTGATTTACAAATTGCCCCTGTGAAGAAATCCAGTTAGTTTTTACACACCTTTTGACATATTCTAATTCATTTCCACCTAGCGCTGGAGACGCTACTGGAATAAAATTACTCATCTCTATTACCCCCATCTAAATCCAAATCTAATTCTTCTTTTTTATAAAATATTTTACCTGTTTTACTTATATCCCAAATATCAACAAACCATGTGTCTGAATCGCATTGTTCAATAATTTCAGAAAATCTATCCCTGAAAATAGTATGATTTACTGCCAGATAAACCAGGTCAGTATCTTTTAAACTGTTCTCCAGTGAGGTATTCTTATAGTCAATATCATCTAACTGTTTTTCATCTACCATCTCATTTAAATAAGGATCATGTATATAGATATTTCTTGGTACTTCTCTCTCTAAATATCTAATTAACTTAGCTATTAAAGTATCTCTCACATCATCTGTATCTGCCTTAAAAGTATAACCTAATATAGCGACATTTTTATCTGTTATCTCCACTCTCTTTTTTAAATTGTCTACTAAAAACTTAGGCATAAATTCATTTATTTTATATGAACTCAGTAATAAATCAGTATATGGAATGTTTTCATTAATCATTCCAAAATCTTTTCTTAGACATGTTCCAGCTGTAAATCCTGGTTGAGCGATTTTATCCCTCGGATATTTATAATTAGCCATATTTATAATTTCATATGCATTAGCACCAAATTCATCTGCTATCACAGCAAACTGATTTGCCGTGGCAAATCTTATATACCTTGATATATTATTAAACAGCTTAACTAATTCTGCAGACACATAATCCGTATGAAGTATTTCTGTTGTCAAAGTTCTAAAAAGCTTTTCAGCCTTTTCGGCACTTTCCTTATCCTCACTTCCTATTATTTGTGGCAGTTTTTCTAATTCTTCCATAGCATTTCCCTCAATAATTCTTTCAGGACAAAAGCTTAAAAATATATCAGTTCCCACCTTATAGCTAGTAACTTTTTCTAAATAGTTCTTAACAAATTCTGTTGTCCCAGGAGCAACTGTGCTTCTTAAAATTATATTTTGTCCTTTTTTTATGTGTTTTTCGATAGATTTTAAAGCACTTTTGATTTGACTTAAGTCTGTTTCTAAATGCTGCCTTAAAGGAGTCCCTACTGTAATAATTATATTTCTTGCTCCAGCGATTTTATGTCTTTCTTCATAGATTGCTTCCAAATTAACATTAACTATAATCTCTTCATAGCCTTTTTCTTTAAACGGCATTATTTTCTTTTGGACTGAATCAACAATATCTTTATCTATATCAAATCCTTTTACCTCTAATCCCTTTTTAGATAAACTTAGTGCTAATGGCAAACCCACTCGACCTATGCCAATAACACCAACATCATATTTAAACATATAAAATACACTCCCTTTTAAAAAAACTCTATGATATTATTATAATATATTATATATCTCTTGCTTTAAATACACTATTATACCAATCATATGTTAATTGAAGTCCTTTATCTAGGTCTATTTCTGGTTTGTAAGTTGTTAATTTTTCAAGTTTATCTATGTTTGGACATCTTCTACTAACTGAACCCTTTGGCGCTTCCTCCACATCAATTGCAACATTATGTCTGGTTAGTTTTAGAAATTTCTTTGCCAAATCAATAATTCTAATTTCTTCTCTATTATTTCCTATATTGATAATCTCACTATCACATTTATTATTTTCCATCACTAATTTAGTAGCCTTTACGGCATCAGTGATATAACAAAATGCCCTTGTATCTTCTCCACCAAAAATTTTAAAGGGATTTTCTCTTTTATATATTCTCTTAGAAAATTCAGGTATCACATGCTCAAATCCCATTCTTGGCCCATAAATATTATGGTATCTTATAATAGAAAAGGGTATTTGTCTGGTTCTACAATAGTTCACTGTTAATAGTTCTCCAGCAATTTTGCTGCCACCATAAGAATTGCGTTCATTAAACACATCGTTAATTGTCAATGGAATATTCTCTTTAGTTGGTATAAACTCTTTATATTCAGAAAAAGAATTTACAGTGCCTGCATAGGTCTCTGAAGATGATGTAAAAAGAAATTTACCACAATTATTAGGATTAATCCAGTTTAGTATATTTATTAATGTTAGTATATTTACCCTTAATACTTCAAAAGGCTTTTCATAAAAATTTCTTGTGCCATTTATTGCTGCAAGATGATAAATATAATCAAAATAACCGTTTAATAACGCTAGCTCTTCAGGATTAGTTAAATCAGCCTTTACAAATCTTACATTTTCTTTTTTGTTTAATTCTAATAATTCTTTATCATTTTCTCCCCTGAAAAAATTATCTATCAATGTAACATCCAGTGAGAACTCTGATAGATATTGAGCTAAATGGAAGCCTATAAATCCTGCTCCCCCGGTAATTAAAACCTTTTTCATATATATTACTCCCCTTCCAGTTCATTTAGCATTCTTTTATATTTATCAAAAGTTAATCCCTTAGCTTCAATGACAATTGGTTTATCAAACAAACTATATTTCTTTATTATATCAATTTGCCACCCATCTAATTGTATTGGTAAATGTGCATCTTGACTTCCATCATTTTCAGATAAATGTATTTCAAATATTTTGTTTCTATACTTATTTATTAAAAAATCTAATGTTTCATACTTATCAAATTTCATATAATTTGCAGCCACATTTAAATGCCCTAAATCAAGTAATAATCCTAGATACTTATTATCTTCATATTTATTTAACAGTTCCTCTATTTCTTCTTCGCTACACATTATTGAATAATTCTTTACTTTATTATATGGAAACAAATTTTCTATACCTATTTTAACTTGCTTTTCTACGGCAAAAGATAGGATATCATCTAGTGATTTATAGAAAACTTGGTAGGTTTTTTCCCAATCAATTTCCCCTGGATCCGGCTTAAAATAACCGTTTTTATTAACACTAAGCTTTTTAGAATAACCAGCATGAAAAGTATATAATTTATTATTAAATTGACTAACTAATTCAATGTTTTCTTTGATAAAGTTAACACTTCTATTTAAATTTTCCTTATTCTCAGAAGCAATATTTAAAACAAAATCCTTGCGGGGTGGAGGAAAATAATTATGTATAATATAGTTAATATTATACTTTTTTTGTAAACATAATATATCCTCTAATATATTTTCATAAAAAACTTCTCCACCACTTAATTCTATATTGTTTAAGCCGTTTGAGACTATTTTCTCTATTTTACTCTTTATATCTAAATTTTCATAATCTAACCAGGCGGATGAAATAAATAACGGCATATATTATCACCTCAATTTATATTGATAATGCTGGAGCACCTGCAACCTTCACTTTATCAGATAGATTATTAATAACTACTGATCCTGCTCCTATTATTACTTCTTTACCAATCTTTATATTATCTATAATAGTAGTACCTATACCAACAAAAGAATTATCTCCAACTATCACTCTCCCGGCAATACTAGTTCCTGGAGAAATATGTACATTACTACCTATTATAGATTCGTGGTCCACTATTACTCCATTATTAATTATAGAATTATCATTGATTACAACTTCAGCTCCAAGTATTACACCTGCACCAACCATGATTCCTTCTCCTAATCTACAGCTTTCATCTACTATTGCTGTTGGATGTATAACATTAACAAATTCATAGCCTTTCTTTTTTAATAAAGAAAAGTAATATTCCCTCTTTTTATTATCACCAATTGCCAATACCAATTTTTTTATATTATGTTTAACTATATATTTAACAATTGAATCAACTCTTATTATATTTTTACCCGTTATTTTTTCATCTTCTTCTTTTTTATATTTATCAACAAAACCAACTATATTGATTTTTTTATTTAGTTTCAAGATACTTCCTACTGTTCTAGCATGTCCTCCTGCTCCTATTATAAAAATGTCTTCCATAGTTATTCATCCTCTAACATTTCATACTTAATTATACTATTTTTTTTGATATCCATCTTTGCTTTTTTTTCAACAATTTCTTCTAAATACAGGGGAGAAATACCTCCGCAGGGTCTTTTAGCAGTTAACATATCTCTTTTTATAGATTCTCCTTTATTTATGCTAACTTTGGCAACTAAACTCTTTTGTAGTAATAATTTAACTTGCTTTTCCTCTAATAGTGGTGACTTAATACCAGTTCCCATTGCTTTTTCTATTTTTCTTATTAATTCCACACAACTTTTTAATTCTATAGGACTCAAAGAAGCTTTATGATCTGGTCCAGGCAAATTTTTATCTATTGTAAAATGCTTTTCAATTACCTTTGCCCCTAAAGCTATCGAATAGGGAGCTACCCCAATACCAGCTGTATGGTCAGAATAACCAACCAGCAAGTCAAATCTATCTTCTAGAGTTTTTATTGCCTGCAAATTAGCCTTTTCAAATTCTAATGGATAATTAGAAATACAATGTAATAAAATTAATTCACCCATATTATTTTTTTTAAATATATCTACTGCCTTCTCCACTTCACTTAAATATGACATTCCAGTTGAAAGTATTACTGGCTTATCCTTTTTTGCTAAATAATCCAGCAGGAGCAAGTTAGTAGTATCTGTTGATGCAATTTTATAGGCTTTTATCCCTAAACCCTCTAATAAATCAGCACTCTCTTCATCATAAGGTGTAGATAAAAAAATAATTCCTTTTTTATTACAATAATCTATAAGGATTTTATGATCTTCTTTATCTAACTCTAATTTTTTTAGCATTTCATATTGATTTTCGCTAGACTCAGTATTTTTTTTTTGGTATTCTGGTTTTTCAGTATCCCTTAAAATTAACCTTTCAGTAGAAAAAGTCTGAAATTTTACAGCATCTACATTGGATTCAACTGCTATATCAATTAACTTTTTTGCCAATTTTATATCGCCATTATGGTTAACACCAGCTTCAGCAATAATAAATGTTGGATTATCTCTATTAATCAGTTTATTACCGATTTTTATTTCTTGGCTAAATTTCATTAATAAACCCTCCATAAAATCATATTCGATTGGAACGAGCTACAATAAATATTGTATCTGTTAAACCAAACTTTTCTAAACTATTAATATATTGCTTGTTATTACCAAATAACTCCTTAAAGTATTGATCTCCTCCCGGTTTTCTTTTATTTAACCAATTCAAATGATTATCTAACCCATATCTCTGCTTATAAATAACTTTGATTATGGAAATATCAGATTGATCTGCCACATATGTTAATGAATATAAAGAATATATATAAGGATGCATCATTTGAAAACAAAAATCTTTATATTCTTTACAATCATATAATTCTATTAAAGGATCTTTAATATGCGGCACTTCTATTATGATTTTCCCATCAGAGGCAAGGTGAGATTTACACCATTCTAAACATTTTATAGGATTTCTTATATGTTCAAAGGTATGAAACATACATATTATATCAAATTGTTCACTTTTATCTGCTTCGGAAATATCACTATATTGTTTTTGACTAAATTTTTTAGAATAAACTCTATTTTCATTATCAGGCTCAATTGCACACTTATAATTTACATCATATAATAATTCCAAAAAAGCTCCTGTAGCCGACCCAATTTCACAAACACTCTTTACACCTCTGAAAAACTTTTTAATTACTTGATACCTTTTTTCTGCAACTAATTTGCTTTTATGATGTAATTCGTTTACACTCTCAACAGATATAACTCCCCTTTTTACAACATGGTTTTTATATTGTAAATAAAACTCTTTCTCTTCTTTAAGTGTCATTTGAGGATAAACAAATGATATATCACATTTATTACATCTATAAACCTTCGCATTTTCATTGTCCCATACTTTATCATGAAAAACATCTATATCTTTAGAACTACATATCGGACATCTCATTTCTATTTATCACTCCAAATGAATTTATTTTTACTATTTTCTAATAAATGATTTCCATTAGTGACTCTACCACTTTCCAGTCAAAAGCATCATCAATATCAATAGATCTTTCTTTAGGCATAATATAGGGAATAGTTTTACCTGCCCAGCGAGATTTATATTTTAAAAACAAGTCAGTTCTAGTTATATAGATTGCCCCATTAATATTGTAAATTTTAGGCAATTCCTGTCTTCTGTTATATTCTATTTTTTCAGAATAAAAAGGAACTGCAGTATTATCCTTTATTTCCATCATCCAAGCAGGATGCTTATCTGCTTCACACAAACTTATTAATGAATCTCCATTTATTATAATTAGTTTTTCTAAAGATTTGTCTATATCTTCTACTCTTCTTAAAGGGGATGTTGGTTGCAATAACATCACATAATCTGACTTATATTCTTCATTTTTTTCTAACCAATTAATGGTATGAATCATGGCATCTTCGCTTGTAGCTTTATCTGTTGCTAATTCTTTTGGCCTTAAAAAAGGAACTTCTGCTCCATATTGCTTAGCTATTTCTCCTATTTGAAAATCATCTGTTGATATAATAATTCTATCAATATACTTGGATTTCACAGCTTCTTCTATAGTATAGGAGATCAATGGTTTTCCTTTTAGTTTTTTTATATTTTTTTTGGGGATTCCTTTTGAACCACTTCGAGCCAAAATAATTGATAAAACCACTTGATTATTTATCATATTTACCTCCAAAGTTATTTTATATATTTAATTATTTAATTTATATTTTATAATCATCTATAACCTTCATCTGTTCTATATAATTTGAAGTATATTTTTTATTTGCTTCTCTTTTTAAAAACACCCTAAATTTTTGAATCTTTCGAAGTAATCACAATAAGAGTAAAAGCCACCATATCTAGATTATAACCAATGTAGATATTATAAAATTATATTCCAAGTCAATAATACATAAAGAACTTTATATATACTATCTACTTTGTGAAAATTTTTTATTTATTTGCAATTAACTATTCCCTTTTAAAATTCCACTAATAAAATTTCTATAATTAATTTTCCAGTTCTGCTCCCAGTAATAATTAATATTTTTTACTGGCTTAACTTCATTATTATTTAGAAGCTCATAAAGTTCTTCTGCATTTTTAAATCTTTTTCCTATTTCACTTGGAATATGCATTCTGGATAATTCATGGTCATAAATAAATATTGGTTTATTAAACCCAATGGTTTCAAATAATGTTGTTGAATAAACCCCAACAACATAACTACTTTTATATATTAAATCATAAATATCACCATAATCGTTTATAATCACATTATCTAATTGTTCTAACTCTACATACCGCTCACGAAAAGGTATCTCTCCTGGATGTAATCTGTATATAATTTTAATATCCTGATCTTTAAATAAATAAGATAACTTCTTTGTTATCTTCACTAATTCATTTGTAATAGGCCCTTGAGACACTATTAGAATTTTCTTTTCCATTCCATTTTTTTCTTTGTTATTATACTCTTTTATCTTACTATAAAAATGAGGATTACCAATAACAATCTTATTAACTGGTGTTTTTAAATTTTTGCTCCAATATTCACCATACATAAATAAAAAATCAGGTAAATATTTTTTATAATATTTATTATCAAAAATACTATTTCCATAATTATAGGCAATATGATTTTTAGAAATCATTCCATGCTGGAATTCTCCAACTTTTATCCCAAAATCTTTAGCCCATTTAACAAGATACCCCTTATTACCATAACTAGCACACTGTAGAAATATAATCTTGGGCTTTAAGATAAGAAATAATACTTTATAATAAAGATGATATAATTTAAGACTTTTAGACAAAGTACTTAAATCTCTTTTTATAATACCATACAATTTTTCACTAATATTAAATTTTATGTTCTCTTTTAAAAAACTAATAATTCTTTCGATTTCATTTTCATCAGTGTTTTCTATTTTTATATCTTTTAATTTTGAGGCAATTAAAAAATCAATAACATCTAAAAATTTAACATTTTCAAAATATCTAGATAATCTATATTTTTTTCTATATGATTGTTCTATAATTAATGTCTTATCACTAAATTCCAAAGCAAAATAATCATGTATAGTATTAAAATACTTATGATCTTTCTTGGCAGTGTTATTCCTTACATTACTAAACATCACTATATCAAATTCTAATCCCTTATTATCAAAAGGATTAAAATCAATAGTATTTTTATTATAATCAAGTAAATCTGAAAACTTAAAACTTCCAGCTGGAGAATGCGCCGATTGCAAACCCAATTCATAATCAATAATATATTGAAATATTTTCATTCTTATATGAGGCCACATTAAAATATTGTCATGTTTAAATTTAAAACTTAGTATTTTTGGATTATTATGCTCAAATTGTAATAAACTATCTACTCCCATATTACTTTTCTCCTCTACTTTACAAAAAACTAATATTATTATTAGGCTCTTTTAATATATTAAATTAAGTTACATCATACTTTATATAAATTATAGAAAAAACAATAGGAAACTTGATTAACACATGAAATTTATCATTAAATAATAGAAAAAATCTTATTTTGTTTAATTTCCATTTCTAAAAGTTGTTCTTTAATTTCTTTTTTCCAGGTAGAGGCTATTATTATTTTATCGACATTTACAAAAATATCTAATTTAGGCTCTACAATTTTAATTCCATATAGTTTTTCACCCCATCTTTGAGAATTATTATCTAAAATATATTTGACTTGAATATTTTTTTCATTATTGCGATTAAAATCTTGAATATAATTTAATACACTCTCTCCAAAATTACCAGCTCCAAAAATAGCAATCGTTTTATTAGAACAATTATTCATAAAGTCCATAAATTTAGAATTAGTACTATTTCTCTCTTTAGCTATCTTACTAATCTCTTCTCTAATCGAGTTAATTAATAAATCTAAAATAGCTTTTTCATTTTTATCATATATATCAAAACCTAATTGTTCTAAATATGAAGTTGCCAGACTATAAATTTGATTAACTTTTTCGTTATCTTTATTCATTTCTATTTTCACCTTTATCTTTATTAAAATACTATAATAAAACAATTATATTTTTATATTAAAAATAACCACCTAAAACACTATGCAAATTATATCTTGGCCCCAACGATTTCATTAGTACCATAACACTTATTTCTTTTTGTATCACACAAGGTCATTTCATTAACCAATACTATATTTATATTTCTAAAGATGTTTTATTATATTTTTTTCATTTCTGCTATAGTAGGACTAGAAACTGTATGTACTATTGACTCCAATACACTATTGTAAAGTGAAACTGCTATTTCAGTACAAATACCTAGTTACTCACCGACAACCTTGGGGGGTATTTTTAGTTTTATAATACTTGCTTTGGCTTTCTCTACAGCTAAGGGCAAACACATAGCCTAATCCAATTACACCTATTATAGCTTTATTGGTTTCAATTTTTTCCTTTAATACTTCAAAGATTGTACTATCAATAAATTTAAGTGGAATACTCTCATCTTAACACCCCTGATTTAATATAATTGTTCAATACAGTAATGACAAAATCAATCCCTTGTTTATCTAGTTTAGCAAACAGCGGTAGTGAAATTATTTGTTCATATATACCTTCAACCCTTGAACACAACCCCTTCTCATATCCTAATCTTTCATAGTACGGATGCCAGTAAACTGGAATATAATGGACCTGAACCCCTAATCCCTTATCCCTTAAATATTCAAACACTTCTCTTCGACTTTTACCTAACTTCTCTTCATCAACCTGTATCACATATAGATGCCAGGAACTCTCTCTATCATCTTTTTGATAGGGTAATTTAATCCAGTCTATACCACATAGTTCTCGCTTATATATTTCAGCAGTTTCCCTTCTTCTCTGCACAAACATATCTATCTTTTTCAGCTGACTTATACCTAAAGCAGCCTGAATATCTGTCATTCGATAATTAAAACCCAACAGCTGTTGTTCATGATACCAGGGTCCTTGATATTGATTTATATATTTTTCTTGTTTTTTCGTTATCCCATGACTTCTAAACTGTATTAATTTATCATATAAGTCCTTATTATTAGTAGTAATCATACCACCTTCACCAGTGGTTATATGTTTAACTGGATGGAAACTAAAAATAGCCATATCACTATATTTACAGTTTCCAATTTTTTCACCTTTATAAATAGCCCCCAGGGCATGTGCTGCATCTTCAATTACTATAAGATTGTTTTCTCTGGCAATTTGTTGTATCTCTTTCATATCACAGGGCTGGCCTGTATAATGTACCGGAATAACAGCCTTTGTCTTATCTGTAATATTTTTTTTTATCTCTTGTGGATCTATATTATAGGTATTACTATCTATATCAGCAAATACTGGTCTGCCCCCCTGATATAAAACACAGTTGGCTGAGGCAGCAAAAGTCATTGCTGATGTAATCACTTCATCACCTGTATCTATTCCAGCAGCAAAACAGGCTGCATGTAGGGCGGCTGTGCCATTTGAGACAGCAACAGCATATTTTGCTCCTACATAATGGGCAAATTCATCTTCAAATTCCTTTATTTTAGGGCCAGTCGTCAGGTAATCACTTTTAAGTACCTCAACTACTGCCTTAATATCATCTTCATCTATCCACTGTCTGCCATATGGTATATATTTATCTCTCATCTCAGAGCCCCTTTATCTTCTCCTGCATCTCTTCTATAGTTAACCACTGTTTATTTCTATCACTGGTATATTCAAAACCATCAGGCAAGGGTTTACCATCCTTGTGATTGCTGGAGTTCCACCAGTTAAACTCCGGCTGGATAATGTAATAATCCTCAAATTCCAGGGTATGACGGGCATCTGCCCGGGTAATCATGGCTTCATGCAGCTTTTCTCCTGGTCGAATCCCTACCGTCTCCTGCTGACATTCTGGCGCGATGGCCTGAGCAAGGTCAGTTATCTTCATACTGGGTATCTTGGGTACAAAGATTTCTCCTCCCTGCATCTTCTCCAGGGCAGTTAATACCATTCCAACCCCATCCTCCAGGCTTATCCAGAACCTGGTCATCCGGGGGTCAGTGATAGGAATTTTACCTGTTTTTTTCTTCTCTCGAAAAAAAGGTATAACACTCCCCCGACTGCCCATCACATTACCATAACGGACTACTGCAAAACGGGTATCCTGACTACCAGCATAGGAATTTCCTGCAATAAAGAGTTTATCTGAACATAATTTTGTTGCCCCATATAGATTTATAGGGTTAGCAGCTTTATCAGTGCTTAAGGCTACAATCCTTTTAACACCTTTGTCAATGGCTGCATTAATAATATTTTGAGCACCTATTACATTGGTCTTAATAGCCTCAAAGGGGTTATATTCACATTCAGGCACCCGTTTCAGGGCAGCGGCATGAATAACTATATCTACCTCATCAAAAGCGCGCTGTAGTCTCTCTCTGTCCCGGACATCACCGATAAAAAAACGTAGGCGGGAATCATTAAACTTCCCACTCATCTGGGATTGTTTTAGTTCATCCCTGCTTAAGATTATTAGTTTTTTAATACTATATCTATCTAATACAATCCTGGTAAACTTTTTCCCGAAAGAACCAGTACCACCTGTCACTAAAACAGTCCTACCATCTAACATTAGAACAACCCCTTTTGCTCCATAATCTATTTTGTCCATATATAATATTTCTTTGTACTTATTCGGCCGAAAATGACGCCATTCCTCCTGAAATAGTGCTTAAAGACTAGATGATTTCCTCATTTGTTACCTGAATATATTCTCGATAATCCTCTAGTACAGGAATTAATTCATACTCCAATATATCACTAATTAAAACAAGATCTTTCCTCTCTATTCCCTCTGCTAAACTGGCTATGGTATCCTTCCACTTAGCAAAAAAACTCTTCTGATTTAGAGCATTAGTTTCTTTTTCATCTACAGCACTTCCGATGTTTTCCAGTAAAGTATTTAACCAATCCAGGGTATCTAATAACTGCTGAATCATAATAAAGCGGGCAGTTTCAGTACCATCATTAATCCTGTCTATAAATTTATCTATTCTGTCAATCAACTTAGGTATAAATTCCTCTGCCTCTTTAATGGTCTCCAATGTAAGCTCCTTAACATCTTTTGCTATAATCTCTAGATGCCCTATTTTCCCCAATTCTTTAAACTCTTCTTCTGAAAAATTACTTATATCTTCCCCATCAGCAATAACCCGGTAGACTACTGAACCCTGTGATTGTATTTCATCAAATATCTCTCCTATAGAACTTTCTTTACTAGCCAGCTCTATGTCTATACCATGTACTGTAACCTCCATTATCTTCCCTCCTCTAATAGAATTTTTTGATAATGCTGTTTTAGTATCTCTATAGTTTTATTACAACCCTTTATCAATAAATTATAAAATTCAACCAGCTTACCGTATTTTTCAAGGTTATTCCTGAAATCAACATTAACTTCATCATAAATATCATACATTTCAGATTCAAAAAACATCACATGCTTTTTCAAAATACTTATATTATTGCTTATAGTCTTCATCTTTCCTAATGTTTTTTTATAGTCTTCTTCAACCGTACAATCTAATAATTTATCTACAAATAACAATCCCTGTTCTGCCTGTTTTTTAAGTATTTTAAGATTATTAATAATTAATTCAAAATCCTTAATTATATCAGGATTCCATTCAGCTTTATAATTATCTAATTCACTTAATATTTGTTCTTTCTTGTTATTTTCTTTATGACAATAATCGTTAATTACTTCCTTTAATGGTATTATCCTGGTTCCTTCTATCCGGGCACCACCTTCAGTAGCATCAATAAATTCAGTCTGACAGCCACTGTCCTTAATATTCCTGATGGTTCTATTAAACCACTGTAAATAAAAATGAAAATCACTTCTGGTCCAGACTTTATTGCCATATATATCCTCAACCTTCAAGTGTTTTCTATGAGTTTTTTTTAGTTCATCTTTCAGGCTAAAAGAATGATCACTGCCACTCACATGTGTATTATTATCTGAAAACGCCAGATCCTGCCCAACAAAAACAATTGGATCTGCTGCCAGCAGATGAGCAAGAACAAAAGCCAGATGTGCCACTGAGCCACCAGTAGCCAGTCGGCCCAGAAAACCACGCTGTTTCTCTATCCAATATATAATATCTTCACTGACACCGTAACCTGGGCTGAAAATAACTGGCCCCGGCCATTTCTCCAATATATGATTATAAAATTGGGGGATAGTCACTAAGATTGTACTTTTTAATTTTTCATAGTCTATACCCTTAAAATATTTTAATGTATATATATATCCATCAATAACAGTCACTATATCTGGTATTATATCATTCTTAAGTAGTGTCTTTAAAACTGCATCAACTGCAATAACAAGTGCCTTCCCTCTAACTTCTTTTAATAAATGCATATTTTTATCCAGAGAAGGACCAGCTGCCACCACAATTGCCGGTTGATCTCTATATAAGTCTTTTAATTCTTTAACACCCGGTTTCTCTAACATCAAATACAAATTATTGAGCAGGTTTTCTTCCCAAACCTTGCCGCGTTTTTTGCTAGTATGTTTATTGGCCTGTAATTTTCTGATAGTAAAAGACAGGTCTTTTTCAATTAAAGCCAATGTCTGACCAAAATACCTTTTTACTGTCGGGAGTTTAAATAAAATTAGTTCCTCAAAAACAATATCAATATGATCTTCTATAAAATTAATAAGTTCTGAACTATCATAGTTATCTCTTAAATATAAATAAAAATGTTGATCGGAAAATAAATCTGTAAAATCATTATATCTGAGCGCTTTCTGAAATAAAGCAGAATTATTTTCAATAACAAATATCTTTACCCCTTTATCTTTCACTTTATCAAAAAGTACTTTGAGGTGATAGCCCATAGCAAAACCAAGTACTACTACAGCAGTCACGCCATCTGTTGTCAGCTGCGCTACCAGCCTCTCTGCTTCCCTCTCAGGGTTATATTTGCTGTGCAGTAGATATTCATCACCTTCAGCTTGATAGGCGGCAGTCTTGCTGCCATTTTGTCCTGCTACTATGCTTATATTCTGATCTAAAATTGGATCTTCTAATATCTCCTGATAAACAGGGTATCTTTTCTTTAAAACAGCTAAATTTTTTTTAAACAGCATATCTCACTCCACTTCTTTAAAGAAAAATAAAAAAGCCAACTGACATAATGTCAGTCAGCTTAGTGTTATAAATATTAATTATTAATTATCCCAGAAGTGATAATACTGACTGAGATTTGGTGTTAGCCTGTGCTAACATAGCAGTACCAGCCTGCTGAAGAATCTGATTTTTAGTTAAATCAGCCATTTGAGCAGCCATATCTGCGTCACGGATACGTGATTCAGAAGCCTGCAGGTTTTCTTCAGTAGTAGCCAGATTTTTAATGGTGTGTTCTAATCTGTTCTGGACAGAACCAAGGGTACTACGGAAGGAAGAAACTGCACTAATGGCTCCATCTAAAGTATCAATAGCACCCTGAGGATCAGTTGTTACATCAACACCATTAATAGACAATCCAGTTGTAGCAGTCATATCTAGCAAACCAACAGAAATAACCTGATTTGAATTAGAACCAATCTGGAAAGAAACATCGGCAGCGGCATTCAATAGATTCATACCATTAAATTCTGTCCTACCAGCAATACCACTAATTTCTGCTATTAACTGGCCAACCTCTGACTGAATCTTTTCAATATCATCAGCTTGATTAGTTCCAGTAGAAGCCTGTAAAGACAGGTCCCTCATTCTCCTTAACATGCTGTGTACTTCATTTAAAGCACCTTCAGCAGTCTGGATTAAAGAAATACCATCCTGGGCATTACGCTGTGCCTGGTTCAAACCACTAATCTGAGCACGCATTTTCTCGGAAATAGCCAGTCCAGCAGCATCATCAGCAGCCCGGTTAATACGGTAACCTGATGATAATTTTTCCATTGTCTTGGACATACTGTCTGAGTTGACACTAAGATTTCTTAAAGCATTCATTGAACTGATGTTATGATTAATAATCATAGTCACATCATCCTCCCTGATATAATTTTGTAAGAAAGCAATCCTTGCTTCCTTCACAATATATATCGGACAATAGACCTAAATTATTAACTGATAAAAAAGTCCTATTAAGACCATATAAAGTGAATAGGACTAATTATCTAATGTCAGCTAGGTAATTAGGGCTATTTTTAGATAAATGCTCTATTTTTCATCTTTTTTAGTTTTTTTCGACAGATTGCTGACAATCTATTTATTCATGGTTATACCTGTTTCTTATATATCAAGAACCCATTGAAGTAAACCAGTCACCCTGACTGTTTAGTTGAGATATTAACTGATCCATCTGGGTGAACTTAGCCTTTAAAGTCTCTTCTTTTATATCAAGACGCCTCTCCAGGTTTTCGATATCTTCATCTATATATTTAATTTCACTCTGCAAAGTACTTATTCTACCGGCAACATAACCACCACCACTGGAATAACTGTACGATTTTATGGCATTGTCTACATTAGTTTCTACCCGGTCAATAATACCATTAACACCAGTAAACATCTGTTTAACATCAGACATGTTTTCTGATAGGGCCTGATCCAGCTTATCTTCATCGATAGACATTTCTCCATATCTATCTACTTCAATACCCATTAGTGATACTACATTAGTTTTAAAGGTCTCTGGAATCTGCAGGTCATTTAAAACAACACTATCACTCCCAGTCAGGTCTACAGCAACACTACCATCACTTTTTAAAACCAATCTATTATCTTTAATACTGGCCATATCCTTACCAAGTTCTGTATTAATTTGCGCAGCAATCTCTTCCAGGGTAGAAGCCCCATCTAGAGAAACTGAAGTTCCATCTATCACAAGATCATTTGTCGTACCAGCATCCCAGGACAATGGTGTATTACTCAACCAGTCAGCAGAACTTATGGCATTATTGGGATTCATCACACTGGAATACAGCATTGATTCCACAGTACTTAAGGTTGCCTCACCGCTTAAAACCGCATCTCCTTCACCTTCCTCAATCTCTTTCTCATCAGGGTGACCGTATTTATTAATAGTTTTCAATAGGCTATTATACTGTTTTACAAAAGCAGTTATCTTCTCTTTCATGGCTGCTTTATCAGTTCCTACCCGCAGGGTTGTTTTCTCGTTTAATTCACCCTCCAAATTAAGGGTAACACCTTTAATTACATCATCAATATCCTCATTACTACCCCGTTCTACTTCAAGTCCATTTACCGTAAATTTGGCCATCTGATGGTTCTGGATTGTTTCCATAGTATCTAAATGCAAAGTACTTAAAATATTATCAGTCTCATTAGTAAAAGATACTTCATTGACATCTGTGCCTTCACCAATGACATCACCAGCAGCCTGTACAACTAATTTATTATCAACAACAGAGGCCTGAGCCAGCTGAATCTTATCTGTCTCAGAATCACCATCATGGTCAATGGTAGCATTATTTATCTTATCGGCAATATCCTGTAAAGAGGCCTCTGATACATCTATTGTCACCGAATAGCCATTAATCTCTATATCAAAACTCCCACTGATTGTATCAGCTTCCACCTCTGCACTTGAAGCTACCGTATGAGCCTGAAACAACTGCTGTACTTCAATCTCATAATTTCCTGAACTAGCAAAACTATTAGCAGTAGCTGTAATAACCTCTTCATCGTCAACTGTCGGAGTCATCTTATCAAAGATATCACTTAACTCGCTAGCTTTACTCTTAAAAGTATCTAAAGCACTATTAACCTGCTGCCAGGCACTTATCTGGGCCTGAATTTCTTCTTTGTTTTCTTCTAAACGCCTTAAAGGCGCCTCTTCAATATACATCAATTGTGTTAGGAGGGTATCAGTATCAATACCGTTAAACCCACTTAAACTTAGTCCCATCTTTAAAACCTCCTTGAATTAAATAATCTTAGATTTATGTATTACTAATATTTTAAAAACCAACCGGTAGTTCATACCGGTTGGTATCTTCTACCTTAAATATAGTTTTTAACTATCCCAGTAGTGATAAAACAGTCTGGGATTTAGTATTAGCCTGGGCTAACATAGCAGTACCGGCCTGCTGAAGAATCTGATTTTTAGTTAAATCAGCCATTTGAGCAGCCATATCTGCATCACGAATACGAGATTCAGAGGCCTGCAGATTTTCTTCAGTAGTAGCTAGATTCTTAATGGTGTGTTCCAACCTGTTCTGCACAGCACCAAAATCAGAACGTGTAGCTGAAATGGAACTAATAGCTGCATCCAGGGTATCAATAGCAGACTGAGCATCAGTACCAGTTTCAATACTTAAGCCAGCAAGGGCAGTGATAGCTGCATCTGCCCCACCAGTAATTCTCATGTCTGTCATACCGACCTGAATAGTCTGGTGAGAATTAGCACCAATCTGGAAGGATACATCTGTAACATCTCCATTTAATAGTTTCATACCATTAAATTCTGTTCTGACAGCAATACCACTGATTTCGGATACTAGCTGGTCAACCTCAGACTGGAGTTTGGCCTTGTCATCAGCATCATTGGTTCCGTTAGCAGCCTGGATAGCCAGGTCACGCATCCTCCTTAACATACTATGTACTTCAGCCATAGCACCTTCAGCAGTCTGCATCAGGGAGATGCCATCCTGAGCATTACGCTGTGCCTGGTTAAGACCACTAATCTGAGCACGCATTTTTTCGGAGATAGCCAGCCCGGCAGCATCATCAGCAGCACGGTTAATCCGGTAACCTGATGATAACTTCTCCATTGTTTTGGACATCTCATTTGAGTTTACGCTAAGATTCCTCAAAGCGTTCATGGAACTAATATTGTGATTGATAATCATACCAATCATCCTCCTTGATGTATTTTGTCAGGAAAGCCTCCATGCCTCCCTGCAATATACTTATCGTAAATAGCTGATAAATATTAATAGACTAAAAGTCCTGTTCTTTGAGATAATCTACCAGCCAGTTCCACTATTCGCCTTTTTTATTCTTCGTTTGAGATGCCCCTTTTTTTAGATTAGCTGCCAGTTCTGAGAGATTAACTTTTTCCAGAGCTGCCATTTTGTTCTCTTCCTGGATCTCCAGATAGACCTCTTCCCGGTGGATAGTAATAGATTCGGGAGCCGATATTCCCAGTTGAACCCGATTACCGTCAATATCTATTACCTTTATCTTGATCTTATCATCTATGATGATACTCTCATCCTTTTTCCTGGTCAATATTAACATGAACTACCCCCTGGCCTACCCTGTTTCTTCTACTACTGGATCTGTTTTAAAGAGATAAAAGCGTGTTGGATATTCCTCATCCAGTACAAGCTGAACTGCTTTATTATTCTCTGCATTAATAATGACTGGAGCCCTTAAATTTGTCCGTATATCCCCTGTAGACTGGTCAATAACCACAATAGTATAGAAAACTACTTCAGAGTCTTCCGCCAATTTGAGTTTCTGTTGATACTTTAGAGGTATACTAATCTTATAGTCATCAACAAAGGCCAGGGGGTTAATCATAATAAAGGAGAGATCTGCTCTATCAAGAGACTGCAGCCAGTAAAATATATCATCTTCCAGATTATCAATTATCGTAAATTTATTATAATCCTCAAAGCCTAAAATAGGTTCCACAAAATCTAAAATTTTGTCCTTTTTAATCTCAATCTTACCAAAGTTACTGGTTTCTACTAACATATACTCATCTCCCGGAAGATTAAACCTTCATATCTATCTGATGTTCTACAAGCTTAATATCTAATTCCCCTTTCTGGGCCAGATATATCTCTACCTGATCAGGCTGAATTTTAGCCTTAGGGAAAACAAAATTTGTCTCGACATCTATATCTGCTGGCTTGACGGTTACTTTTACCGGATTTGTCTTAATATTAATCTCTGCTGGTTGTTTAGGCAACAATTCTACATTAACTTCATGTTCCTCTTCTAACAGCTTAGTTCTGGCTAACTGAGCAATCCTGTTTCCTCCTAGTTCGAGTTTGCCCAGGTAATCCCCATCCTGAGAATCCTCCTTAATAGCCTCAATTGTTTTTTCTTTAGCCTGATTGTCCATAAAGTTTATCAGGGAATGGAGTTTTCTATAACCCAAGTCTTCTAATACTTTAGTATAATCAATATCCATTTCTGCCGGAGGATTAGAGATCTCCATATCACCTACCACCTGATAGGGACGACTATTGCCATAGTCTATGTAAAGTTGTGGTGTGCTTTGTTCTATCACCATCGAACCCCTTGTCCAGTTCATATCAATCTGGGCCATAGTAAAACTTATCTCAAGTTGAGGTATATTCATATCTTACCACCTATCAATCTATTCTATCAAAATTTTAAAGCTAGGTAAGAAAATCCATTAAAGTAGGCTGCATGATACCTGCTCCAGTTGCCAGGGCTATTCTAAAGACATTCTCCTCATTCTTATATTTCATAATAGTTTCTGCTACATCAGTATCAGCTGTCTTAGAAAGTATATCAGTATAGGTTACCTCCTGGGCTGATAACCTGTCAGCCCCCAGCTCTAACCTGTTTTGACGGGAACCAACCTGGGCCCGGGCAACTAATACATTCTCAATATGGGTATCAATATTATCCAAGCTGTTCTGTATTTCAGCTGAATCATCATTGGCCAGGGCCTCACTGAAATTATATATATCAGCAAACATCTGACCAAAACCTATTTCTGGGCCTGTTACATTAATATCAACAACTGTCCCGGCACCGACCTCACGGTCCAGTTTGCCAGTAGACACAGCTCCATTAGCCTCATAAGCAGTAGGGTTTAATGAATCTGCACCCTGATATGGTTTAACCTTTGTCTTAACACCATTAAAAATATAACTGTCTGCATATTTAGTATTAGCTATCTCAACCAGGTGTTCTCTTAACTGATCAACTTTCTGCTGTACCTTCTGGCGGGACTCTGGAGTCATTGTGCCAGTAGCAGCCGCAACAGCATCAGTACGAAGAGTACGCAGGGTCTTAACAACTTCATTTAGGGCTTCATCAGTTAGTTTTAACCAGCTAATTCCCCCTTCAGCATTGTCCTGATATTGTTGATTGAAACTAAGAGTTGTGTCCAGTCTCATTGACTTAACGGCATCAATAGGTTCCTCTGAAATCCTGCTGAATTTATCACCTGTAGACAATTGATTCATATATTTGTTGAGTTTACTCTGGCTTTTATTATAATTAGACAAAAAGTCACTGATCATCATATTATTGGTTATACGCGACATTATACATTACCCCCTTTCTCTACTATATTATTCCATTAATTAAAGTATCCAACATCTCATCCATAATTGAAACAACCTTAGAAGCGGCATTATAACCGTGCTGAAACTTAATCATTTCCGTAAATTCCTCATCCAGCGAAACCCCAGATACCTCCTGTTTCTTCTCTTCTAATGAACCAAGTAGTACCTTCTGATTGGTCTCCATCGCCTCTGCCTGGCTGATTTGAATACCCAAGTGACTGGCCTGGGTCTCCCAAAATTCATTAAAACTTGCATTACCTAACTCTGGGATAGAAGTCTCTGTTGCTAACTGGGCAATCTTTAAGGCAATAGACTGGTCACCTACATAGTCATTTCCTTTCTTACCGTCAGAATCGGCGGCCATAGAAGCTGCTGCAATATTTTCTGGATGATCTAAGATCTGGTCACTGACTGTTATACTGGAGGCATCACTACCAGAAAAGAAATCACGCCCTGCCCCAGTACCCCTTAACCCCAACTCTTCAATGGCATTGACCTCATCACCTGTACTCCTATCAACAATATCTATTGTATAACCAGCTGCACTCTCAATCTCCAACCTGTCTCCATTAACAGTTGCAGTAACATTGGCAACTGAATTAATACTGGCAGCTATATCTGCCAGACTATCACCACTATTAATAGTTATATCAGTAGGAGTTGTAGTAGTACCATCATTTACTAAAACCTGAATAGTACTAGTATTCCCGTCAAGGGGATCTCCTGTATCTGTCTGTTCTGCTGAAACCATCTCTGTCATGCCCAGGTCATTTTTTCCATAACCCTGCTTATGAATAGCATTGACTTCCTCTATTAAACTTTCAGCCAGGAGGTCCAGTTTGTTCATCTTCTGGTCAGCTATCTCTTCGCGGACAGTCATTAATCCATATATTTCGCCACTATCAATATGGGCCTCATTACCATCAATAGTAAAGGTATATTTATCAAATTCACCATCATTATAAGTCCTGTTGCCATCATCAGATGTTCTGCTAACATCATTAGCCTCGGCAATAATTTCCCTGGAATCATCACCATTGACAATGCCAATCCCATTTAAACTGACCTGGGCCTGGTTTTCACTGTCAATCCTGACCTGAATATCGATTATTTTGGAAAGGTCATCAATTAAAGCATCCCTCTCATCACAAAGGTCATTAGCAGCTTTAGTTGTATCCGCCTCAATAGCCTTAATCTGTTTATTCAAATCAGCAATCCTTGAAGTCAAATCATTGACCTCATCGATTTTATTCTCTATCTCACTACCCAGCTGTTTCCTGAACTCCATTAAGGAGCTGTTAATATGATTCATCTGTGTTGCTAGAGTTTCAGCAGTCCGGATAACTGCTTCCCTGCTAGAATTATTACTTCCATCATCCCCTTTCAGCTCTTGAAAACTCAGAAAGAAGTCATTCAGGTTATTCTTTAACCCCCCATTATCCAGTTCATTGTAAATACTTTCTATCTGCTGCAGGTTTTGTTTCCTGATAGTCCAGGCGCCTAAACCCTGATTTTCATACCTAATACGTGTATCAATAAATTCATCCCTCATCCTGTTTATTTCCTTAACATAGACACCAGTACCTATCTGTCCAGCCCCTGTACTATTGTACATTGACGGGGAAGTATAAGGAATAGTTGTGCTTTGAATCGCCCGCTGCCGTGAATAGTACTTATTAGCAGCATTAGCAATATTATGCCCAACTACACCCAGTGATTTCTGCTGAGTCTGTAGTGCCCTTTTACCCAATTCTACTCCACCAAATGTTGAAGACATTTACCTAACCCCCTTCTATAAACTATGCCCTTCTATTAACAAAAGTACTCCCGGATTTCTTGACTAATCCCTTTTTACTGTAGGTCTTTGTACCCCCATTGTTTTTTGCTAGATTTAATTTAATATTAACTAGAGTAAGTGAATCTTCTATGAGTTGATTATTTAACAAGTTCTGTTCTTTTAGTTTAAGTGTTAGAGAAACTAAGCGATTCCTCAAGTCATCTAATTCCTGTTTGTTTGGTTTATCTACCCTAGATAATAGGTCGTCCAGATTAGTATCTACCAACTCTAATCTTGCTTCCTCCATTTTTTGGACTTCACCCAGGAGTTTTTCTTCTTTTTTCACAATCTCTTCCAGTCCTTCTAAATCTTCTGCTATAATAATATCCTGTTTCCGTCGGGCCAGTTGATAGATAGACTGGTATAACTGATACTCTGTTTTTAATATCTCACATATCTTCTTAGCATCAACTGTCATAGATGACTTCCCTTCTGGAATAAATAATTTAAACTATATTTTCTCATCTATTAATAGGCCGACCATCTCCCTGATACGGCCGATCATGTCGAGTACTTCTTTAGGTGGAATTTCTTTGATTATCTCATTGTTATCCAGATTAATAACCTCCACCATCATCCTTTCTGAACCTTCGTGTATCTGAAATCTTAAGTCCTTATGCAAGGCCTCTATGGTATCATTAAGTTCCTCAACACTTTCCTCTAATTCAACATCTGAGAAATCTTTATCCTCATTCTTTTTATTTTCCTCAAGAATAATATTGACTACCTCTGCACTCTGCTTATGTTGTGTCCCCAGCTGCTGTTGGGACATATCTAAACCCTCGACCCTCACTTTGTCCCCCCCTTTCAGAGTTTTGATTTATTTTAAAATTTATATTGATAATAATTAACTCTTTTGATCAATAAATGTTGAATACACCCTCTGGATATTATTATATCCTTTATTGGCTCTACGCCCATCCTGGAGTTTCATCATACCCTCGTTTAATTCCTGCCTCTTTCCTTTAATATCTAGCAGGTTTTGATTATGTATTTTCCTTAACTCCCTAATCCTATCATCCAGTTTTTTTACAGTATCTTTAATGTTTTCTGGTATTTCTGTAATCCCCTGGATTTCTTCTGCCCAATTGTCCTTGTTTAAATCATAATTCTCAATAGTTTTTTCAGTAATAGGCTGCAGTTCTTCTTCCAGTTTATCTGCCTTCTGCATTAGTACTTCTTTTTTATCAAGTAGAGACTGCAGTTCATCCCATTTTTCGGCTTCAATAACTCCTGTTTGTTTCCTGGATAGTTGTATTAATCCCTCAAATAGTTCTAACTTTTTATCAAGTAATAGAAACAGTTCAGTATATCGTCTTTTATCCTTCAATGTTTAAGCCCCCAGCTGATTGAACCGTCCCCTGTCTCATCTTAGTAATTACTTCTTCCCAGGACTCCTTAATCTCACTTAAAAGTCCCACTACCTCATCAACAATTTTAGGGTCTTTCCTGATATTAGCCTGAATTAAGCGCCGATTCATGTATTCATATAAACTATATAGGTTTCCTGCTATCTCTCCACCCTGGTCTAAGTCCAAAGAAACCATCAATTCATTTATAATATCCTGGGTCTTTTTTAATTTGTTATTGGCTACTTCAATATTTTTTTCTTCCAGTCCTATACGGGCTTGACCGGCAAATTTGATGGCACCATTATATAACATGAGCAATAACTGTTCTGGACTGGCTGTTTCATACTGAGCATTTTTGTACTTTTGATATGGATTAGCGGACATAAAATTAAATACCTCCTTTGGAGTTTATTATCTAATATCTATTTAAATTATATTTTTTTATTTACTATGTGATTTGTCTGCTTAAATAAATCTGAATTATCATTTTTGCTGTATACATTCTCTCTACCCACAGCCTGCCTAATAACCTGTAAGGAGTATTCAGTAATTTTAAGTGAATCCTCAATTAACTGCTTATTCTCTTCATTTATCTGCTGTAGTTGATCAAGAACAGCCAGAAAATCAGCCTTTAACTCCTGCATCTCTTCTTTCTCTTCTGGCATAAAAGCCATTAGTTCAATAAAAGAAAATCCCTTACCAGCTGTCTTTTCCTCTGCGGCAAAATCATTTAAAAAAGAGTGTCTCTTCGACTCTAGTTCTTCAATCAGTTCTATAATCTCCTGTTCATCACTAACAATCTCTGCTAACTTATCTATGTCGTTTTCCATAATTGCCTGCTGCTTGCTCTGAGCCTTATCAAGTAAGATACAATAATGCTCATATTCCTTTTTAAATATCTCTTTGAATTCACTTAAGGGCAAAATTCTCACTCCAGATCATTATTTAGTAGTCGCTGGGCAATAGACCGGGCTGATACCTGATATGTCCCGGACTGGATCTGTTCTTTCAGGGCCTGAACCTTTTCTTCCCTGATTTCAGGTATTTTAGCCAGATCCTGCTGGAGGTCCTTTATATTTAAAGCCTTTTTAGAGATAAGCACCTTATCAGAACCCTTACCTGCCCCCTGGGCCTTGAACTTGTTCTGCCTATTATTATCCAGATACCTGACCTTCTGATTATTTGCCTGATAGACACGCATCAAATCACCTCAATCTCTCTTCACATTATTAATCTTATCTGCCTTATTTATTCTATTCTTCTCATCTTATTTACTTTATCGTAAAATCAAACAATATCTTAAATAGCATTAAAAGCAGCTATCACTAACTAAATCATTATAACTCTCTTTTTATCTATTATACTCCATAATACACATAAAAGAATTTCCAGACCTATTGTCATGAAAATTGATACTCTCTTAAAGATAAAAAAAAGCAGAACAGTTATTTAATAACTGTTCTGCCCTTCATTAAAAATAAATACATTATCTATTCTTTCTATTTATCCGGTCAAATAAATACATCCGTGTATTTTCAGTATCATTTTGATCCGGCTCCTTTTTCCTCTTTGTCTTTTTACCAGTCCTAAATCCAGATACCAACTCTTGCTGGCACTTTTCACAGAAACGCCCATGGGAAATAAGTTCACCACATCGTTCACATTCTATCAATAATTCTAGATCCAATCCCTCAGCAATCAACCGATCTTCGCGAATAAAATGTATGATCCTCTCTCTGCTAACACCAGTCTTTTCATGAACCACTTCTATAGTAGCATTGGGGTTGTCCCATAAAAATTCTTTAACCTTCTTGAAATCCTCTTCTTCTCCATCAGCACAAATCGGACATAAGTCACTATCACCCTTTTTGGCAAACAATTTACCACAACGAGGACAGTTCTTAAGATTTAAACCCATGATATCCCCCTTTTATTTACATTAATCAATAAATAAGCCTAATATATACCAGTTATGTATATTTATAATCAAATTATATCATTTCTCTATACTACCGTCAATGAAACTATTTAACCCTATTTATCACTTTGTTGCTCTATTTCTTCTTCTCTTTTATCTCTTCTTGTAAAAGAGATTCAAATATATTAATAAAGTGCATAGTCTCAATTAATTCTTCCTTAATAACTCCTTTATCAAAATCTACAAAAGCAACATAATCCGCTTCTTCCCGATCGCGTAATAAAGCATCATAGAGTTTACCATATTTAACAGGTATCAAGCCGGTTTTGACAAAATCACGATGCAGGGCTATTCTAACAGCACTATGCTTTTTATAACTTTTACCTTTGACAATTAGAAGTGCACTGACAGCATAAAAGGCAGCATAATAAAGACGATTTACACAAAAGTCTATATTTTTACGATTAAACTCATATTTAGCTGTTTTTAAACTTTTTTTAGCCTTTTCGAACCAATATTTGGCCATTTGAAGAGTGTTTTCATCCATTAAAATCTAACCCCGTCTCGTTCAATCTCATCTTTAATAGATAAAATAGAATATAACCCAGTACTCCAACCGGCTTTATCAATTAATAAAATACTTAAATTCGTATCATATTTTAAGTTTATCTCTGTAACTATACCATAGATATTATGTTTTTCCTTATGACTAATAGGTTTAGATGATAAGGCTAAAACATCAAGATCAGAACCAGCTTCAGCCTCTCCACGAGCTACAGAGCCAAATATGATATATTCTTCTATTGAATAATTCTTCTTTACTAATTCTTTTTTTAAAAACTCTAATGCCATCTGCTGATTAATAGATAGGCTCAATCTACTAGCAATCATTTATCATCCCCCCTGTATCCCTCACAAAATAATATTTAAATTACTGTACATTAATATTATAGCATACCAATCCAATAATAACCAGTTGGCATTATCTATTTCAAGCCAGTGATTTTTTAGCCCTTTGCTGAGATAAAGCCTCCTGGTAACTGGCGATTAATCTATCAGCCATTTTATCCATGGAAAGGTCTGCTGCTTTTTTAAGGGCATTTTCCTTTAGATACTTATATTTCTCTTCATCGGTCAAAATATCAATAATACCATTAGCAAAGAGGTAATAATCATCTTTAGTCAATATCCCATTAATATTATTGTCAACCATAATGGAAGAACCAGCAGCATTAATTGCTGTTACAGGCATCCCTCCTGCCATTGCCTCTAAAATTACCAGACCCTGGGTCTCAGTAACTGAGGGAAAAACAAAAAGGTCACAACCACAGTAATAATCAATCACCTTATCATAACTTAGTTGCCCTGTGAAGACAACATAATCATCCACTAAGAGTTTACGACTCATCCTCGCCAATTTCTTCCGCTCAGGTCCATCACCAATAATCAATAATTTGCATTTACTTAGATTCTCTCTAACAACCTTGAAAGATTTTATTAATAACTCAACATTCTTTTCCTGCCCCAGACGACCTACAAATAACAATAATTTTTCATCAGCGGAATCCTTATATCTTTCTCTTATATCTTTACCATTACTGGCTTGATATGGCTCCAGACTTATACCTGTGGGAATAGTCCTAACAGGGGTAGTAATTCCATAAGACAAGAGCCTTTTCTTAACAAATTCAGTAGGGGTTATTACTATATCACAGGTCTGACAGTAATCCCTACTATATTTAACAACCAACTTGCGGGCCAGCCCCTTAGCAAAAGGGGCATAGTGGGCATATTCCCCATACAGGGTATGATAGGTAAAAACAAGTGGGAGCGATAATTTTTGCGCCACATGACGCCCCAGCCAACCCATCATAAATGGTGAGTGGGTATGAATTATATCCAACTCCAGCTTCTTTACCTGCTGTATTATATGACTGGAAATAGGAATGGCCAGACGAAAATCATCATTTGTCGGTACAGGCAGAGAACGAAAGCGAAAAACATCCTTCTTCTTTTCAGCCTCTGGATAATCAGGTGCAAAGATATAGACCTGATGGCCTTTTTTCCTGAGCTGATAGGAAAAAGACTCTATTGATTTTACTACCCCACTAAGATATGGTTTATAACTATCACTAAAAACACCAATCCTCATCAAATATCACCTCTATTACATTGAAGAAAAAAATACCATATATTGTTTCTTGTGAAACATTATTGCCTTATTTGGAAATTTTAAACTATTTTTTAAACAATCCCCCGATAACTGTTTTAGCACTTTTTATTGCCATGCCGAAGAGGCCTTTATACCGGCTAAAAACATCTTCCAGGGCTTCGACAAGTTTATCAAGTTCCTGATAAGTAACAATTAATGGTGGTTCAAACCTGATTACATTAGGATTGTTCAGGGTATAGGCTGTGATAATATGGTGTTCATTATGTAAAGCCCCGGCAACCAGGGAACCCATATATTCATGGGAGAGTTTACTAACTATCCCCCCGGATAGTTTATCAAGAACACCCCTGTCTGGTTGATTAAATTCAAGACCAATCATTAGACCCCTACCCCTGACCTCTTTTATTATATCATATTCTTCAGCAAGTTCATTTAATTTCCCCAGGAGATAATTACCCTTTTCAAGGGCCTGCTGACTTAAATCCTGATCAACTAATTCCTTCATAGCTGCAATAGCAGCCGCAGCAGCCAGTGTATTCCCGCCAAAAGTAGAGGTGTGTAAAAGGGCCTTATCCATTCCACCATAAGCCTTATTCCAGATCTCTTTAGTAGTTATAAAAGCCCCTACCGGCATCACTCCACCACCAAGCGATTTGGCCAGACACATAATATCAGGTACTACATCATATTGTTGACAGGCAAAAAGACTCCCTGTCCTGCCGAAACCAGTCTGTATCTCATCCAGGATTAAATACACATCATGTTCTGTGCATAACTCACGGACACCTTTAAAATATTCATCTGTTGGAAGATTGATACCACCTTCACCCTGTATTGGTTCAATAATAAAGGCAGCATACTCATTATTTTCAAGCATCACTTCCAGGGCTTTAAGGTTACCATAATCAACTAGTTCATTACCCGGAACAAGTGGGCCAAACGGTTTCTGGTATTTTTCACGTCCTGTTACAGAAAGTGAACCCATTGTTTTACCATGAAAAGAATTCCTACAATAAAGAACCCTGGACTTCCCGGAAGCAATTTTTGCTGTTTTAATTGCCCCTTCTACTGCTTCAGTACCACTATTACAAAAAAAACTGTTACTTAATTCTCCCGGTGCAAGTAAACTCAGGTTATAGGCGGCAGCACTGGCCATGGTCCCCATACCAGCCTGCAGTATATTAGGCAGCTCTGTTACTTTCTTAATTGCCTCCAGAACTGCTGGAGGATTATGGCCCAGATTCAAGGCCCCATATCCTCCCAGGAAATCAAGGTATTCATTGCCATCACTATCCCAGACACTGGTCCCACTGGCACGAACATAATGCCTGTCAAAATTGAGCAGAGCAAACATCTTGGCCAGTGACGGATTTACATGTTTTTTGTAATATTCTATCACTTCATCCCTTTTTAACTGTAATGCATCATCAACATTTATTAAATTTTCACTCATTTTTCTCACCATCCTCTGCTATATAATATTATCCAATTCCCCTTAAAATCCTGCATGATTTGCACCTGAGTTGATAAAAATTAATTTTAAGAACAAAATGGCTACGCCACCCAAACTTAATCAAATATATCAGTTTTCTTAAGTCAACTGTTTATTACACATAGTTAATAATAAACTATTAGCCAGACAAATATATTTGTTGTACGACTCTAGAAATTGGCTGGAGGTAGGACACCGGAAGACAATTTCTCGACAGTAAGCGTAAGCAGGACGCTGTAGCGCAACCTCAAACTGTTCTTGTGCGCTCTGCTTAAATACGGAGTACCTGTGGTGCACGACAAGGGAAACAAATATATTTGTCGGCCTTCAAAGCTATCTATAATCCTAACCGTAAATAAAAGGAACCCAGTAGGGTCCCGCTTATAATCTTAATCATATCTCATTATATTTATACATATGCAAAACTATTATCAAAATCTATTGCTCAGCACTAATCTCAATTCCAATCTGATTAAGAACCAGCCTATTTTCAACAGTAGCTATCTCCCCCACTAAGGTATACTCACCAGGCTTAATCTCTTCTTCAATTTCAACATCATAAACCAGTTTATTACCAGACTCCAGTTCTCTGCGGATAAGAGCCATAGTAAAGAATTTCCCCTCAGACCAGCGCCAGACTTCTTCATCATTTTGTAGTAAAGCAAGGTCATAGCTCTGCCCAGAACCGAAGTTCAGAAAAACACTCTCCTGAGCGATATTATATAATCTAAGATAGGTTGTAATAATCTCTCCTTCACTATAATTATCAGTATCTGTATAAAGTCCACCTATCATAGAGGGCAGATCTTCAGTCAGAACTGTCTGCAAAACAGTCCTCACTGCTTCTATACTCAAATAAGTCCTCCCCTGATAGATTACTGGAGCTACTGGCAGTGGATTCCCATCAATAACCCCTTCTTCAAGGGAAAAACTCAGCTGTTCTCCCCTGGTATTGATATAAATACTCCTGCTTTCAGCATTATATCCTAAAAGCCATTGATATTGAGCAGCCAGTTCTTTCAGTTGAAACATCTCCTGATTATCAATAATATGCGGCTGTAAAGTGATATAATCATTATCCCCTGCTGCACCAAGATTATTATTAAAAGCAAACAGAATAGCAATAATAAGAAAACAGGTTATTAGTCCCATCATAACACCCCTGTAAATAATCCCTTGTTTCATTATATTTATCACCCCTATAAACTATTATTACATCTTTTATTATATAGTATATTTCTTTGAAAACAACACAAAACCTGCTGGTAAATACTGGACAAACCCTTTTCTTTACCCTATAATTAAATGAGAACTTAATTTATTTTAACTTTTCAGAACAAAATGGCTTCTCCACCCAAACTTAATCAATAATTATTAATTTTTTTACTTAGGAATATTTCTTACACAAAGTTAACTAATTTTAATAATCCAGACAAATATATTTGTTGGACGACTCTAGAAATTGGCTGGAGGTACGGAACTTGGCCTCGATGGCCTGATGCTGACTCAACTATGAGTAATAAAAAGAAGAGTCAGTGAACCGGAAGACAATTTCTCGATAGTAAGCGTAAGCAGGACGCTGTAGCGCAACCTCAAACTGTTCTTGTACGGTCTAATTAAATACGGAGTACCTGTGGTGCACGACAAGGGAAACAAATATATTTGTCGGTCTTCAAAGTTATCCACAATTTCTAAATCACATAATTTCATGGTATACCTTAAAAATATATATCACAAAGGAGACAAAGCATGGAAAATAGTAAAATCAAAACTATACTAATAGACGGCTACCTGGATGAACCTTCCTGTTTAGGGGTACCCCCTTATATTTCACCACATATCCGCTATACCTATGGGGCCCTATTATCAACCGGTATTAAAGAAAAAAACCTCAGCTACTATACCATAGATACCCTGCGAAACGACTGGGCCGGGTACCTGAATATACTTGAAGAGGCTGACCTGGTAATAGTCATTGCCGGAACTACAGTCCCCGGACATTACCTTGGTGGAAAACCCATCTCCTTAAAAGAAATTCAGGACTTATCCCGAAAACTGTATTATCCACAGAAAGTTCTGGGAGGTCCTGTCACACTTGTCAAAAAAGAAATACCAGGTTATGACCATATCTGTGGAGAACTGGCCAGCCTGGACCTCTATCAATTACTTAGTTCTAAAACTATTGACAAAGCTGAAATCAGTAGGCATATAGCAAACTGGGCAGTCAAAGGGGCAGCCCTGACCAGAAAACACCCCTTTTATCCCAATCTAGTCTGCGAAATCGAGACCTTCAGAGGATGTCCGCGCCCTACACACTGTGCTTTCTGTAGTGAGGGTTTAAAAAAAACATACTATCAAAGAAAAGCGGAAGAGATAATCAAAGAAGTAAAAGCTCTAGCCAAATGCGGCAACCATTATTACCGTTTGGGCTGCCAGACCGACCTCCTGCTCTTTAATGCAGTACGGGACAGCAATAGTCTAGTCCCCAATCCAGAGGCACTAAATAGACTCTATGCTGGAATAAGGGAGGCTGATCCCAGTCTAAAAGTATTACACCTGGATAATATTAACCCAGCCAATATAAGTAATTATGAAAAGGAAAGCAGGGCAATCTTAAAGACTATCGTCAAATACAATACCCCTGGTGATATTGCTGCCTTTGGTCTGGAATCTGCTGACCCCCTTGTCCTGAAAAAAAACAAGATTGAATCAGATACCAGTACAACCTTTAAAGCCGTTGAAATACTAAACGAAATTGGCGGGATACGAAAGAAGGGGGTTCCCAGATTATTACCGGGGATCAACCTCCTCCACGGCTTAACTGGTGAAAGGCCGGAGACCATGGAGCTAAATTATAGATTTCTTAAGAAAATATATGAAGCAGGGTTGATGTTAAGGAGAATAAACATCAGACAGGTAGTTACTATGGGTAGATACCCTGCTGTTAAAATAGAACAACAGAGATTTAAGGAGTATAAGGAAAGGATAAACAGGGAAATAAACCAGCCTATGTTAAAAAGGGTTTTCCCCAGGGGAATAGTATTAAACAATGTCCTCACTGAAACCAGCAGAGGGAAACTGACCTATGGGAGACAACTTGGTAGTTATCCCATTTTAATCGGTATACCAGGAGAACTCAAGCTGCATGAATTTATTACCGTCAGGGTCATTGACCACGGCTACCGTTCTATTACAGCCCTACCCTGGCCCTTTGAAATTAAAAAAGCCAGCCCGGCACAGCTGTCTGCCATACCAGGCATAGGCAAAAAAAGAGCTAATAAAATCTTTATCAAACAGCCTAACAGCCTTAGTGAACTTGCTCAACTCCTGGATCCAGGATTCCCACTTGATGACTGGCAGGACTGGTTCATATTTTAAGCAAAAACACGTGACAAACGAACCGTCCCCTTGTCACGTGCGTATATTTTAACCTCACTTTACAAACTATATATATATACACTATAGTCAGTTTAAAGGGGGATAAATATGGTTGATTTAATGACCAGCAACAAATATAAAGATGCCTGCCGCTATAGAATGCGAGAAACACTAGAAAACCTTCTAAAAATCTGGGATCGAGACCAGGATGAAGAGGTAGCTACCATTGATAATATCAATGAAGCAATTGACATACTTAACAATACTATCAATGAACTCAAATATTTTAAAGAAAAAATAATAACTACCGATGAAATCAAATACTAAAAATTACTTGAAGAATAAAATGGTTCCGCTAGCCAGACTTAATCAAATACATCAGCCTTCTTAACTTAAACTATTTATTACACATAGTTAATCAATAAACTATTAACCAGACAGATATATTTGTTGTACGACTCTAGAAATTGTCTGGAGGTAGGACACCGGAAGGCAATTTCTTGACAGTAAGCGGAGGCAGGACGCTACAGCTTACGACAAGGGAAACAAATATATCTGTCGGTCTTCAAAGTTATCCACAATCTCGAAAAAACAAAACCCCCTCATTTTCCAGAGGAGGTTAACATTTAGGAAATATCTAAAACTTCACCCTTCCAGAAACCACAGCAGCAACACTCTTATCAAATCTATCATCACTGGCTGCTGCAATATCAAGGTGTAAGGCTTTAAGGTTTAATCCCAGGCCACAGGTAAGATAGTTATCACCATCTTCCTGGCTGAAGGTACCGGCCCGCAGAGATAAACCGTTAAAGATTATATCTTTTTCTATACCAAAGTGATATACCTCATCATCCTTTGTATCAGATAGGAAACCTAGATTATCTATATCAGCTGCCAGAGTTAGATCAATTATCGGGACTCTTAATGAAGCCCCTATCCGGCCGACCCTGTCCAGTTTCATCTCTTCAGAATAACTATCACTATCTATAACCCAGGTAGAACCATCATAATGACTCTCCTCTTTATCACCTGACAGATCAAAATCCGGTTTAATCAGGTTCTGAATCTGAAGTCCAACCCTGAAATTATCTGTCATATTCATTAATAAACCCAAGTCAATAGCAAAACTATCATCATCGCTTTCTATCTTCGTAACTTCAGTAGCAGATGAAACCGCATATGATTCCTTTTCTAATTTAATTAACCTATAATTCATCCCATAAACCAGTCTGCCTACACCAAAGGGAAGTCCTATTAATTCATTACCCAGACTTAAGACACCCTCCTGTAGATTAAATAAATCAGCAGAGGCCGAAGAACCCTGGTTGGAAGACTCAGCAAAAGCCTTATTAGTATAGGCCACACCAAATGACTTAAAATTAGCTGCCAGCTGCCCCTGTCCCATAAAATTTACATCATCTGGGATAACCGAAAGAGCATCACTAATACTATCATCATTAATCTTATCTGGTATATCCTGTAATTCATCCAGTTCATCTGAAACAGAGACCATTGTTCCCAGGTCAAGCTGGATGCCAAGCAGTCCGCTGTCCACCATACCAGCAGGATTATAATATAATGAGCTTAAATCATCAGCCAGTCCAGTAAAAGCACCACCCATTCCCAGAGATCTTGCTGTTAAATTTGCCGAATCAAGTTTAACCGCTCCAACACTTCCAGCTGAGACTAAAATCACAACAAGAGAGACTACCAAAACCACCTTCAATTTCACTAATCATCACCCTTTCTTTTTTATTGGCTGTATTTAAATACTTCAAATATTACCACTTCTTTGACAATACTCCTTTAAGGCCTCCTCCCAACTGCGCAGCCTGAAACCTATCTTCTGTTCCAGTAAATCATTACTTAAAACAGTAAAAGCAGGCCTTACTGCCGGAGTAGGAAAATAATCTGAACTTACTGCTTTAAGTTCTACATCAATTTCACTTATCCTGATAATTTCCTTAACCCATTGAAAACGGCTGCAGTACCCCTTATTTGTCATATTATATATTCCATATTTTTTACTGGCAGCAAGCCTTAAAATCCCTTCTGCCAGGTCAACAGTATAGCTTGGTGCTGCCCACTGATCATCTACAATACAGAGTAGTTTCCTCTGGCAGGCAAGCCCTATCATCTGTTTTACAAAATTGTTCCCTTCCTCACCATAAAGCCAGGAAGTCCTGACAATATAATAATTTTTCAGCAGTTCCTTGACAAAAAACTCGGCCAGTAATTTGGAATAGCCATAGATATTTATTGGATCAGGTAGAGAATCCTCCCTGTAAAAATCCTTGCTCTTACCATTAAAGATAAAATTAGTACTAATATGAACCATCTCAGCATTAAATCCCTGACAGGCCAGGGCAATATTCCGGCTTCCTCTGGCATTAACCAGTAAAGCCAGCCCAGGCTCCTTTTCACAACGGTCAACATCTGTCAGGGCAGCAGTATGGATTACCAGTTCCGGTCTGACTCTAGCAAAATAATCCTCAACTACTGAAAAAGAACTTACATCTAATTCTCTCCTATCAGGTGTAAAAACACTACAATCTGCAGGCAGAGCCCCCCTGACAGCCCGTGCTAACTGGCCGTTGCCACCACTTATTAAAATCTTCATTAGACACCATCCCTCCACATATATTATATGTGGAGTAAACAAAAGGTGACTGCAAAACTACTTAATCTTTCCCTCAACTATTAGTTCAAGGGCAATATCAACAATCTCAGGGTCAAACTGAGTCCCCTTATTATCTATTAATTCCTGTCTGGCGGTATTAAGGGATAGTTTTTGGCGGTAGACCCGGTCACTCCTCATAGTATCCCATGAATCTGCCAGGGCAATTATTCTAGCTATTTTTGGAATCTCTTCCCCTGACAGCTGATCTGGATAACCCGTTCCATCCCATCTTTCATGGTGATGCCTGATATAAGTAGCTATCTCCTTTAACTCATCTGAACCAACCAGCACCTCATAACCCCAGACAGGGTGCTGCTTAATCTGTTCAAACTCCTTCCGGGAAAGCCTGCCTGGTTTATTTAAAATAGAATTACTAATCAAAATTTTACCTATATCATGAACCAATCCTGCCCATTCAATGACCTTAATCTCCTTCTCAGGATAATTCATTTCCCGGGCAATAAGGGCAGATATCTCAGCAACATTTTCAGAATGGCCCTTGGTATACTTATCATGTATTTCCAGTATATTAATAATTGATAAAATAATCGACCTCTGGAAACCCTCCTCAATATTCTTATATTGTATCATGGTTAAAAAGGCAGAGGCCAGATTACCAAAAGCCCTTACTGTTTCAATGGAATGTTTACTAAATGACAATTCACTTCCTTTAGCAATATCAAAACCCAGACCACCAACTATTTTTTCTCCAACTGTTAAATGTACAACCAGACTGGATTTGATCGGTTTTTTAGCCTCTAAAATAGCCGCCCTGATATCCTGAAATGCTGGATCATAAACCTCAGTCTCAATATCTTTAATAAACTGGACAGTTCCCTGTTTAGCAAGATAATCAGGTGTAATTGGAATATTATTTAGTTTTTTAATATCATGGCCTATTGAATCAATATACCTGTTTTCACCTTCATCAATCAAATAGACACTGCCATAATCAGCCTCAGTTATTAACTGCTTGGCTACATAAAAAAGATCTCTCAAAAAAATTGTCCTGTCATCAAAGACTATACCAGTCAGCTTGGTTGCTACCTCAATAACATTATTCAAATTCTCAGCCAGGTTATAGCTTTCCCGATATGATGCCTCCAGCTCTTCATTCATGGCCTTCAATTCCTCAAAAGATGCTGATAATTCACTAGTCATCCCCTGATAACTGGCCAACAGCATATTAATCTCTTTAATATCAGTCTTCTGCAGGTTTTGATCTATATTATCTAAATCCTTATTGGTCAACTGACTCATACTCGCAGCCAGTTCTGCAAAAGGGGCAGTAATATCAGCCGACAATTTGCGGGTAATTAAAAAAATAATCAAAATAGTAAAAAATATTATAATAGCAATAACCATAGAAATCGTCTTACCAAGTGCTGCCAGGTGTTTAGAGAAATCTAGTTTCATTTTAAGATAATAGGATTGATTAGTAAAGGGAGCCTCTGTTCTGGTATCCCACCTGCCATAATAAACTGATTTATAAGCAGATATATCATTTCTAATTGAGTCTTCTTCCCCTAGGCGGCGCAGATATTCCTGATCTTGATCAGTAAGTTCTTTAAAGAGCTCATTTACCGGGGTATAATTAGCCTTATAAAAACCAATCTCTTCTACATAACTGATATCCTTCTCTATTGACTTTATTCTCTTTGATAACCTGTCAAAGAGCTCTACATCAAAGGGAAGAGAGAATTTGAGTATATAGCTGTTAGCAAATATAATATACCCATCCTTTTTAGGTAATTCAGTGAGTGGGTCATAGGTTAACCTCTGAAAAAAGAATCTTCCTGACGGCAAGCCTTCTAAATCCTTATATTCTATTAAGTCAGCGTTCTCATAAATAGAATGATTTGTTGTTACTATTCTACCGGCAGGATTAATTATATAGTAATATATATTACTATATATATCACTGTCAATTCCCAGCACATTCAATTCAGACCTATGTTTTTCCAGTATATCAACTAAAACTTTATCAAACTGCTCTGCAGACATATCCTGGACTGTCAGTCCCTTTTCCTCCATCTTTTGGAGGTAATCATCTGCCATCTTAACAATTAGATTATCATAAAAATTTTCCATGGTATGAAGTGATTCATCAAACTGAGTTAGTGATGAATAAACAGACTCCACGGTCATTTTCAAGATATTCTGATATACCAGGTTATTAACAAAATTATTGGTAAAAGTAACAACAAAGACTATCATTAAAACAGCCATAATAATAAATAAATATACTAACTTTGTATTTATTATATGAGTTAAAGACCTTTCCAAAGCCTACACCCCACTCTCGACCATTTATCTTCTTATAAGACTACTCCTGTTTTAAAACATCTTTCAGATATTTTCTGAATCTTCCACCCAGGTCATCTCTGTTTAAGGCAAACTCCACAGTAGCCTGTAGGAAACCCATTTTATTGCCTACATCATAACGCTTACCCAGAAAATCATAGGCATAGACTTGACGTTTCCTGGCCAGTTCCTGCAGGGCATCTGTCAGCTGAATCTCATTATTCCTACCTGGTTTTGTCTCAGCCAGTATTGGAAATATATCAGGGGTAATTATATACCTACCAAGAATAGCTAGATTAGAAGGAGCTTCATCAAGGGCAGGTTTTTCAATAAGGTCATCAACCTGATAAACCCGATCTGTCTGACTACTATACTTAACAATCCCATATTTATCGACATCTTTTTTAGCAACTTGCTGTACCCCTAATACTGGATTACCTTTTTCAGCAAAAACCTTCATCATCTGCCCGATTACTGATTCCTCTGCTGTCATAACATCATCACCCAGCAGAACAGCAAAGGGTTCATCCCCGATAAAGGTGCGGGCACAGTAGATGGCATGACCCAGTCCCTTTGGTTCTTTCTGTCGGACATAATGAATATCAACTAAATTAGAAATCTCTTCAACAAGACTCAGTAACTCATCTTTACCCTTTTCCTTAAGAGCAAACTCTAACTCCAGTGATTTATCAAAATGATCCTCAATAGCCCTTTTATGTTTACCGGTAATAATTAAAATATCCTCAATACCGGCATCTATTGCCTCTTCAATAATATACTGAATAGTAGGCTTATCAACAATTGGCAGCATCTCCTTTGGCTGTGCCTTGGTAGCTGGTAGAAACCTAGTACCAAGACCTGCTGCCGGAATAATGGCTTTCCTTACTTTCATATCATTTATCACTCTCCTGAATTAGTCAAATTTTTCGCTATCTTCCGCTTTCTTTAATATATTTCTATATATCCTCACAAAATCCTTTAAAAATAGCCTAATTTCAATTTATATTCTTAATAATATAGGTATAAAGTACTGAAAAAAAGGGGTTAATGGTAATTACATTAACCCCTTTTTACTAAACACTCTCCAGTATTTCATTTATCTCTCCCAGGAATCTGGATTTAAAATCCTTGATCTTATCATCTGCCTCTTGTTTCGTATCAGCCCGCACAGCAAAGTAAAGCTTGAGCTTGGGTTCAGTCCCTGAGGGCCGGATAGTCAAGAGAGTATCATCTGCCAATTTATACTGTAGAACATTAGATTCCGGCAGCTTAATCTCTTCTTCCCTATTGTTATTGTAGTAATAGGCCTTACCAGCCAGATAATCACTACAGCTTACTACAGGGATGGCGCAGATCTGTTCCGGTTTTTCCTCCCTCAATTCAGCTAAGGTACCAGCTATCTTCTCTTCGCCCTCTTTGCCTTCCAGCCTGATAGCTGCCAGGTCTTCCTGGTAATAACCATATTTATCCATTAATTCATTCAACTTGTCATAGACTGACATCCCCTGTTCTTGATAATAAAGGGTCATTACAGCAGCCAGGGCAACGGCAACAACCGCATCTTTATCCCGGGCATAGGTCCCAGCCAGGTAACCATAACTCTCTTCAAAACCAAAGATAAATGTCCTATCACCCTTTTCCTCAAACTCCTTTATCTTTTCTCCAATAAATTTAAATCCAGTCAGGACATTCATTACCTCTACACCATAGTCAGCAGCAACCCTGTTAAGCATTTCTGTAGTCACAATGGTTTTAATGACCACCCCATTATCAGGTAGTTTCCCTTCTTCCTTCATTCTGTTCAGGATAAAATCAGTAAGCAGAACACCAACCTGGTTACCAGTTAGACCCAGGTAATTACCCTCACCATCCCTGACTACAATACCCATTCTATCCCCATCAGGGTCAGTACCAAGAATAAGATCAGGTTCAAAGCTTTTGGCCTTTTCCAGGGCCAATTTAAAAGCTGAAAAGTTCTCTGGGTTAGGACTCTCTACTGTAGGAAAATCCCCATCTGGCTCAGCCTGTTCTTCAACTACAGCCACCTTTGTAAAACCAAGTTCTTTTAAGACCCGGCGTACTGGTTTATTGGCAGTGCCATGTAGGGGGGTAAAGATTATAGAGATACTATCTCCTTTTTCTACAGCCAGTTTCTGCTCAGGTATTACCTTGATCATCTCTGTAATATAGCGGTCATCAATCTCATTCCCTATTATCTCCAGCAGCCCTTCAGCAACAGCGGTTTCTTTATTTGCCATTTTCTTTACAAAATCATAGTCATCTATTTCAGCAATTTCTGCAATTATCTCTCTGGCCTGCTCAGGAACCACCTGTCCACCATCTTCCCAGTAGACCTTATAACCATTATACTCCGGTGGATTATGACTGGCTGTCACAACTATCCCACCAACTGCTTTAAGTTCCCTGACCGCAAAAGATAGTTCAGGGGTAGGACGCAGTTCATCAAACAAATAAACCTTTATACCATTACCATTAAGAACCAGGGCTGACTCAAGAGCAAACTCTGCTGACATATGCCGGGAATCATAGGCTATTACGACCCCCCGTTCCCGGCCGTCATCACAGTAATTTATTATGTAATTAGCCAGTCCCTGGGTAGCCTTTTGCACGGTATATTTGTTCATCCTGTTTGTCCCAGCACCAACAATACCCCTCAGGCCGCCTGTACCAAAATTCAGGTCTTTATAGAATCTCTCTTCAATCTCCTTCTCATCACCTTCAATGGCCTTCAACTCTGCTTTAGTTTCCTCATCAAAGTAGTCACTTAACAACCATTCCCGGTATTTAGACATATAATGCACTTACCATCATCCCTCCTGTGTTTTACTCCTCATATAAAATATATAAAATTAGAATGAAACAGATAAATTCTACACACCATAACCATATAATCTTTTATTATTATATTTTCTTCAGGAACTAAACACTATAAATAAAATATGTAAAAATTATAAAATTATCCCTGAATTAATACCTGACTTTAACGTTAAAATTTATTATATCACAAATAAAATCATTAATGAAGCCCTCAGTGGAAAAAGAAAACCCCGGTCCCATCGAGAACTGGCCAGTCCTATAATTTCCAGCTAAATCCCACTCCAAACTGCCTACCGTATTTGTTGGTCCGCTCTGACAGGTTTTTATATACCTCTCTATTAAATTGAATCTTTGAATTCAGGGTAAAATCCTCCCTGATTTGATAGTCCCAATTTACTGATATCCTATCATAGATATTATCCTTTGAACTGTCATTAAGGTAATCCTCCAATTGTCTCTGTAAGACTAATGAATACTTATTCTTTTGATTATACTTATAATCCAGCTGATAATTGAGCCTGAGCATCTGGTATGTAGAATTTTTATTTTCCTGATATTCTTTATCCCGCAAGGTTAACAACCATCTATTCCTTAATTTATTAGTTAACTGGTAGGTATAATTACCCTGAAGGTCAAAATTTATATTATTGTAGTTTCCCCTCTCTTCATACCTCTTCTTATAATATTGACCTTTAAGGTAGTAATAATCCGTAGTACTAAGTTTTTGTTTGTATTTTAACCAAAACTTTTCATAATTGTATCTATCAACTATCTCTTCTGTCAGACTGTCATCTTCCTCCAGCAAAATTTCATCATATCTCTTATCACCTACATTAAAACTACCACTCAAAACAGGCCTGTATTCTTTAGCTATAATTATCCCTGAAAATAATAGTATATTGAGTACTAAGATAAGCAGAAAATTTAAAATCCTCTTCATGACTATTCTCCCTCCTATAATTGTATTTTTTTCCATATTATATATTTAACTATTAATCTGCTATTTCCTGCAAACAGGTATTAAAAAAGACCCTTCGCAATCATGAAAGGTCTTTAGCAGTCATATTAATGCATATAAGTAGCGCTTAAATATTGCACTTTTCCGTTCCAGTCAATTATATTAATGGAGCGACTCCATATTTTTCACGTAGGCAGGACGCCGTAACGAATGACAAGCGGAATTAATATAATTTATTTACACTAAGCATTAGTGTAAATAAATTAAATCAAACTTATCCAGTTATTTTATTTCAATACCAAATCCAAAACCACTAGCAACTGTATCATATTCCAGGAAGGCACTCATACAATCATAATCACGGGTCAGCCTGATGGTTTTTTCATCCCAGACCTCTAGTTCCAAATCATAATTACCCTCTAGCCCTACTATCCATGAACCTTCATCACCAGGGAGGTGGTATGTTAATTCCACTCCAGGTTTCAATTCCTTTTCTTTATCCTCTTTATCATCAGATAATACCGGGTTTCCATAGGTATCTGTCAACTTATAGGTTAAAAACGGTTTTAGACTGACAGTAGGACTTAAAGTAAGTTGATAAGCCCCGGTCAAAGATGTATTATATACCTGATAAGCCTCATTAAAAGAACTAAAATATTGGTGATAGGCCAAATCACTATTAAGACCAATTCTAAAATTATCTGTCAGATTAAAGCTACGACCCAGGACCAGACCAACAACAGCCTTATTAGCCGTAATCCCATCGTCCCTGACACGCCCCATACCAAGACTGAGATTGGTATTAAACCCCGCCAAATTAGCTGTCTTACCTTTTATACTAAGATAGGGCAGGTATTCCCGATCATAACCACTAACATATTTTAATTCATAAACTGCCTTATTACCCCGATAAATTACACCATATTTCTCTTCCCAGTCCTCAATAGTAAGATTATACCCCAGTCCTGTATAAAAACTATATCTCCCTACATTATAATTCACTCTACTCTTTGCTATTGTCTCGTCATCTATAAAATCATACCTCAACCCTGTATAGACATTAACCCGTCCCTTGCGGTAATTAAGACCACTATCAATCAATTGCGTCCTCTCATATTCATCTTCGTCATCATCATCTTCTTCCTTTTTATCAACAACATTAGTAACCCATTTATAATTATCAGCTAGCTGATAATTGTGTTTTAAACTATTGTGTCTCTCACCTTCATTAAAACCGGCTGTAATCAAACCTTCCGTTTTCTCGCCTATTTGATAGGGATAATGCATCTCAAGTAAAAGACCATTTTTTGAATCATAGCCAATGTTGGGGAAAGGGGTAACATTTTGATATGTCCCCGTATTTTCATCATATTTAATAACATATGATGGAAAATAATATACCATTACCTTACCTAAATAAAACTTAACCCCTTTAATTATAATCCTATTATCTGGATATAATTCAAGACTATTAGCCTTAACATGATAATGTGGATTATCAAATACACAGGTAGTTAAATAAGCCTGTTCAAGTTCTATGAGCATATCGTCTTTAATACTATTTTTTGGGGGGGACATAAACTTAATTTCATCGCCAGCCAAGTTAAGGTCTTCAACCTTAGTACTGGCCTGGTAAACAGAACCCATTTTAGTATTATAATTATAAATTAATTTATTGCCAATCAAAACCTGCTCATCTGATATTATTTTAACTATATCCCCAGTGGCTGTAACAATTGTTTTCTCAAGGTCGATAATCATATTATCACTCTCCACCCTGAAATCAGCAGACTCAAATACAACCCCACCCTCTGCCCTGATTAAGCCCTGGTGATTGTCATAGACAATCTCCCTCTCAGCAGTCAGTGAATAAGGACTGTCAGTAGAGAGCTCATCAGCCAGTACAGGATAAACAGCTATAAATATTAATATATTTATGAGTAATATCTTTCGTATTATTCCCTTGAACACCAGACTAAACCACCTTTCCCAACTCTACTTAATAATAATTCTACAAAAATAAAGAAAAACCTGCTGGTAATAAAAAGAAAACCCATCCTGCTTCAACAGAATGGGTTCTTATAATTCACATTAATTTTATAGTCATAATCCAGACAAATATATTTACTGGACGACTCTAGAAATTATCCGTAGGCAGGATGCCACAGCGCACAACAAGGGAAGTAAATATATTTGTCGAACTTTAAAACTATTCACTACTTGAAAAATACATAGTTTCCTGATATGTCAATGAAAAACCCGTTTAAACTTACAAAGTATTCTTAATTTGTCTTTAATCCATAAACTGTTAATCCATTAGTAATCTCAATACTTAAGGGTGTTCCCTCTTCAATGACAACATCTTTCCCCTTATAGAAATAACCAGCCACCAGTCCAACAGGATTACTGACCAGTAGTGCACCCAGGAAGCCTGCCCCAACTGCTATCTCACGGGAGTGTGAATCATCGTCACCTGAAAAAAACTCTATAGAAAGCATTGTGCCGTCAATAGCTTTAAAATCAGAAAGACTCAAAGTAAGTTCAGCATCCTTCCCAAAACCACCTGCTTCTTTGACTTTATCCACATTGATCAAACCCCGTGTCCCGGTAGGAATCACCATACATTCTTCAAGCTCTATATCATCTGTTACCTCAAAGCGAAAAAACTGACCCTCAGTAAGTACAGCTGAATCAATTTCATCCAGGAGTTTTGCTTCAATAACAAGCCCTTCAGGCATCTCTACCTCCGCTACCGGTAATTTACCACCTGGAACTGTCATTTCAAGTAATTCATTTATCCTATTTAGTAAGGCACCATTTTTGCTGGCCCCATAGATCATCTCTTCCAATTCAGCCACTCGATCTACAGCAGCACCACGACTGATACTATTTAATAATGACCATTCCAGACAATTAATCAAAAGCTGTAAAGAAGGACTATCTTCCGTTGGTAGGGCATATTTTAAAATTTGATTTGACCGCTCCGGCAATGTTCCTTTACCAGCACTGCCAAATAAATCAAGCTCAATCCTCTTAATCCTAGCTAATACCGAACCAGTACCCGGCTGCCCATATAAGACCATTTCCACATTTTCAATCTCCTTAAGTGGAATAAGCTGTCCATATACCGGTAAAGTAACTGTAGTAAGTAAAGCCGCTAATATAAAAAGTGTTAGACTTTTTTTTAAAATCAAAATAACCACCCCATTATTCTTTAAAATTTAATCTCAAGCTGTGCCTTAAGATTTGATTCTTTATCAGTTTCTAGACTAATATCATCGCTTTCTTCATTTTTAATAAGCTGATAACCAAAAGATATAGAGGATTTTTCATCTAATTTAAAGCCAACTCCAAAGTCCCAGACAGACTCAGCCAATTGATTTTTAAGTTGATCCGGGTCAAGCAGTTTATAGGAAGCATTAAAGGTAAGTAGATCTCTATAACCAATCTCAATACCAGTTTCTGTTGTTTTGGCATCACCAAAATCAATTTGATAATGATATTTTAACTGATTGCCATTATCAGCATAGGCAAGGCCCAGCACTGTAGAATAATCCACATCTTCTTCACCGACAATATTATTAATATAATCTGCTGACAGGGTTAGATAATCACTGGTTTTATAGGAAATACCTATTAAACTTGCCTCACTCCTATCTGAGTCGAGAAAAAGATTTCCCTTTTCTACTGTTGATGTAGACTCTTCCTCAGACATCTCATTATCTATACTATCACCATCAGCCATATTGTCTTCATCAATATTTTCATCAATTTCATTATTACCATCATTATCCTCTAGTATTATATCCTCATAATCCCACCATTCTTTATTGGCCAGGCCGTAACCAGCCCGTAAAGTTGTCTTGCTATTTAACTCATAAAATAAATTCAGATTTGAATTGCTTTCTTTTATATCATCATCATCCAATACAATAAAATCTGCATTCAAGGAAAGCCCTGGTACAGGATTAATTTTCAGACTTTTTCTATCTAAATTAATGTTATTCTGTAAAAAATTATTTCCTATGTATTCATCATCCCTTACAATCAAACCTATCTCATCACCCACCCTATCTGGTTGGCGATTACCATAAAGTGAGGCCAGAGCCTTTAAGTCATGCTCAGTCTCATCATTAAAATCATCATTTTCTTCATCTGGCAGGCGCAAGTTAAGATTGCCCAGGCTGTAGCTATCAATCAGATCATAATAACTATTAATATAGATATTATTAAAAACATAGTCATCAATTACAATAGCTGCCCCTCTAGCCAGCACAGGTTCCAAGGTCAGCATGATCAATAAAAAGGTAAGTACCAGTACTGCTTTTTGCATACTCACGCCCTCCTTTCAAAACAAAAAATATAGTCTATTATATATTTTCTCCAGAAAAATTAATAATCCTCTATAAAATTATATACTATTTCTTCCATACTATTATATCAAAAGATAAGAAATATTTCTATAAATCTATTTGACTATTTTAAAATTATCTAATTAGCTGCCAAATACATCAGAGTAGCCAGTATAGTAAAAAGGGCTAATCCACTCTTATCACTTTTAGGCAAGCTAACTGCATAGGAATAATCTGTCTTTTCAAAGGCGGTTTTAAAATCTCTCTTTACAGTATTATCAACCTCTGTCCCATAGCCGATCCGGTGATGTGGTATGCCAAAATCCTCCAGCTCCAGGGTCTGCCAGGCCTTGAACTTTGTCGAGGACTCACTAACTGCTATATCACCTATCTTGACAGGGGCAAAACTAATCTCATTCTCCCTGCCGGAGGCCATATAGGCCCCTACACAGAGTTTAACATCGAATTGATTGGGCTGACCATCATTAGCATATATCGGCCGTACAGCCACTTCCTCACCATTGACATAGTAATGAACCTGCCAGCGGTAAGACCCTGCTACCTCCTCTACCTCTCCAACCCTTAATTCCAGATTAATAGGCTGACCTATCGGGAGTTCAGGGCCCCGCCAGGCTTCTGGATCATTATAAGGTTCATATTTCTTTTTCGGGTAATAGTTAATAAAGGAGTGCCAGCCACTGCCCTCATGTACCTCTGTCCCTCTGATACTCACCCCTGCCTCAACAGCATGGAGCATCTCCTGACCCTCCCAATACCAGGTATTTTCAATACCAAGGTAAACCACCAGATAACTCCAGGGGTTATTGGCTATCTCAATCTGGCTGTGTTCAGGGAGCCTGATATTTTTCACCTTAATTCCCGAGAGCCTGTTGTCCATAAAATCAAGGTCATTAGCAATCCGTATCCGATAAATCATCTCCGGTTTCTGATGAACCGGGGGAACAGCCCCCGCTTTACTCCAGGGGATAGTCATACACAGTAAAATTATAAAAGTTAAAATAATAATAAAATAAGTCCTAAAATTTACTCCTGGCATATTATACTCCCCTTTCTCATACTCAGTTCTAAATTAATATTTCCCGGCAACTCTTTAGATCCAATGCTTATGTAGGTATAGTATTAGATTATCAGAGATCTTGTTATCATAATCCAGACAAATATATTTACTGGACGACTCTAGAAATTATCCGTAGGCAGGAGGCCGAAGGAGAATTTCTCGACAGTAAGTACAAGCAGGACGCTGAAACGAACGGCAAGGGAAGTAAATATATTTGTCGATCTTCAAAGTTATTCATAATTTCAAACTCACATAATTTCCTTAACTAATAAAAAAAGCCCTGGAGAGAAAACCCCTCCAGGACTCTGTTTCTTCTCTCAGCCTGTTTAGAAGCTTACAGATAATTGAGATTTGAAGGAATTACCTTCAGCATCTTCTGTATTACCAAGTATATCTATTTCACCATTGATTAACTGAACTTCATTAATCCAGCTTATGTTATCTGATAGTTTATGGTCAATACTTCCTACCAGATAGGTATAGCTTAAGTCAGCAGCATCAGCTGATTTGTTTACTAAGTCAGCAGCAATGGTAGTTGCATCAGACATAGCATACTTTGTACCTAAGGTCAGGAGTGTTACATCTTCTCCGCCATTTTCATCATAGTCATCATTTTGGGTAAATTCAACGGATGCATGATTAGTGAATTTACCAGTAGTATTTTCTAAGCCAACTTCGAATTTGTTTTTATTTTCGTCTTTATCAGCATCTACTAAAGTATAGTCAGCTGTAACAGTATTGTTAGCATTCAAGGCAAAGTCTGCACCTACATTATATTTGTCATAGTTGTTATCTTCTTCCAGGTCAGATAAGACAGTATCAGTAGAATTGAAGTCTTCACCAACTGTTTCAAATAGACCGCGCAATGTTACTACATCACTAAGGATATAGCTACCATTTAAGTTAAAGAGTGTATCATTTTCATCACTACTACCGTCATTTGTATTGAAAACAACCTCTCCACCCATAGTCAGCTCATCAGTAACATCAGCTTCAGCTGCTATAGCAAAATCAGTTACCGCATCTTCACTTTCAAGACGTGCATGATATAACTTACCGATTAATTTGAAGATATCCATATCTGCTGTAGCAGTTACACCATAGTAATCTTTTTCAAACTCATCAGCATCATCATCTTCATCACCTACGGCAAAGGCCTTGAAATCAATACCAGCAAGTGGGGCAGTTATTTCGATACCTTCCATATCTTCATCATCAATAAAGTAAGGGTCAACATCATAATCCTCAAAACTACCCGCTTTAAAGGTATAATCATCTTTAGAAATGGTTAGTAATGCTGTATCCATTTCAAAAGCATCACTGTCTGCAGTTTCACCAAGTTTAATACCATCTACTACAGTATCAGTTTCACTAAATAGATTTTTAAGAGTATCTATTGCTAAATCAAAATTAACATCACCAACATTAGCTGCTATATCTAAACCAATTTCCTGATAAAAGGCCTTGGCAGCTGGCATATCACCATCATCAACACCTGTAATTGCATTATCATCATCTAATTCATCTAAGGCATCATCATCAGCCCATACAAGCATAGTTGCATAAGGATTATCACCATAGTTAGCTGTTTCAAAGATAGTATCTACAGTACCTGAGAAACTTACATTGTCTCTTGGTTGTGCTTCTAAAGCAGCTACCCTGGAGTCTAATTCGTCAACATCTACTGCTAAGGCATCAACAGCAGCACCGAGTTCTTTCAGTTCTGGCCTGAATTCAAAGGTCAGGGCCTGAACTATACTACGAACTTCGTTAGCCTGTTCATTACTTAATTCTTCACCAGTATTTTTGGCAACAATAGCCTTAACAATTTCGTTAACCTGTTGTGCTTGACCAACACTCAGGCTATCAGCGTCAGCAATTTCATCAGCTAAAGCAGCCTGTTCTGCTTCAATCTGGTCGAGAACACGGGCAACAACAACAGCGATTTCATAACGGCTCAGGTTATTCTGGCCTTTAAAAGTCCCATCTGGATAACCGGAAAGAATACCGGAAGCAACAAGTTTGTTAACTGCTCCGTATGCCCAGTGACTTGAAGGCACATCTGCGAAAGAAGCGGCAAAGGCAGAAGCAGTTAAAGCCAATACTAAAAATGCAGCAATAACAATTCTCTTCATTACAATAATTCCCCCTTGATTTTTTAGGTTTAAAATAAAATAGTTCTACCAGTTCATTTCTCACCTAAGGGAACAGAAAATGAGTCTCCTAGTTTCCTCATCTCGTTCTCCTTCAGTTGTCAATGAACTATTATATAGAACCCTATCATCTCTCACAGCTCTGTGAATCGGGGGGCACCTCCTCTCCACACATGTTTAGCCTGAGATGATAAGACTTTTGACATAATTAAATTTTACACAAAAAAATTAAGTAATTAACTATCAACAATATAAGTAAAAATCGACTATCACTGTATTATATTCAACACAAATCCTAAAACTCCTGCAAGGAAATAAAGTTTTTTAATATTTTTTAAAAATCCTTTTTCCAATACAACACCTATAATTATAAGTGTTTTATCTGATTCTGTCTATATATATTCCACTTTTCCTCCTAAAGTCCTGCAAAAAAAGATAAAAATTATCTGTTAGTATTATCCAGTATTATAACCCCTTATCTTTCAGATACCTCTCTCCCAAAATTACAGCTGCATAATCATCTACCGGAAAAGAGGGTTTCCACTTGATAAAAGACAGGAAAAAGCGCTTAATACCGGAGTAGTTTACCTGGCGGTATCTCTCTTCAGCAGCCAGCGTAGTATAGGCCTCCTTTATTAACATCAGAGGCAAGTCATAGTTTTTCTCAATCTTCCTGGCAACCTCCTCTGAAAATGTCCCATTACCAAGGACAACCTCCTCTATTTTATACCTATTCAGGAGTTCAAGCAGATATAACTCAATTTTTTCTGTTGCCACTATTTCCTGAAAAAGGACAGTAGCATCGCCTGTCATAACAGCTATCCCACACTTATCCCTCCCGGGGTCAATGGCCAGCAGCATAACTATTCCCCCTCAACAGAACTGATTTCAAAGCTGAGGTTATTTGATAGCCTATCCTCACGCCAGATATCTTCCCCGGCATAGGCCTTTATCTTAACCTTACCATGGTAATTCAAGATTTGGTTATGGAGCCGGTAAAATTCATCATAATCAATACTACCGACATCACCCTGGTTATCAACCAGGAGTCCTTCTCTAACAGCCCTAGTATTAATAGCAGTCAGTAGTTCACTTAATTTATCTTCAATATCTTTCCCATCAGCATCTATTACACATTCAGCAATATACTCATCTTGTTGAAAAACAATAAAATCTTCATTTAAAATAAAATTGGCATATACCCAGTCACCTTGAGGGACATTAACACTAGCCACCAGACTGACAATAACTCGGTCATAATCGGCATTAATAATTGTCCGGGCCACTGTAAAAATCTCTTCTGCTCTAAGCTGAAGAGTAGTCCCTAGTTCTTCGTCAACTCTGACTGGATACTCCTTCACCTTTTGATCAGCCCTCTCCAGAAAGGCTGACAGCTGGTCAACTATCTCCTGCTGTGTCTGTCCGGTCTCAATCACATCTGAATAAATTATATCTCCCCGCTGGAAGACTATATCCCCTTCCCGGTAATACTGCAGTCCAGCACCATATTTATAGGCCATAAACCTGGCTTTTTCATAATCTTCATTAAGAGAATCTATCTTTTCATTTAATACCACCATCTTATTTTCCAGTTCTTTCCTCTGTTCATGCAAGCTGGCTATCCTTTCATTTAATTCCTGATTAGTATCCTGCAACTCTACTCGCTTATTTTCCAGTTCTTTCACATCACTACGGGTATTAGTAAGTTCATCCTGGGTAGCCAACAGTTTTTGTCTGGTTCTGGCAAATTCCTGCTGATTCTGGTTCAGTTTTTCTTCCAGTTCAGTCTTCTGCTGCTGAATCAGGACCAGTTCCCTTTCCCGTTCAGCGATCTCTGCCTCCCTATCCTGTAGGGACCGATCTTTAACTGCCAGCTGCTGGTTGAGGTCATCAAGCCTTACTAAAACCTCCTGAATATTAAATAATGCCTTACGGACACCATTATTGGTAAGAAGAATAACTGTTATAGTCAGAGTAGCAATCAGGACACCCGTCAAGACTGTTATGATTATTGAGGTATATTTTGGGCGTAGGCCAAAGAGGGATATCCTTTTCTTACCAATTTTCATGCCGATCTGATCCCCCAGATAGGCCATAAAGCCACTAAGGGTTATCACAACACTTACCAGCAGTATCCCATACATAAGCCTTCACCCCTTCCGATATCTTATCTCCCCAGACGATAGAGCATTATTGCCCCTGTAATCATAAAAACAAAATTTTGCAGCCAGGCCCCCAAAAATGGTGGAATCGTTCCCTGCTCTCCCAGGGCACTACCAACAGTCATTAATGTATAATAAATAAAAATAACAATAATACTCAAACCCATACCAGTAGCCGAGCCACCTGAACGTTGGGGTTGAATCCCCAGTGTTGCTGCCAGCAGAGCAAAAATAAAACTAGCAAAGGGAATCGATATACGTTGATGAAGTTCTACTAACTCCTTATTAACATCATTCCCCTGTGATTTCTTAAGATTAATATATTCTATTAATTCAGTAAAATTCATATCAGATATTTTTTTATCTAAACGGGCCATCTGAGCTGGTGTATAATTTAGATTATTAACATCATATTCTTCAAATTTCAAATCTGGTATCCGCTCACCTGGTTCGAGTCGATAAATATGCCCGTTTAAAAACTTCCATCTATCCCCTGTATAAACAGCGTTTTCAGCCTGAATCAAGGTAACAGGTTTCCCCTCTTCATAATCTTGAAAAATTATCTCCTGCATAACACCTGTTTCCCCATCATAAAGTTTAGTATAGAGAACATAATCAGGGTAACCATCTTTCAAAGGGGTAAGGAAGAGATTGTGTTGTGTAGAAGGCATCCTCTCCCCATGTTTAAACTGATAGACTATCTGTTCATTAAGATAATTAGCCTGTGGTACAATATATTCATTAACACCGATAGTAAATAAAGTCATTAATATTCCCAGGAATAAAGCAGGGCGCACCAAACGATAAACACTGATACCACCTGCCCTCAAAGCAGTAATTTCATTATCACCAGATAACCTCCCATAGGACATAATAGTCCCTAAGAGGGTAGCCATCGGAAAAGTTATAACAATAATTGTTGGCAGATTTAAGAAAAACAACTGAAGCAAGGTCAGAAGTTCAACTCCATAGTTGTTATAGTATTCAATTAATTCAAAGAGTAAATCTGTACCAATAAAAATAGCTGCAAAAGCGGCAATTCCAAATAGTAGTGGTGTTATTAATTCGATAAAAATATAACGGTAGATAATCTTCAATTACTGGCACCCCTCTTTTTACATCAACTTACTATATTTCTTTATTAGATAAAGCATCCCGACCACCACTGTTATTAATCCAGACAAATATATTTACTGGACGACTCTAGAAATTGTCTGGAGGCATGGACGCCGGAAGACAATTTCTCGACAGTAAGCAAAAGTAGGACGCTGTAGCGCACGACAAGGGAAGTAAATATATTTGTCGGTCTTATAACAATCCAACCTACATCGTAAATCTTTCTCCTAGATAAAATTTGCGGGCCAGCTCACTGGAGGCTACCTCTTCTGAATTACCGGATAAAAGTATTTCACCTTCATGCATAATATAGGCCCGGTCAATGATGGTCAGTGTTTCGCGTACATTATGGTCAGTAATTAAAACCCCTAGCCCCCTGTCTTTTAGATAACTAATAATATTCTGTATATCACAGACAGCTATTGGGTCTACCCCGGCAAAGGGTTCATCTAACAGTATAAAAGAAGGTTCTGTAGCCAGAGCCCTTGCAATTTCCACCCGGCGTCTTTCCCCACCAGATAACTGATAGCCCTTTCTATCTCTTAAACGACTGATACCAAACTCATCCAGCAGTTTCTCCATAAACTCACAAGCCTCATCATTACTCAGATTCCTGGCCTGCAAAATAGACAATATATTATCTGCAACTGATAGTTTGCGGAAAACAGATGCCTCCTGGGCAAGATAACCAATACCTTTCCTGGCCCTGAGATAAACAGGCAGTCTGGTAATATTATCATTATCAAGCCAGATTTCTCCACCTTCAGGTTTAATCAAACCGACCACCATATAGAAAGTAGTAGTCTTACCAGCACCATTTGGTCCCAGCAGCCCTACTATCTCTCCATGCTCAACCCTTAAGTCCACTCTATCTACAACTCGTTGTTTATTATATTCCTTAATCAGCTCTTTAGCTATGATTGTCATCTGCTATTCCCCTCTATTCTCATAGAGAAAATGGGCTGCACCTGCCAGGGTCATCTTACCAGTCACTAGATCCAGTTCCATTTTTTCACCAGAAAAACTATGTCCCAATTGTTCTCCACTAACATTCCCTGTCAGATAAGCCAGGTTTTTATCAGTATAATATCTAATCTGATCTGCCCTGGCCTTAATATCCTGGTATTCCAGATAGGGTCTACCCTTAACTATTACTTCCCCTGCTATCCTATCATAGAATAACTCTTCACCTGTCAGGAAAGCATCTGTACCTGTGAGCTCTACATTACCCCTGGCAGTAAAAGATTCTTCAGTAAGATTTCCTTTTAATTCATCAGCAGTGAGCTGATAATCCTGATCCACTAGCGAAATATCCTCATCCAAATTTACTTCTCCAGTCACTGAATTATAATAAATTGTCTCTGCCTCCAGACGGAGGTCATTATAGATTACTAGAGCACTCCCGCGAGCAGTTATTTCCTGTCCAGAGGGTTCCAGGGAACTAATACTTATCTCATCACCAAATATACCATCTTCTCCTTCAGCAGATAAAACTGTAACATTAATAATTATTACTGCTAAAACAAGTATTAATATTATTAAATAAGTACATTTATTTATTATTTTCATGAACCCTTACCCACCTCTTTCCAGAGAAGTGCTGCCCGCTCCTGCTCATCTTTATAGACAGTTATCTGGCTAAAATCAGTATTAGCCTGAAACCTCCCACCTGTCAACTGATAGGATGGTGAAGTAAAACTGACACCACCACTACCTCTGATTAATTCCTCATCCCTTTCCCAGTCAAGATGGGCTGTCATCATCCTCAGTTCATCCTTTTCCATCACAACAGAACCAGTAATCTCCATCTCACCCAGTGCAGAACGGTAATTACAGTAATCAGCAGTAATAGTATATAAGACTTCATCATTCTCATTATAGGCAGTAAGTTTGAGTGGTGATAGCTTAAGCAGTTCTCCCTGTGAAAAACTGCTAATATCACTGGACTTTATCTGCCAGCTGACAGAATCATCCCCATTAAAAACAGTCAAATCAATATCCTTAAATTTATTCTCAGGGATTGCATCTGCCTCCGGGGCCTCTATACCTCTGTCATTACTTTCATCAAGTTCAGGCTGGTAAGTAAAAGCAAAGTAAGTCCCAGCAATTAATACAACTATAATTAATAAAACAAGAACAAAAACCCTGCCTGACACAGTATCAACCCCCTCTATTACTTAAAGAAAGAACAAAATGGCTACGCCACCCAGACTTAATCACTAATTATCAATTTTTTCTTAGAACCACTTTTCAGTCAAAGTTAACTACTTATTATAAACCAGACCAATATATTTACTGGACGACTCTAGAAATTGTCTGGAGGCATGGACGCCGGAAGACAATTTCTCGACAGTAAACGAAGGCAGGACGCCATAGTGCAACCTCAATTTTCTTGTACGGTCTGCTTAAATGCGGAGTGCCTGCGGTACACGACAAGGTAAGTAAATATATTGGTCGAAGATATATTCATAATTATCTTAAGACAAATTAGCTTTCTTCAATACCAGTTCAGCAACACGCCTGACAGCACCACTAGAGCCCAGTTTCTGTTTGACCCCTGCCAGTTGTTCTCTAGCTTCTCTGAGTGCAAAAGGACTCTCCAGCAGACACTTCAGCTCAAAGAGTATCCTGTCAGCTGTCAAATTCTGCTGAATTAACTCTGGTACTATCTCTTTACCAGCAATTATATTGGGCAGGCCAATATAGTCAGTCTTCATCAGCTTAGTAGCCAACCAATAGGTAGAGGCACTGGTCCGATAGACGATCAACATCGGTGTACCGATAATTGCTGCCTCCAGAGTAGCTGTCCCTGAAGCTGTAACCAGCACAGCAGCAATCTTCATTACCTCATGAGAAAAGCCCTCAACCAGTTTAACTACCAAGCTGTACCTGGCAGCTCTCCTGGCGACAAATGACCTGTCAATACCATCAGCCAGAGGTAGCACAAATTGATACCCTTTATTCTCTTTAGCAAGTTCTGCTGCTGCCTCCAGCATATCAGGAAGGAGTTTTTCTACTTCCTGTCGGCGACTCCCCGGCAGAAGGCCGATAACCGGTCTATCAGGGGATAATTCTAAATCATGACAGATCTCCTCTTTTTCCTTATTTACCCTGACCATATCCAGGAGCGGGTGACCTACAAACTCTACGTCAGCTCCTGCCCGACGGTATACTTCAGCTTCCATGGGAAAGACAGAGGCAATTGTTGCTCGATAGCGGGCCATCCACCCGGCCCGCCAACTGCCCCACACCCAGGCAGAAGGACTAAAGTAATTAACAAGCGGGACACCGAGTCTACTAACCGCACGGGCCAGCAGCATATTAAACCCAGAGTTGTCTACCAGTAAGATAAGGTCTGGTCTCCTCTCCTTAACACTCTTTTTAAGGAGCCTGAGATTGGCTAAGTGCTGTCTGGTGTTCTTAAAAGCTTCAATAAAACCAATCGTACTCAGTTCCCCCGGGTCAATTAATATCTCGACACCCTCTTTTTTTAAAAATGTAGAACCCATCCCATAAAAAGTAATATCAGGTGCAATCTCCTTAATAGCCTTTACCACCTGTGCAGCATGCATATCACCGGAGACTTCACCTGTAACAACCATTATCTTACCCAAAAGGCCCACCTCACTAACCTGAAGCAGTTTCCATAGCCATAATTATAATACCATGTCTCTCTGCTTCCTTAATTAAGCTCTCCTGTTCGATTATAAAAGTCTTACCGGCTTCTATGACCAGCCCTCTGGCATTAATCTCTATTAAATTTCTAATAGTTGTTTCACCAATTGTTGGTATATCAAACCGCCAGTCCTGCTGTGGTTTACTCACTTTAGCAACCACAGCCCCTGGACCACCGAGCTGACCAGCGCGTTTTATGGCCAGGTCAGTACCCTCAATAGCTTCAACAGCCAGTACAGCCTTGTTTTTAACAACAACCGTCTGTCCAATATCCAGCCTGCCTATCTCACGGGCTATCTGAAAGCCGTACTTCATATCTGAAAGTAATTGCTCATCAGGTTTGCCTGAAGTTAATAACCCTGCTTCAGGAAACAATTCCCTTATATAAGTAGCCTGATCTATTACTTTAATACCCTCACTGGCCAGTTCTGCCACAAAAGCCAGCATAATATTATCATCCTGAAGGACATCAAGCCCTGCCAGGAGTCTCTCCATCCTCTGATCTAGTTGAACACCCTGAAAAAGCAGTGTTTTTTCGACCTTACCAATCATAACTAATTCTTTAATGCCGTCTGCTTTAATGGTATTGATAAGTTCATCCAGGGCAGCAACATTAATATCTCTTACCTGATCAGCAATTCCCTCCAGCTCTCTTTTCTCTTCTTTTATTAATCTATAAATATATACCTCATGTCCATTTTGCTGGGCTGCTTTCGCCCAGATAAATGGCAAGCGTCCTTTACCAGCAAGCAAACCTATCCTGGACATATCAAATCACACTACCTACAGATACCGCGCTGGGCATTCCGTAAAAACCGCAGAAAGTGTTCTATCTCTTCACTGGCATCCAGTTCTTGATCCATTTTTTCAATGGCCTGAGAGATATTAAGATTGGAACGATAAAGCAATTTATATGCCCGCTTTATCTCTGACCTTAATTCTGGCGAAACACCATTGCGCCGCAGGCCGACTACATTAATACCATTGACCCGGGCCGGGTGGCCGTCTACTAAAACATAAGGTGGTACATCCTTAACAACCTTGGAATGGGCACCAACCATAGCCATCTTACCTATCCTAACAAACTGATGAATACCAGTTAAACCAGTAAGTACAGCATAATCTTCAACAATAACATGTCCAGCTAAATTAGTAGCATTTGACATAATAATATGATTACCCAGTTGACAATCATGAGCCACATGACAATAAGCCATAATTAGGTTATCATTACCAATCCAGGTCTCTCCACCACCCTCTTCTGTTCCGCGGTGTATGGTAGCATTTTCCCGGATAGTATTATTATCACCGATAAAGAGATAACTCTCTTCACCCTTGAATTTCATATCCTGTGGTTCCAGACCTATCGAGGCCCCATGAAAAATTTGATTATTCTTACCTAGCTTGGTCCAGCCTTCTATGAGTACATGTGGACCAACTTTTGTACCCTCCCCTATCTCAACATTCTCTCCAATAATACTGTAAGGGCCTATCTCTACACCCTTACCAAGTTTTGCCCCAGGCTTAATAATGGCTGTTGAATGTATATCAGCCATATGGAGCAGTTTCCTTTCCGCTCTTTGACTCAAAACCCCTCTCTCCCTTCTATTTATCTTCAAAGGCAAACATCAACTCTGCCTCAGTCACTAGTTTATCTTCCACATAGGCATTGGCCAAAACTTTAGCAATTCGACCCCTGGCCCTGATAATTTCAGCCTCAATCTTTAAGGTATCGCCAGGTATAACCGGCCGGCGGATCCTGACCTTATCAATACCTGCAAATAGTGGTATCTTATCTTCCAGATCACTATGACTGTGCATCAATAAAAAACCTGATACTTGGGCCATTGATTCTACAATTAAAACACCAGGCATAATAGGGTGTCCTGGATAATGCCCCTGAAAAAATTCTTCATTCATTGTTACATTCTTAAGACCAACAACCTTTTCCTCTTTCAATTCCACTATCCTGTCTACCAGTAAAAAAGGATATCGGTGTGGTAATATTTCCTGAATCTCATTAATATACATCATTACTTACTTCTACCTCCTCTTCAATAACAAACCTTTTCTTTATTTCTTTAGCCAGTTCTACATGTAGGTAATGTCCTGATTTAACAGAAATAATGTGCCCGCGAATATAACCGTTTAAGGCCATATCACCGACAACATCAAGCACCTTATGTCTGGCAAACTCATCAGAGAAACGCAGGGGATTTACAGTTCCCTCTTCGCCAATCAAAACAGCATTCTCCAGACTTCCCCCTAAGGCCAGTCCTCTTCTATGAAGGGTCTCAATCTCCCTCTCAAAACCAAAGGTCCTTGCCGGAGCAAAATCATCTATAAAGGAGTCCCTACCCATGTCAAACTCCCTAAACTGTGAACCAATCACAGGGTGGTCATAATGAAGAGTATAACTTATTTTAAACCCATCATAGGGCAGAGCAACCATATACATATCCCCTTTTTTAACCGAAACTGGTTCTTCTATCTGCCAGATCATACGAGGTACAGCTAATTCCCTGGTAGTAGCCTGTTTAATCAAATCAATAAAGGGAAGGGCACTACCATCACCAACAGGGGTCTCAGCATTATCAATCTCTATAATAGCGTTATCAACACCCATAGCCCATAAAGCTGACATCATATGTTCTATAGTGTGTACCCTGGCTTCTTCATTAGTACTCAAGCCAATACTGGTACATCTCCTGGTAGAAACTACATTTAACGGATCTGCCTTAATCTCCGGACTACCCGGCAAGTCTACCCGGCGAAATACAATACCCCGATCAGCTTTAGCAGGAAGGCATTTAATATTTACTTCTTTACCGCTGTGAAGCGCAGTACCTGAATAATTTATTGCTTTAGTGATTGTCTTTTGAAAACTACCTTCCTTAGTCATTTTCCCCCTCCTTCTAATATCTATCTTCTTTAATTCAATAAGCAATATAAAAACTCCTGCATATTTTTATTATTTTTAAGTATAATTGATAATTTTTTTATATTTTTTACCTATCCAGGAACCTGGATTTTCAAAAACTGTTGCTGGTTTCCCTGATTCAACAAATTTTCCCTTATCCATAAAATAAACCTGATCAGCTACTCTACGGGCAAATGTCACTTCATGGGTAACTATTATCATCGAAGTGCGTTTCCGAACAGCAATATCCTCCAGAACATCAAGAACCTCTCTAACCAGTATCGGGTCAAGTGAAGCTGTTGGTTCATCAAAGAGGATCAGCTCGGGTTCCAGGACAAGGGCCCGGGCAATACCAACTCGCTGTTTCTCACCACCACTCAGGTTTAATACACTGGCATCACCCATCTCTGCCAGGCCCACATCAGCCAGGGCAAGAACTGCCTTTTCACAGGCCTCAGCTACTGAATAACCCTTTTTAATAAGGCCCAGGGCAACGTTCTGTTTGACATCCAGGCGTTTAATTAGATTGAAATGCTGGAAGACAAAACCAATATTCTGCCTGACTCCTTCCAGTTTATCCTGGGTAAGCTGGTGAACCGGTATGTCCCTAAAAAATATCTCTCCATCATCAGGTTCAACAAGTCTGTTAATTGAGCGGATAAAAGTTGATTTTCCACAACCACTCGGCCCCATAACAGCAGTAATCTCACCTGACCTGAGTTCAAAGTCTATTTCATCTAATACTATATCATTATTAAAGCTTTTTTTCAAACCTTTTATCCTCAGCATTATACTCCCTCCTGGGGATTTAATAATATCTTATTTAAAAATAATTCTGGGGTAATTCATTAGGTAGAGTAATCCAGGTTTACCAGCCGGTATAATAATCTCATGCATTATCTCTGCTGTGGAAAAACCCAGAGCCTTACCTGCCTCCCATTCTTCTCTATCTACTGGATTAAGCATCTTAGATAAAAATGCGATCAAAACACCTGACAAACCACCGACAATAAATTCTGTACTAAAATTAAGATAAGGAAAATCTATCCCACTCAGCAGGCAGATCAAACTAAAGATTAAACCCCCACTTACAAAACCATAAAAATATCCCCTGCTGCCATTAAGCCTCAGTGTACTTATAATCAATGATTGATCCATAATCATTACCAGTATAGTAAATACAAAAGCAACAATTGTTGAAATAACAGCCCTGACCTGGTTTAAGACATTAAAAATCTCCCCCCGTGTATTGGGCTGTAAAACCCCGGCATCCATCTCTATATAGGTAACAGTCGGGTTGTTTACAACCCCTTCTATCTTATTAACAAGCCCCTTGCTATTATATTTTCCTTTAATTAACAGTTGAATCTGATCACCTGGAATCACCTGACCAGCTATATAACTATCAATCAAATTAATCGTTTCAACAATCTCAGATTCTTCAAGATCAGGTAATGAATTCTGAATATAGGAGAGTTGATTCAAAACAACAGGTAAGCGGTTGGTATTTAAGTCCTGTAGTAATTCCTGAATAGATGTCAGCTTATCCTGTAATTGACTGGCATCTATAATCCTGGCAGTCTGATCAATGTCTGCAATAATCCCTTCGATCTCCTGCCAGTTAGCCCCACTATTTAAGGTCTCCTCAACCTTGAGTAGTGAAGCAATCTTTTCCTCCCAGCTCCCAATAGAACTTAGAACCGGATCCATATCTGCCAGTCTCATGGCCACCAGGTCATAATTATCATCTAAACCTTCAGAGAGCCGTAGAAAGATATCTTTCAGTTCATCTAACTGCTGATACATACCGTTACTACGCGGCACATAGGCTATCTTTTCTTCAATCAGTGCAGCACCTTCTTTTAGATTATTACTGGTCATAACCAGCTCCCGCTGAATATCTGTAATATCACCTGTATTTTTCTTAATATCATCAAGGATACCCAGTAACTCAGACAGAAAGTTTGACAGCCCCTCCTGCTGCCATTCTTCTAGAGAACTGCTCAGTTTCTGACTGGTATTTTCCAGTTGACCTAAACCATCATTTATCCCCGCTAAATCCTCACTGAGCATATTACTAAACTCAACAAGCTGTTCACTCTGTTCCAGGAAACCCTCCAGTTTAGGGGCTATTTCATTAAGTTGTTCCAGGGCATCAGCCAGCTCCTGGCGCGGGTTATCTACTATGCCTTTACCCAGGTATTTTACCTCATCCCCATAGTCCTGAAAATAAACCTCCAGAGAAATGGGTTTATTAATACTCCCCTCCTGAACCAGAGCAATGACCTGCTGATCAGTATTACTGATTACCTCCAGGACAAATTGCTCACCATCTTCATTACTGGCCAGCAGGGTACTCCCTTCCAGAACAGCCTCACTATTTTCAAGATCACTAATAAGCACTTTAGTAGCATAGGACATCAAAAAAGTCTTCATCTGTTTTAAACTGGTCAAAAGAGAAACCCGATCTGACTCATTACTGATCGTCACATCAATAACCTCATCAAGGTTACCCTCTACCAGTTCAACAACCTCTCCCCTCAACTGGCCGAGGTTAGACGGGTGCTGATTGAGGGGATATCTGACCTCCAGGATATGATAATTACTCAGAATACTATTTATCTCTTTCTTAACTTCAGTAAGAAACTCCGGTTTTTTTACAATAATATCAAGACCATCACTACTAGGATAGATAAAGTCTATTCCCTTTATCTCAGCTATAAGTGGTCTAATAACCGGCAGAGTATCCCCCCTGAAACCTCGGATAGAGAGTTTCGGTTCTGTCATGATAGTCTTGCTCATTAACCCAGGGATATCAGAGAAATATTTGCCCAGGTTAACATATACCTCTTCATTCTTATATTTATCAGGTATTTTCAATAAGTAATTACTACTCCCTGCCACCTTAGGTCCTGTCTTAAAAGAAGAACCCGGGAGAGTATCGGCAGCTATATTTTTAATCTGCTCTATAGCGATATCTTCCTTATCACTGGAGATAGTAAACAAAAGGTCATATTCTCCAGAATCACCAATAAGACCGCTGACCATATTAGCAAAATAATTATCAGCGAGATAACCCCCGGCCAGAGCCAGGATAACCCCCAGCAGAATAGCAGCAGCCATCAGTAAAAAGATATCTTTCCTGAAAGCAGTTTTCATCCAAAACATATATCTGTCACCCCTATCTAACAAATATTATACCACCAGCCACAAGCACCTGTAAACGCCCAGCGCTATGCAATATATGGTAAAGAGAAAAGTCCCCATTACTGAGGACTTTTCTTACCGTATATTTTAAAAACTATAATTCATCCCTAATTTTACCTTCTCAAAATCCATTAACCCGGCATCAACAGCTATCGCTTCGCGGAGATAAACCCTGACACCAAGATTAACCTGTCGATTAGCATATTCCGCCATCAGATTAATGGGAAGGGGGACACCTGTTGAAGAAGAAGTCTGGACAGCCACCGGGTTAATCAGTTTATTAAAACCAAGAAACAAACCATCAAATTCCCCGTTGCCTATCCCCAGGTGTGCCCTAATATCATGACCAAGATTTTTGCTCATTATAAAATAAAAATCTTTCTCTCTAGCCCCTATACTAACTGAAGGAAAACCATCCTTCTCATCAAATAACAGGAGCTTTAGACTACCAGCAGTCTCCAGCTCATCATCCTTATCCAGATAATTACCAACAACACCCAACTGAACCCTGTCAGCCAGAGCAAAAACTCCCTCAATATTCCTGTGCGAACCCGGGATTATCTCTCCACGAACTAATACATCACCATGAATCAAGCCCGCTGTCGGCATCTCCAAAAGCCTGTCCACAGCCATAACAGTCCCAGCTACATTCACTAATACTACTAAAAAAAGAAATCCTACTACATATCTTCTCACATCTATTTCCCCTTTATTGGTGTATTTAGGTAATATTGGAATATTTATAGTTTTATGAACAAAATGGCTACGTCACCCAGACTTAATCAACAATTATTAATGTTTTCTTAGAATCATTTTTACACAAAGTTAACTTGTTGTTATCATAAACCTGACAGATATATTTGTTGGACGACTCTAGAAATTATCCGTAGGCAGGACCGCCGAAGGATAATTTCTCGACAGTAAGCGGAGGTAGGACACCGCAGCGCAACCTCAATTTTCTTGTACGGTCTGCTTAAATGCGGAGTGCCTGCGGTACACGACAAGGAAAACAGATATATCTGTCGGGCTTCAAAGTCATTAATTTACTTAATTCAATTTCTCTTCTAATTCCTTTATCTTCTTCTCCAACTTACTTATCCTCTTTAAAAGCTGAGGCATTTTTCGCCTGGCAGCCTGTTCACGTAATTCCTTTTTATGATCCTGGGCTGGGCTGCCCGAATAAAAAACACCTGATGGGGTGTCTTTAGTTATTACACTAGCAGAAGCAACAGTAGTATTATCCCCTATCTCCAGGTGACCTACAACACCGGTTTTGCCGCCAAGTATAACCCTTCTTCCAGTCTTACTACTACCAGCGATACCCACTTGAGCCACCAGTAGGTTTTCTTCACCAATTTGAACATTATGAGCTAATTGGATAAGATTATCTGTCTTGGTTCCTCTGCCGATAACAGTGGGACCGCTTGTCCCCCGGTCAATAGTCACATTGGCCCCTATCTCTACATCATCTTCAATAATTACCTTCCCCAGCTGGGGTATTTTATGGTGGCCGTCCTGGTCAGTCACAAAACCATAGCCATCTGAACCAATCACTGTTCCACTATGGATCATAACCTTTTTGCCGATTACCGTGTCATATTCGACTACAACTCCAGGGTGAAGTATACTACTCTCTCCCACCTTTACCCCGGCACCAATATAAACACCAGGGGCCAGGATTACATGGTCAGCTATTTCAGCCCCCTCATCAATCACTACGTAGGGATGGATAGAGACATTTTCTCCAATTACAACCGAATCAGCAATTGTCGATGTCGGGTCTATCCCCGGCCTATAAAAAACATTCGGGGCAAAAACAGCAGCTATTCTGGCAAAAGCCAGACGCGGTTTTTTAACTACAATCATATTCTTCCCTTTAGCTGTAAAACCATCAGGCACAATTACAGCCCCGGCTTTTGACTTTAAAGCCTCGGAGAGGTATTGCTCTGTTTCGGCAAAAGTAATAGTCTCAGCTGTACTCTCACTAACCCCGGAAACACCATATATAAGATAGGCCGGGTCACCCAGCACTTTACCATTAACCCGCCGGGCTAGTTCAGTAATACTAAGACCCTCATTCTCTGTCATTATCACTACCTTCTTCCTCATCATATTTGCTATCAAGCATTTCAACCAGCTTTTCAGTAATATCTAGACCACCATAATAAACACTGTCTTTATATAAAACTGTGTCTATATTTTTATCCTTTCTTATTTCCTCAATAACCACTTTTACTTCTTCATTAAAACTATTCTCTAATCTCTGTTTATTACTAAGGTATTCCTGATAAACCCGTTCCAGATGGTTCTGGTCTTCTTCTTCATCCTCTTGCTGACTGTATTCTTCTTCCAGGGTATTACCTATATTAAGCAGTTCCTCCTGCAATTCCTGAGCTCTTCTACTTCTGGCCAGTACTTCTTCTATATCTAGTACCGCAATCTCAGGTGAGCGCGAGGTACAACCAGCCAGTAAGACAAACGATATAATGATACCTAACAAAATAATCTTTTTTAACATCTATTTAATCACTTCCTTCTCCAGTTTAGCAATTTGTGACTGGAGGGTAAGATAATCATTCCTTATCTCCCTGACTAAATTCTCCAGTAATACAATCTCTTCTTTGCTTCGTTCACTTAATTCCCTACGCCTTTGTACCATTTCCTCATTCAGCAGCACTTCCTGTTCAGCAATAAAACCCTCCAATGCCTGCTCATTAGAAAGCAGTTTACTGTTTATCTCCTGTCTCATCTCCTGTTCCATTTTCTCCTGCAGCTCAAGGAAATCCTCGTCAAATTCCTGTCTTAAGCGGCTGGTTTCTTCCTGGAGACTCTCATTCATTTGATCTTCTTTAGCCTTGACCGCTTCCTCCTGACTCTGCTCCAGGCCAGTTATTTTATCCTTATAAGCACTCTCTTCTTCCTCACTAAGCTCCAGAGCCAGGAGTTTAAGACGGTAATTTAAAGTTTCCTTATGGTAATTATCAAGTAGCTGCTGCTGATAATCTGCTAGTTCCTGCCTTTTTTTATCCTTATATCCTTCGATTAATTCATCAAGTCTTTGCTCATAAGATTCCTTCTTAACCAGTATTTTTTCCTGATATTCCTGCCTTTTTTCTTCTCTAAAATTCTCAAAAGAAACTTCCAGTTCTTTTTTAAAATCAAGAATTTCTTCTTCATATTTTCCTCTGATTTCTGCCAGTTCTTCTTCAACAATTAGCTCCAGAGCAGCCTTTTTATTATTTAAGATCTTTTCCTGATTTCTTAACCTTGCCAGCTGATTGCGGAGGTTTTCTCTCTTAAGGCTTATCTCCTCACTCAGTTGCCCATCAGGATTATCTGTTAAATAATTATCCAGCACTGTCCTGATATTCACATTTTCAGGAGATGCCGTCCCTGATGAAACAAGATAAAACAGACCCAGTCCAGCAATTCCAAGTATAACTGCCACAACTGTCAAAATTCTGAATATTCCCTTCAACATCTCCTGCCTCCTTTTTTAATCCCCAGTTAATTCATCTGATAATTCTTCTTCTGTTGCATCAAGTGGTTCCTGTAATGACCTCTGCTGTTTATTAATATAATCTATGACATCCTGGGTCAAATCATAACCACCATAGAAAATACTCTGTTTATCAACCACTAACTTAACTTCTTTCTCCTCAGCTACATCGACTATAGCAGCTTTGATTTGATCAATAATACCCTCGATTAATTCCTGCTCCTGCTGACTCAATTTAGTCTGGTATTCCTGCAACATTTCCTGCTGCTGAGCCTCAGGCAGGTCACTGGCTTTCTCCTCTAATTCAGCCTGCATATCCTGGGCAAGCATATTGAGTTCCTCCTCGGCAGAAGCCTTACCTGGATGAACATTAAAAACAGTCCAGAGGTCAACATAGGCAATCCTACCTTTAGCATCATCCCCTGCCGCTATATTAGTTTGTGGATAAACCAAAACCAGAAATCCAGTAATTATTAATATTAATCCAATTACTACTGCAAATTTAGGTCTGTAATTTTGCATCTTATTCCCCTTCCTCTTTTACTAAAATGTATTACCAATACTGAAATGAGGTTGTCCTTCACCATCTTCATTGAAACCATAGTCTAATCTAATCTGGCCTAAGAATGTATCCATTCTAATTCCCAAACCAGTCGAATAGTGTAGGTCATCAAGCTGTATATCCCGGTGAGAATCCCAGGTATTACCGCCATCGGCAAAGAGCACACCAGTAAAATTCTCAGTAATTGGTATTCTATATTCCAAATTCATCAAGAGCATATCATCCCCAGTAAAAGAACCTTTATCATAACCACGTATTGTCTCTGATCCACCTAATCTATATTTTTCAAGCTCTGGCAGATCCCCATCACTAAAACCTGTCTGTAAGCGGAGTGCCCAGGCCTGGTTACCTTTAAAACCATTGTAAAATCTCCTGAAATCAGTCCTGTATTTAACAAAACCGGCATCCCCACCAAGGAAGTGACCGGCATATTCTAATGATAGAACATCTATACCACCACTAGTAGGATTAAAGGGATGATTGGTGGTATCTCTACTGGTCTGTAGAGTAATACTACGCAGATCAATATCTTCAGGGTCATTTTTATAAGTCTTACCATCTTTTGTATATTCCTCATCTTCCCAATCAAGCTTTGATTTTTCAACCTTAAATTTAATTCTACCATTCCATTCCTCTGTCAGGGGATGTCCCAGGGAAATACTCCCCCCTGATTTATCAACATCATAATCCCCTTTAACAGAATCCTCAGAACTATAAGATTTATCATAAAGCCCTATTCCAAAAGAAGTCGGTGTTCCCAAAACCCATGGTTCGTAAAAGTTAATCTCATAATTTGTTGTGCTTCCAAATTCCCAGTCAAAACCAAGGGTCTGGCCGTTACCAAAAAGGTTTCTTTCCTGAACTGTAATAAAACCACCCCAGCCTTTCCCCTCAGCTGTACTATAAGAAACACCAAAATTAAAGCGGCCTGTTCGACCCTCAGTTACCTCCAGAATTACATTAGCGGTATTTTTCTCAAAATCTACCCTTTCTAGTTTAGGATTTATATCTTCAAAGTAATTTAATCTGACCAGTTGACGAAAGGACTCCTGCAGTTCTTTAATATTAATTACATCACCTTTTTTAAAATCAAATTCACGACGGATAACAAAATCCTTTGTTTTTTCATTACCCTCTATGATTAGTTCATTTAAATAACCCTCATTAATTTCAAAGCTAACTACACCATTATCATCTATGTCAATATCTTTTAAAACCGCCAGGACATAACCAGCCTCCTGATATAATCGTTCAATAGCTTTTCTACTTTCAAGTATAGCATTATGGTTTAATATCTCACCTTTGACCAGTTTTATTTCCTTCATTAATTCCTGATCACTATATGATTCATTACCCTTAATAATAATATCTTCTACAAGCGGGTATTCAGACAGTTCAAAAATAGCCTTTAAGCCAGCATTATAGACTTCAAAAGATACCTTTACATCCTGAAAATATCCAGTATCATAGAGCTTCTGCATATCATTCTTTATTTTTTCTTCATCAAGCAATTCACCAGCTTCAGTACTGATTAAGGATCTAATCTCTTCACCAGAGACCCTTTCATTTCCTTCGAAGGCAATCGCTGTAATAAATTGAAGGTTCTGCTCTAATAGCTCATTCTCTGCCATAGTAACACCTGAAAATAATATAAGATTACATAATATAATAAGTACCAAGAAATGCTTCACATTACTTCCCCCTATTCAAATTATTATTAACAGATAGATCAACACTGATTAAACGTATATTACCCCTGTCTGTCAGTCGAACACTCTGTTGATACCCTTCGGTCAGCTTTAATTCTACCGGCTCCAGCTGGGGATCACCTCTAAAAAAGAAAACAAAAGCAATCGCAGCCGCTAAGAGCAGACTAAAAGTAAGGGCCAGTGGAAATTTTCTGGACGACCACCTATTTCGAGAAGAATAACTCCTTTCCCAGGCCTTACGTGTCTCTGCTTCGGCAAGGGAAAGAAAAAACTCACCTTCTACCAGATCACCAGACTCAATCTTTTTTTCAGCACGGCACAACCAATCACGGGCATAAGAAATATGTCTCATAATCCCAAGCACTCCTAAACCCACCCCTTTAATAATTACTCAATTTAGCTAATCTCCTATCTTCTACTATTAATATCCTTCTAAGCCTTATATTTTTGACTGCTCACATTTTTATAAAAATAGGCATTTAAGTTGTTTAGCTGTAATCATATGCAATACACACCGAGTTTGTACTGTTTTACTTCTGTTTGCTGTCCAATGTTTACTTATTCCACTGATGAATAAAAGTAGCTAGTTTACCCCGGAGCCTTCTAACGGCTTTTTTCTGTAGGCGGTAAAGGTAAGACAGGCTTATTCCCATTTCTGCAGCAGCCAGTTCTGCCTTTTTACTATCCAGGAAACGCTTGTTAATAACCTGTCTTTCCTTAGAGGGTAAGCCTTTGACAAGCTCTTTAACCCTGTCAGCCAGTATTGACCTTTCTACAGTTTCCTCCAGTTTCTCAGGAAGGATATCTCCCATAACAGGGAATTTTCTGGCCCTACTACCTTTATTAAGGTAATCAATAATTCTACCCCTGATATGATAAACAGCAAAGGTAGAAAACCTGGTATTAAATCCTGGTCTATAGGAATCAACAGCATCTATCAACCCTAGATTACCCTCCTGGATCAGATCCATAAATACTCCCCGATCAGCCTTAAACTGCTGGACAAGTTTAAAGACCAGAGGCTGGTAATAGCTAATCAACTCCTGGCGGGCCTCCTGCTCATTCTCATTTTTATATCTAAACCATAAGGCTTGTTCTTCTTCAGGTGTAGGTAATTTTAAATCCCTTATCTTTTTTAAATATTCCTTCATCTCTATCTCCTTTTAAAAGTCAAATCCGGTCTCAAAACCAATGGAATAAGCATTATCCTCAAATAGGTCTCCCTTAATAATAAAATTGTCATCTAGATAATATTTTAATGAAAACTGATTATCCCCATTACCACCAGGTCCCAGGGTTGTTGAATACTGTAAATAAATATCATCCCCAATATATTCCCCTAGATAAAGAGTCATCTCCTGAGCAAACCCCAGATTATAGGTGTCAATCTCAAATTCATCAAGACTAAAGGCTTCCTTAACCCCATATTCTATCTCTTTTAAGATATCTAATTGAATATAGTCTCGTATATAGCGATAAATCTCCTGACTAAAAACCCCACTAAGATTACCTGCCACAAACTCCCCAATGCCTCCAGACCTGGTTAGTAAAGCCATTATTTCCTCTTCACTCAGGGTAGGCTCTGATGTAAAGGTAGTTATCATCTGACCAGGCAGTCCTTTAAATTGTACCTCTATCCTGTTACCATCAATCCTGGTCCAGGCCTTGACATCTAAATTCGGGAGTAATTCTTCATACCTATTAAACTCTGCAGTAGCCTCTTCCAGAAAAAATTTATTGTTGTAATAGGTTAAGGTCCCCTGTTCACTACTAAGCTCCCCCTCAAACTGAAGGTTTCCATTAATATTTAGGAGGCGAAAACTACCACTCTGTATCAGTATATCAAAATACTTGTTTCTTAAATAAACATCTTCATCTGGATAAAGGGTGAGGTCTAGATAAATTTCCCCCTTAGCATCTCCTGACGGCCATTTGATTGGAATGCCTATCTCCAGATCATGTGTAATGATATCACCCTGAATAAATGGTCTGCTAAAAGAACCAGTTATCTTAAGCCTGGGGTCAATCTCTCCATCAAATGAACCATAATCAAGGGGAATATCATCTCCATATATACTGAGGTGGTAATTGTCATCTATGCTAAAGGGCCTGATCTTACCCTCTATGATAATGTCCCCCTTACCAGACTTACCCTTTAAACGAGGAATAGAAATAGTCTCTCCTGAGAATAACACTTCACCATGTAGCCCGGAAATCTTTAGATAGTCACTATTAAAACCAGCACCCTCCAGGGCTAATCTACCGTTAAATTGCGGGTCATCAATTAGCCCGCTGAGTGATATATTACCATCAACAAATCCCCTTATCCTGGGCAAGGAAGGAAAGTAATCCCCCACTACCCGGAGTGGAAAACCCTGAAAATCTGTCTTGAGGTCATATTCACCAGCAGTTTTTTTAACAGGTATGTACCCACTAAAGGTTAAAGTCCTATCTGCTGAATCAGTCAGAACCTGCTCCAGATACAGAAGACCTGTCTGAGTAAAGCTTAAATTACCTTTAATACTCTCGATAGTACTATTACCTATACCAACATCCAGGAGAGAGGTAGCCAGTTTCAATTGATAGGAATCAAAATTACCGGTGATTTCACCCTGGAAGTCCAGTTTGCCCTTAAGGTTAATATCCCTATCGATAATAGCTGGTATCTGCTCTATCTCAACCCCCTGCCCCTTTAATTTAAGATTAAAACCATCTTTAATATCTCCGATCATAGTAACAGTACCCTGGGATTCCTCTGCCCCAAAAAAGGAGAGGTCTACCTCAGCCTCAGGGGTAGTAATTGAACCACCTACTACTACACTACCACTGAAATAATAGTCTTCTGGAATAGGTAGTCCGGTATAATATCTGTTTAGCAGGTCCTTAATCTTCCCTCTTTCTGTCTCCAGTATAAGGTCGAGCTTTATATCCTTACTTAGATTAGTCAGCTTACCGTGTATATTATAATCATCGGAACCACAGCGTAGATAAGAGTTCGTTATTATTATTTTATCATCACTATAAGATAATTCACCAACCAGACCATCAATCATATAATTATTATATATAATACTATCAGCAACTATCAGTCCATTTAATTCCGGATTGCTTAGTTTTCCTGTCATAGTTCCTTTAATACTGGCATCTCCCTTTAAAGCCATCTCAGGTAAATACTCTTCAAAGTCAAGTTCATTCAAAATAAAATCAAGGTTTATTTCCTCTTCTTCTATAATCTCTCCTTCAGCTGTCAGATGGGTTCTGTCCCTGTGAAGGTCAAGATCTTCAAGCAGCAGGGTATTATCCCCCCAGCTAAACAAAGCACTTAGCCTATCAAGTGAATATGAGAAATTCTGGTATACTAAAGATGTCTCCTGTGAAAAGACCTCCCCTTTAATTTCGGGTGAAGTAAAACTGCCGCTGATACCCAATGATAAATCAAATAAGCCCTCCAGTGGTATTGACATACCACTTATTTTAGCTAAATCCTGATAAGGTAAATCCTCCATCATAATACTGGCCTGTAGTGAAGGTGTTAAGTTACCACTGGCCTCTACTGCCGCCCCCTGATATTCACAGCTTAAAGCCGGTACTGACAGCTTGTCTTCAATATATTCTGCCCTGAAATTTAGATTGCTGAATTGATATTTATCCAGCATTCCATCATCCATAGAAATTCGGGCTGTAAGCTCAGGCTCATCAAGGTAACCATCTACTCTACCCTTGATACTGGCCAGACCTTTCAGAGAGAGTTTTTTATCTAAAAGTGGGGTTAACAGAGATAAATCCAGCTGACTGTTCTCATAGGAAAAAGCCAGTTTCTTATTAAGTAAATTTAATTCCCCTGAGAAGTTCATATTACCATAAGGGGTCTTTACTAACCCCTGTTGGATAAGCAAAGCCTTCTGGGATAACCAGAACTGACCTTCAATCAGGTCAAGTCTGTAGTCTTTAACAGCTGAATTACTAATCCTAAAATCCCCCAGAAGATTTAATCTATCAAGGTCTAATCCCTGACCACTTATACTGCTGTTAATGTCTATTTTCCCTGTAGCAGTTGGCAGCTTATAGTCAGGCAGATATTCTTCCACTAAGCCCAGTTCAATATTTTTACCCTGCAGGTCGATACTATACTCCAGTTCATCCTGTTTAATTAGACCAGAGGCAGAAAAATAGCTCTCCTGGTTTAAATTAAGATTGAAATAGTCCAGATATAAGAAACCATCATGATAACGCATTACAGTATCTAAACCAGCAATCTCCTGTTTCCACGGTTGTTCTTTATTAAATAGTTCACCATCAGATAGGGAGTAATCCAGTTGTAGTTCAGGTGATGACAGATCACCAGCCATTAATAATTCGACCATCCCGGTACCACTGATAGGTAGATACTCCTTTAAGATATCTATTCTCTCAGGATTAAAATCACTTGAATATACCCTGGCAGATATCTCGGGGGTATCTCTGCTAAAATCAAGACTACCGTTAAGCTGTACTGCTGTTTTAAAAAAATTGAGATATAGGCCGTTTAACTGCAGCTGCTGACTGGATGAATCAAATAGAATCTCTCCACTTAAATCATTAAACACCTCATCATCCAGGTAATCAGTACAGGAGATAAGCCCTTCAACCCCATCAAGAAGCAGTCGACCGGAATAATCCCGAACAGTAACCCCCTTACCCTGAAAAATCAGCTCAAGACTTCCCTGACCTGTTAAATTCTGTATAGACCCCTGTTGTTCACTAAAGATTTGCTCCAGAGGACTACTTAATTTCGCTAAATCAAAAAAACCCGTCTTAAGGTCACCCTGCCAGCCCTCTTCATCAATAAGCAGTGCCAGATCCAGTTTTTCCAGCCTTATTTCCTGTCCCTCACCTGAATACTGGACAATACCATCCTGAACAATTAACTGTACTGGCTTTTTCCCTGAAGGAAGATAATCCTTAATTACCTGATCAACTGAACCAGCATCCCCTGTAGCTTGATTTTTGACATTAAGAACAGGATTGATAAATTTAATCTGTTTAATACCATCAATAATCTTTTTCTGGCTGAAAATTAATTCCAGGGGATTATAATATAGTTTTACCTCCGGGGAAGAAAAACTTATATTATCATGATCAAGCAAAACCTCTGTATCATATAAAGACAGAGCAGTAAATGACCAGAAATCAATACTACCTACTTCAATCTTAAGTTGATAAACCTCATCTATATAATTAATGATTTCTTCTTTCAGATCTATTATCTCTGTTGAAACCTTCATAATAAAAACAGCAGTCAGGATAAAAAACATCAGTAAGGACAGATAGATTATTGATTTTGTTTTCATAAATAACTGTCCCCCCAATAGCTAACTTTCCATATTACATAATATTATACTTAGGCTATTAAATCAACTATTTAGACAGGTAGTTAATGGAAAACCCTGAGGATAATCCCCAGGGTTATTTTACACAAATTCCTAAGCCCTATTCTCCTTTTTCTACTCTTTCCTCTGTTATGTCAGGGGTGTTTTTACTATTTATATCCTTTATATTAATATCCAGAGATAGGTTTCCTTCCAATACATAATCTGTTTCAACTATCTCCTTTATTTCTGTCTCTTCTATTTCCCTATTATCTATTCTTTCTCCCTCTTCTTTGGATTCTTGATCAGGGGCAGCTGTATTCTCCGGTGACTCCTCTTTATTTTCTTTCCTTTCATCTTCTTGATCTCCAGCTTCATGACCCTGTTTATTCTCATCTTCAGCTTCAATATCATCAGGTGTATATCCTGGATGGACCTGTATGATTAAATCATTATTTTTTGGTTTTTCCAGATAATCCTCGATAATAGAAGGGAAATCCTTATATCCCTGTACAACTGCCTGATTAAGATCATCCTCCTGGGTAGAATCCTCTGGGAGATGCTGATATGACTGTCCGGTAAATCCGCCATCTATTACCATACTGGCCATACCGGGTTGGGTATCCTCAGGTATCTCAATCATTACATTTTTAGTAAAAACCTCTCCCCGGTAGGGATGAAGAATAACCTCAACTTCTACCTGATCACCTGGCCTAATCTCCTGATTAATAACTCTAGCCTCCTGAACCAGGGCAACCTGGGCAGTATGGTCTACCTCTACATCATATTGAATATCTATCAAATTAACCTCCTGAAAGGGATTACCAGTTATTATATCCATTACCTGATAAAGATCCAGCAGGGCCAGGGAGGCAATATCATGTCTGCTGTAATACATATTCTCCCTTTCTATAGACAGTTCAGGCAGACCATTAGCTGTGATCTTAAATCTTGTCCTGGCTGTACCTTCACCAATCCTATCTAAAGTAGCATCAAGTGATTCCAGACCAATATTGGTAACTAGAGAGGTTATCAGGTCTTCATCACGTATTAGCTGGGCATTTACCTTGTTTTCAACTTCCCGTTCCTGATCAGAGACCCGTATTCTCAGAGGAATTACCCGGGAGTATTTCTCAAGCTTTCCAGCAATACCAGCCCCTCTATCAACTGTAATTGACCCCAAAAGTTCTTTATTCGGAGAGCCTAATTTAAAAGGCTGCTGCATACTGGGGATAACACCCCTAATAGTGGCACTACTTAACATATAATCCACCTCACCTTTATTGAAAAAAGGGTGACCAAAGGCAAGAATATTACCACTTTCATCAAGATAGCTTACTGTTCCAATAGAACCGATATTGATATCACCCCTGACCAGTTGTACAGCAACAGCACTACCTGGTTCAAGCTTAGTCTTAAGCTCTGCCCGGCCTCCAGTAGAAACATTATAGGGAGTAAGCTCTAAACCCAGGCTTTCCAGGTCTTTTTTTAATCTATCAAAAGACCTACCTGTTAAACCACTTACTAATAATGGGGTTGATAACCCTCTTTCAGCTAAATTACTATTCTCTATACCTTCATTATCTTCACTATTTATTAAGGCCAGCATGTCTTCAATAGGTGTTACCAGAGCATAATTGCCCTCGCTAAAACTCCATCCATAACCAATAGCACCTATCAATTTGCCTTCAATATAGACAGGGCTACCGCTCATTCCAGCAGCTATCCCACCTATTTCATCTATCTTTTCACCACCTGCCCTGATCAATATCAAATCCCTGTTTAATCCCTGATCAGGCATAATATCTATGATCTCAACCGGAAATTCCTCTACCTTATCACCGTAAAAAACCGTCTTTGCTTTACCCTGCATACCTGCTTCTATCTCTGTAAGGGGCATAATCTCTTCAGCAACAGAAAAACCACTAATAAGTATCATAATCAATAATACAAACATAAAGTGTTTTATTTTAAAACGCAAAACATCAAATCCCTTCTAATTACTTTTGCTAATTTTTTACCGCCTATATCCAACTCCATCATTGGATGTCAGTGCATCTGCTAAATTATCTATTTCTTCCAGGGCATGTCCAGTACCCTCTGCAACACAAGTCAAAGGGTCATCAGCTAAAAATACAGGAATCTCAGTTTTCTGACTAATTAATTTGGTCAAATTATTCAATAAAGAGCCTCCACCTGTCATAATAATTCCCCTGTCCATAATATCTGATGATAATTCAGGTGGAGTCTGTTCCAGAACACGGGTTACAGCTGCTATAATAGCATTTATTGGCTCTTGAAAAGCCTCTACAGTCTCCTCTGACGTAATATTCAAGTTTTTAGGAAGACCAGTGAGGACACTCCTGCCTCTTACTTCAAATTCCCTGTTTTCTTCTACAAAGGCTGATCCGATCGTTGTTTTAATCTCTTCAGCAGTCTTATCCCCAATAATAAGGTTATACTTATCCCTGATATAACGGATAACAGCCTCATCAAAGCGGTCACCGCCAATTCTCAGGGACTCACTGACAACTATTCCTCCCAGGGAAATAACTGCTATCTCTGATGTGCCACCACCAATATCTATGACCATACTACCCCGTGGTTCTTCAATCGGCAGGCCAGCACCAATGGCTGCTGCCAGCGGTTCTTCGATTAAAAAGGTCTTTCTGGCCCCTACCTGCATAGCTGATTCAATAACAGCCCTTTTTTCAACACCTGTAATACCAACTGGTATACAAACCATCACAATTGGTTTAAAGAGTCTGCGCCTCTTTACGGCAGCAGTAATGAAGTGTTTTAACATTAATTCTGTAACATCAAAATCAGCTATAACCCCATCCTTTAAAGGCCTTATAGCCACAATATTCCCTGGTGTCCTCCCGAGCATCCTCCTGGCTTCTGTCCCCACAGCAACGACTTTATTGGTTTCAGTATCCATCGCTACAACCGATGGTTCTTGTACGACAATACCCTTTCCTTTTTCATATACTAAAATATTTGCTGTACCTAGATCTATCCCTATTTTTTTGGAAAGCCCTAGCATCTTATCCAACTCCCCTCATTTGCATAACTCTAAGAGCCTGTTCGAAAAGTATCAGTATATACCGCCGGGGATTATATATCCCTTCACTCAACGGTAACACCTTAACTTCGTTCAGGGATATATAATCCCCTATTTATGCCTTTTCGAACACACACTCTAAATATTATATTCTAGGTTTATCATTTTTCTCCTGCATCATAATGATAAAGAATATGCGACATTTTACCTAATTATTCTTCAAATTCTTATATTTCCTTTTAGTTGCTTCACCACCCCTGATATGACGTTCTGCTTTATTAAACTCAAGAACTTTTTTCACCCGGGAAGCAAGCTCAGCATCAATACGTGTTAAGCGCTCGGTAACATCTTTATGAATTGTACTCTTGCTAACACCATAGATTTTTGCTGTCTGCCGGACAGTGGCCCGTGTTTCATAAATATAGTTTGCCACCTCTATTACCCTTTCTCTAATATAATCCTTCAATCTTAATTCCCCCCAGATCAAATACCCAATACTAATTAATTTATATGCAGGGGTTAAGGTGAAATATACCAAAGGCATCTTTAATCAGTAAATTTATATCTATTTTTTACAGTAATATCTATTTTTTAGCAGGAGTTTATTGTTTGATGCAGAACCTTATAATGGGTATTAAGTTATATTGTGGTAGTTACTTAAGCTCTGAAAGGAGGATTGTTCAAAGAAGCTGGCTGCCATAAACAAAACAAATTAAGGAGGATTTAATTTTATGGGTTCGATTTTAATTGCTTTAGGTACCTTTGTTGGTTTTATTATTGCCTATAATTTCTATGGGAAGTATATCAGTACCAGGATATTTGAAGTGAATCCAGCTAATGAAACACCATCCCATCAATATAAAGATGGTGTTGATTATGTCCCAACAAGCAGCCCTATCCTATTTGGTCATCATTTCACATCTATTGCTGGCGCTGCTCCAATAGTCGGTCCTGCTATTGCCGTGATCTGGGGCTGGGTTCCAGCTATATTGTGGGTAATTTTCGGTTCAATCTTTCTGGGTGCTGTACATGACTTTAGTTCCTTAATGATCTCTGCCCGAAATGAAGGTAAAAGCATCGGTGAAATCAGTGGTAATATTGTTAATAACAGGGTGCGTACTCTCTTCTTATTATTTATATTTTTTACACTACTAATCCTAATTGCCGTTTTTGCTTTAATTATTGCTATCTTGTTTGAAACATATCCACAGAGTGTTTTTCCGGTCTGGATGGAGATTCCAATAGCTATAACCCTGGGCTTTCTGGTTTATAAGAAAGGCAAAAATGTACTAATACCTTCACTAATTGCCCTGGCACTTATGTATGTAACTATCTGGATAGGTATTTATCTGCCTTTTGAAATGCCTGCCATACTAGGCCTATCACCCAGAATGGTCTGGGTTATTATCTTAATGATTTATGCCTATATTGCTTCTGTATTACCTGTCTGGACACTTTTACAAGCAAGAGATTTTATTAACTCCCATGAATTAATAGTCGGGCTTATTTTGATTATTGCTGGTTTATTTATTGCCAGACCAGAGATTGTAGCACCAGCCTTTAACCACAGTGCGGCTGGAGCACCACCTATTATACCCTTCTTGTTTATTACTATTGCCTGTGGGGCTATCTCTGGTTTCCACTCCACTGTTTCCTCTGGTACAACAGTTAAACAATTGGAAAGTGAAAAAGATGCCCGCTTTATTGGTTATGGTGGTATGCTGGCTGAGGGAATTTTAGCTACTATAACTATCCTGGTTTGTATTGCCGGATTTGCCTCTTTAGAGGCCTGGACCTCTCACTATGCCAGCTGGAGTGCTGCTAATGGATTGGCTGCCAAGGTTAGTGCCTTTGTAGAAGGGGGTTCTTCCTTCCTGACAAGTCTTGGTCTTACCCATACCATAGGTACAGCTATTCTCTCTGTACTAGTAGTAAGTTTTGCTGCCACAACTCTTGATAGTGCCACACGTATCCAGCGTTATGTAATATCTGAACTGGCCAGCGATTTCAAAATTAAACCACTGGCTAGCAAACATGGCGCAACACTCGTCGCTGTAATAGCTGCTTTCCTATTGGCCAGTATTAATGGTGGTGCAGGGGGTATGATTCTATGGCCACTATTTGGTGCCGCCAATCAAATGCTGGCTGCCCTGGCCTTGCTGGTCGCGACTGTTTATCTGCTTAAAAAACAGAAACCTATCTATGTTACCATGCTACCCTTTATTTTTATGGTCATTATCGAAACCTGGGCCCTGCTCTATAATATAAATCAATTCTATGGACAGGGTAATACCTTACTAACAACTATCGGTGCCATCCTCTTTGTACTCGAGATCTGGATGGTTGTCGAATCCTGTAATGTCTTTAATAAGACCAGAAAAGAAGAACTCAGCAGCAGTATTAGTGCCTAGTATGAAGTATGACCAAGGTAGGATAATATTAACTATTTAAGCCAGCTATTTAAAAAAGTCCCACCTGTATATATGATATACAGGTGGGACTTTTTTAAATAAGACTCTTTCATAATAGAACTTTTGCATAATTGAATTGTTGACCAGCCGATTAAAACAAAGCACCTAGGGCACTCCCTATTTAAACAGAGAAGTTTTTGGATGGCAACAATCAATTATGCAAGACGCTTAAATATAAACTAGGCCGACAGCTGATAATATTTTTTAAAAATTTCTTATTTTATGTATTCACGGGGGTCGATCGGCCCTTCAGCATTTATCAACTGAAAATAAAGTGAGGGTTCTTCACTTAAACCTGTTGCACCAAGTCTTCCTACCTCTTGACCCTTTACCACCCTTTCCCCAGGGGAGAGAGTGGTTTTCTGCAGGTGACCATATTCTGTTTCCCAACCATTATCGTGTTGAATGGTAACCATTATCCCCTTATATTCATCTTCACGCACAGAGATTACTCGTCCCTGCTCTGCTGCCATAACCACATCACCCTTACTGCCTTCAAGTACTATCCCATGCTGATAACGCCAATCATCAAAAACCGGGTGGTAATACCAGCCAGGCTCCTGTAAGACCTGTCCTGAGACTGGTGCAAGTAGTTCTAGAGCCTGAGCCCTTATCTCATTCATTGGTTTAAGGGATTCGGTTACTACACCAGTGACATTGTCTTCAAGACCCTGATCCTGTCTTTCACCAGGTTTTTTTCCCTCTGTATCTTCCTCTCTCTCAACTTTATTCTCTTCTAAAGAATTATAGTCTAAAGAAAATTCCTTATCCTGCTGATAGGGATTATTATTTATTACAGGACCAGGTCTCTCTACCTGAACAGAACTCAGTTCTTCAACAGTAATGCCTGTCTGTTTTTTTGCTGTGTCATCAACCCCTACCTCATTAAAAACAGCATATCCTATACCTAAAAGCATGAAAAAGAGAAAAACCAGTAATACCTTTTTATAGTTGTTTTTATTTGAGGATATTTTCCTCCCTAGATCCTTTAACTGCAGTTTGATTTTCCCTTTATCAAGTTTAAACCAGTATTTTTTATCCATAAATGCCCACCTCCGGTTTTTATTCTTACCAAAAGGTGGTTAAAATATACAAAATTTATTTTTTTAATCTGCCAATCTTTGTGCCGGGGTAATAGTGTTCCAAGATCTGACGGTAATCATAACCAGCCTTAGCATAGCCATCAGCTCCATCCTGACTCATTCCCACCCCATGACCCTTACCAAAAACTGTAATTGTAAAGATATCACCTGTTCTGCTTATTTCAAATTTGTTAGATGTTAACCCCAGTAAACTACGAAAATCATTTCCGGTAATTTTTTTATCCCCAACTGTCAACTCTATCACCCGTCCACTACTACTTCTATGGGTAAGCTCTATAAACGGGGAACTATCTTCCCCGCTCAGGCCAAGTTTGTCTCTCAATTCATCAACCCCAAAATAAAAGGTATTTAAGTAATTTTCACTCCGTTCTTGATCATATGGACTGCTTACACTCTGAAGATAGGGATGCATCTCACCCCAGACAAAAGTAGAATCTTCTGTCTGACCACCACTATTGGCATGATAAACAGCATCAATTACTTTTTCATTATAGACCAGAACTTCTCCCTCAGTCTGTTCTACGGCCCTATTAATACGGGCCCAGTTATAGAAATAGGGTATAAAACCCCACTTTTCTTTCATTTCATTCTCTGATAACCAGGCCTGGTTAGAGCGGTAATCAGTAGAAATATCGGCAGCTGGGTTTTCCCGGCAGCCGGGTCCACCGTAAACAGGGAGCTGCTTAACAGTATATGTTCGGGCGGCTACAGCCTGAGCTTTCAGGGCCTCCATATGATATAAGGCAGGCATTTCCGCTGCCAGTACCCCTCTTAAGTATTCATCCAGGAGCATCTTCTCAATCTGATCACTCTGATGTTTATAGACCTTCAGCAAAATACTACCATCTCCGTCCTGTCCCCGAAAAACACCGTGCAGTAGCAGCATTGGTAGGATAATCAGAATAATAAATATACATATTATCATATAATAAGCTGTCCTGATAGACAAAAAAAACACTCCCTTATTATGAAAGTCTTAGTAATATCTATGACTTTACCTAAAGGAGTAGAACCCGCTTTATTAGTTTATTTTACGAATGTTTCCACCCAGTTGTGCCAGTTTTTTCTCGATGTTTTCATAACCCCTTTCAATATGGTAGATATCCCTTATTTCAGTATCACCCTGGGCAACAAGTCCTGCAAGTATAAGTGCTGCACCAGCCCTAAGGTCAGTTGCTGTTACCTCAGCACCTGTTAGATTACTTGGTTTCAGCAGTGCACTATGACCGTCGATCTTTATATCTGCACCCATACGTTTTAACTCATCAACATGCATAAAACGGTTTTCCCAGACCGTTTCTATCACCAGACTGGTTCCATCTGCCTGGGTCAGCAGAACCATAATCTGGGACTGCAAATCTGTTGGGAATCCTGGATAGGGTAATGTCTTGATATCAACCGCCTTTATTCTACCATTGCCTTTTATATAGACCCCTGAGATATCCTCTTTTAACTCTACTCCCATCTCATGGAGTTTAGCAATTAAGGGTTTAACATGTTCAGCTAATACATTCCTGACAAAAACATCACCATTATTAAGGGCGGCAGCCATCATAAAAGTACCTGCTTCTATCCGGTCAGGTATAATCCTATGTTCTTCACCATGCAGTGATTTGACACCCTCTATTTTGATAATATCTGTTCCTACACCCTTTATTTTCGCCCCCATAACAGTAAGAAAATTTGCCAGATCAACTATTTCAGGTTCACGGGCAGCATTCTCAATAATTGTCTGTCCCTCAGCTTTACAGGCAGCCAGCATAATATTAATAGTAGCTCCCACACTCGGATAATCAAGGTATATCCGGTCACCGGTCAATTTACTTGTTTTAACTTCAACAATCCCATGATCCAGTTTTACTTCTGAACCCATCGCCTTAAAACCCTTAAGGTGTAAATCAATCGGACGGTTGCCGATACTACATCCACCCGGCAGGCTTGTTCTGGCCCACCCGTTTTTAGCTAGCAGGACTCCTAAAATGTAATAAGAGGCCCTTAATTTCCTGGCGATTTCGTGGTCAGCCTCAAGACCGTTAAGCCCTCTGGGGTCTATTAATAGTTCATTACCATTTCGCTCTACATGTCCACCCATTTTTTTTATAATATAACATAGATTTTTTACATCAAGTAGGTCAGGAATATCAAGTAACCTACTGGGTTCATCTGCCAGAAGAGCTGCGGCAATAATTGGCAAGGCTGCATTTTTAGCCCCACTAACTTTTATCTCGCCTTTTAGTGGCGTTCCACCAGTTATTAAAAATTTACCCACTTTTAAAGCCCCTTCCTTCTATCCTATAAAGAAGACACACCAATATTGTATGCACTTTATAATAATTCGTGATAAAGAGTAAAAATCCTTTAGTAAATTAATTAAAAAATATGCTTTTTAAGTATTTTGACCTAAAATTCAGTATATCAATAATCTTTACAGATACATTCTGTTCCTAATAAACGGTCTACTAGACTTAATTTGCTGTAATTAATCAATTCGGCAGGCGCCTTTTCTTCTAATTGACGGTAGCAATCATGACATAATTTAGCGCCAACATTCTCAATAATTTTATCAGATATACCTCTAGCTTGCAAGCTCTCTGCCCTTGTTAAAACTTCCCGTTTTTTTATATCTACAGCATGGTCACTAACCACTACCAGGGCTACATCACCTTTGAAATCCGGTGAGTCTATCCGTTTAAAAAGCAGTCCATTTTTAGAGGCTAATTTAATATAGTCATTAGCTGCTGACAGCTTAACATCTCGGTCAATAATTAGCTTTTTAGCCTCAGGGTGTCTAAGGGCCTCAAGTATTTCTGGGTATGTCCCTTTTTCTATAACCTGTTCATAGGTCAAATAACAAATCACACGTTCAAGATACTCCCCTAAAAAAAGATTGCGTTCTTCCTTTTTTATCTCCTTTTTACCATAAATACCTTCCATAACCTTTTCTTCTAAGCTACTTTTTTCTCTCTGCATTTTTATCACCTTTATGTATATTATTACCAGATACATAGCTTTGATACTATCAAAAAAATAACCCCAGTTTCCTGGGGCATTCTTAAGTTAAGCTTATTGTTTATTTATAAATCATGATGATCGACTGCTTTGATCCGTGCTAAGGCCCTCTCTAAAGCTGACTGGGCTCTGGCAAAATCTATCTGTTTACTATTATCACTCTCCAGGCGCTTTTCAGCCCGTTCCTTAGCGCGTCTGGCCCGCTCAAGATCTATCTCATGAGGCAGTTCTGCAGTCCTGACAACCACATTGATCTGCTCTGGTTTCACTTCCATAAACCCATCACTAATCGGTATCCTGACATTCTCTTCTACCTGCTTTATCTGCAGAACCCCTGTTTTTAAACCTGTTACCAGTGGGGCATGCCGGGGTAAGATACCGATTAATCCATCCATAGCTGGAGCCTCCAGCACATTAATATCCTCACTATAGACTACATTTTCCGGGGTTACTATCTCAAGTTTTATAGTCGAAGGCATCTTCTATTCACCTTCCTTGATTCTCTCAGCTTTCTCAACTGCTTCATCTATTGTACCAACCATGTAAAAGGCCTCTTCAGGTAAACTATCATGTTTACCATTAAGGATTTCCTTAAAGCCCTGGATGGTCTCTTCAATAGATACATATACCCCGGGTTTACCGGTAAACTGTTCAGCTACATTAAAGGGCTGTGACAGAAACCTTTCTATCCGACGGGCTCTGTTTACAACCAGTTTGTCTTCATCTGAAAGTTCATCCATACCCAGTATAGCTATAATATCCTGTAAGTCCTTATACTGCTGCAATATTTCCTGTACTCGACGGGCCACATTATAGTGTTCCTCTCCGATAATCCTGGGGTCAAGGATCCTAGAAGTAGAATCCAGTGGATCTACAGCAGGGTAAATACCTTTCTCAACTTGCGACCTGGAGAGTACTGTGGTAGCATCCAGGTGGGCAAAGGTTGTTGCCGGTGCCGGATCTGTCAGGTCATCAGCAGGTACATAAACAGCCTGAACTGATGTGATAGAACCCTTTTTGGTAGAGGTGATTCTTTCCTGCAAAGCCCCTACATCTGTTGCCAGGGTTGGTTGGTAACCAACAGCAGACGGCATCCTTCCTAATAAAGCTGAAACCTCTGAACCAGCCTGGATAAAGCGGAAGATGTTATCAATAAACAAGAGTACATCCTGTCCCAGTTCATCCCTGAAATATTCAGCCATAGTCAGACCGCTTAAGCCAACCCTCATTCTGGCTCCTGGGGGTTCATTCATCTGTCCAAAGACCATAGCTACTTTATCCATAACACCAGATTCCTGCATCTCCAACCAGAGGTCATTCCCTTCCCTAGTTCTCTCCCCTACACCTGAAAAGACAGAATAACCCCCATGTTCAGTAGCAATATTATTAATTAATTCCTGTATTAAGACAGTCTTACCAACTCCAGCACCACCGAAAAGCCCAACCTTACCACCACGGGCATAAGGTGCCAGTAGATCAATAACCTTGATTCCGGTTTCAAATATCTCACTGGCTGTTTCCAGTTCTTCATAAGCCGGGGCCTGGCGGTGAATAGAGAGTCTTTCCTTAGTTTTAAGCTCTCCCTCTTGATCAATTGTTTCACCTAAGACATTAAAAATCCTACCTAATACCTCTTCCCCTACTGGAACAGAGATAGATTCACCTGTATCTACAGCCTGCATCCCCCGTACAAGGCCATCGGTAGAAGACATAGCTACACAGCGCACCCTGTTATCACCTAATTGATGCATAACCTCAACAACCAGGTCTATTTTATTATCTGTATCTTTATTAGGTCCACCCTGCCCCCGTTTTTTTTCACCTATAACCCTAACGGCATTATATATCTTGGGAAGATCTCCTGAAGCAAACTCAATATCAACTACAGGACCGATTACCTGTATGACCTTACCTGTATTTTGTTCTTCACTCACTGTCCTTCCTCCTTTATCGATTCTACTTAAGAGCTTCAGCTCCACTTACAATTTCAGTAAGTTCTGTGGTTATTGCCGCCTGACGCGCCCTGTTATATAGTAGAGTCAAATTATCAATTAACTCTCCAGCATTATCTGTGGCTGAATCCATGGCCGTCATTCTGGCGCCAAATTCACTGGCTTTGGCCTCCAGCAGAGCTGAATAGAGAATATTATTTATATATTTTGGTAATAAAACATCAAATACTTCATCAGGTGATGGTTCATAAATATAATCTGGTTGCTGACCAGCATGATCAGCTTCATCCAGTTCCATTAATCCTGTTAAAGGTAATAAGGGAATAGCCTTAACTACCTGGCTGATAGCTGAATTGAAGTGTGTATATACCAGGGAAATCCTATCTACTATATCCTCTTTAAATAAGGATATGATTTCATCTGAAATTTTTTTAGAAAACCAGTAATCAGGGTAATCATCAATATTGATATACTCAGAAAGAATATTATAATCCCTTTTCCGAAAGAAGTCCCGGGCATTACGCCCAATAACAATTAAAGAAACCTCTTCTTCACCCTCGAAAGACTCCCGGGCCTTGTCAACTACCCTGGCATTATAGGAACCACACAAACCCCTATCTGAATTAATAACTATATAGAGATGTCTATTTCCATCCCGTTTAGCTATTAAAGGGTGTTCTGTCGCATCACTGGTATAAAGGACAAGGTCAGTAATAATCTCCCTGGTTTTACCGAAAAAGGGCCGGGCCTTTTCCGCTTTCTCCTGGGCTCTTCTCAGCTTGGCAGCAGCTACCATTTTCATTGCCTTGGTTATTTTCTGGGTGTTCTTTACACTATTAATACGTCGCTTAATGTCACGCATCGACTGCATTATTCTTCACCTTCTTCTGCTTCTCCTGACTCCTTTGTATTCGCTTCCTCATTACTATCAACAATAATACTTTCTTCCCTGATATTAAAACTTTCTTTAAACTCATTAATTACTTCAACTAGTTTTTTCTGATTCTCTTCTGAAAGCTGACCCTCTTTTTTGATAGCCTCAGGTAATTCATCATAATTAGCCTGGACATAGTTTATAAACTCTTTCTCAAAACGTTCAATATTATCAACTGGGATATCATCCAAATGACCATTAATAACCGGATAGATTATTAATACCTGATCTGCTACTTCCATTGGTGAGTACTGAGCTTGTTTTAAGACCTCAACAATTCTTTCTCCACGATTTAAACGGCGTTGTGTAGCCTGGTCAAGATCAGAGCCAAACTGGGCAAAAGCCTCCAGTTCCCTGTATTGTGAAAGATCGAGCCTGAGTGTACCAGCAACATCCTTCATCGCCTTTATCTGGGCAGCACCACCAACCCTGGAGACAGATATTCCCACATTAATAGCTGGCCTTACTCCAGCAAAGAACAGTTCACTTTCCAGATAGATCTGTCCATCTGTAATAGAAATTACATTGGTAGGGATATATGCTGAAACATCACCTGCCTGGGTCTCAATAATAGGCAGGGCTGTCAGTGAACCTCCTCCAATATCATCATTTAACCTGGCTGCCCTTTCCAGTAACCTGGAATGCAGGTAGAAAACATCACCTGGGTAGGCTTCACGGCCTGGCGGCCTCCTTAATAATAAGGAGAGTGTACGGTAAGCCACCGCGTGTTTTGATAGGTCATCATAGACAACCAGGACATCTCTATTTTCTTCATACATAAAATATTCTCCTATAGCACAACCAGCATATGGAGCTATGTACTGTAATGGTGCAGGCTGGCTGGCCGTAGCCGAGACAATAATAGTATAATCCATAGCCCCAAATTCAGTTAACTGTCTGGTAATTTCAGCAACTGTTGAGGCCTTTTGACCAATTGCAACATAGATACAGATTACATCTTCATCTTTTTGATTTAAGATAGTATCAATAGCTATCGCTGTTTTACCTGTCTGCCTATCACCAATAATTAATTCCCTCTGCCCTCTGCCAATTGGAACCAGAGCATCGACTGCCTTTAACCCTGTCTGTAGTGGGGTATCAACAGGTTGTCGCTCAACAATACCCGGGGCCGGGGATTCTATAGCCCTGGTCCTACCGGTATTTATTGGCCCTTGGCCGTCAAGGGGCTGTCCAAGTGAATTAACGACCCTACCTAATAATTCTTCACCAACAGGCACCTCTACAACCCGACCAGTCCTTTTAACTGTATTACCCTCTTCAACTAATTTTTCATCACCCAGCAGGACACAGCCAACATTATCTTCCTCCAGGTTTAAGACCATACCATACACTTCATTGGGAAACTCCAACAACTCACCTGCCATAGCATCTTCCAAACCATGCACATGGGCAATACCATCACCAACATCCAATACTGTACCGACCTCAATGGTTTCTAGGTCTTCTTCATATTTCTCTATCTGTTTTTTGATTATTGAACTGATTTCTTCTGGCCTAAGATTCATCTTAATCACACCCCCAACATACTTGACGGAACACTTTTTATATCTTCTTCTAATTTAGTCAGACCCCTTTTAATGCTGCCGTCAACTATAAAGTCATTAAATTTTAAAACCATTCCACCAATAATTTCGGGATCTGTTTTAGGATAAACAACAACCTCATAATCCAAGAGTTGATTTAGCTTATCTTTTAACTGAGCCTCTAAATCATCACTTAATTCAACAGCTGTTATAACTTCTACTTCAACAATTGCTTCCTCTCTATTAACCAGGGTTTTAAAATTATCAATTATTGATTCAATATTTTCTTCTCTCCTGTTATCTATCAATAAATTAATAAAATTCAGGGTATATTCTGATATTTCCCCTGTAAATAACTCTTTGATAATGTCTTTTTTATCTGTAGGAAGAATTCGTTTGTGAAAAAAAGCCTGTCTGAATTCACCGTTGTTTTCAATTAAATCCCATACCTGGTTTAACTCATTCTGGAATAAGAGCAGTGAATTCTTTTCCTTACCCAATTCAAATAGGGCATTACTATATTTTAAGGCCACTTCATTGTTTATCATTGTAGTTCACCCAACTTGTTTTTATCGAGTTTGGCAATATAGCTTTTTATCAACTGTTTATGTTTTTCCTGATCCATCTTTTCCTGTATTAATTTACTGGCTGCCAAAAGTGAAATTGAGGCAACCTCATTACGCAGCTGAGCCAAAGCTTCTTTTTTAGCCTGCTCTATCTCTGCAATTTTATTTTTCTTAATATTTTCAGCCTTTTTCTCAGCCTCTTTAATTATCTCCCTGGCCTTCTTCTTAGCCCTTGTTTCAGCATCTTCAACTATATCCTGGGATTTACTCCTGGCTGTTTTTAACTGTGCCTCATATTCTTCTTTTAATTTCTCAGCCTCTTTTCTTTCCTCCGCTGCAGCATTTAAATCCCCTTCAATCCTTGCAGCCCTCTTTTTTAACATCTCTGTAATAGGCCCATAGAGATAACGCTTTAAAAGCCACAACAGCACCAGGAAATTTATAACCTGCCACAACATAGTAGTGTTGACATTTACCAAAATCACTCACCCCCTGCATTGTTATTCAAATTTTCCTTTTGTATTCTACATCAACAAGAACAGTAATAATCTTTTAAAAAAAATGTTTTGCACCAAAGTTACTAATTATAATTATCATAATATAGACAAATATATTTGTCGGTCTTCAAAGTTATTTTATCAACCAAAAAAATATTTCTAAAATAATTGCGTAAAGAGAGGGAAGGATTTCCCTCTCCAGATTAAACTTATTATATAGTAAAAATCAAAACAATAGCTATAACCAGAGAATAAATACCAGTAGACTCAGCAACAGCCTGCCCCAGTAACATAGTTGTAATAATATTACCCCTTGCTTCCGGGTCTCTGGCTACAGATTCTACCGCCTTACCAGCTGCATAACCCTGACCAACTCCAGGACCAATACCTGCAATCATGGCAAATCCTGCACCAAGCAAAGCAGCAGCCTTAATAATAGTGTCTATTACCTCAGGTGAAAACTGTACCATTATTAAACCCTCCCTTCTAATGTGTTATAAAATAACTACTATACTAATCCTCATAAGACTCTATCTTTTTCTTCAGTTTATCTCTAAATAAATCCAGTACAACCCAGGCTATGACAGTAAATTTTATCATAAAAAGACCAATAGCTGCTGCTAAAAAGTCCAGTGTCGGGTTGCGGGCTGAAACAAATAGAACAAGAAAATAGATAATATATTCTATAAAATAACGATTCCTGATAAAGGTATTTGCCTTTGCTTCTGACATATCTAAAGAACGGTTAATAAGTACAAATTTTAATCTAAGTAATAAGGTGCTAATTAGTAAACCAAAAACAAATCCCAGCAGAGAGGAAAACTCACCCATTACCAGGGTTGATATTATCGGAACAAGTGAGATTAAATATGTTTTTTTTAATATTTCCTTCTGGACTTTTACTGGATCATTGTAATTTTTCACCATATCACCTATTATCTTTGATTTAATTAATCTTATCAACCACCACCAAATATTAAATAAATGGCTATAACCAGGGAATAGATCCCTGTGGAACCGGAAATTATCTGACCCAGTAACATAGTAGTTACTATCGCCCCCCTGGCTTCAGGCTGACGTCTTACTCCTTCAGTGGCTTTGCCAGCAGCATATCCCATTCCTATACCCGGCCCCAGGCCCCCAATTACAGCAACACCAGCACCAATATAAGAAGCCATCTTGATAATTGATTCTACTACTTCTGGTGTAAATTGAATCATTTTTAAACACCTCGTTTTAAATAAAATTAGAAAAAAGCAATTAATTATTAACTTTCATCAATGCATTAGCATTATTTATTAAGACTTAGCTACAGAAATATAGGCTATTGCTACCATACCAAAAATTAAGGTCTGGATTAGCCCTACAAAGAGGTCAAACCAGGCATGAAGTGGAACAGGTATCAGCCAGGGTACAGCCTGATAAATCAAGGTTATAATTATTCCACCACCAACAACATTACCAAAGAGCCTGAAAGAATGTGAGATTGGTTTAGCCAGCTCCCCTATAACATTAATAGGCAGCAGAAATATCACCGGCTCAGCAAAGCCTTTTAAATAACCCCATACACCCACTTCCTTCATTCCATGATAATTACTAAGCAAAAAAACCATTAGTGCTAAACCAAGGGTAGTATTCAAATCACCGGTTGGACTAACATTACCAGGGATAGGGATAAGACCTATTAAATTGCTAACACCTACATAGATAAAAATAGTGGCAATAAACGGAAGAAATTTCCAGCCTTCTCCCGGCAGCATTGGTTCTATTTGTTCATGAATTGTTTCAATTAAAAGTTCAACAGCATTCTGAGCCGAATCAGGCTTCATACTCAATTTCCTGGTAGCATACCTGGCAAAAATAATAACCAGCAAGACAACAACCCAGCCGACAATTAATGTATCTGTAATCGGTAAATTCTCATTCCCAAACATATATGTAACAACCTTTGGACCTGGATTCATTGTTTTCCCTCCTTTTACATGTAATTTGATTTTCAAACTAGCTATCTTTATATTATCTCAACAAGCAATTTTTCTATTAAAATAAAATTACCAATGCTGTTAACAAAATCACAAAATCAAATTATCCGTTTTAAATTAAAATATATAAAAACATATTTTTATGAAATATCATCATTTTCATCACTCGAAATCTTAATCACCAGACGGTATACAGAGTAAAAACCAGACAAGACTCCAAGGATAATACCTATAATACTAAAAAAAGAATCCATATGTAATACATTATCAAGTAAACGTCCCAGAAAAAAACCCACTGCAATATTGGCCAGCACAGCCAGTCCTAACTGAGTAAGCAGTGCCAGGGCCTGGATAACCATCCTATAATTATTATCCTTCTTCATCTTCGCTCTTTCTCTCCATAACCTTTAGTTTATATTAATTCTATATGTAAATTAAAAATCCTCTAATTTTATCAAAAATTTATCAGTCTTTAAATTTATCCACAATTTCAAAATCACGGGCATCCCAACTTAAAAAAGAAAGACTCATTTATCATAAATAATATCATTAGTATAAAAACATGTCAAATATTAATGCCTATACCTGATACAAGTAAGCACTTATATAATCATTACTTATGCAATCATATGCGAAATAGGGATAATTCAATTTTCGCAATAACACTTTAACACAATTTCCCCCTCCTGTCAAGAATTTAACAATGATGACAATGCCCCAAAAAAGAAAACCCGGTATGATTACCGGAGTTTATAATTTGCAGTCATATTAAATAAAAGAATTATATATCCTGAAAATTACTTTTCTCCAGGCCGTTTCCTTTAGCCGGTACCTCAACCGAGAAAATACCCAGTTTCCAGGCACCATAAATGAGAACCACTATTACAATCCCGAGAATTACAAAGGCATCATGCAGATTAGCCCCATTGATAATCAAAGCCATCAAACCCAGACATATACTAATCCCATAGACACTTAATACCGCCTGGCGCTGATTCATCCCCAAGGCCAGTAATCTGTGGTGTATATGACCATTATCTGCCTCTCCAATTGGTTTACCATTATGAAGACGCCTAATTATAGCAAAGATTGTATCAAAAATAGGCACACCAAGAGCCAGAACTGGAACCACCAGTGTTACAGTAGCAGCACTCTTCAAGGCACCACTTACTGATATAGCGGCCAGCATATAACCTAAAAACATAGCACCAGTATCCCCCATAAAGATATCAGCAGGATTAAAATTAAAACGCAAAAAGCCCAGTGAACTACTGGCTAAGGTCAGTGCCAGTACAGCAGCAAAAGTCTGGCCCTCCTGCAGGGCTACCAGAAACAATATAAAAGCCGCAATAGCCGAAATGCCTGCTGCCAGGCCATCTAAACCATCAACAAGGTTAACAGTATTTGTTATCCCAACAACCCAGAAAAGGGTCAGCGGAACACCCCAGTAACCAAGATATAGCATGCCTCCAAAGGGATTAGTAATAAACTCAACCTTGATCCCAAAGAATAGGAGTATACAGGCAGCCAGAATCTGTCCTATTAATTTCCAGGCTGGTGATAGTTCATACAGATCATCTATAATACCAACCAGCAAAATAAATGTCCCGCCAAGCAGAATTCCTATCAGAGTTTTATTCAAAGACATATTCAATATAATTGGAATTAAAAACCCAAGATAGATAGCAATCCCACCCAGGGTTGGTACTGCCTTTTTATTTATCCTCCTGTTATTGGGGATATCTACTGCACCAATAGATAGGGCTATCTGTTTAGTAAGTGGTGTTAGAATATAAGTTGCCATTAAGGCCAATAAAAATACACTTATATAAGTCTGCATGAGAACATCCCTCTTTCTTCATTCATATTACCAGACTATGTATAGTGATTCAAAGGAAATTTCTGGATTACCTGGTGCCATATAATCTGTCACCAGCATCTCCTAGACCTGGAACAATATAGGCATGATCATTTAGTTTTTCATCAATGGCTGCTGTATAAATTTCTACATCAGGGTGGTCTTTCTTCACCCTATCTATCCCTACCTGAGCAGAGACCAGACACATTAACTTAATACTTCTGGGATCCTTTTCTTTCACAAAGCTAATTGCAGCTGAAGCAGAACCACCTGTTGCCAGCATAGGGTCTACCACAATCAAATCCCTTTCACTTACATCTGTAGGCATCTTACAATAATATTCTACTGCCTCCAGTGTCTCCGGGTCACGGTAGAGGCCAACATGGCCAACCCTGGCCGTAGGAATAAGTTTTAAAACACCATCAAGCATACCCAGGCCTGCCCGCAAAATAGGAACAATGCCCAATTTTTTCCCCTCAATCATCTTGAATTTAGCCTTTTTAATCGGGGTTTCAATCTCAACCTCCTTTAATGGGAGGTCACGAGTTACTTCATATGCCATCAGTGTTGCTATTTCATTAGCCAGTTCTCTGAATTCCTTGGGGCCTGTATCCTTATCTCTCAATAAAGCCAATTTATGTTGAATTAATGGATGGTCAATTACTACAGCATTACTCATCTCCTTTATATTCTCCCCTTTCTATGGAATGCATCTTATCTACTCTCCTCTGATGTCTTCCACCATCAAAATCCTCACCTAACCATGTCTTAACAATTTCAAGAGCCAGACCAATTCCAATTACACGGGCCCCCATTGCTAAAACATTGGAATTATTATGGTTGCGGGTTGCCCTGGCGGAGAAAACATCATGACAGAGGGCAGCCCTGATTCCTTTTACCTTATTGGCCGTAATGGACATCCCGATACCTGTCCCACATATTAAAATACCCTTGTCATATTCACCTTCAGCAACTGCAGAGGCAACTTTATATCCATAATCAGGGTAATCAATAGACACTGTAGAATCAGTACCCATATCTTTATACTGATAACCTTCATCCTCCAAATACTTGATAATCTCCTGTTTGAATTCATATCCAGCATGATCTGAACCTATTGCAATATTCACTTTATCACCTCTATGCTTATTATTCTCCAGATTTCTTAAATTACCTTCTTCTTTTAAAGAAAAATAATTCAATTTACCCAGTAACATTTTTGAGATTTTTTTTATTTCATCCCTGATTTCTCTATACCTTTCCTCAGGCTGTCCATATGGATCACTTATATCTATCTTACCTTTCTCTCCAAGAAAACCCCTGATAGTAAATACTTTATTACTGAACTCAGGGTAGCTGTCCAAGATCATCTTACGATGATGATCTGTCATAGTCAGTACCACGTCAGCCCGTTCCAGGATCTTTCTGCTGAGCAAACGACTTAAGTGTCCATCAACCTTTGTCCCATCTTCTTCCATCACCTTACGAGCCATCGCACTAATAGACTGACCTGGGAGGGCCATTAAACCTGCTGAACTTACCTGCCAATTCTTCAAACCCTCCTCAGCCAGTAATTTGCGAAAGATATATTCTGCCATCGGACTACGGCAGGTATTACCTGTACAAACAAATACTAACTCTGGCAAGCATTACCACTCCTTCTGTTTTAATTTCAAATAAATCCAGCAAAGTGCAGTCCCAAAAAGATAAGGGCTATCCCGCCTAAAAACTGAGCCTCTTCACCTAGAAAATGGCCTAACTTTGAACCAAAATAAAGCCCTGTTCCCATCATTAGACCTGCTGTACTCCCAATTACCAATACCACTAAAAGAGTAATATCACCCAGCATGCCGAGGCTAATACCAATAGATAATGAATCAATACTGACACTGAAAGCCAGTACTATCATTCCCCAGCCGCTCAGCTTAAAATTGCAGATATCATCTCTGGTATCAAGCCATTTTTCAAGAACCATATAGATACCTATTAATAATAACAGACCTGCACCAATAATATTAAAAACCCTGTCTATACTCCCCTTTAAATTAAAAATAGAAATTAAGAGGTCCTGAATAAATCTCCCTCCATAAAACCCAGTTAGCGGCATTATAATATGAAAAGCAGCTATAATCAGGCTTATCTGAATAATACTTTTAGTCTTAAATTGTTGTACCCCACAGACAATAGCAACGGAAAAGGCATCTGTGCCCAGGGCAATTGCCAGGGTAAGCGTCTCCAAAAGACTCAATACCTTCAGCTCCCTATAAATTAATCTTAAAAACAACGATATCTTTCTTTATCTAAATAATATATATGTATGTCAGCTTACAGGGCTCTATTCTAAGTACTCCCTATTCCTTAAGACTGGCTTTCTGTAGACGGTTCATTACCGCAGCACCTAAACCTCTTTCCGGTATTTCCTCAGCAATAATCCTGGTCAAACCAAGCCTGTCTAGCTTACGTAGAACAGCAAAGACCTGTGAGGCATATCTCTCCGGGGTATATCTGGAACCCATTGTCATAAACACCTTATCTTCCAGCAGTTCTTCTGCCACAGCTGTGAGACCACAAGCAGTTTCATCGGTAATTAGAAAGGCGACAGCTTCCCCCTGGTACTTAGCCAGCTCAGCAGCCATAGTATCAGCACTTAATTTTTTTAAGTAAACCGGTGTTTCTGGCGAATAGTGTCGGTACTTCATACCTGGAGAGGCAGGTTTTTTATTGGAATCCTTACTGATAGCCCCTGCTGAAGATATATGATAGCCGAGGACTTCTTCAATTTCTTCACGGCTAATCCCGCCTGGACGTAGAATAAGCGGTTGATTCCCCCTGACATCAAGCACAGTAGATTCAACACCTATACTGCAGGGCCCACCACCTACTATCAGAGGAATTCTTCCTTTTAAATCATCCAGGACATGCCCGGCTAGAGTTGGACTTGGAGCCCCTGATCTGTTAGCACTTGGTGCCGCCAGGGGAAAACCACTCTCCTCGATCAAAGCCAGGGCTACCGGATGGGAAGGCATTCTAACCGCAACACTTGCCAATCCAGCTGTTGTTTCCGCTGCTATAAGTGGGCTTTTCTCCATAATCAGTGTTAATGGTCCCGGCCAGAAGCGCTCAATCAATTTTTCTGCTGTAGCAGATAAGTTATTAACCGTAATATCAACTAATTGCTTTTTACCAGCAATATGTACTATCAGGGGATTATCCTGGGGACGCCCTTTGACCTGAAAAATCCTGGCCACAGCTTCTCCACTGCCTGCATCTGCCCCCAGTCCATAAACAGTCTCTGTCGGGAAGGCCACCAGCTCCCCCTGCTGCAGGAGGGCTGCAGCCATCTTGATAACCCTGTGTCTTTTTAAGCTATCTATCTTATTTATATCCAGTAAACTTTCATCTATTTTTTCCAGTACTGTTGTATAGTCCATTCTCTTACACCTCTAAACTAAAGCAGCTGTAATGAGCCGCTCAGATCCAGCATAATCCTTTTTTACTTTAATATCCTCCCAATTATCATCAAAAAGAGCTACTACACTTTTCCCCTGATTATAGGCAATTTCAAGCACAATTATACCTCCCCTGACCAGTACAGCTTTAGCCTGCTTGATTAACTGGCGGTAATAATCTAGTCCATCTTTTCCACCATCCAGTGCCATCCAGGGCTCCTGTCTTACTTCAGGTGAAAGATTTCCCAGTTCATTCCTGGGTATATAGGGGGGATTAGAAACTATAATATCCACATTATCTTTTTCCATTTTTAGAAGTGGTTTCAACAAATTACCTTTAATAACCTTTACACGTCCAGTATATCCCAATTTATCAATATTTAAACGGGCAACTGCCAGTGCTTCAGCAGAAAGATCAATTCCCAGGACCCTGGCAGCAGGTAAATAATGAGCAAGGCTAACTGCAATAGCCCCGCTGCCTGTTCCGACATCAACTATATTCGGCCCGTCAATCTCCTTGTCCTGGCAATAATCTATAACATATTCAACCAACAGCTCTGTCTCTGGTCTTGGTATCAGGACATTTTCGTTCACTACTAAAGGAAGTGACATGAACTCCTTTTCTCCGGTCAAATAGGCAACTGGAACACGTTCTGCCCTTTTTCTTACTAGTTCCCGGTAAGCAGCTACCTCTTGAGGCTCTAAAGGTAGGTCATATTTAACATAGAGCTGGATCCGCTCAATATCCAGAAGATGGCCCAGTAATACCTCTGCATCAAGTCTGGGATCAGGTATCTTGTGTTTTTTAAAAAAATCTATGGTTGCAGTTAATATTTCTTTGATATTCACTACTTACACCTTCTGCAGCCTTTTCATCGTATCCTCTTTGATCAATTCTTCAATAACAATATCTAAATCCCCACCGAGTATCTGTTCGAGTTTGTGGACAGTCAGGTTTATTCTATGATCACTAACCCGACCCTGTGGAAAGTTGTATGTCCTGATTTTTTCACTTCTCTCCCCAGTACCTACCTGACTCTTACGGGCCTCATCTATTTCAGCCTGCTGTTCCTGTTCATATTTTTCTTTTAAACGCGCTCTTAACACCCTCATAGCCTTGGCCTTATTCTTATGCTGGGATTTTTCATCCTGGCAGGAAACAACCAGACCAGTCGGTTCATGGGTAATCCTGACAGCAGAGTCTGTGGTGTTAACACTCTGACCACCAGGTCCACTTGAACGATAGACATCTATTTTTAATTCATTGGGATCTATCTCCAGTTCTACCTCCTCTGCCTCTGGCAGAACCGCCACAGTTGCTGTTGAGGTATGAATCCTCCCACTGGATTCCGTAGCAGGTACCCGTTGAACACGATGGACCCCACTCTCATATTTTAATCTGTGGAAGACATCTGTTCCCTCAACAGTAAAAATCACTTCTTTAAAACCACCGATACCAGAAGAATTAGAGCCCATTGCTTCAACCTTCCAGCCCTGTTTTTCAGCATAACGGGAATACATACGATATAGGTCAGCAGCAAAGAGACCGGCTTCATCACCACCGGCTCCGGCCCTGATTTCCACAATAACATTCTTTTCATCATTGGGGTCTTCAGGAAGAAGCATTACCGGGAGTTCTTCTTCCAGTTTCTCCTGCTCTGGTTCCAGCTCAGCCAGTTCCAATTCAGCCAGTTCGCAGACATCTGCTTCTTCCTCACCTTCCAATATATCCCGGGCTTCTTTAATACCAGCCAGGATTTCTTTATAATGTTTATACTTATCTACTACCTTCTTTAATTTAGCATGTTTTTTTAATAGTTTTTGATACTGGTTAGTATCATTGATAACCTCCGGGTCACTAATCCTCTTATTCAGTTCCTGGTAATCATTCTGGAGTTTATCGAGTTTTTCTATTAAATCCATATTATTCATTTTCCTCATCCCTTTCATCATTAGGCAGGACAGTTTTCAAGGCAAGGATAGCTACCTCCAGCATGGAATCATCTGGTTCAGCTGTAGTCAATCTCTGTACCCACAGCCCAGGTGTTGCTATTAATTTTATAAATGGGTTAACACTATCTTTACCTGATAATTTAATAATCTCATATGATGTCCCGGCAATAACAGGAAGAAGCATAATATGATACAGGATTCTCTGTAAAAGGGGTGGGCGTCCAAAGAATGAAAAGAAAAAGATACTTAATAGAATAACTATAAATAAAAAATTAGTCCCACAGCGGGGGTGAAAAGTCGTAAATTTGCGGGCATTTTTAACAGAAAGCTCCTGGCCTGATTCATAATTGAAGATAACCTTATGTTCAGCACCATGGTAGCGAAAAACCCTTTTTATATCATTAAAGCGGGATATAATAAATAAATACCCGAGAAAGGTAGTAATTTTAATTATACCCTCAAAGAGATTTAGTATAATATTATTGTCAATATACCCCTGTATAAAATGAATAATTCCCGCTGGAAGTACAACAAAGAGCAAGATAGCAAAAGAAAAGGCCAGCAGCATACTTAAAGCCAATTCCAGTGGTTTAATCTCCTCTCCTTCCTCCTCCATAACCTGTTCTGCAGAGAAATTTAAGGCCTTTAAACCAATAATTAATGTCCTGAAGAGACTAACAACACCCCTGATAAAGGGCCATTTCAGAAAAGAAAACCTTTTATCAAGAGGTTTTAATTCCCTCTCTTCTATTACTATATCATCAGGTGAACGGCGGACAGCAATACCTACCTTATCCTTGCCCATCATCATAACACCTTCAATAACCGCCTGTCCCCCATAATTTGTTTTACTCATTTTTTTCACCTCTCATTTATCTCAATTACACACCTTCTATAAAAAAAGCAGAGCTCTATCAAGCCCTGCCCATCAACCCTGCCGATCCTCTATTCATCCTCAGAGAGGCCATATTTTTTATTAAATCTTTCAATCCTACCACCCTTAGCAGCTTTACGCTGTTTACCAGTATAAAAAGGATGGCAGTTAGAACATACCTCAACATGTATATTCTCTTTAGTAGATTTAGTCTTGTACTCAGCACCACATGCACAAACAACAGTTGTATCCTGAAGTTCTGGATGAATCCCTTTATTCATTTATTTCACCTCTTTCTCAAAACAGTTATCCCAAAATATATATCCAATCATTTTAACACAGCTAGCAATATTATATCACAGGAAAAAAACTCATGCAAGATTAATAAGAACCAACCACTTATCTTAGACATTATTAATTACCTTTTTAATATTTTATCTTCTATATCATCAATCATTTTCTTTAATGAAAAATTATCCTGGGCTATCTCAAAGGCCCGTTCCCCCATTTTTTCTCTCTCTTGATTATTAATCATCTTAATTATTTTTTTAGCAATATCAGCTGGATTTTTATCCTCTGCTAAATAACCAGTCTCTCCATCTATAACAAATTCAGGAATAGTAATAGCTTTAGTTGTTACTATTGGTACCCCTGCCATCATTGCCTCTAAGATTACCCAGGGAGAACCACCTTCATAAATCGCAGTATGAACCATGAAATCTATTTGCTTTAATATTGATGGAATATCTTCTCTAAAACCAGTAAAAATAACCTTATCTTCTACTCCTAATTTTTTTACTTTTGATTTATATAATTCCTCTTTCCCACCTTTGCCCCCTATTATTAGCACTTTAATCTTTTCATGTACTTCTAAAACTTGAGGTAAGGCTTCAATTAAATACTGCTGGGCTTTTTGCCTGCAAAGTCTTCCGATATTAGCAATTATTAATTCGTCATCTCTAATACCAAATTCTCTTCTAATATCAGATTTGATTTCAGGGGCAATAAATTTATCTTTTTTTACACCTTTATATATTAACTTTATCTTCTCGTTTGGTAAACAATCCGCAGGAAGATTTTTCAAATTTTCATCCCTAGTCATCTTAGAAATAGACATAAAATCACTGATACAATATTTTAACAAAAACCTATTGTAAAATTTGTTTTTCACTGGTTTAGCTAAAGCACGACGGTAAATAATTTTTTCTACTCCAGCTAATTTAGCAGATAGTGAACCATATTTAAAATGAGATGATTGAGCTAAAAACACAGCATCTATATTATTCCTTTTTAAATATTTAACTAACCAATGCACTCGAATTGGGTTTATAAATGTTGCATCAGCTATATGTTTCATTTTTTCAATTTTGAAATTAGTTCTTTTACACCTATCATAAAAAGTAGTGTTTTCTTTTGCCAATATAAAAATTTTATAGTCCCTTTTTTTTAATTCTAAAGCAGTTTGATAATGCCATTTTTCTAAACCACCCCAGCCAGTACCCGTATTAATAAAAAGAATATTATCTATCATAAATATACCTCCAAGTTTTTAGCATTACTTAAATTTTACTTTATTATTTCTCTAGTAATCTAACAATTTTTCATGAATTCAATGAATTTTTGACCTCTCTTTTTAAATAATAGCTCTTCAGCCCTATCTAAAATATTTTTTGAATAATGATTTAAAAGCTCTGGAGATGAATTCAATTTATTAATGACTTCTATCAATTCTTGAATACTACCATTCTCATAAAAAAGTCCACATTTGTCAGTCACAATTTCCCGAACTGTTGGTAAATTGCTACCTATTACAGGAATACCATGAGAAAAATAATTGAATATTTTTGTTGGACAAGTAAGATATCTACCGTGAAATGTATCTCGAACTGGTACAAGTCCAATCTTAATTTTTTTTAAATAGTCTTCCACTTTACTACGATCAACCCAGCCAGTAATTTCAACCCTATCTTCAATTTCTAATTTCTTCGCTAAATTACAATATTTTTCTACTCTATGTGAACGCCCTCCCACAATTAATAATTTTAACGTATGATCTTCTATTTGTTTTAAAGCATATAAAACATCCTGTACTCCTTTATCATCATACAATGACCCAATATAGCCAATGTAATTATTCTTCCAAATTTCATTTAACTGGGTTGTTTCCCTAAACCCATAAGTTATTACTGCATAATTTTGATCTGGAATATATTCTTGATATAAGTTCTTTATAACACTCTGATGACATATTATCCCATCAATCCTAGGTAAGGTTAATTTCTGATATATATACTCTTTCTTTCTGTCATACTCATCCTTTAACTTAGGATCTAAATAAAAACTATGTGCTTCAAAAAATACTTTGATATTATATAATTTCTTAATCATATATAAAAAAGGTAAAAATTTAACTGTTCTGGTTATAATTGCATCTATTTTTTTTTGTTTTAATAACTCTTTAATTTTACTAAATGCTTTAAAATAAAACTTAGTCGTTTCACTAAATAAAGTTTCTGTTTCAATTAAGTGAACTTTAAAATTCGAAAGAGGCTCTAATAAAAAATAATTTCGCAAAACTTCTTGGTAATCTAATTCGGTATTCTTAGCAAAAATCAAATCAACATTGTTTTTCAAATCGCATTCTGCCATTCCATAGGCAGTATAAGTCGAAAAGCTTATTCCAGCTTTTTCGCTTGGCCAATCTCTTCCATAAACATATATAATATTCAATTAAGTCACCGCCATACCTTTCTGTTTGTCTCTTCTTTTAAACCCAAATCACCCATATCCTATCGATTTGCTATTTTATAGTAAATGCTTAGCATCTTATCATGGTTATTTTTTTTCGTATAGTTTAACATTTTTTCTCTTGCAACTTTCGACATTTGTACACATAAACTAGAATCCTTTAAAACATTAATATATTCAATCATTTGCTCAACATTATCAGCACTATTAAGTACAAATCCATTCTTACCATGGTCTATAATACCTGAGGCTCCATTTGATTTGCTAGTAATTAATGGCAGCCCAGATGCCATCGCTTCTAATGAAACATTAGCACAGGGGTCATAAATAGAAGGAAGAACAAATACATCTCCAGCAGCATAGTATGCTTCAACCTCAGAACTAGGCCCTACAAATATAACCCTTGATAATATCCCTAAATTTTTTGCTAATTTTTTAAATCGATCAATCTTACCTTTTCCTACTACTAGCAATTTAGCATTATCAATTTGAGCCATAGCCTTTAATATATATCTTAAACCCTTCCTTTGAAAGCCTGTCCCCAAAAATAATAAGACAAATTCATTTTCATTTAATCCATGTTTGCTCCTTATTATTTTTCTATATTTTTCTCTATTTCTCAAATGAAATTTTTCAATATCAACACCATTGTGATTTACAAAAATATCCTCAGGTGGCACTTGATATCTATTTATTATTTCATCTTTTACCATCTGCGAAACAGCTACGATTTTCTTATAGTTTTCTGCTTTAAAATCTTTTACCTCATAATATCTAGTTAAATAATCATCTATAGAAATCTGATATTGTAGTTTTTTTTTGAGCCTGTATAATGGGTTATCTATACTAGCTAACAATTTTTTAACATAATTTTCATGGCAACCCCCACCAATCCTAATTATATCTCCAAATCCTACTCTAGAGAAAGTTTGCACAATATCAAAGTCGTATTTATAAACCTTTTTATAGGCATTTTTAGCAAAAATGTACTTAGAGACACCTAAGTGTTTACCCCAAAACGAAACTTTATGAAACTTTATATCTTCATGAACAACCTTTTCATCCCAGAATCCAGTAAACACATGAACCTCGTGACCTTCTTTGGCTAAAAAATGAGATAATCCAACCATATATCTTTCAGTTCCTCCGTGGGTTGTATATTTTTTATGTACTAAGGCTATTTTCACAACTATAAACTCCTATCCATCATATATAACAACTGATATTTATAAAAATTGACTCAATCTTTTATCATTAAGTATTAAATCCTGTTTGCCCCAATCAGTCAACCGTTTGATAGTTTTTTTCCCAATATAATCAGCTAACTCTTTTATATTAATCTCCTTTTTCCCGTAAATTTTTATAAATTCTTCCAGAAACAAAAAACGGTCTTCCTGATCTAGCTTTTTCCCCTTCATTTTATATAAACCAGAGTAGCTATGGGCATTGAACTCTATTAAATTTTTAACAACCAGTTTCCAGGACAAAAATGAAAGAGAACGAACATTATCTACATCTACTAAACCAAGCTCAAAACTTGCATTATTATGCTTTATTAAAATGCTGGCTAAATTAGGATCGCCATTTAAGAAATTACCTTTATAAAATCCAGCCCATATTCGTGCTACTTCCCTAACTACTTGTCTTTTAAAATCTAAGTCATAATCTCCATATGCTAAAAAATCTTGTAAATCTACTCCTCCGAAATCTTTCGTAACAAAAATACTATCTGCTGTCCATAAATTGCGTCTATAAATAACAGCTAAAATTGGTTCTACTACAGAAATTTCCTTATCCACTAATTTTTTAGTAATCTTTAAAGCCCTAAGTGCCGGTGCAGATCTAAACAAATTTTTAAATTTTTTACTAAATCTCTGATAACTATACTTTTTAAGATAATAATTTTCTTGTTCAAGATTTATCTTAAATACTTCTCTCCCTTTTGCCGCCTTAATAAGTTTAAATGAACAATTATTATCTTTTAAACATTTTATACTTTTATTAAGTAAAGTATTATTTAAACTATTATAATAAAAAATCTTTATTTTCTCATTATAATCTTTTTCATTTAGTTCCATATTTTCTCCCTTATCCCTATTAAATATTATAACCTGGCTTTACTCACAGATTATTACCTGTTCTATTAATTGGATTATTATTTGACAATTGAATTATAATAAAAGCTAAAGCTATTATAAACCAAATAGTACGTCCTACTACTGCTTTGCTAAAATTAGTCTCAGTAAATCCCTGAATAATAAAAGTACCTATTACACTACTAAATGTACTTAAAACAAATAAACGGGCAGATATATTTTCAATCTGAAGATAATTAAGATATAGATATTTTAAAATGGAATATAATAAGTAAATTAATCCTGCTAAACCAATAATGCCTGTTTCAGCTAAGAAATGCAAAAAATTATTATGGGCATGAGAATTAGCTGTTGTATTGGGCTGCTTATAATGTGTCATATATACCTCTCGAAAGTTTCCTAAGCCAATACCATTAAATGGATAATCCCGGAAGATTAAAAAGGCTCCCTTCCAAAGAGCTAATCTCCCTAAATTACTTTTATTATTTTGCAAATCAACGATACTTTTAATTCGTTCTTGAATATTATTAGGGGCAAGGACAACTACCAAAAGTACTACAATTAATAAAATTGGTACCCATTTTCTTCTATAAATCCATAGGCTAATAACTGCAGCTCCAACAAAACCCAACCAAGCTCCCCGAGATTTATTATAAATTAAGGTTAAAGTCAATATTGGAATTAGTAATCCATATTTAATTCTATCTTTTATCAAGGCATTATCAAACAGAAAATAAATTACACTAAATAATAGATATGTTAAAAGCAAAGCCCCAAAATCCAAAGCCATGAATGTAGAATCTAACCTACTCATTCCTAAATAATAATGTTGATAGAAAAGCCCATATAAAGAAGATATAGTAATAGAAAGCAAACCCATATTAAAGAGATTCTTTACTTCCTTCATGCTTGAAACATTATTAATAATTAAATAATAAAGTATAAATACAATTAAAAAACTCTCTATCTCTTTTAAACTTTCTATAAGATTATAACTCCCCCAAAAAGAAATTATCATAGTTAATAAAAATATTCCAATGGGTTTATTAAGTGGATTGGAAACAAAACCAAACTCTTTATTAATCATCATCTTTAAAATCCAACATATAAAGGCAAGACCTAATCCTATACTCGAACCTGCAATAGATATTGCCGAACTAAACATCATAAACATTAAATTAAAATAAATTGCTTTATCTAAATTACTACTTAACCTTTCTGAATTGATAACCAGTTTAAACTCCTCCTATAACTTATATTTAACTTTTCCACAAATCCTTTTTAGCCTTCTCTTAAGTTGAAGAAATCTCTTTCTTCTCTCCCGTTGTCTAAGCATTAGGCTTAATAAATCCTTATGCTTATTGGGAGCATAATTCTTCATAAATACCTTCCACTCATCTTTATTTAATTTAAAACGTGATAAGTCTTTTAATCTTGCCTTCATACTTAATTCCTTCTTAATCCGCCCCCTATTCAAATCAATATAATAAAATTCAGGATTTTTTGCTATATTATGTACCAATATATTACCAGCATGCAAATCATTATGAACTATTCCCGCTTCATGTATCTTACTTATGTTTTGAGCAATCTGAGGCAAAAAATTAATGACCTCTTCCCTTAAGGGGTGATTACTATCTTTAACGATATCTAATAAATTATAATCATAGTCAATATATTCGGTAATAAAATAACTATAAAGTATTTTATTAAATTTACCCCTTTTTTCTATAATTGCCACTGGTTTTGGTGTCTTAATACTTATCTCCTCCAAAGCTAAAGCAATTTTTAGAGAACGCACAGCTTTTGAATTAAGAAAACAAAATCTTAATTGGTCATACTTTCTTTTTAATCTAAATTCTTTAGCTATAATATCTTCTTCAATACCTTTATGAATATTACTTTTAATATGGATTAAGGAATTGCGTTTGTTATAAACAATTCTTCCGATAGTATTTTCTTTAATAAATTCATTTACAAAACTTCTAAAAGCATCATTGTCCCAATCCTTAGCTATCCATAATAATTTACTATTTGAATCAGGTTTTAACATATTATTCCCCCAGCTATGAATTATATAAGTCAACTATATCATCTTAGGACGTAATACCTATTTAAAATATCTTTATTTATTTTATCATATTATACACTTAAATGTAAATCGTTTCTTAATTTAATTTGCTTTATACCACTTATAAAAGCACATAATAACTAGATAATATCACAAATTTGTGTTAGACTTGTTATAGTTGTTTATATTAATGGAAATAATAGAAAAACAGCGTAATAAAGCGTAATAAAAGGTATTAAACTCAAAATAACATTACTGCAGGAGGATGATTAATGAATTTCCCAAAATTAAAGATCGGAAGACTTAAACCAGACTACCCGATTATACAGGGTGGTATGGCTATTAAGGTATCTATGGCCAAACTGGCCAGTGCTGTTGCTAATGAAGGTGGTATCGGGGTAATAGGTGGTTCAGCCCTGAGTATAGATGAATTAAAGACCGAAATTACCAGAGCACGTCAGCTAACAGATGGTATACTGGGTGTTAATATAATGTATGCCTTCACTGGTTTTCTTGACTTACTAAAAAGTTCAATTGAATCAGGCATTGACCTGGTTATATCTGGTGCTGGTTTCTCCAGAGATATGTTTGCAATAGGAGAAAAACACAATGTACCTATTGTACCAATTGTCTCATCAATGAAACTGGCCCGAATATCAGAAAAACTTGGAGCGGCTGCCGTTGTTGTAGAAGGGGGTAATGCCGGAGGCCATCTGGGAACAGATAAAGACAGCTGGGATATTGTTAAAAAAATCAAGGAAAAACTCAGCATCCCGGTTATTGCTGCTGGTGATATAGTTTCAAATGATGATATTAAAAAAATGTTTGATAAAGGGTTAGATGGTGTCCAGATGGGGACAAGGTTCCTGGCAACCCTGGAATCTGATGTATCTGACTTTTTCAAAGAACTTCTGGTCAAAGCTAAAGAATCAGATGTAATCACAATAATGAGCTCTGCAGGTTTCCCTGCTAATGCTATCAAGAGTAAATTCTCTGAACTTATCCTTAATAATCAGGCACCAGCCCCAGAGAACTGTACTAATTGCCTGAAACACTGTAATAAAAAGTTCTGTATCAAAGAGGCCCTGATCCGGGCCCGAAATGGCGATCAGAACAGAGGTGTCTTCTTTACTGGAAAAGGCATCGAAAAAATAAAGGATATAATCTCTGTAAAAGAGGTATTTAAAAGTATCAAGGAATAAAAACTAATTTTAAAAAAGTGGAATTCGTCATACAAAAATATGATAAATTCCACTTCATTCATTACATTTAGAAAAACCCTAGTTTTTTATTTTCCTCTTATCTATCTCATTTCTAATCTGTACTGCTGTCATACCCCGTCCATTTATAATCGGTGCATTAGTTTGGATTGTTGACATATCCATAGTATTCTTATCCATACCAGAGATTACAACTGCATTCACATCAGCTAGATTAGTATTATCAAGATCTACAACTTCATAACCAAAGGTTTTTAATTCCTGTGAAACTTCAGATAGCTTATCTTCAACAGCAATTCTTTCTTTCATAATCACACCACCTTAATATTTTTTATTATTATGTGGTGAATTAATTAATAGTATACAAAAAATCAGACGTGACAGGGGGACGTTTCGTTTGTCATAAACGAAACGTCCCCCTGTCATCCCTGTCATATTTCACCTTACTAAACATGGTTTTTTACTGTCAAATTTCCAATCCGGAATAATATGCTGCATGGCAATTGCATCATTTCTATCCCCTGAATCTAATTTTTTATACAGTTTGTTAGCTTCCATAACTTTCTCCATATCAATTTCAAGTCCTAACCCAGGTTTATCGTGTATTTTAATGTAACTATCTTTAATTTCGAGTGGATCTTTAGTCAGATATTGCCCATCCTGCCAGATCCAGTGTGTATCCATAGCTGTAATCTCTCCTGGAGCTGCAGCTGCACAATGAGCAAAGATAGCTAGAGAAATGTCAAAGTGATTATTAGAATGTGAGCCCCAGGTTAAACCCCAGTTATTACAAAGCTGGGCAACCCTTACAGAACCATTCATTGTCCAGAAGTGAGGATCTGCCAGGGGAATATCTACTGCTTTCGAAACAATAGAATGATGGAATTGACGCCAATCTGTTGCAATCATATTTGTTGCTGTCTGCAAACCAGTTGCCATTTTAAATTCAGACATTACTTCTCTACCTGAAAATCCCTTTTCTGGTCCACATGGATCTTCTGCATATGACAAAATACCTTTCATGTCTTTACATAGATTGACAGCTTCCTTTAATGACCAGGCACCATTAGGGTCTATATTAATCCGTGCCTCTGGAAAGGCCTTTTTTAAGGCACAAACAGTTTCAATTTCTTGCTCACCTTCTAAAACCCCACCTTTTAATTTAAAATCTTTAAATCCATAGCGTTCTTTTGCGGCCTGGGCCTCTTCAACCATTGCTTCTTTTGTTAGGGCCACATTCCTCCTTCTTTTAAACCAAGGGTCTTTACTATTACTTTCATCTATATATGGTAGATCAACTTTATTTTTATCATGTATATAAAATAGATAACCTAATGTCAACACCTTATCCCTCTGCATACCATCGCCAAGTAAAGCAGCTACAGGCAAATTCATAAATTGACCTAATAGATCTAACAAAGCAGCTTCAACTGCAATTTCTGCATGGACAACAAATTTTAAGTTATCTAAATCTAAGCTCTGCAAGCCTTCACCATTATCACCATCATTTTTTCTAGTAGTTCTTAAATTATATATAATATTTCTGTATTTTCCAATCTCCTCACCTACAACATGGGGTTTATATGATTCTAATACCTTGACAATATCATCACTGCCGTGTACTTCCCCTAAACCAATATTTCCGGAGTTATCCTCCAAAATAACAATATTTCTGGTAAAAAAAGGGCTATGGCAACCGCTCAAGGATAATAACATACTGTCATAGCCAGCAACGGGTATAACTTTCATATCCGTAATAACAGGTGTTCCACTCTTTTTCATAACTATCACCCTAGCTTTTAAATAGTATTTTATATTTATATAGAATTAAAATCACGTAGTCGTATTATAATACAACTACGCAACTTATATATTATCCCTTCATTAGCTTATTCTATTTAATCCTTTTTTAAAGAAATATTGTTTAGCTGCTCATAGAATAATCCTAAACCACCATGGTCTACTTCTGTATGGCCGTCATTTAATAATTTCTGCATCATTTCCATAACCTGTGCTGTTAAAGGCATATATGAATGCAATTCTCTACTAGTTTCAAAGGCATTTGTCAGGTCTTTAACATGTAATTTCATCTTGAATCCTGGGTCATATTCACCTTTTAACATCCGGGGTGCCTTATCTTCCATACATTTACTCCCGGCCAGTCCCCCTCTAATGGCATTAAAGATATTTTCAGGGTCAACTCCTGCTTTTTTACCCAGACTTAAAGCCTCTGCTACTGCTGCTATATTGATACCAACAATTACCTGATTGGCTAATTTAGTTGTCTCTCCAGCACCTATACCACCTACCAGGGTAACACTACCACCCATTACTTCTAAAATTGCTTTGTTTTCTTCAAATACCTCTTCTTTGCCACCTACCATAAAAGCTACTGTTCCAGCTTCAGCACCTTCCTGGCCACCACTAACTGGGGCATCTAACATCTCGACTCCTTTTTTCTCCAACTCTGCAGCCACTTCCTGGGAAACTAGCGGGGCTATGGAACTCATATCTATTAATACCTGTCCTTTTTTAACCCCTTCTATTACCCCATTTTCACCTAAGACTACTGCTTTAACATGTGGTGAATTAGGCAGCATGGTGATAATAACCTCACTATTTTCTGCTATGTTTTTGGGAGAACTCCCTTTTTCTGCACCATAGTCTACCATCTCGTTGACTGCATCTTCATTAAGATCATAAGCTATCAAGTCATAACCAGCATCAATTAAATTCTTGGCCATGGGTTTACCCATAATTCCTAATCCAATAAAACCTATCTTTTTATTCATAATAAATATCCACTCCTTTAAAGGTTAATAATTTTATTTAATATAATAAAATATACTAAAGAACACCTATATTTTCTAAGATCTTTTTTAACATATTTAGTTCATTTTTCTCCAAAGGTTCTACAGGTTCTAAAGTATTGCCTACATCAATTCCCATAAGTTTTAATCCTTCTTTCATCACTATTGGGAAAGTACCCATATTAAAGGCTAAACGAAGTGGAGCTAATTCATATTGAGCTTTTAAAGCTTCTTCCAAGTTACCTTTAACGTATTCTTCATATATTTTGACAATCAATTCTGGAACCAAATTAGCTGTTGAACTTATTGCACCTTTTCCGCCATATACAAGTCCACTTAAAATTAAGGTATCTTTTCCAATCAATACATTAAAGTCATCACCTGTCCTACGAATAAATTCACCTGTTAGGGTCATATCCCCACTACTATCCTTTATCCCTACTATGTTTTCTATTTTACTTACTCTTTCTATTAATCGAGCACTAACATTAACACCAGTACGTGCAGGATTATTATATAACAGAACAGGAATATCTACACTGTTAGCAATCGTTTTATAATGATTATAAAGCTCATCTTCACTAGGTCTAATAAACATCGGCGTAAGTATCGAGACAGCATCAACACCTATATCTTCTGCCATTTTGGTTACTTCAATAGTATCTTTAGTAGTAATCATCCCTGCACCAGCATAAATAGGTACTCTACCATTTGCTTCATCTATAACAGTCTCTATTACCTCTTTTTTTTGTGCTATAGTTAAACCATAGTACTCCCCTGTACTCCCTGCCGGAAATAAACCATGAACACCTCCTTCTATCAAATAATTAGTAAGTTGTCTTAAAGCCTTTTTGCTTATATTACCATCTTTATCCATAGGTGTAACCATAGCTGGTATAATACCTTTAACTTCAAAACTCATTATTAACACATCCTTTAGACTCAAATATCAATTACAAATTAATATTCTAAATATCTTTTTCCTTATCTAAGTAGACAGGGCTTTTTGTTATCAAATTCCCAACCAGGTATTAAATACTGCATTGCTGTGGCATCATTCCGAGCACCTAAATTTTCTTGCAAATATAACTCATGGGCTTTTTGTACCTGTTCCATATCTATCTCAACCCCTAATCCTGGCTTCTGGGGAATTTGTATATATCCATTTTCTATCATTAAGGGTTCTTTTGTTAATCTCTCTGTTCCTTCCTGCCAGATCCAGTGGGTATCAATTGCTGTAGTTTCACCAGGAACTGCTGCTGCAACATGACTAAACATGGCTAAAGAAATATCGAAGTGATTATTAGAATGCGAACCCCAGGTCAAGCCAAAATCATTACACATCTGTCCAACTCGTACCGAACCAGACAGGGTCCAGAAATGGGGATCAGCTAATGGAATATCTACTGAATTTAAAGCTATTGAATGCTGCATCTGTCTCCAGTCAGTTGCAATCATATTTGTTGCCGTAGGAAGCCCGGTGGCTTTTCTAAATTCAGCCAAAATTTCTCTACCCGAAAAACCTTTTTCAGCTCCACAGGGATCTTCACAATAGGTTAAAACACCATGCATATCCCGGCATAAATCAACAGCCTCTTTTAAAGACCAGCACCCATTAGGATCTAATGTAATTCTAGCCTCGGGGAATTTTTTCTTTAAAGCCCTAATAGCTTCCATCTCTTCTTTTCCTTCCAGAACACCTCCTTTAAGTTTAAAGTCTTTAAAACCATACAGTTCTTTAGAGGTTTCTGCCAGTCTAACTATGGCTTCTGGAGTCATGGCTTCTTCATGACGGAGTTTATACCATTCTTTATCTGCATCTGGCTCACAATAATAAGGCAAATCGGTCTTATCGGGAGCACCGATATAAAATAAATATCCCAAAATTTTAACTGCCTCTCTCTGTTGACCTTGACCCAATAATGCAGCAACCGGAACATCCAGGTGTTTACCCAATAAATCTAAAAAAGCTGCTTCCAGTGCTGTGATAACATGAACAGTAGTTCTCAAATCAAAGGTTTGCAAACCACGGCCACCAGCATCCCTATCATTAAATACTTTTTGAACTTTATTCAATATGTTTTTATAATTGCCAATAGATTTTCCTATCAGATACTCTGCTGAATCCTCTAATGTTTGACAAATCTTTTCTCCACCTGGAACCTCTCCAACGCCTTTATTACCATTAGTATCTGTCAAAATAACAATATTTCGGGTAAAATAAGGGGCATGGGCTCCACTTAAATTTAATAACATACTATCCCTGCCTGCCACAGGGAAAACTTTTATATCAACTATTTCAGGTGATTTTATCATTGGTGGTATCTTCCTTTCTAAGGTAAAATTATTGTAAAAATATTATTATAAAGTATAAAATTATATCTAAACAAGTCCCTTTTTATTATCCCTTTTTTTACGAATCAGCGGGATTAAAAGAGAAATCAAAGAAAGGATTAAAAATAATAAACTAATTGGACGGGTAAAAAATACAGTCCAATCACCTCGAAATAATATCATACCTCTCCTAAAATTACTCTCAGCAATACCTCCCAGGATCATACCCAGAACTACTGGAGCAGTTCCAAAATTATATTTGGAAAGAAAATAACCTAAAATTCCAAAACCAATAAGTAGATAAACATCAAATATCTTATTTCCTACCCCATAAGCCCCTATTACACAAAACATCAATATAATCGGTGATAAGTATTCTCTAGGTACTTTTAATATTTTTACAAAAAATTTAATACCATAAAATTGAAATAAAAACATAAATATATTTGCAGCAAATAGTGCCATAAAAATACCATAAGCTATTGCAGGTTGGTCTCTAAAAAGTAGAGGTCCTGGACGAAGCCCCTGAATTAATAAACCACCCATAAGAACCGCACATGCTGCCTCACCAGGAACACCCAAAGTCATCATTGGAATCAACGCACCACCTGTCATTGCATTATTAGACGTTTCAGAGGCAATAACTCCTTCAATACATCCCTTACCAAATTTTTCAGGAGTTTTAGACATTCGTTTAGCCTGATCATAAGCTACAAAAGAAGCAATACTTCCTCCTGCTCCTGGTATAGCACCAACAGTTCCACCAATAAGTGCACTTGTCAATAATATGCGCCAATTTTCAATTACTTCTGATATTCGAGGAAAAGCCCCTTTTATTTTTTCCTGCACAAAAGTTTGATTAGTTTTAAATATATTCTCTGCATCTTGCATAGCCTGTGATACAGCAAAAAGCCCAATTAAAGCGGGTAATAAAGATATACCAGAAAGCAAAGCTGGCTGTCCATAAGTAAATCTTGTAATACCTGTTATTGGATCTGTACCAACAGATGCTACCAAAATACCAATTAAACCTGCAATAATACCCCTTATCAATGAGCCCTGTGAAACAGATGCAATAATAGTCAAGCCGAAAATAGCCAGGGAAAAGTATTCAGCAGCACCAAATCTTAATGCAAACCGGGCAATTGGTGGTGCAAGCAAACTTAAAACTGCTGCACTAAAAATTCCACCTACAAAGGATGCGAAGATAGATGTACCCAGAGCTTTCCCGGCTTCCCCTTTTTGTGCCATAGGGTAGGCATCAAATGTAGTTGCTACTGATGATGGTGTCCCAGGTATTTTTAATAATGTTGCTGAAACCGATCCCCCAGCAGTACCACCACAATAAGCCCCCAATAGCATTCCAAATCCCATAATAGGGGACATACCATAAGTAAGTGGTAACAAAATGGCAATTGCCATAGTAGAAGTTAAACCAGGCATAGCCCCCATTATTATTCCTAAAATTGTTCCTGCTCCAATAGCTACTATAACTTGAAACTGAAAAAACAAGCTAAATGCATCTGTAAGATGTCCTAACATAACATGATCCTCCTCGATAAAATAAATTACATATAACTACTAATAATAAAATACCTTTGTTAATATATACGAGATTACTATTACCCGTTTGCCATTAAGGCAATATTATTTTGAACACTTTTGCAAAAATAAAATTGACTATAAAAGCCAATGTGAATAAAAATATTATAGATTTTATTAGCTTTGATATACCAATCATTTTATTTGTTTTGAATTTATACATTAAGGCTGTTAACATGACCAAAAATAGTGTAGTAGAAATTATAAATCCTATTTTGGGTAATAATATTACGTAAAATGTTAAAATCAACACGACACTTGAAACAACTAAAAATGTACTTAAAAAACTATTCTTTCCTTCCTCATGTTTATTCACCTCTTCTTTTGATTTGATTAAACTTGATATAAAAGTTATTCCTGTTAAAATAATACACATGGAAGAAATTAAGATTGGAAAAAAATTCACTCCAACGTCTGCTGCCCCCCCCTGTACAGAAGGAAGTTGACGAGATGCGTAATTAATATATGAAAAAAATATTATTAATACCAAACTAAAAATACTTTCACCTTTTAATTTCAATACTATCTCCCCCCCAGGGCTATAAATCTTATATACTTGAGGTATATATTATAATATATACCTCAAGTATAACTTAATCCTAATTTTGAACTGCTTCCCTTGCATATGGAATAAAAATATTTGCCATCCTTTCAACAAAGTCATCTAATTCTTCCCCATATGCAGTACTAATAGTTGAGCCCCATTGTTCTTCAATTATATCTATAAACTCAGGACTATTAACTGCGTGTTCAATTGCTTCAGCCCATATTTCTTTTACTTCTTCACTTACACCTGCAGGAGTACCGATTCCTCTCCACTGGTTAACAGCAAAATCATAACCAATTTGTTCTAATGTAGGAACATCAGGCAATAGGTGATTCCTTTCTTCTCCTAAAATAGCCAAAGTTTTTACATCTCCTCCTTCTACAGCAGAAATCACTTCCCCAGGTGAGTTTACACATGCATCAACATGTTTGCCCATAACTGCTGTAAGTGGACCAGTACCACCATCATAAGGAATTATATCCATATCCAATCCTAATTGGTCCAGTAAAACCTTTGCAACAATGTCTGAGGAAGACCCTACTCCTGAACTGGCAATTGTATAGGTTCCCGGGTTAGCCTTAACATCTTTAACAAAATCATCAAAATCATCCCATGGAGCATCAGCATTTACAGTCAGAGTATAATCTTCTAATACAATCCTTGCAAGCATATCAAAATCTTCATAACCAAAACCTACATAACCCATACCTTCTAAGGTAAATAAAGCATTATTGGGAATTGTAACTGTATAACCATCAGGTTTAGCTGTATATGCCTCATTAAATCCTAAAGCTCCACCTCCACCATCAACATTCTTGACTACTATATCTACACCGAGATATTCTTCTAACCCAGGTGCAAGTGTTCTAGCAAAAATATCACTGTTCCCACCAGGTCCATACATTACAATCATAGTTATCGGCTTTTCAGGATATTTGGCTGAGGCTATCGCTCCACCAATTAAAACTATTCCTAACATAATTATTAATAATGAACACATTGATTTTTTAATCATTTTTTTGCTCCTCCTTGTTAATTTTTACTTCATTTTAATTTATTCTTTTATATCAAATATTAATGTGTAATACCTCCTTCTTAAATTATTATTATTTGATAGGTGACCATTAGTATGACCACCTCTATCAAAACAAAATTTTATTATTTTAAAAATATATATCCAGCCCTAAATAGGATTATATAAGCTATACCCCAAACTATGCGAAATCTTATTAGCTGTCTGAGACAACCGCTCTAAATTCTCCTCTAAATTCATTTTCTGTTTCCTGAATAACTTCCTATTGGAAACACTAATGCTCGCCTCTATTTCTCCTGAATTATTCCAGATAGGCATTGCTAAACAACTAGTATTTTCTATGAACTCCTCTTCATCATAGGCGTAACCATTTTTATAAACCTCTTCCAGGTTACTTTTTAATTCATCTTTAGTGGCAATAGTATTCTGCGTTAGTTTTTTTATCTCTATATTTTCAATGATTGAATTTTTAACTTCTTCATTCTGATAGGCTAATAGTACCTTGCCTAATCCTGTACAATGAAGTGGTACCCGCCGTCCAACATGAAAATTGGTATCAGGGATTTCTGGGCTGGGAATTCGAACAATATAGATGGCCTCATTTTTACCTAATATTCCAAGACTTACATTAAGTTTTAAATCCTCAGCCAGCTCCCTTAAATGTGGTAAAGCAACTCTTCTCACCTCTAGAGAATTAAGAATTATCTTTGCAAAATTCAGACCTTTATAACCCAGGGAGTATTTATCATCTTCATCTTTTCTCAGATAACCAATATGCTCTAATGTTTGAACCAGGCGCCATCCAGAACTGGAACTTATATCTAATAAGTCAGTTATTTCCTGTGAGGTATACTGAATATTGTTTTCATTGAATAGCTCAAGTATTTTAAAAGCATTTACTACAGCCTGGTTAATGTAATCTTCATTTGCCATTATTAATCACACACCTTTTTTAAAAAATAGTATCAGTTTACATTTCTTATAAGTAGATTTATTAAAATATAATTTCAATATAAAACGATTCCTTAAGATAACCACTTAAATTTAACTTTAAATATAGATTAACACAGGAATAATTAAAAGTCAAGTTTTAATTTCCGTTTTTTTATACCTTATATTGAAATTATAATTTCATAATTAATCAAAAGACCCTTTATATTTAAATCCACATCTAAATATAAAGGGTCTAGCTCTATAATAATATTAATCTTTTCTCTCAATTAGTCAAAATAAATAATCAAAAGCCATACCTAAATGATGGTTTTCTTCTTCCTGGTCATAGGCATAATAGAAATTCAGGTCGACTGGTTTAAAACCTAGTAGATTAAACTTAGAACGAGTTCCTATCCCATAGGCCAAATGGTCTTTCTCCTGATTATAATAATCTGCAAAAAGATATGTCCCTATGTCTGTTAACTGAAATACACTCATTATCTTTATTGAGTCAACAAATCTATATGTGTACTCTAGTTCAAGGGAAGACTGCTTTTCTACAAAAGGATCAGGTTTTTGGCCCCTGTAAATAATAGGGGATTCCATCAATTTGCTATTATTATAAACAAAAGTAGGATTTATCCTCCACTTGTCGCTTATCGTGTAGCTGGCCTGCTGGCTGGTCAAAATTTTTGCCTGATTAATACCAAAGGGAAAAAGCAAGTCAGTCTCACCAGTTATCAAATTCTCACCAAAAGTAAGCTCATAACTATTATCAAGATAAAGATAATCCTGTTCTGCAATTTCACCCCGGCCAAAACCAATCGTGTAGGCATATTGATAATATTTAATCCCTATTTCATAATCTTGTAGATCACTATTAGAACTAAAGCTAGATTTTAAAATAAAATCCGTACTGTCTGTCAATTTACACCAGCGCCCTTTAATTTCAATATCATCAGTCTTATTATTTGTGTATAATCCATTTAAATGGAGCTGCCCTTTAGTATATTCCAGCCCATACTGGGTCTTAGCTCTTCTGGTCCTGATTAAATCCTGATTAAAAAAGGAATAGTCTTTACCATAATGAAAGACCGGTATAATATCCCGGGAATCAACGATAATTCTATCGTATTTAAGATCGACAAACTCCTGTTCAACATTGATAAAAGCACGTGGTTGATAATCATGAAGCAATATTTCTCTCTCCTGCAAAAGCCTTCTTAACTGCGGCATTTTCTTCCGGGCACTCCTGTAACCAAGTTCAATCAACTCTTCAGCTTTATTAAAGTCCATAAAGGAATATTTACTTACATCAGTTTCAATAACTATATCTGCATAATTTCCTAGAATACGTTCAGCATTTTTATCCTGTATCAAATCCAGAAACCTCTTAGTTGATTTAAGGGGTGTATCATAGAGTTGTGGAGGGGTTTTTTGGTCAGAGGACATAGTGGCGATTATCAGGTCTCCCCCGAGAACAGAAGCGGCTTTAGCAGGGCTGATCTCTACAGTACCAGGATCTATTAAAAACCTGCCATTTTTCTGATAGATTGGAAAATAAAAAGGGATAGCATAGGAACTTTGAATTTCCTCAGAAATCCTACCAGTAGTAGTCAAATACTTGCTGCCATCTGTTAAGTCATAGCTTAGCAGAGCAGTAGGTACCGGGTATTCCTCCAGGCGTTTATAAGGAGATATGTCTTCTATAAAACGGTTTACTTTGGCAGTCTTCAGAAGTGATTGACTATCAGCAACATTAATTTCCAGCAAACGGGAGAACGGGGTCCTGGTAACTATCTCTTCAATCTGCTCTATTGCTAAACCACTACCATATAGGCTCCCAACAATAGAGCCCATACTGGTTCCCACCACAATATCAATTGGCACCCCTCCCTCAACTAAGGCCTTTATCACCCCAATGTTGAACAAAGCCCTGGCACCGCCACCAGAAAGAGCCAGGGCAACTACTGGTCTTTCCAGATTATTAAAGCGGTTAATATCTTCTACAAGATAGGTCTCACCAGCCTCCTCAATAACTGTAAGGGAATTTTCAGAGTCAGCTAATACAGGGAGTGATAAGATAATAAATATCAGTAACATCATGATAATTACTATTTTCTTGAATAGCAACTGTGTTTTTATAATCATTTTACTCACTGCTCCCATTAGATAAAGTCATATCTAATTATATTTTAACATGATTCTACATTTAAAACTACTATTGTATATCTCAATAAGTTGCAATCCTCAGCAATTGGTCTACCGATGTATTTTTAGCTTCCTTCTCAGCAACTATTCTACCCTCTTTTAGAACAAAAATTCTATCACACATACCTAATAATTCATTTAAGTCTGAAGAGATCATTAAAATCGCAGCTCCAGACAATAAAAGCTTATTAATTATACTATAAACATCAGTCTTACTTGCAATATCAATGCCTTTAGTAGGTTCATCAAGTATAAAAATATTTGCACCACTATTAAACCATCTGGCAAGAACTGTCTTTTGCTGGTTCCCACCACTTAAAGTATAGGCTTTCTTAAAGATGCCGCTATTTTTTATTACAAGTTTTTCTATGTAATTTTTAACTACCCTAATTTCTTCCTTGCTATTTATAATGCCTAAATGAGAAAATAAATCCAACTGTGTTAAGGTGATATTTTGGACAATAGATAGAGCAGGAAAAAAACCCTTGTTAAATCGATCTTCTGGAATATAACATACTCCATTTTCTATAGCTTTATTTATTGAGTATCTAGTCATAAGCTGGCCATTTATTTTTATCTCTCCTTTAGTAATATTCTTAACTCCAAATAATACTTTTCCCAACAAAGACCTACCAGACCCCATAACACCTGCTAATCCCAATACTTCACCTCTTCTTAAGGAAAAACTTATCTCTCTTAAAAAATTACAGCTTGATAAATTCTTGACTTCTAAAACCTTACGACCTTTTTCTACATTGATTTTAGGGTATCTTTCACCTAATGTTTCACCAGCTGCCATCTCCAGTACATTTTCTGTAGTAACCTTCTCTACTAAATTAGTATCAATAATTTTACCATCTCTAAGAATAGATACCCGCTTACCTATTTTATAAAGATTGCTAATCCTTTGAGATATATAAAAAACAGCCACTCCAAGATCTGTTAATTTTACTAAAGATTCTTTGATCAAATCAAGCTCGTTTTCTGTCAAGGCAGCGGTAGCTTCATCCATAATTAGTACTTTTGATTTTCTTGAGAAAGCACCGATTATTTCTATTAAACGTTTTTCTGCTAAACTTAATCTCTCTATTTTAATCCTTGGATTGATATTCATACCAAATTTCTTTAACAACAATTCACTTTCATGATAAATATCTTCCCATTTTATTATTGGAAACCTATCAATCCATTTGTGTAAAAATAAATTCTCAGCAATAGAAAGTTTGGAAAACAGATTAGGTTCCTGATATATGGTAACTATTCCTAATTTATGCGCATCATAAGGAGAATTGAGCTCTGCTGGCTTACCCTGCCATAATATCTCACCACTATCAGGCATTAAAACCCCTGAAATTATTTTCATTAAAGTAGATTTACCCGCACCATTTTCACCTATAATAAAGTGAACCTCTCCCTTAAAAAGGTCGAGGCTAATATTATTTAAAACTGGATAACCTTCATAACTTTTAGAAATATTCTTAATACTCAAGATAGGGGTACTCATTAATACCTCCTTTGCTTCTATGAGAAATCACAACAATTATATAATGTAATATTATTATTAAAAAAGAATTCCTTATAATTATTTGGAATTTGTATATTTGATATTACTTTGCTAAACTTCCTTATATCCCCCAGACGGGAAAAAGCAACTTGATTATATCTGGATTGATCAGCTAACATAAATGTTTCTTTTGAAACATTTATTATTTTATTAACAAACTCTACCTCCTGCATAGAATTTAATGAATATCCAAATTCAAAATCAACCCCATGTGCTTCAACAAATGCCTTCTGTAAATAAAATTCTTTCAAAGATTTTTGTGCTAATACACCTACTAATACTGGAGAAGAGGACATTAGATCCCCTCCAGGCAAAACTACTTTAATACCACTGGTATGATATAATTCTGCAGCGATAAGTAGATCATTTGTTAAAACTGTTAAATTATAGTTGTTCTTTTTTAGTGAACGTGCAGTTAATAAACTGACCGGGCCATTACCTAAATAAATAGCTTCACCATCATTAATTATATTTAATACTATCTCAACAATAGATTCCCTTTCTTCACGCAATTTATCTGATTGATTATCTAATAGCTGAAATAAATTATTGTCTTTTATAGGACTTTCTATTAATATAGCACCACCATATGTTTTTTTTAGAAACCCTTCTTTTTCTAATTTATCAAGATCCCGTCTTATTGTAACTTCAGTAACACCAAGTTGTTCACTTAAATAAGCTACTTCAATTTGTTTTTCTTCTAATAAAAGCTTTTTAATTTTTTTTATCCTTTCACTCATTAATTACACCAACTTTTATGATTTTGTGCTCTATTTATTACCTAATCTATTTGCTTTTATTATAACATATCCAAGAATAGTTTTGAAACTATATATAAGTAAAATATTAACTACCATATAAATATAGACCAAGGACAACCATTTTAATGGCTGCCCCTTATTTAACCTCTACTTCATCTATAAAAGTGCTACCGCTGTTATATAATAGATTATATCAACATATATGAAAATTGGTTAATCATTTAATAACATTTTTTCTGAGTTGATCAAGTAATACAGCCATTAATATTACCATTCCCAATATAACCTGCTGCATGTAGGAGCCTACCCCTACCAAATTAAGGCCATTATTTAGAACCCCCATTATTAAAGCCCCTATAAAAGTACCTTTAATAGTCCCTTCACCACCCATCAAACTTGTTCCACCTATTACTACAGCAGCTATTGCATTCAATTCATAACTTTGACCAGCATTTGGCTGCCCTGAAGCAAGCCTTGATGCCAATAATATTCCTGCTAATGCAGCCAGCATACCATTAATAACATAAACAAGCAGCTTAATTTTTTTGATTTTGATGCCAGATAAACGGGCTGCCTCTTCATTATCACCGATTGCATATACATACCTTCCAAATTTAGTATGTTGTAATACTATATTTGCTATTATCATAATTATTATCATAATCAACACAGGAACAGGAAAAACCTCACCAATTAATGACTTTAAGACATAACCTCTACCCAGAAAATTAAATTCTTTAGGCAAGCCCCACACTGGTCTCCCATTTGTATATAAAAAAGCTAGACCACGTGCAATTGTCATCATTGCCAAGGTAGAAATAAAGGGAGGAACATTAAACTTGACAATACTAAAACCACTGATACCTCCAGCTATACTACCAATTATCATTGATACTATAACTACTATAATTATAAGCAAAAATACTGGCAAGGCAATGCCGGAATGAAAAATACTTGTAGAAATAACAGCTGCTAAAGCCACTATTGAACCTACTGATAAGTCTATACCTGCTGTAATAATAACAAAAGTCATTCCTGTTGCAATTATCGCATTAATAGAAATCTGTCTTAATATGTTAATTAAATTTCTAGATTCAAGAAATAATCCCTTTGTCAAGATAATGAAAAATAAACTTATAGCAATCAAAACTAGAATCATCCCATATTTTTCTAACATCAATTTTTTAAAATCTATTTTTTGCTCTTCAATCTGATTATTTACATGAATATTAGACAACTTCCATCTCCTCCTCACCTGTTGCCAAATTCATAATTTTCTCCTGTGTAGCATTATCATTATCTATCGTTCCCTGAATTTTCCCTTCATGAATAACCATAATTCTATCACTCATCCCTAATACTTCTGGCAATTCCGAAGAAATCATAATAATTGCTTTACCTTCTTCCAGTAGTTTATTCATTAAATTATAAATCTCTACTTTAGCCCCAACATCAATCCCTCTAGTGGGTTCATCAAATATAATCACCTTGCTTTCACTAAAAAACCATTTAGCAAGTACTACTTTCTGTTGATTACCGCCACTTAAACTACGCGGTACTTGCTGTAAAGATGGTGTTTTTATATTTATTAAATCAATATACTTACTCACTTCTTTTTCTTCAATTTTATGTTGAATTATTCCGTTTTTTAAAACAGCATTTATATTACTCATAGTTATATTATCTGTCAACGGTAAACCAAGAAACAATCCTTGGCCTTTTCTATCTTCAGGTACTAAAGCAATACCGTGATCAATAGCATCTTTAGGTTCATTTATATGTATTTCTTTTCCTTCAAGATAAATTTTTCCGCTTTTCTTAGGATCAGCACCAAATACAGCTCTCATTAATTCTGTTCTTCCAGCACCTACTAAACCTGTAATTCCAAGAATTTCCCCTTGTCTTACTTCAAAAGAGAAAGGTTGCTCTGAGTCTTCCAGATAGAAATCCTTGACTGATAATATAACATCACCAAAATCGAAGTCTATTTTGGGAAAATGTTTTTCTAATTTTCTACCAACCATCATTCTTATGATATCTGTTTTAGTTAATTCTTCAATCCCCCGGGTAGCAATATGCTGACCATCCCTGAAAATACTAACACAATCAGCAATTTCAAATATCTCTTCTAATCTATGAGAAATATAAATAATACTAATACCCTGATTCTTTAATTCTTCAATTATAGAAAAGAGTTTATCCAACTCATATTCAGTAAGGGTAGCAGAAGGTTCATCCATAATAACTAACTTTGCTTTAACACCTATCGCCTTAGCTATCTCTACCATTTGCTGTTGGGCAATCTTTAAATCTTTAATTTTTTGATATAAGTCAAGACTAACACCTAGTCTATTTAAAATATTTGCAGCATCATTATAAACCTTATCCCAATCTATTAAACCATTATTCTTTAGGGGTTCTCGACCAATAAACATATTTTCCGCCACACTAAGTTCTGAAAACAAATTAAACTCCTGATAAATAATACTAATACCATACTCAGTTGCTTTTGTAGGATTAGCTATCTCTACTTCTTTTTGGTCAATATAGATCGAACCAGCGTCTTGTTGAAAGGCGCCAGCCAGTATTTTTACAAAAGTAGATTTTCCGGCACCATTTTCTCCAATCAGTGCATGAACCTCTCCTTTTCTTATCTCCATATTAATATTATCCAGGGCTTTTACTCCAGGAAAAGATTTAGAAACCCCTCTGGTTTCAAGTAAAATTCCACTCACTTAAACCATCTCCATTATATTATTGATATCCCGGGGTGCTCAGTCCCCGGGACTATTTTTATTTAGTAATTTATTTTGTGTATGGACCTACTTCAACAGGTATTAATGAGTCTACACTCTGATCATTAAAGTGTTTATTTATCGCATCTATAGTTGTCTCTCCAATTACTTTAGGATTTTGCATGGCATCACCATAAATTTTCCCATTAGCAATAGCTTCCCTGGCTTCAGGTGTTGCATCATAGCCAATAACTACTACATCATTAATAATTCCAGCACCTTCTAAAGCTGCTACAGCACCTAGGGCAGAATCATCATTTATTCCAAATACACCATCTAAGCCAGGAATCCTTATCAATAAATCTTCCATTACTGCCATAGCATTAGCTCTCTGGCCCCAGGCTGGTATATCAGCAACAATTTCTATATTTTCATACTTATCCATAACCTCTTTGAAACCTTTAACTCTATCTAAAACAGATGTAATAGCAGGATGATTAATTATAGCAACCTGAATATTATCAGAATCAAATTTGCCCTTTTCTTTTAAACCTGCAATCATTAACTCACCAGCAACCCTTCCCCCCTGAGTATTATCTGAAGCCACATGAGATATAACCTTACCCTGATCAGAGAAATTAGCGATATCAGCAGTAAAAACAGGTATACCAGCATCATTAGCCTGGGCAATACTGCTTCCAATACCTCTAGAATCAACTGGACAAACAATTATTGCCTCTACACCCCTGGAAATAAAGTCTGATAATTGAGACGATTGTTTAGCAAGATCAAAATCTCCAGAAGTAACTATTAATTCATAACCATATTGATTAGCTTTTTCTTTTAAGCCTTCTTCCAGATCACGGTAAAATTGATGTTCCCTGGTCAGCAATGAAACCCCTATGGTTTTACCACTGGCCATTACAGTAAGCGATAAAACTAAGCCTAAAATAACAACAAATACCATCGATAAAGATATTTTTTTCATTTTTTTTACCTCCATTAATTTAATATGTACCACCTAGCACAAACAAAAGTGTTTTTCAATAAATCTCTTTCTCCCCCCTTTTTTTAATAATTTTTAATTTTCTATTTGTATATATTGTTCTTCGTTTAATTTAATATTCCTGCTTATTTTGATAAAAAAATAAATACTATTGTTTGTTTTTATCAATTATATTTATTTTATAATCATTTACTTGAAAAATTAATAAAAAACCCCCAGGGCTATTTACCCTGAGGTTTAAGTATAATTTAATATTAAATTGTTTATTAAAAACTAATCATTAAGCCTGATACTATCAAAAATAACCGTTATTAAGATTACAAACCCGATTATTATCTGTTGAACAAAACTATTAACCATTAAAAGATTTAATCCATTATGTACTACTCCTATGATCAAGGCACCTATTAAAGAACCAACAACTCCACCTTCCCCACCACTTAATCTTGTTCCACCAAGAACAACAGCTGCTATTACATCTAATTCATAACCTCTACCAGTTGTTGTAGTAACAGCATTTAGCCTGCTGGCCAAAACCAAACCAGCCAGTGCAGCAGAAAAACCAGACATTATATACGCATATATTTTATACTTTTTATTGGAAATTCCATAAAGACTGGCAGCTTTTTCATTATTCCCAATGGCATATATAAACCTACCGATTTTTGTATGATTTAAAATAATATGTGCAAACAAAATGACTACTAATAATAAAAATAACGAAAAAGGAATTGAAAGAATAGTCCCTTTTGTCAAAAAAATAAATTTATCAGAGAATGAATAGATTGAACCATCACCAATAAGTGGTATCATTCCTCGAATCGAAATCATCATACATAGCGTAACAATAAATGATTGTAATCTAAATTTAGCAATCAAATATCCATTTAAGAAACCCAGGAAAATTCCTAACAATAATCCGAATAAAAAAGTAAGATAAATATTTAAACCATAATTAGCATGAAGGTTTAATACAAAAAAACTGGTCCCTCCTAAAATAGCTCCTGCTGAAAGGTCAATCCCACCTGATATAATAACAAAAGTCATTCCAATAGCCCCAATGGCAATAAAAGTGGTTTGTTCTAAGATAGTTATTATATTAGTAAAGTTGAAAAAAAAGGGTGAAGACAGGCCAATAATTAAACATAAGAATAGCAATACCATCAAAGCACCCTTTTCACCATGAAAATAGATATTATATTTATTAAGTGTTTCCATACTTAACTTCCTCCATTTTGCCAATAATTAAGCATCTCTCTTAATATCTAGCAAATACACCTTACCACCCTGAAAATACCTTTTTTCAGATTCAATCATTTTCTATTTAAATATCTTATCCAGGCTTTTTAATAGTTCTTCATTTTCTTTATTATTATTTAGCTGCTTAAGCATAGAGTTCATAACATCGGCCGAATCAGACCTGTTTATTCCTTTTCTGAAATTCCACATGGTCTTCAACTCACCTTCTGATAGTAAGAGCTCTTCTTTCCTGGTTCCTGATTTCTTTATATCTATCGCCGGGAATATCCTTTGTTCAGCCAGCTGCCTGTCCAGGTGTAGTTCCATATTACCTGTTCCCTTGAATTCTTCATAGATAACATCATCCATCCTACTGCCTGTATCAACTAGTGAGGTGGCCAGTATTGTTAGACTCCCCCCTTCTTCGATATTACGTGCAGCCCCATAAAATTTTTTAGGGAAATGCATAGCAGTCGGGTCAAGCCCCCCTGATAGTGTCCTGCCACTCGGCGGTACTGTAACATTAGAGGCCCGGGCCAGACGGGTAATACTATCCAACAAGATGACTACATCATATTTGTGCTCGACCAGTCTTTTGGCTTTTTCCAGTAATAGTTTTGCTACCTGAAGATGGTTTTCCGGTGGTTCATCAAAGGTAGAACTGATCACCTCAGCATCAACTGACCTCTTCATATCTGTTACTTCTTCTGGCCGCTCATCGATCAATAAGATCATAAGTTTCACATCAGGGTGATTTGCTGCAATACTATTAGCTATCTTCTGTAAAAGAACGGTCTTACCGGCTTTAGGGGGAGATACTATTAATCCCCTCTGTCCTTTCCCTACAGGTGAGACCAGATCGATTAAACGACTGGATACTTCACCAGGGTCATTTTCCAGGTACAGCCTTTCCTGAGGATATAATGGTGTCAGGTCTTCAAAATAGGCCCTGTCTTTAGCCTTTTCCGGGTCCTGAAAATTAACCGCCTCTATACGCAACAAAGCAAAATACCGTTCATTGTCTTTAGGCTCCCTAACCTGACCAGATACAACATCACCTGTCCTTAGATCAAAACGACGTATCTGTGAGGCTGAAATATAAATATCATCACCAGAGGGGATATATTTTGAAGGACGAAGGAAACCGTATCCTTCACCATTTACTACCTCCAGAACACCTTCTGCAAAGATATTACCCCCTTTTTCTGTCTCTTTTTTTAACAGGGCAAAGATCAAGTCTTTTTTTCTCATTTTCGAATAATCACTCAGGTTTAGCTTGCGGGCAAGCTTATGCAGCTCTGGGATTGTTTGTTTTTCTAAATCACTAATATTCAATTTAAAACCACCTTCCCGGGAGATATAAATCATCCCAATAAGTAAAAATTTGTTATTTATATAAATGAAATTTAAATTAAGATTTGACAGAGTAATATTATGAAGACTGGCTTAATTATGATAGTTTTTCGAAGAGAATATTAAAAGAAAAGGAAAAGACTCCTGCAGGAGACAGGAGTCCCTGTTGTCTATAATGAACTAGGCTTTACCGTTACTTCCCAGGAAGGTTATCTTTTCGATAACTTTATCTTTAATGGCTTCTCTCCCCGGTCCACAGTATTTCCGTGGGTCATAAACCCCTGAATCCTCTGCAAATATCTCTCTAATCTTACCTGTAAAGGCCTGTTGGAAATCTGTATTTACATTAACTTTATTAATACCCAGGGAAACAGCTTTTTTGACATCTGCTTCTGGTACACCAGAGGCACCGTGTAATACCACCGGCATATCAATTTTTCCCTTGATAGTCTTTAACCTTTCAAAATCAAGTTCTGGATCACCACTATAAACACCATGAGCAGTACCAATCGCAATAGCCAGGGCATCCACCCCTGTTTCCTCAACAAATCTCACAGCTTCTTCTGGAACAGTAAACGTAGCATCTTTAGCATCAACTGATACATTGTCTTCTGTGCCACCTAATTTACCCAGTTCAGCTTCAACACTAACACCAACTGCATGTGCAGCCTTAACCACTTCTTTAGTAAGTTTAATGTTTTCTTCCAGTGGATAATGGGAACCATCAAACATTACAGAAGAATAACCATTTCTGATACATTTCATACAGAATTCAAAGCTTCCACCGTGATCAAGGTGTAGTGCCACAGGTATATGGGTGTTTTTAGTAGCCGCATCAACCATACCAATAACATAATCCATACCGATATATTTAGCTGCCCCTTCACTTGTCTGTAAAATAAGTGGTGAATCCATTTCCTCAGCAGCCCAGATTATCCCCTGGAGAAACTCCATGTTATTAATATTAAAACCACCTACAGCATAGTTTTCCTTGTGTGCCTTATTTAAAATTTCAGCCATTGGAACTAAGTTCATCTTTATGTATACCCCCTTATAATTTTATATAATTTATCTATGGGTCTTAGAATTTTTTGATTTACCGGCAGCTAATTTAATAACAACCTCATCAAGGGTTTTAAGCCTTGTCAGGTCTTCCTTGCTGGAGGCAGATATCTGTTTTACTGAATTGCAATTTGAACAGCAGAGTTCCAGTTTATTGGAAAACAGTTCAATATTTATATCATGACTCCCGCATTCACAATAAAGACCCCCAGTAGCTGCTATATCGTGAAGATAATCAAGTATCTCCAGCATTATTTCCGGATCGGCAAATTCATCAAACCCCAGTTCATTAGCCATAGAGTTAAGTTCCTCCTGTTGACGGTCCAACTCCTCTCTGATTAAACGGTATGAACCAAAATAACCCAGATTGAGGTCAGTATCCAGGCATACTAGAGAATTAAGGTGTTTCTTTGACCAGAAAATATTGGACGGCATAACTTTAGTATGCTCCAGGTCACAGATAATACAGTAATATTTTATAGAGATATACCTGGAACCCTTTCTTTTAACGGCAGCCTTATGTTTCCCACATTCACAATAAAAGTCAAGCTCCTTTTCTCCAGATAACTGAAATATATTTAGTTGATGTACTTCTAACCGCCCACAGGCCGGACAGCGCATAGCAAACGCAGTGGATATCTCAACAACCATGACTAGTTACCTGATTAAGACCTAATCAGGTATTCACCTCCTCAACCATAATATTCTCCATAATAATGAAAAATCCTTTTTTAAAACATAAATATTTTACAGAGACGGGAAATGAATAACAATATTTTGGGCCGCAATTAATACAAGGTGATCCCCTTTTTTCAGTAAATCCATCTCTTTATTAATTATATCATTACTCCAGTAGAAATATTCACTTTCAGGGGCCAATCCATCACCCTTATATATTGAAAGTCTAATTATCCTGTCTGAAAGAGAAAGCTCAGTAATTTCACCCTCATAAACCTGATAATAAACCTGTAATTTTGCAACCTTCCCCCTGTTATTTAGTTCTACTTTGCCCCACTGGGAAAAACTACCCTCAATAGGTAAAGCAGCCTGCAAACTGCTCTCCTGGCCATTCCTGAATACCTCTAAACTGTCTGATAAATGGTGCCAACTATCATTTATCAAAACAGCATTTTTTGCTAGATCAACAGCTTTTATATATCCTGCAGTCTCCTGAGCTGCCTCTAATCTGCTAGTAAATAGGCCTGTAATAAAGAACAAAATAAAAATTAAAAAAATAGTTTTCTTAAACATAAAAAACCCCCCTTAGTTCATTACCATTATTACCTGAGCTAAGGGGTTTTATACAAGCTAAAATTATTTATTTGTTAAATAAGAAAAAAGTTCCTCCATAGTCCCCTTCCAGTCTATCCTGGAACTATCTGTCTTTCTGTCAATTAAAAAATCAGTCAATAGATATGTCTCCATTCCCAGGGTAGCCGCTATCATATCTTCCTGGACATCATTCCCTATCATCATTGCCCTTTCAGGCTCAACATCAATTTTCTGTAAAATCTCCTGATAAAATCCCGGGTTGGGTTTGCAGTAATGCATATTTTCATAACAGCTTATATAAACAAAATCTCCTGGGTCAACATTAGCCCAGTTCATTCTTTCCTTGATGGCCTGTAATGGAAAAACTGGATTTGTGGCCAGTACCAATTGATACCCTGACTCTTTTAAGTGTTTAATTAAATTAGCTGACACCTTACTTGCCTTTATGTCTGCCCCAAGTGGGGAAACTTCTCCTGATAAAATTTATCAAACCTGTTCATCATATCACTTTGATTATCAACATCCATTAAATTAAGAAAAGAATCAATAAAGACATCAATATTTAATCTTTCCCCATTGTTTTCAATCATAGCATTGGTAGCCTTGAGTAATGACTTAACAAAGTAATCAGGATCAAAAGTATCTGAAAATTCCCTGGTTAAAGCCTTAAAATATTTCTTTAAAAAATCATCAATATCTATCGGTAAAAGTGTCCCATCAAGGTCAAAAAAAACTACATCCCTTTCCAAATAATCACCTCTTAATATCTCTCATATACTGGATAATATAGCTGTCCATCTCTTCGCTCAAATTGTAGACATCTTTATCCCTGAAATTTCTTGTCTCTTCATACTTCTCCACCAAACTTTCCCTCAGCAATTCCATTTCATGATATAATTTTCCTCCAGAAACCCTTGTTATCATCATTTTTCACCAACCTCACTAAAAAGTTCCTGTAAATTATATCATATCTGGAATCGATATACAATATTTGCCATAAAATAATATTTTTATTTTTTTACTGCCTTGAGATGACTCTATTTGCTATTTTCTACAGCAGCCTCTACAAAACCAACAAACAAAGGATGCGGTCTATTGGGACGAGACTTAAACTCTGGATGGAATTGGACCCCTACAAACCAGGGGTGTTCTGGCAGCTCTATAATCTCAACCAGTCTATTATCAGGTGAAATACCAGCCATAACAATCCCCGCTTCCTTTAGTTCATTACGGTATTCATTATTAAATTCATAACGGTGGCGGTGTCTCTCATAAATTATTTCTTCATGATAAACATCATAACTTATAGTATCAGGGGTCATTTTACAGGGATAAAGCCCCAGTCTCATGGTACCACCCATATTTTCTATATCCTTCTGATCAGGCATCAAATCAATCACCGGGTGTGGTGATTCCGGGTTAAACTCAGAACTATTAGCCCCCTTATAACCAGCTTTATTTCTAGCAAATTCAATTACTGCACACTGCATCCCCAGACAGATACCAAAAAAGGGTATTTCATTTTCTCTAGCATATCTAATAGCATTAACCTTGCCTTCTATCCCCCTATCGCCAAAACCGCCAGGTACTAAAATACCATGGGAATCACCTAAATAATCAGCCAGTTCAATATCTTCTTCCAGTTTTTCTGCATAGACATAATTAATCTCAACATCAGCATTATTAGCAATACCAGCATGTTTAAGTGATTCATTAATACTGATATAGGCATCAGGGAGCTCAACATATTTCCCTACAATAGATATCTTGACTTTCCCGCCGGGTTTCTGCATCTTCTTGACCATCTCACACCATTCATTGAGATCAGGTGCATGCACTTTGTCCTTAAGACCCAGCTTGTCTATAACATAACTTGCCAGACCTTCCTCTTCCAGTAATAAGGGCACCTCATAAATATGGTCAGCATCTATCACCTGAACAACAGCATCTTTGTCAATATCACCAAAAAGGGCAATTTTGTCTTTTACCTCCCGGGTTAATTCCCTGTCACAGCGGCAGACAACAGCATCTGGCTGAATACCTATACTCCTTAGTTCCTTAATACTATGCTGGGTTGGTTTTGTTTTTAACTCACCGGCAGTAGCAATATATGGAACAAGGGTACAGTGTAAATAAAAGATATACTCTTTCCCTAAATCACTCTTCAACTGACGGATCGCCTCAATAAAGGGGAGACTCTCAATATCCCCAATAGTCCCGCCAATTTCTGTAATAACAACATCAGCATCTGTTTCCCGGCCAACCCTGGTTATCCTATCTTTTATCTCATCTGTAATATGTGGAATCACCTGTACAGTAGCTCCCAAGTATTCACCCTTTCTTTCTTTCCTGATAACAGAACCATAGATCTGGCCGGTAGTAACATTATTATTCTGGCTTAAATTAACATCAATAAAGCGTTCATAATGACCCAGGTCAAGATCTGTTTCAGCCCCATCATCAGTAACAAAGACCTCACCGTGTTGATAGGGGCTCATTGTCCCCGGGTCTACATTGATATATGGGTCGAACTTTTGAATGCTGACTTTCAATCCCCTACTTTTTAATAATCTACCAAGTGAAGCAGCTGTAATACCCTTTCCCAGGGCTGACACCACACCACCTGTCACAAAAATATATTTACTAGCCATTGATACCCCCCCCTTGATAGTCTTCTCCCTTTATCTAGATTTTAAGTGAAATTAAACCCAGTTAATTAATAAATTGTTTCTACTGGTATATTGTCCATTGAAATACAATTTATAGTCTATTAAAATACTACCTTTTTTATCCCTGAGATCTATCTTTAATTCTTCAGTTAAAACAGCTGTCTTAATCCTACCATAATTTGTTTGATAACTACCTTTTTCTTTCTTTCCATTAACAAATGTTTGCTGATATTCATGGGGCTTAGCCCTAATAATAAGGACCCTTTCACAGGCCTGGTCAATCTTTATAGTCGTCCTGACCCCTGATAAACCTGCTGAATAATCATTATATACCAGATAATGTAACCTGTTTTTGCGATAAATTAACCCCTCTGCCGAACTATTAATCTCCTCTACTCTGCCATCATCTGGGTATTTCTGACAACTCTTAATAGTTAATTCAATCTTCCTACTCATATTAAAACACCTGTATTTTCTATTCGCCACTCAGACTTAATCAGCTAGAAATTCTTCTTACACAAATCTAACTTATTATCATAATACAGACAAATATATTTGTCGGTCTTTAGAACAAATAAACACATTTCATATAACATAAGAAAAAACCACAGATGGTGTCCTACCCACTCTGCGGCACCTTATACATTATATAATAGGCATGAAAATATTACAAGGATATTTCCCTGCTCAAATAAATAAAACCTATGAATAAATATTACAGTTTCCCACCAAATACCCTTGCTTCTTTTACTGTACTAAGGCTTACAAAATCTTTGACAATACACCCCAGGCTCTCCAGAACAGCCATTACTAATTTTAAGGCTTTGGTAGTAGCAAATCCCCTCGGGGTCACAAAAGCAACAGCCTCTTTACCAACTGTCCTCTTACACTGCCCTAAAAAGGGTTTAATATTTTCATCTATCTTTCCTTTAAAAAAACCCTTTGTTGGACTACCGACTAAAACCAGGTCATAACTGTGGAAATTAACTAATCCCCCGGTATCACTGGTACTAATTCGATCTGCCTGATTACCATTATTAACAATACCTTCAACCATAGCTTTAGCAATCTTAGTAATTTTATCATCCTGAGCATGAATGACTAATACCTTCATATTCCCACTCTCCCAAACAGTAAATCTTTACAGATATTGTATCATATAAAATATTGCCAAGCAATAAGGAAGGCTTTATTTTAACATACCATTTACAATCAAATCTGTAGCCTCTTCTTCATTTAAGCCCCTGGCTATCAAAGTTTCCAGCTGTTTCTGGTTTATTCTCCCTATACTTGCCTCATGGGATAATTCAGCCAGGTCATTGTTTACCCTGATAATGGGGACAGCACTGACTTCAGCCTCACCTTTTACAGCCTCAACACAATCTATATGTCCCTTGACATAAGGGGCATTACCGTAAGCCTCTCCAATAACCTCACTAACTGTCTTATCTGAGGCAAAAACCCTGGTCTTGGCTAGTCCTCTACTTCCTCTGCCATTGAGATGGATTGTTTCTTTTATCCTGATTTGATCATTTTTTTTACCATATACCTTACTGACAAACTCGGTTACAGCCTCTTTAGCTAACTCAACCTCAAAATCAACATCAAGTTTACCGACCCTGCCCTTAACCAGTTTAAATTCATTGAAATAATAAGCACCTTCAGACAGATAGGCCTTTGCCCTGGGGAGCACTTCTATCCCGGCATCAGGACCGTGGTAGTGAACCTCTTCATAATTTAAAATAGCATTCCTACCCAATCTTATGACTGAATCCATCTTATGTACCACATCCTCAGCTTTTGGGAAACTGCAGTGTGCTTTTAAGCTGGCTTCAGCCCCTTCTTCCAGAATATACTCTGATACTATATTTTGAATACCACTGCTGTGTGTAACACCAAAACACATATGCATCGGTTTCTTTAATTTTGTCCCTTTACTAATGGTTATTCTGGCCTTAATACCATCTTCAATCTCTTCGGTCTCAATTGTCAGACCCTTAACCTGGTTAATACCAACAACCTGGTCTTTATTTATCAATAAAAAGGCAGCACTATCATCATCAAAAACCGAAACAGCACCACCACTTTCTTCATAGGCATCAACCAACAGTTCAAAATCTTCACTATGATTAGTAAGCAAGGCTATCACCCCCGGTTTTCAAATATTCACACCTATCACACTGATGTTCATAGAAATAACGCACATCATCAGGTTCTCCTTCACGATAAGCCACACCATTACAAATCAAATAGACATAATCTAGATTATCAAATATATTTACATTATGGGTTATCATAATGACTATACTCCCTTTATCTCTTAGATACCTGGCAACATCCAATACCTTTTCATATGAACCATAGTCAATTCCAGAATCAGGCTCATCAAGGATTACAACCCTGGGTTCTATCATCATTACAGAAGCCATCTCAATGCGTTTCCTTTCCCCACCACTCAAACTGTCATTCAATTCCCTTTTTAAGTACCTTTCAGCAGGGAGGCCGACTAATTCCAGTAGATCAACGGCTTTTTTAGCTGAATAACGCCCACCAAGTGTTAGGAAGTCATGGACAGTAATGCCTTCAAAACGGGCAGGCTCCTGCCAGGCAAGGGTAATGCCCTTCCGGGCCCTCCCCTGGATATCCAGTCCTGTAATATCCTGCTTATCAAAAATTATCTGCCCTTTTTCCGGAAAATAGTTTTCAATCCCCATTAATAAATAACCCACTGTACTCTTTCCTGCACCATTCTGTCCTAATAACCCATATATATTCCCCTCGTTAAATTCAAGGTTTAACCCCCGAAAAACCTCCTTATGTCCCAGGGTTAAATAAACATTATCTACGATCAGCATTATTTACACCCACCCTCTGGTCTTATATATCTACCTGAAATATATTATAAATGAATCAGCCATAAATTACAATAGATAACAAAGAGCAGGGGTTTTATCCCCTGCCAGTAAGCTTATTTTTTATATTAATATCATTAACTTAAACCAAGTTTACTCACCAGACTGCTCTTAGGCATATAACCAGTAACTTTATTCTTAACCTCACCATTTTCAAATAATATAATAGTAGGTATACTCATTACCCCATAATTGGCAGCCAAGGCCTGATTATCATCAACATTCAGCTTACAAACCTTAAGTTCATCATGTTCCTTAGCAATTTCTTCAACAACTGGACCTACCATCCTACACGGTCCACACCACTCTGCCCAGAAATCAACCAGCACAGGTTTATCTGCATTAAGCACTTCTTTGTTGAAATTATTATTATTTACTTCCTTAGTATTGGCCATTAAAAATCACTCCTTCTATTTTAATTTTCTTTGTCTTTTCTTCTATTATAAATCATTTTTAAAAAAATAATGTTAACTATATTACAATTTTAAAATCCCCTTACTTTTCCATAAAAACATTATAGGCCAGATAACTGTGATAAACATCTACTTTACTGACCAGCTCATAAGGGGCATGCATTGACAACAAACCTGGGCCACAGTCCAGTACATCCATATTATAATTGGCCAGGAACTGGGCAATGGTTCCACCACCACCCTTATCAACCTTCCCAAGTTCACCTATCTGCCATAATACACCCGCCCTATTAAATAATGAACGAACCTCAGCCACAAACTCAGCTGTAGCTTCTGATGCCCCGGCCTTCCCTCTGGCACCAGTATATTTTGTTATCACAACCCCTTTGCCCATAAAAGCAGAATTGCTTTTTTCGTAGACATCAGCAAAGGTTGGGTCATAAGCTGCATTTACATCAGCAGATAAAGCACTAGAATTTTCAATAACCCTCCTCACAGTTAAATCAGAATAGTCTTCATCCAGGAGATTGACCATTTCTGCTATAGTATTTTCAAAGAAATGAGACTGCATACCTGTACTCCCCATACTACCAATCTCTTCTTTGTCCACCAGGAGGGCCATAGCAGTATTCAGGGGCCGCTCAAGGTCGATTAAAGCCCGTAAAGCAGTATAACTACACACCCGATCATCATGACCATAAGCAGCCAGTAATCCCCTGTCAAAACCAACATCTCTAGCTTTAACCGCAGGTACAATCTGCAGATCAGCACTAACGAGGTCCTCCCCTATGATATTATATTTTTCAAAGAGGATATCCAGGACAGCATCTTTAACACTATTTTCTTCCTTATCATCATCTTTTTTAACAGGGATACTCCCGATAAGTAAATTCAGCTGCTCTCCACTTATCCCCTCACTCATCTTCTTTTCCAATTGGTCCTTACCTAAATGCGGCAGCAGATCACTAATATAAAAAATAGGGTCATCATCATCTTCACCGATATTTATCTCTACTTTACTACCATCATCTTTAACTACTACACCATGAAGGGCCAGTGGGAAGGTTACCCACTGGTATTTTTTGATACCACCATAATAATGGGTATTAAAAAAAGCAAGTTCACTATCCTCAAATAATGGATTTGGTTTTAAGTCAATCCGGGGTGAATCCAGGTGAGCTCCGACAATACGTAGCCCTGTACTCAGAGGGTTTTCACCTACAACTACAGCAATAATAGCTTTATCTCTATTTACTGTATATACCCTATCCCCTTTATTCAGGGATTTTACTTCCTTAAGGTTATTAAAACCCTCTTTTTCTAGTAATTCTACAGCAGTTTTAACAAATTCACGCTCGGTTTTATTCTCTGTCAAAAACTGGGCATACTCCTTATTAAATTCAAATACCTCTTCTACTTCAACATCTTCCATCTCTAACCAGGCACTTTTTGTTTTGAATTCTTTGTTTGACACAAAAAATTCCCCCTTTCTTTTAATTCTTCCTTTTACATTATATCCCTTATCCTGTATTTTATCAATTTAAGCAACCCATCCAGCTTATCATATTACACTACCACTTCTCCGGTGAATATAGTATTATCTTATTCCCAGCCAGTTTAATCATCTTATTTTTTTTCAGCTTATGAAGCAGGCGGGTAACTGTTTCCCTGGATGTCCCTATATATTTGGCCATCTCACGGTGTGTCACCTTATTATGTATTATTCCCTCACCCTTTTTGGCATCAACATCAGCTAAACGCAATAATAGTCTCTTTAACCTTTTCTCAACATCATAAAAAGCTAAGTCTTCAATATCCTGATTGGCTATACGCAAACGACGGCTGAGCTCAGCTATCATCTTAATAACAATCTCTGGGTTATCTTTGATGAATTTGATGAAAAGCCTTTTTTCAATTACAAAAAGATGGACATCTTTGGCTATCCTGGCAGTAGCTGACCTTTTATTATCTTCTATAATAGCCATCTCACCAAAAAAGTCCCCTGCTTTCATCCTCTCCAAAATTATTTCTTTACCCCCGGGGGCACCCCTGATAATATCAACCCCACCTGTTTTCACAATATAAAAGGCATCAGGGGACTCCCCTTCTAAAAATAACAATTCTCCTTCTTTAAATTGCCTGATATGTACTATTTCTTTTAATAAGAGTAACTGTTTTTCAGTAAGTCCTGAAAAAAGAGGAATTTCTTTAAGTTCTTTCATAATCAACCCCTCATAAAATTTGTTTATTAATAAGACAAATTACAATGATTTCATCTGCTTCCAAAATTAATTAGGCTTGCCCTTACTTGATGGCTTGTTTTTATTAGCATTGCTGGAACTATTACTGGAGTTATTGTTAGAACTATTGTTAGAGCTATTAGATTTATTTTTTGAGCTGTTACTTGAGTTATTAGATTTATTTTTAGAATTATTACTGGGATTATTATTAGAACTGTTATTAGAATTATTATTTAAAGAAGGATTATCTTTCTCTTTGCCTTTGGCTTTATTTACTAAACCAGGGGTGGTCTGTTTAGCAGTATCATTTATCCACTTATCAATACCTGCTTTGCTCCATTCTATAGAATCTTCTTTCTTCGTTTTCTTAACCGTAATTTTGTTTTTACTAACCTCTCCTATTTCCCCTTTTTCAACAATTTTACTGTTCTTTTTCTCTCCAGTACTTAACTCAACACTACCTTCTCTAACCAATAAGCTTGTTTTTCCATCAATATAGGCCACCGAAAACAAAGTACCTCTAACCCCGGCAACAGCTGATGGGGTATTGACCTCGAATTTAGTTAACCCCTTCCAGGCTTCTTTTACTCTGACCCAGACCCGGCCAATTTCAAGTTTTATTGAAGATGCCTTCCCATATTCAGTTAGTTTATTGTCACCGATTATAATCCTGCTGTTCCGGTCAACCTTAACAAAGGTTTGATTATCAAAATACAATTCTAATTCAGCATTTTTTCCTACTCTGATCTGCTCACCAGTCTCTAATTGTTCTCCCTTCTCTAATTGCCTCCAACCGTTTATCTTGAAAAATAAGAGTTTCCTGACAATCTTTTTTTCTACCCTTCCTGAGAGCTGTGTGATAACAACAGAATCCTCCCCTGCCTTAACAGATATTATTCCTCCAAGAATAAGTATACAAGATATTATTAGTATTATTTTCTTCATTGCTTATGCCCCCCATTAAGCAGTTTATAGATAATTACTTTTTCCTTTAATCCCCTGATCTCCATCTCGTTTCTTATAAACCCTTCCTTTTCCTGACTGTTTAGGATTCGGAAACTATTCTGGCCAATTATTATTTCTCCTGCTGCTGCTATATCAACAAAACGGGCCGCCAGGTTAACTGCATCACCTATGATGGTATAATCCATTCTTTTGCTGGAACCTATATTACCTGCTATAACCGACCCGGTATTGATCCCTATCCCCAGTTTAAAGGAAAATGACAGGTTCATAATTTCTCTAGCAGCCCTGACAGCCGCTGTACTGTGTTCTGGAACAGCTAAAGGTGAACCAAAAAAGGCCATTAAACCATCACCCAGATATTTATCAAGGGTCCCCTGATATTGGAAAATAACATCACATACTTCGGAAAAAAAGTCATTAAGCTCGTCTACGACTTCAACTGAACCCCTACCCTCAGTATAGGCAGTAAATTTACGGATATCAATAAATAACACTGTAACATTTACCTTTACCCCACCCAGTTTAACCTTTTCAGGATTCTGCTGTATCTCCTGCAGAACAGCAGGTGATAGGTATCTACTGAAAAGCTTAACAAGCTCTTTACCATAACGTTCACTAAATAAATACCAGTATAGAAAACTCCCAGCATATACTAGACTTATCAGTAATAACGGTATTAATATATTAATATAAAAGTAATGCTGGTAAAATAAATAGAGAGCAGTAATGAGATAAACCCCTATGAATATAAAGAAATAAAATCTGGACTCAGCCGGTTTCTTTCTAAAAAAAGTTGTTAATGATATTAATATCAGAAAAACAAGAATAAAAAAATTGCCCTGAACTGGCATAAAACTTAAATAGTTTTTTTGTAAAAGACTATGTAAAACCTGTCCGTGTATCTCTACACCATAGAGATAGCCATATGCTGAAAAAGGAGTCATATAGAGGTCCCCAAGACCAGCAAGATGGGTACCAATTAAAACAAATTTATCAGTAAAATAGTCCTCCTGATAATTCCCATGTAAAAGGTCAGTCATTGAAATCTCTGGAAAAATCTGATGACCGGAACCTATGAAGTTTGGGTAAATTCTGCTCTGCTTAGATAATGCACTCAGATCCACACCTGCTAACTCAGCCATTCTGACAGTAAAGGCTGGATAACTGACTTCCTCTGCCTCTATTAATGGATATAATGACCTGATAATCCCATCTCTATCAGGGATAAAATTAATATGCCCGGTCTCAACCTGAGCATTAAATAGGGCAGGTGGCTTTTCAATATCTATGACCTCAATCTCTTCGCTCAACCCTCTTGTTATCTTAAACTCCAGTACACTAGGTAAGACTATATTATTATAATCAGCAAACAGCCCGGCCAGTTCTTCATCTCCTTTATTAAACCTGGCCGATAGAATAACATCAAGGCCGATGACAGCAGCCCCTTCTTCCTGTAGTCTATTGAGCATTTTATGATAATAGTCACGGGATAAAGGCCAACCCCCTGCCTCCTGAACAGAATGATCATCAATAATAATAATGATAATTTTTTCTACATTATCTGGGAAAAAAACCTGGCGCAAAATCATCAGGCAGTCATAGACCTTATTTTCTATATAACTAAGAGGGGTAAAATAAAATAAACATAAGGCAATAAGACTTAATACTATTACAAAAACCCTCTTAAAGAGAACAGTCATCAGTACCCCCTCCTATTTTTATTATATCATGGTTCTAAAGGACTATAAAATAGTATTATAGGAAAATAGTGATTTCTTTAATGTTAAATAGACTACAATATAGACAAACTAAAGCTGTTATAATATAATAAATAACTCTAAAGGGGTGAAAGCGGTGAGTTCTAATGTTTCGATATTTATAGCCTTTGGAGCAGGTCTTGTTTCCTTTTTCTCGCCCTGTATCCTCCCTTTAATACCATCATACCTAACCCTCTTACTGGGAAACTATGCTGAACAGGACAACAGAAAAACCAGTATATTACCTGCACTACTCTTTATTACTGGTTTTACTATTACTTTTATTATCCTGGGATTATCTGTTTCATTACTGGGTAAATTACTCTTAAAGAACCTCAGTTTCTTTCGTAAATTGAGTGGTATTATTGTCCTTATACTGGGGGTAAACCTGACAGGTATTATAAATCTCAGTTTTTTACAGCAGAATAAAGACCTACAGATACCAGCGGAAACCAACAGATACTTTAGGGGGCTTGTCATGGGGTTTGCCCTGGCTTTTGCCTGGACCCCCTGTATAGGCCCAATACTTTCATCTATACTAATCTATGCTGGAACAGGCCAGACAGTTATGCAGGGAGGGGCTTTACTTACTTTTTATGCCGGTGGGCTGGCCTTACCCTTTTTTCTGGCAGCCGTTTTTATCAACAGACTATTACCATACTTTAAAAAGATAAACCCCTATCTCCCACTAATTCAAAAAATCTCCGGTGGTCTAATAATAATACTTGGTATCTTAATCTATTTTGGTCATCTGTAAATTTGAAGATCCTGTAAAATATAGAAAGGAGTAAAAAAACATGAAAAACAAATACTATCTTGGTATTGTCTTAATATTACTTATTATCTCAGTTACTACTGGCGTTTTGTTTTATATGGGGAGGAATGAGGAAAATATACATGTCGGCACAGAAATCGGTGAAAAGGCCCCTGATTTTACTCTCCCTCTAATTAACAATGAAGAAATTTCCCTTAGTGATTTAAGAGGTAAGAAGGTTTTTCTTAATTTCTGGGCTACCTGGTGTCCCCCCTGTCAGATTGAAATGCCTGCCATCCAGAAATTAAATGATCATCATGATTTCATAGAAATACTGGCAGTTGACCTCAGAGAAAACAGAGATACTGTCTCAGAATACCTGATGAAAAACTCCTACAATTTCAGAGTAGCCCTTGATACCTCAGCTGAGATCGGTAACAAATACCTGGTTCGCGGTATACCTACCAGCTATTTTATTGATGAAAATGGTGTGATCATGAACAAACACACTGGGGCTTTAAGTTACCAGAAGATGCTGGAACTCTTAAGAATTGAATAGGGACTCAATTATCACATTCGGGGCAGAGGTATTTCTGATATATCTTTCCCCGCCTCCTCCTGTTCTGATAAACCTTATTATACCTCTCCCCACACCTTGAACAATGAAAATACTTATCTGCCAGCTTATAGTCCCCGCCATGGAAACGAATGGCTTTACCAGTAATCAGGGCATCAGCAATCTTCCTGCGGGCCTCTATTAGAACCCTTTGGAAAGTAGGGCGGGAGACATTCATTCTACTGGCACATTCCTCCTGGTTTAATTCTTCCATATCCTTTAACCTAACTGCCTCTACTTCCTCCAGTGTAAGACTAACTTCTTCTATATCGCGCATTGGAATACCGGCTGGTTTGAAATATTTATTTTCAGGAATAAATTCTATACGCCGTTCCTTGGTAGGCCTTGCCATAATTAAACCCTCTCCTCATAATATTATTTAAGCTTTAAAGTAAAATTATAAATTCCTCAACATGATTTATAAACATTATATCATAATTATATCAAAGAAAATTAAACTTATAAAGTTGAAAAAATTGAACATTTCCGGTATGTTTTTAGTATAAGAAAAAGGCCGGGTAATCCCGACCTTTGAGAGATTTTATTTGGTTTTTCTTAGTTTTAGCCTACTTTTTTAAAGACATCGGCTTTTTATCAGGGTCAAAGCCTTTTTGTCTATCTATTATCTTTTTCCCAATAGAAAGGTACTCTCTGGCTGCCTTAGAGTCTGGTTTAGAGCTTACTAGTGGTTGACCTTTATCCCCACCCTCTCTAATCAGGGGGATCAGGGGTAATTCTCCAAGCAATTCGGTAGATAGTTTCCTGGCCAGCTCTTTACCACCACCACTACCAAATATGTATTCTTTATGATCACATTCAACACACTGATAGTAAGACATATTTTCAATAATACCTATTAATTCTACATTGAGTTTATCAGCAGCCCCAGCAATACGCCCGGCTACATTTGTGGCTGTAATCTGGGGTGTAGTTACCAGTAATAGTTCTGCATGGGGTAATTGCTGCATAATGTTTAGGGCCATATCACCTGTTCCCGGGGGTAAATCTAACAGGAGGTAGTCCAGCTCACCCCAGTGTACATCTTCCATGAATTGCTGTAAGGCTCCTAATAGAAGCGGGGCCCGCCAGATTATAGGTTTGTCTTCATCCACAAATGAACCCATTGACATTACCTTTATCCCATTCTTTTCTGGTGGAACAATCTCCTTTTCACTCAAGGCAGCCGGGTTATCACTTAATCCAATAATCCTTGGAATACTAAAACCGTGTATATCAGCATCAATTATAGCAACTTCTTTACCTAGCGCCTTTAAAGCAACAGCCAGGTTTACTGTTACAGTAGATTTACCAACTCCACCCTTACCACTGGCTATAGCTATTAACCCTTCTTTAATCGACCCGTGTTCCAACTCTATCCGGCCATTTTCAAGACTATACATAATCTCGCCTCCATTATTAATATATTGTTAAAGAAAACAAAATATTATTACCCTGTAGTTATAGATTACTAAACAATAAATAATTATAGCACTATTACTGTCATATGTCAAAAATATGATCTTGTTTAAAGCCAGGCCTTTTGATATAATAGCAGATATATTAAAGGAGGAATTTGACAATGACAGATAATATAAGAGTAAGATTTGCCCCCAGTCCTACAGGGGATTTACATATTGGTGGTGTAAGGACAGCTTTATTTAACTGGCTCTATGCCAAACATAATAACGGACAATTCATCCTGCGTATTGAAGATACTGATAGTGCCAGGTCTACAGAGGCATCTACTAAACAAATACTTAAAGCCCTAGAATGGGTTGGACTTAACTGGGATGAAGGTCCCCGGATAGGTGGAGATAGAGGCCCCTATTTCCAGTCAAAAAGGGATGATTACTATCAAAAAGCCCTGGAATATTTATTAGAAAACAACAGGGCCTATTATTGCTACTGCACCCCTGAAGAAGTCGAGAAACTCAAAAAAGAGGCCGAAAAAAAGGGCGAACAACCCCTTTATCCCGGTAGATGCAGAGAACTATCCCTTAATGAAAAAAAGAAATTTAAAGAGGAAGGCAGGAAACCGGTTGTCAGGCTCAGAACACCTGATACAGGATATACTATTGTCAAAGATATTGTCAGGGGAAAGGTAAGTTTTGATAACAGACTACAGGAGGACTTAATCATTGTTAAGTCTAATGGTAAGCCGACCTATAATTTTGCCTGTGTTGTTGATGATTATCAAATGAGTATCACCCATATAATACGGGCTGAGGAACACCTATCCAATACCCCCAAACAGCTTATGCTATATCAGACCCTGAATTATAAAGTCCCTGAATTTGCCCATGTACCAATGATCCTTGCTCCGGATAGAAGTAAATTGAGTAAACGGCATGGGGCTACCTCTGTTGATGAATTTAAAGAAGAAGGCTATCTACCTGAAGCATTAATAAACTATCTGCTCTTACTTGGCTGGTCTCCCGGAAATAATGAGGAAATTATCTCCCTTGAAACAGCTATAAAGAAATTCAACCTGGCTGATGTCTCCAGAACCCCCGCTGTCTATGATACAAAAAAACTCACCTGGATAAACGGTCAATATATGAACAGCCTCCCTCTGAATAAAATTATTGACAGGGCTATACCATTTATCAAAAGGGCTGATTTCTATAGTGATGAACTGTTCAATAATACAGCTAAAAAAGAACGCCTTTTTAAGATTATTGATGTTGTCAGGGAAAAAAGCAAGACAATTACTGAACTTATTGATCGTATGGGCTATTTTTATAATGAAATAAATAGCTATGATGAAAAAGGATTTAAGAAACATTTTACTAAAGAAGATACTATAGCTATTCTGGAAAATAATATTGACTGCCTCAAAAAAGTTACTCTCTTTAATAGAGAAAAAATTGAGGAAATCTACCGCCAGAGGAGTAAAGAATTAGGAGTGCAGGCAGCCAGAATGATCCATACTACCAGGCTAGCCCTCTCAGGAAAGACATTCGGCCCTGGTCTCTTTACCCTGGTTGAATTAATGGGTAGAGATAAATCTATAAAACGTCTTGAAAAAGCTCTTGCATACGTAAAAAAAGAAACATTGTATAATTAAATGCACGGGGTAATAAAAAAATAGACACATATCTGTATCTTCGATATAATGTTAAGCACCACACAAAACATTAGGAGGATACAGAATATGCGTCAAACTCATTATAACATACAAAGAAAAAAAGGAAAACACTTAACTCTAGAAGATAGAAAAATCATAGCTCATTTATATAATAAGCAAGGAAAAAATTATACTGAGATAGCCCGAGAGATGAACTGCCATAGAACCACTATTAGTAGAGAAATTAAAAAAGGAATTACAATCCTAAAGGACTACATGTGGAGAGATAAGGGAGAATATATTCCTGAGATAGCTCAGGGTGTATATGATACTAATGCATCAGCAAAAGGGCCTAAACTTAAAATAGGAAAAAACTTTGATTTAGCAAGTTTTATAGAAGAAAAAATTAAAGAGAAATATTCACCAGAAGTAATAGCATTAATGATTGATGAAAGTGATAAATTTGATATATCAATTCATTGGAAAACAATTTATAATTATATAGATCAAGGGATATTACAGATTGAAAGAAATAACTTAATCTATGGTGAATATAGAAAGAAAAAAAGGAAGCCGAAAGAGAGTCAAAGAACAAAAAATCATAAACAAAACAGGACAATAAGAGACCGACCAAATGAAGCAGATAAGCGGCAAGAGGTTGGACATTGGGAGATGGATTTAGTTGAAGGCAGAAAGGGCAAGAATGAACCATATTTACTTGTATTGAGTGAAAGAACAAGTCGTAAAGAGATAATAGAATTAATTCCAAATAAAACCCAGGAATCAGTGATAAAAGGCCTAGATAGAATTGAGCGACGCCATGGAGTAGTTAAATTTAGAAAGATATTTAAAACAATTACAACAGACAATGGGTCTGAATTTAAAGATTATGAGGGTATTGAAGAGTCTTTCACCGGGAGTAGTATTCCTAGGACAAAACAGTATTATTGTGATGCATACTGCAGCTGGCAAAGAGGAACAAATGAGAACATAAATAAGATGATCCGTAGGTTTCTACCCAAAGGAATTAGCTTCAAAGGATTAACCAGAAATAAAGTTAAAAGAATACAAGAATTTATAAATACCTACCCGAGAAAAATCTTTGAGTTCAAAACGTCTAGAGAAATATTTAAGGAAAAGACATTTAATGTTGCTTAACATATATTAACAAATATTGAAGATGAAAATATTTTAAAAAACCGTGCATTTTAACTTGCAATTAATACATACGTAAAAAAAATAAAAAATCCTTGACGATTTGACTTAACTGTGGTATTATGTTTTATGCAGTTAAGTTGTTGCCGGATTGTGTAATGGTAGCACGCATGATTCTGGATCATGTTGTCCAGGTTCGAGCCCTGGTCCGGCAGCCATTTACTTATTTAAGGCCTTACAAGCAATCTACAATTATAAAATGAATATAAATTACTGCAATAGAAAAACCCCGGGGTCCCCGGGATATTTTTATGCCTATATAAACCCTGTTAAGAGGTTTTTTATGTTACTAACTTTGTGATTCTATATATTTTTTCACAGAACGGTCATATGTCTTTTCAACCTCAGGCGGGAACAAGCAGCCTGGCAGCTCATTAAGCTCCCTATGATAGGTAATACAGGCACAACAATTCCCATAACGGGAACATGATGTATAGGTACAGGTACAATTCTTTGAGTTTTTTTCGTGTTGTGGACAATTCATTTTAATTATTCCCTCCCATCCAGGTAATTACTTGCGTATTATTCTTCCTGAAAACATCTAGACACGAATCTACTACTTCTTTATCATATAAGATACCCTTATTTTTTTCAACCTCATTTAAGGCGTTGGCCAGTCCCAGAGCAGGCCGGTAGGGCCTATGTGAGGTCATAGCCTCTACCACATCAGCTACGGCAATTATCCTTGATTGAAGAAGGATATCATCACCACTCCGACCTTCAGGATAACCAGAACCATCAAGCCTTTCATGATGTTGCATCACTATATCTGCTATCGGCCAGGGAAACTCAATTTTATTTAATATTATGTAACCTGCTTCACTATGGGTCTTTATTAACTCAAACTCCAGTTCAGAGAGAATAGAAGGCTTGGATAGTATATCAATTGGTATTTTAATTTTACCAATATCATGAATAAGTGCTGCCAGGTAAATCCCCTTACAGCAATCCCCTGGTAAATCTAATTCCCTGGCTATCTCAAAAGATAACCTGGCAACCCTCTCCTGGTGTTGTGAGGTATAGGCATCCCTTGCTCCCACGGCTGAACCCAGGGCATCAACTGTCTCCTCAACAACATTATGTAACTCGTGAACAGTATTCTCAAGTTCTTTCTTGCTTTTCTTAAGCTCCTGTCTATTTTCTGCTAATTTATTATGTAAGTCATATACCTCTAAATGATTTTCTATAAAACCCTTAAATTCAAGGATTATTTTCTTATTAATACCAGAGAAATTATTTTCCTTATTATCAGCAAGACATATTCGACCAAAGGTTTTATTCCTGCTGTCTTTTAAGGGATAGGATAGTAAAGAACGAAAGTTATATTTATCACATAGGATCTTATTTATAACCCTGTCTACAGCCAAATTTATCTCTTCATGAGCAATCCTTTCCCCCTCAACCAGATTATCTCTTTTATCACAATAATTTAAAATAAGCAGTCTATCGCTTTTTATTCTGGCAATAAAGGCAGTTGGAAGCCCTGTAATCTCTGTCAATAGCTCGACAATTTTCTGCCATTCATCAGTGATATATGCTGGTAATCTATCTTCATTAATATCGTTCACTTCATCACATCCCTGAAAAATAATAATTATTGGTCTATCTTGATTTTATTTGATTTTTAAAATAATTGCAACAATTTTTTGTCGTTTTTTATCTTTTCTCTAGCTGCTCTCTTTAAACATAAGACAAAACCAGCAAGCAGAACCCCTGCTGGTTTGTCGGGCTAAAATATCTATTCTGCTTCTTCTACATCCATAGCTGGGTCACGTCTGGCATGTCTCAGGGCATTTTCTACAGCCTCTTTATATCTTATACTAGATTGGGTAGCCTCTGTATATAAGTCTACAGCAACAGAGTTCTCTTCTACAAACCTCTCAGCCATTTCCTCATTGGCTTCAACAGCAGGTTCATAGTCGTAATTATCAAAATCCTTCCATTCACCCTCCCCATCTAGTTCCTGTAACTCAACATTATTCATTTTGTCATCAACAATAGTTACCAGGGCAACTGCATAACCATATTCAGTCCTCTCAGACTCACCTTGAAACTTCCCATCATAATATTTACCGTCTTCCTCTTCTCCCCTGGCATAGTCTAATGCACGTGAAACAGCCTCTTTATATTTTTCACTGCTATGTGTAGCACCGGTATAGTTATCTACTTTGGCAGAATTTGCCTCTACAAACCTATCAGGCATCTCCTGCTGGGCCTCAACTGATGCCTCATAACTATAGGTTTCATAGTCTTTTTCATTGCCTTTTGAGGTTATTTCCATTAGTTTCACATCTGTAATTTTATCATCTTCTATAGTTACTCTGGCCCAGGCATATCCATTATCAGTAGCATCTGAAAACCCAGTATATGTACCATCAACAAACTCATTTTTTACAGGCTCTGGTGCTACCTCTTCCTGTCTTTCACAACCAGCACTGACTATAATAAGAAAGAAAGTTAATGTTATTAGTAAAACACCTTTAGAATAATTTGATTTCATAGTAAGCCCCCTTAAATACTTTTTATTATTTTGTGTAAAGGGGAGTAAATTATTCTACAATACAAATAAAAAATTGTATTATTACTCAAGAATATATTTTTTTCAGATAAGCTATCTCCCGTATCAGGCCTTCTTTAAAGTCCATCTCCGGTTCATAGCCAAGCAATTTTTTAGCCTTTTGACAATCAGCAGAGGTATGTTTTACATCACCTTTAGCAGCAGCTTGATATATAATCTCCGCTTCCTTTCCGATAATATCGGCCATCATTTTAATGGTATCATTAAGGACAATCCCTTCCCCATCACCACCAATATTAAACACCTCTCCTGAGATATCACTCTCTGCAGCCAGGATATTGGCCTGTGCTATATCACTTACATGAGTAAAATTACGGGACTGCTGTCCATCACCAAAGACAGTTATAGCCGAACCAGTCAGGATAGCCTTAATAAAGATATGAAAGGCCATATCAGGGCGCTGTCCTTCCCCATAAACAGTGAAATACCTCAGAGAAACAGTTGAAACATTAAAGTTCTTCCAGTAAAGATAACACAAATGCTCAGCTGCCAGTTTGGATACACCATAAGGTGATACCGGCTGGAGATAGTTACCTTCTTTCATCGGCAACTGGTCAGTATCACCATAGACAGATGACGAGGAGGCATAGACAATCTTTTTAACAGTAGATTCCCTGGCAGCCTCTAAAAGCTGCTGTGTTGCCCTAATATTATTATCTGTATAAATATCAAAGGTCTTCCCCCAGCTGGCCCTGACCCCAGCCTGGGCTGCCTGGTGATAGACATAATCCACACCATCTAACAGATCTATTAAATCCACTTCCAGTAAATCTGCCTCAAGAAACTCAAAATTATCATTTCCTTTTATAGCTGCAAGGTTTTCTTCCTTTAAACTCCGGGCATAGTAATCAGTAAAACAGTCAACACCTATTACCTGCTCACCCCTATTCAGGAGTTCTTTCGCCAGGTTAGAACCTATAAAACCGGCCACACCGGTTACCAGATGCATCATTTATTTTCAACTCCTTATTTATTTTTCCTTAACAGTTTTTGTATTAATAATAATTAAAAATCCTATAACTCTCTTCATTGTTCAATAACCGATTAAACTATATATAATATGTTTTCTAATAAATAAACATCTTGCATAATTTTTTTTACTAAATTCTGCAACCTCAATTTTCTCCTTTGGTTCAGTTAGATACGGAGTACTTGCAGCAATCTGCTTTAATTATCTGGACAACAATTTAATTATATAAATAGTAAATTTTGAAAAACTTTAAATGATAACTTTTTTTATAATATAGCTTTTATTAATAATTATTTTCTTCAATCAATTTCTCTAATTGATTTAATTTTTCCTTAAAATCAAATTCCCTTTCAATAAGTTCTCTTGCCTTCTGTCCAAACTGTTTCTTATCAAAATTTCTAATCATTTTAATAACCATTTTAGCAATATCCTCAACATTTTCACTTTCAGTAAGATAACCAGTTTCTTTATCTATCATAATTTCACTTACAGAAGGTATACCTGTAGCAACAATAGGAGTCGCCATAGCCATCGTTTCTAATATTATATTTGGACAACCTTCCCATAAAGCAGTATGAACTAAAAAATCAATCTGATGCAAAATAGTAAATACATCTTTCCTAAAACCAGTAAAAATAACATAATCAGATAAACCTAAATCTTCCACCTGCTTTTTTAATTCAAACTCTAAATCACCTTTACCAATTATTAATACTTTAAAATTCTCAATTTCTTTTTTTATAAGCTTTACAGCTTTTATTAAATAATAATGCCCTTTTTGTTTATTTAACCTCCCAATACTTGCTATCAATAATGTATCAGCCTTTATATTAAATTCTTTCCTAATATTCGATTGATAATTAATTTTATCTTCTATCTCCTTTATTTTTATTCCATTATAAATTACTTTAATTTTATTCTCATTTAACCAATTAGCAGTATTTTGTAAAATAGTTTTTTTTATGGTATAAGAATTAGCTATTATATCAGTAATACAATTATTTAATAAAAACCTTGTATAAAATCTATCTCTTATCGGTATTGCTAAACCCCTCCTATAAATTATTCTTTCTATCCCAGCAATTTTACCAGCTATCCCCCCAAACTTTAAATCCTGGGAGAGGTTCATAAATAATACCTCAATAATCTCATCTCTTAAATAATTTACAAAAGAAAACAATTTCACAGGGTTAAGTACTGATAGGCTGTTCTTGATCGGTACAGCTTTTGTTTTCATACCTGCTGCCTTAGCCCTCTGAAATAATTCGCTTTCTTTGACACTCCCCACTACCACCTCATATCCCCGTTCAGCCAGTTCCTGGGCAGTTTCAAAGGTCCACTTCTCACCCCCACCCCATTCTACACAGGTATTTAGAAAAAATATCTTTTTCATCTGTCTCAACTCTCTTCTATAAATTATTTTTCTCCCATAACTTAATATACCTTAAAAACTGATAAAATGCAGAAATAATTGATAGAAATAGTCCCTGTTTCCCCAGTAAAAAACCCTTCTTTAAAATATACTTCTTAATAAACTCCACCAAAGGCCTGATTAAAATATAGGCCAGTCCTTTATTCTTTCCCTTATAAAACATATCTTCCGCAGATAGAGAGGTATACCGGTTTATTTTCTCAAGATAATGGTGGAGATTATCATAGGTATAGTGTATTAAGTCATGATTAAGTTTCCCTGTTTCCCCTTCCAGACTAATTCCTTCATGAACCAGACCATTAAAACGTATTCCCTTATTCCGGAATAACCTCAGAGTATAATCAGGGTACCAGCCACAGTATTTTATCCATTTACCTAAGAAATAGTTTTTCCGGGGGATTTCATAAGCAACCATATCAGGGGCAGTCAAAATCTCCAAAATCTCATCCATTAATTCTACAGTAACCCTTTCATCAGCATCAACAGCCAGCACCCAGTCTGATTCTATTTTATCCAGTCCGTAATTCCTCTGGGAGGAGAAGTTATCAAATTTACGTTTATATATTTTTTCTGTATACTCCAGACAAATCTCCAGGGTATTATCACTACTATAGGAGTCAACAACAACTATTTCATCTGCCCAGTCTACACTCTCTAGACAGTCCCTGATATTATCCTCCTCATTATATGTTAAAACCAGTATACCAATACCAGGCATTTATAACAACCCACTCTCATCAATTATTTTTATTATATCACTAACTTTAATCTCTGTCATACACCTGTGATGATGTAAAGGACATTCATGTTCCCCACAGGGCTGACAGTCAAGACCTGCTGTAATTATTCTACTTCCCTTTCTGGAGGGACGGTATTTTAATTCATCAGACGGACCAAAGATAGTAATTGTTGGGGTGCCAACTGCATCTGCAACATGAACCGGTCCACTGTCATTACTGATTACCAGTTCACAGGACTCCAATAAGGCTGCCAGCTCTTCCAGAGATGTTCTTCCGGCAGCAGTAATGGGCTCACTGGCCATCAGGGATACTATTTCATCTACCCGTCCGAGGTCACTTTTACCCCCTGTTAAAACAGGCCTGACATCATAGTTGTTTACTAAAGCATCTGCCAGTTCAGCAAATCTCGCTATTGGCCAGCGCTTGGTTGGCCAGGTACCACCTGTATTTAAGGCTACTAATCTATCTCCAGGAATTACCCCTTCCCCCTCCAGAAAAGCCTTTATCCCTTGACTGGCTTCAGGAGAAACACTTAATTGTGGTACATTATCTGTTAGTTGTTTAAGCCCTAATCTCTCTAAAAAAGCAAGATAGGCCTCTGTCATATGCATACCTTCAGAACGCTTTATTTCCTGGTCAAGGAAAATCCCCCTACCTTTACCCCCATAACCAAGACTATAAACCGGGTTGACTAATTTTAATAAAATAGCTGTCCGCCAGTTACCGTGGATATTTAAGCCCAGGTCATAGTTGTTTTGAGATAGTTTCCGGGCAAAGGATATACCCTGCCTTAATCCCCATTTCTTATTATATGCATAGACATTATCAAGGTCTGGATTGGTTTTAATCAGGTCATAGAAATTACTATTAACAATCATATCTATCCTTTTATCTGGTAAATTCATACGTAGATTTTTAATAAATGGTGTGGCAAACATCAAATCACCCAGATAAAGTAAGTCAATAATTATTATACTTTTAGCATTGATTACCTGATTCATACCTTTCCACCCCTAAGATCTCACATGTTTTATTAAATACCCTGTCAACCCCTATATTTTTCATACACTTATTATGTCCAGCCGGACAACTGCGTTTCCAGCATAATTTACAGTCAATATCATCCTGAATTATCAGATGGCCCTCACCATAAGGGCCGTGTGTAACAGGGTCTGTAGGTCCCATCAGGGCAATCACCCTGGTCCCTACAGCTGCTGCCAGGTGCATTGGGCCGGTATCCCCACCAATAAAGAGCTCAACCCTGCGGTATAGTTCTGCCAGCTCTCGTAGATTGGTTTTTCCTGCCAGGTTAAGTGCCTCTATCTGCATTAAATTTATAATTCCAGCTATTCCCTCTCTATCACCAGACCCACCAGTAAAAACCACAACATAGTTCAATTTATTTTTTATAAGGTCAGCCAGTCTAGCAAAATACTCAGGGGGCCAGTTCTTCGATTCCCAGGTAGTATAGGGATTAAGGGCTATTATTCTCTTTGACCCACAGGCCTGTAATAAGCTGGATACCCTTTCTCTATCAGCCCGACTGCTTACTATACCAAACTCTACCTCATCTGTCTCGGCGCCGACTGCTGCCGCTAGAGCCAGCCTTTTCTCAATAACATGCATCTTCTGCTCAGGAACTTTAATCTTCCTATTGTAAAAAAGAGTACTACCTTCCCGACCATCTGCCGGTCCATACCTGAGTGAAGAAGCACCCAAATAAGTGCTCAAACCACTTTTGAAAAGACCGTGAATATCCAGAACAAGGTCAAAATCACGGCTTTTAACCTTTTTAAAAAAACTGCGAAACATTTTCAAAGCCTGAATTTTATTTTTCTTAAATACAGCCAGCCACTCCCTTTTAGGCATGACAAATACCTGGTCCAGATAGGGATTAGCCAGAACCAGTTCACTGGCCTTTTCCTCTACCAGCCAGCTTATCTCAGCATCAGGATAGGCCTTTCTCAGGGCATATGCTACCGGTAGGGAATGAATAACATCACCAATAGCACTTAACCTGACTATTAATATCTTTTCCGTCTTTTTTTCAGGGAGCAGTCTGTTAAGAAACTCTAGGTTTTTGTCTACAGCACCCCTGTTTTGATTTATTATCTCACGGCCCTGCTGTCCCATCTTACACAGTTTATCCCTGTCAGACAGATAGGTCAGTATTTCAGCTGCCAGTTCTTTTTCATCATTAACCTGCACCCCTGCCCCGGCAGCAAGAATGTCCCTGGTATCGGCCGCAAAATTAAACATATGGGGGCCGAAGAAAACTGGTTTACCCAGAGCAGCCGGTTCTAAAATATTGTGTCCCCCCCGCGGGATTAAACTGCCACCTACAAATACCAGATCGGCTAAACTATAGAGCTTAACTAACTCCCCAATAGTATCTACCAGAATAATAGAATCCCTACCAGGGTCATAATTAACTATCCTGGTTCTCAGAACCGTATTAAAACCCCGTTCTTTAAAATCCTTTAATAACTGTTCAGCCCTTTCAATATATCTGGGGGCTATCATTAAAACTGCATCAGGATATTCCTTTTTTACTTCTTTAAAAACAGTTAATAATTTTTCTTCTTCACCCTCATGGGTACTACCAGCCACAATGATGGGGCCTAAATTATCCAGCTTAAACTCCTTTAAGAGCTCATCATGATTAACATCCAGATTAAGACCATCAAATCTATCAAACTTAATATTGCCAGTACAATAAACCCTTTCCTCCGGGGCACCCAGTGATATAATCCTCTCATAGTCTATACTGGACTGCATACTAAAAATGTCAATCTTTTTTAGTACATCCCGGATAAGAGGCTTGATATAACGATAGTTTTTAATACTGCTGTCACTAATCCTCCCACTGGCCAGCATCAACTTGCAGCCTGCTTTACTGGCTTTTTTAATTAGATTGGGCCATAACTCTGTTTCCATCATTATAATCAAAGCCGGATTTATTTTTTCTATAACCTTGCCTGCTATCCAGGCTATATCCAGTGGGAAATAGAAAACACCATCTATCATCTCATTTTTCGCAGCCATAGAACGCCCGGTATTTGATATAGTAGAGACAAGCAAAGTAGCTGCTGGATATTCTTCTCTGATTCTTTTAATTAAAACCCCGGCTGCTATTGTTTCACCCATTGAGGCGGCATGGAGCCAGATTACCCTGTCTCCCCAGGTCTTATTAATCAGCTCTGATGGTAGAAAACCCAGACGTTCCAGGAACCCCTCCCGATATTTACCCCTGATGAATTTAAATAATAAGACAGGTAAATATAATATAAATGCTAAAAAAATAATAATATTATAGATAATATACAACTACTTCAACCCCTTATCACTTCCACCTGCGATGAGGCCAGAACCACTGTGCCGGTTCTTTCCTTATCTCTGCTTCGATTACCCCTGTTAATTCCTGTAATAACTCCTGCTGTGCATCTTTAGAAGCATCTTTAGAAATAGAGTAGGGTTTTTTAATAACAAGCCTGTGTTTGCCCCATTCCTCTCTAAGCAAAAAGGCCGGAAGGATTACTGACCTTGTCCGGCGAGCTAACTGTACTACCCCTGGATAAGTCGAGGCCGGGATACCAAAAAAATCTATCTGCCATCCTTTTTTACGGGCATTTTGATCACCAAGTATAAATAGTAATTCTCCGCCTTTTAATACTTTATACACCTTACGTACAGATATACCCTTAGGTATAATATTTATCCCCTGAGAACTCCTGATTTTATTTATTTTTCGATCAAAATAAACATTATCCTGTGTCCGGGCAATAGCATTAACTGGATACCCCAGCTGTGATATCACAGACCCCAGCCGTTCCCAGTTACCAAAATGCGCTGTATACACAATAACACCTTTTCCCTGCTGGTAGGCTTCTTCTAAATAATTGAGTCCTTCTATTTCAATAGAAGACTCTATTAAATCCTTACCTAAGTTATCTGTCATAATAAATTCTACAAAAGTTAAACCCATCTGCTGATAGACCTTTTTACACAGGGAAACTAAACCTTCTTCTGAATAATTACTCCCTAGAGCCCTTCTAAGATTAGCTAAGGTTACCTCTCTTCTGCTTTTTAACAAAAAATATATTAGTTTTCCCAGACCTATACCTATATAATAATCAATTTTATCAGGGACAAAACAAATTATATAGTAAAACACCATAAATAAGCTGTAAAGAACCGGTTCTTTCATACTATATCACCTTAATCAAAATATTTTTGCCCTGAGTAAATCCTGAAAGTTCAGCATCCCCACAGGCCTACCTTCTTCAACTACAGGAAGGTCATTTATTTCTTTTTCTTCCATTACCCTGAGGGCTTCACTGGCCAGCTTATCTCCACTAATAGTGGTCGGATTACTGGTCATTACCTCAGCAACCGGTCTTTCCAGAAAACTACTTGATTTCTCCAGATGACGTCGTATATCACCATCGGTAATAATCCCTATTAATAAACCCCCTTGATCTACCACAGAGGCTGAACCCATCTTGGAATCTGTCATCGTAAATAGTGTTTCCTTAACAGTAGTATTAGAACCTACAACCGGGTTTTGCCCTCTAATCTCCAGCACATCTTTTACTCTGGTTAATAACCTCCTGCCGAGATTACCTCCGGGATGATAAAGAGCAAAGTCTTCAGGTGTAAAACCCCTGAGACTGGACAGGGCAATAGCCAGGGCATCACCTAGAGCCATAGCTGCTGTAGTGCTGGCAGTAGGAGCCAGTCCATGTGGACAGGCCTCTTCCTCAACACCAGAAAAAATAACTATATCAGAATACTTAGCCAGGGTGGAGTCTCTTTGACCAGTCAGTGCAACCAGATGAGCACCGATCCTTTTGATCGATGACAGCAGTGCCAATACTTCTTCTGTTTCCCCACTATTAGAAATAGCTATAACAATATCTTCCTCAGTAATCATGCCCAGATCCCCATGTGATGCCTCCCCGGCATGTACAAAAAATGATGGTGACCCTGTGCTGGAAAGGGTAGCTGCTATTTTACGGGCAATCAATCCTGATTTACCAACTCCGATAAGAATAATACGCCCCTGACTTTTCAAGATTAATTTTACCAGACGGACAAATTCATCATCAATAGCCTCCTGCAGCTTTAGTATCGATTTTGCCTCTACAGCCAAAACTTCCCGGGCCTCAGCAGAAATATGCTCAACCTGTCTCTGGTCTACAGTAGGAAAATTATTCAAAATAATCACCTATCCTTTACAATTCTATTAATCGCCTGAACCTGTTGTAAAATATCCTCTAAATCATCCAGATATACCATATTAGGGCCATCACTTAAGGCCTCTGCCGGATTATCATGTACTTCCATAAAAAGGCCATCAATCCCCACTGCCGCAGCTGCCCGAGCCAGATAGGGAACCATTTCTCTATCACCACCTGAAACCTCCCCTTGTGCAGCAGGACGCTGTACACTATGGGTAGCATCAAAAACAACAGGATATCCTATTTCCCTCATCTTCGGCAGTGAAGTCATATCAGCAAGCAGATTATTATAACCAAAACTAACCCCACGTTCAGTAAGTAATATCCTCTTATTGCCTGTACTAACTACTTTATCAACAGCCTTAGCCATATCCCATGGTGCCATAAACTGACCCTTTTTTATATTTACTATCACATCTGTCCGGGCAGCAGCCAGTAAAAGGTCAGTCTGCCGGCAGAGAAAGGCCGGTATTTGTAGAATATCAACAACTTCAGCAGCTGGTTCAACCTGTTCTACCTGATGTATATCTGTTAAAACCGGTACTTGCAACTCTTCTTTTATCTTTTTTAGCTGTTTTAGTCCTTTTTCCAGACCAGGCCCCCTATAAGAATTGATTGAAGAACGGTTAGCCTTATCAAATGAAGCCTTAAAGACATAGGGGATACTTAGAGCATCTGCTATTTCTTTAACTCTACTTGCGATCTTTAAAGACCTTTCATATCCCTCAAGAACACAGGGGCCAGCAATTAAGATCAGGGGTTTTTGTAAATCACCAAAGATTATATCCTCATTTAATTTTACCTTATTAACAGAAAATGACATACTATTCCTCTCCCTCTATTATACTCACTACCTTGTCCAGGTCATCCGGGACATCTACCCCGATTGAGTTATACTCTGTTTCAACTACCCGGATCCTATAGCCGTTTTCCAGAGCCCTGAGCTGTTCTAGAGATTCACTCTTTTCAAGTGGCGCAGACTCCATACTGGTATATTTTAAGAGAAAATCCCTTTTATAAACATAAAGCCCAATATGTTTATAATACTTTGCTGCTTCATTTCTCTGGTAGGGTACTGGATAACGTGAAAAATAAAGGGCATCGCCCTTTAAGTCAGTTATTACCTTAACAATATTAGGGTTATCTATTTCTTCCCTGGCTGTAATCTCTTTTTTTACTGTGCTCATTTCCAGGCTGTTATCTTCCAGGAAAGGCCTGACTGCAGCCCTGACCATTTCCGGCTCTAACAAAGGTTCATCCCCCTGAACATTAACTATCAGATCACAGGACAGGTCTTTAGCAACAAAAGCAATTCTGTCTGTACCTGACTGACAGTCTGATGGTGTCATAACTGGCTTTCCACCAAAGTTTTTAACTTCATTATAAATTCTCTCATCATCTGTTGCTACTATAATATCAATTAATAATTCTCCCAACAGTTTGACCCTGTCATAAACCCGCTGAATCATGCTTTTACCCTTAATATCAACCAGGGCTTTACCTGGAAAACGGCTAGAACTATACCTGGCCGGGATTATTGCTATTATTTTCATATATTAATCCCCCTTTAATTAGACGCTGCCTACCTGAACAGCCAACTTATCTAATAAATCAGCTCCATTATTAATCTCTAATTCTATACCCAGAACAGCCAGAGAAATACCCTGAAGTTTCAAGCTGCTAATCATCTTATCCTTAAATTTAACAGCATCCTTTTCAGTTGTCAACACTAGTTTTATACCCTCTTCAGAAGCCTTGCGGCCTATATAATCAAAATCATCCTCCTGGTAGCGATAGTGGTCGGGATATTCTATCATTTCAGCCACATTAAACCCATTCTTATTGAGAGTCTGATAAAATGAAGCAGGGTTACCGAGACCTGAAAAGGCAAGTATCTTCCTGGCTGTATGGGAAACAATTGGTTCAACACTGCTTTTGCCTGCTATATCCAGGAAACGCAGATAAACCGATTTATAGACTGCCGTATAAATTAAAGGAGTTTTATTATACTGACTGATTTCTTCTTTTATTTTTTGCAGCTGACTTTCAGCTATCAAATCAGCCCTGGTAATGATAAAGATATCCCCTCGATTTAATGCTGTCAGAGGTTCCCTTAAATATCCCCGGGGTAAAAGGTGACGATTAGCAAAGGGATTTAAACCATCTATGACCACAATATCTATATCTCTAGCTAACTGCCAGTGCTGAAAAGCATCATCCAGCAGGATAAGATCAGGCTTAAATCTCTCCTGAACCAGGCGGCCTGCAGCTGCCCTTTTTTTGCCGATTGCTACTGGAAATCCCTCCATTAGTCTGCTGAGCATTAAGGCCTCATCACCAGCCTCCTCATAGGAAGCAGTTTCAATACAGCCGTCTGAGACAAGAAGTGGTCCTTCTGTTTCTGAACCATAACCCCGGCTGACCACTGCTGTATTTATCCCCTTATTATTCAGACCCCCGGCCAGATATTTAACCACAGGGGTTTTACCTGTTCCACCAGCAGTAATATTACCTATACTGATAAGCACTGGCTCAAGTTTAGTCTTTTTAATAAGTCCAGAGCTATATAATATTTTGCGAAAAAAGAGCAGTAATTTATAGACCTGTTCCAGAAAATTAAGAATCAACAGTATCAACTTGTCCAACAGCTTATTCCTTTTTCCATCTACTAACTCTTTTAAATAATTTTCAAGTTTTACAGCAAACAAGGTTAATCACCAACCCCTGTTTTTAGAATTCTTTCAGCCTTTTCCTGGGCCAGATTAATACTATCTTCCAGTATTTCAGCCCTTTTTTCTATTGTTTCATCTTCAGGTAGATAGACAGGGGCGCCCAAAACCATTACTGCCCTTGTACCAGGTAATGGTAAAACAAGCCGATCCCAGCTGTTAACAGTTATTTTCCACCTTACAGCTACACCAATCGGAATAATCACTGCACCACCTTTTTCCTGGAGATATACTATCCCTGGCTTTACTTTATGGATAGGACCCGTAGGTCCGTCAGGTGTTATAAAACCTGAATATCCCTTTTTAATCTCCTTAATCAATTTGAGTAAAGCACGGCTGCCTCCCCGTGAGGAAGAACCCCTTATAACCCGGTAATGATATCTCTTTAAAATACGGGTCATGTATTCACCATCACGGCTGAGGCTGGATAAAACCAGATAATCACTATCTCTAAAAAAATAGGCAGGAAGCCAAAGCTTACCATGCCAGAAAGCAAATAAAATAGACTGATCAGCACATTTTTCTGCATTCTCCCTGCCGTAAACATCCAGCCTTGTCCAGCGGCTGGAAATAATATTAAAGATGTATGCTAATACTGGTATAATCCAGAACCGAAATCTCTTCCATAAATTTCTCATTATACCTACTTCCTCTATTCTGTAAACTGTCCTTGATATAAACGGGAATAAACCCCACCACGGGCTATTAATTCATCATGAGTTCCTTTTTCTTTAATACTCCCACCTGAAACCACAATAATCTTATCCGCATTTTTGATAGTTGTTAAACGATGGGCTATGACAAAGGTAGTCCTATTCTGCATCAATCTGTCAAGAGCCTCCTGTACCAGGGATTCTGACTCGGCATCCAAGGCTGAAGTGGCCTCATCAAGAATCAATATCCTGGGATTTTTTAGTATTGCCCGGGCAATAGCAATTCTCTGCCGCTGACCACCTGATAAGCCTACACCCCTTTCACCTACTAATGATTCATACTCCCTGGGGAATTTCATGATAAAATCATGGGCATTAGCTGCCCTGGCAGCAGCAATTATCTCCTCATCAGATGCCTCTAAATTACCATATCTAATATTATCCTTGATTGTCCCACTAAAAAGTACAGTTTCCTGCGGTACTATACCGATAAACTTACGTAGTGAAGCAAGATTGACCTTGTTAATATCCTTACCATCAAGGTAAATAACCCCTGAATCAGGCTGGTAAAACTTAGGGATCAAATCAACCAGGGTTGTTTTGCCGGCCCCACTAGGTCCAACCAGGGCTACAATCTCCCCGGGTAAGGCCTGTAAATTAATATCACTTAAAACCTCTTCCCCTTCATTATACGAAAAACTAACATCTATAAACTCCACATGTCCTTCTACACTGCTTAATACTTCAGCATCTTTTACCTCTTCTTTAAGGTGATTATGAATATCCATTGTTTCAAATACCCTCTCAGCAGCAGCTAGAGCCTTCTGCACTGTACTACTGAGTTTACTCATGGAACGTAATGGTGAAGTAATTGTTAAAAGCAGTGTAAAATAGGCTATTAAGGCTGACGGTTGCATTCTGCCCCGGAAAACCTCATAACCACCATACCACAATATAGCAGTAAAAGCCATAGCAGCTATCAATTCAATAATCGGTGTTAAAACAGCTCCATACTGGGCTGTCTTTACCTTGGCCCGGAAATTCGAATCATTTTTCTCCTGAAACCGGGAGAGCTCATAATCCTCTCTCCCAAAAGACTTAACAACCCTTACAGCTGAAAGAGTTTCCTGCAGTATATCTGAAATATCAGCTATTCTGATCTGAACATTTTTACTAACCCGCCTGATCTTTCTGTTGAATTTGGCTAACACATAGGTCATTAAAGGAATCATAACTACCAGGAGTAATGTTAACCTTACATTTAAATAAAAGAGATAAGCGATACCACCCAGCAGGGTGAGTGTCTGATCAACCAGGGTAATAGCACTACTGACTATTGAATTTTGTAGTTTTCCTACATCATTGGTAACTCTTGATATAATCTCGCCAGTCTTATTTTTATTATAAAAACTAAGTGATAATCCCTGAAGATGGGAATACAACTCTTCCCTTATATCTTTAACTGCTTTCTGGGAGACATAAGAAATCAAATATTTCTGTCCATAATAAGAAATACCTTTAAGAAAATAGATTAAAACCATGGAAAGGGCTATCCAGTTTAATTTCTGTAAGCCTGTTCCCCCGGCTGAAATATCATTGATAATTGTTTCAATTAGATCCTGAAAAACCTTAACAAAGAATATTGTAAAAAAGGAATGGAATACCATTGACACAAGCCCGGCTGATAATCTTGTTTTATAAGGTGATAAATACCTCAAGATCCTTTTTATTAATGACAAAATAAGTCACTCCTACTATTAATACTGTATTTATTAAAGTTTAATTATTATCTATTAATCCATAATAATGAATACCCATGCCAGAGATTTCATGATCCACATCAAGTCCTGGGATACCAAGTTTACCATATAAAGCCACTGCCAGGTGTTTCCCCTTACTGACAATTCCTATCTTAATACCAGCACCAGATATACTGGTCATTGGGCTGTTGAAATCAACCATAGCCCTTTCAACACAGCGGGTCAAAACACGCTGATCCTGAATAGTCTCACTAATTACTTTACCTTTAATAGCAGCGCCGAGGCAATTTCTCAATATCTTATTTTTAAAATCCTCACCTTTACCACCAGCCCTGGTAATAACAGGTTTATAACCCTCCTTTTTCAGTACATTAATAATCTGAACATCATATTTATCATCAATAATAGATAGAATAGAAGCCACCTTTCCCAGAGATTGTTCCCCTTCAATATTAATAAAGTCACTAATCTTGAAATCTGATAAATCCACTTAACTCACTCCTTATAACTTATTTATTTAAGCCCTTATAGATAACAGAGGCCGGTGTCAAGAATATTCCCTTATTTGTATTTGTACAGGATTAGACTTAACTTTTATAATATTCAACAAAAAAGTAAATTTTCCTGCAAATATTTAAAAAACTATTTACCAGACTCCACCTTCTCAGCTACTTCAGGTAGAATAGCCCTGAGAAACTCCATGATAGCATCAATTATCCTGGGGGAAGGTCGGCTTACTATATCCTGGTCTACTATATATACTCTACCATTTCTAACGGCTTTTATACCCTGATAATTGTCTCTATTCTTAATCTTTTCCACTGTTACTTTATGGGCTGAACTATGGGGGCTGGCTATATATACATCAGGGTCCTCAAGAATTAACACCTCCAGACTATACTGCGGCCAGGCTCCATCAGCTTTACTGCCAATATTAATTCCTCCGGCTATATTTATAATATCATCAATAAAAGTATCACTTCCAGCTGTATATAAAGGATTACTCCAGATCTCATAAAAAACCTTCGGCCTCTGCCTATCCTGGAGTTCCTTTACCACAAGCTGCTCTATCTGGGTAAGAGAATCAGTCAGTTCAGTAGTGATAACCCGGGCAGTCTCCTGCTGGCCAGTTAACAACCCCACCTTTTTGATCAATTCAATAGATTCCTTAATATTATGGGGATCAAAACCAGCGACCTTAATCCCTAGTCGTTTCAGCTGTGTTATAGTTTCTTTTTTATTTATGGCTACAGCAAGAACCAGATCGGGTTTTAGGGAAATTATCTTTTCCACACTGGGGTCAACAATAGTGCCTATCTTTTCTTTAAGCACAGCCTCGGCCGGATAATCAGCCAGAGTAGTTACCCCCACAACCTCATCTTCTAAACCAAGGGCAAATAAGAGTTCTGTCATACTGGGGGCCAGCGAAATAATCCTCTCCGGTTTCTCTTCCATTCTTATCTCCCTGTTAAAATCATCAACAATAGTTACCGGAAACTCATCAGCCAGAATCAAACCCGGCACAAACAAAACAAATAATAAAAACAGGACTACAGCTATAGTATATCTAAAATTCAGCATAATAAACCCCACCTCCAGTCAGCTAATATCTATCCCTTCTTATATTATAACAGTAAGAAGACAGCTTTGCCACCTGGACTTAATCAAAGTGACTACACCATCCAGATTTAAATAACGAAAAAGGTAAGGGCCTTTCCCAAAACCCTTACCCACTTATTAATTTTTATTAACTTAAACTCAAATTACGAATTCAATTCCTTTCCACCACTAAACCTATTCTTTACCCTCCTGCTAAAACCTGTTAATAGTGAATATATACTAGGCACTACATAGAGCGTCAGGAGAGTAGCTACTGACAGACCACCGATTACTACAATAGCCATTGGGGACTGTACTTCAGAGCCCTCACCCAGTCCAATAGCCATCGGCAGCATAGCCAGTATTGTTGTCAGGGCAGTCATAAAGATAGGCCGCAGACGGATTGGTCCTGCCTCCAGGATGGCCTCCCTGACAGTCATACCAGTACTGCGTAAATGATTAATATAATCTACCAGTACAATAGCATTGTTTACTACAATACCTGCCAGCATAATAATACCAATGATAGTCACCACTGAAATATTATTTCCTGTAATAACCAGGCCGAGCATAACACCAATAGCAGCCATCGGTACGGTAAACATTATTACCAGTGGATGTAATAGTGATTCAAACTGTGATGCCATTACCATATATACTAGTACCAGGGCCAGTAATAAGGCAAGGGCCAGACTGGTGAAAGATTCCTGCATTTGCTCGAATTCACCACCATAGTCTAGTTCATAGCCTGAGGGCAACTGAAGATTCTCAGACAATCTACCCTGTATTTCACCCATTACTTCCCCCAGACTCCTACCATATAAAGAAGCACCAATCTGAGCATATCTAACCTGATTTTCCCGCAGGATTTCTTTAGGACCTTCTTCTACCTTAAAGGAAGCAATGTCTTCTAGAGGAACCAGAGCGCCACTTGATGAAGATAGCAGTAATTCCCTGACCTGAGCCGGACTATCAATATCCTCTTCGGCCAATTTAACAGTTATATCATACTCTTCTCCACCAATCTCATACTGGGTAGCAACACTCCCACTGATTGCTGTATTAATTGCCTCACCTATCTGACTAACCCTGAGTCCATATTTAGAGGCCAGGGTTCTATTTATCTCAACCTGCATCTCAGGCCTTCCTTCAGAAAGACTGTCTTCAACCTCTCTTACACCCTCAACATTTCTTATTTCATCACTTATTTGTCGAGCTAATCTCTCTAGAACGACTAAGTCATCACCTTTTACCATGATAGATATCGGTTTTCCACTGCCTCCCATTGACATACCTTCAGTCTCAATATTGATTTCAACTCCAGGGATTGATAAATCATTTCTTAAGGCCTCAATAATTTCCTGGGTTGAGCGCTCTCTTTCATTTAGGTCTACTAATTGAAGAAAAAAACTGGCTGTTTCACTTTCACTACCTTCCATACCCATCATACCTGAAGAACCTACATTTACCAGCAAATTTTTGACTTCAGGAGTATCCAGGACAACTTTTTCAATCTCCCTGGCAACCCGATCAGTACTCTCCAGGGAAGAACCAAGGGGTAATTCAGCACTTATATTTATCTCTCCTGTATCAGATTCAGGGATAAACTCCGTCCCGATCATGGGAAATAATGAAATACTACCAATAAAAGCTACCAAGGTAATAACTACTATCAACCAGCGGTGTGACAGACTCCAATCTAGTGTAGAACAGTAAAACGATTTTACCCTTCCCATTCTGGAAGAATTCTGATGCCGTTCAACCTCTACTTTCTTAACCTTGAGTATCTTGGAAGACATAACTGGTATTAGTGTTAAAGATACCAGCAGCGAAGCCAGGAGAGAAAAAGCGACTGTCAGTGACAGCTCTCTAAACAACTGTGAGGCCATACCTTCCACGAAAAAGACCGGGAGAAAAACAATCACAGTAGTCAAGGTAGAAGCCAGTATAGCCATACCAACTTCCAGACTCCCTTTATGAGCTGCCTCTTTCCTGGATAAACCCTCTACCCGATAGCGAAAGATATTCTCCAGTACTACAATAGAATTATCAACCAACATTCCTACCCCCAGGGCCAATCCACCCAAGGTCATCATATTTAAAGTTAAGTCATTAAAATAAAGCAGCATAAAGGTAGTAATTACTGAAACCGGAATTGCTGTGGCGATAATTAAGGTACTCCTGATATTCCTCAGAAAGAGGAACAAAACCAGTACAGCCAGCACTCCCCCATAAATAGCACTGGTGGTCACATTACTGATAGAATCCTCAATATATTCTGCCTGATCCATAATCGGTATTATTTTTATATCATTATTTATTTCTCCCTGTAATTTAACGATTTCTTGATTGACAAGCCTTGATACATTAACAGTATTAGCATCAGTCTGTTTCTGTATCATAATACCCATACTCGTTTTCCTGTTAAGCCGGGTCATACTTTCAACCTCTTTAAAAGTATCTTTAACTTCAGCAATGTCTGCCAGCGGTACATTTGCCCCGGTAGCAGTTGGAATCTCTACAGCTTTTATCTCATCAACAGATTTGAATTTCCCCGTTACCCTGACCAGTAATTTATCACTCCCGCGCGAGACATTACCACCAGACATATTAAGGTTTTCTGACATCAGGGTATTTTTAACACTGGAAAAATCTATATTATAGTTATTTAGTTTGTTCCTATTGAGACTAATTAATATTTCCCGTTCTAAACCCCCTATTAAACTAACAGAGGCAACCCCTTCCAGGCGTTCCAGGCGAGGAGACACCCTGTCTTCAAGCAGGGTCTTTAATTCCGCCAGGTCAAGGTCTGCAGTAACACCTAATTGCATAATAGGCATCATCGAAGGGTCAAATTTGATGATTATAGGGTCATCAACATCATCAGGCAGCATCCCCTCTACCATATCGACATTCTCTCTCAAGTCCATAGTTGCTGTATCCATATCTGTACCCCAGTCAAACTCGGCAATTATCTGTGAGCTGCCTTTAGACGAACTGGAGCTGATTGTTTTTATATTGGTAACAGTTGAGACTGCACTCTCAAGCGGTTTAGTTACCATATTCTCTATCTCTTCTGGACCTACCCCACTATAACTGGTAATAATCGCTGCCCCTGGATAGGTAATTTCCGGGAAAAGATCTATATTGATCATGGTAAAACTAACTACTCCCAGTAATACTGCCAGTAGCACCATCATTGTGGTTGTCACCGGTCTTTTAATAGCCAAATCTGAAAGTTTCATTAATCTACCACCTCAACCAGATCACCATTTTGTAAGGAATTCTGTCCCTGGATAACCAGGATATCTTTTGGAGATATACCATCTATAACTTCAAGTTCATTAGTATTTATAATACCAATCTCTATCTCTTTTTTGACCACCTTGTCACCATCAACCGCAAAAACATAGGGGTTACCATCAAGGTCAAGTACTGCATTTATGGGGATAACCACAGTATTTTCAGCCCTATTCAGGATAAAACTGACATCAGCAAACATACCCCCATATATTTTATTATCCTCATTATTAAGTAATATTTTTACTGGATAGGCCTGAGCCTGCTGATCGATAACTGGACTAATATTAGTAATCTCTCCCTGGCTTATTCCATCTTTAAAGGCCAGGAGGTCAACACTTACCTGGTCACCTACCTTAATCCTGGTCAGGGTATCAGCATTAACATTTACTTTAACATAAACCTGGTCAAGGTCTACCAGATTTATTACTGGAGTGCCTGCACCAAGCATTTCACCGACCTCAACATTAACAGCAGATATTATACCCTGGTTAGGGCTTTTTACCACACTATTCTCAAACTGGATTCTAGCAAGTTCTAATGAGGCCTGTGACTGTTTCAAACTAGCCCGGGCTGATCTCCGCTCTTCTTCACGGGCCCCTTTTTTCACCTTAGCCAGGTTGGCTTCAGCTGTCTGAAGGTTAGCCCTGGCAACTTCAAGCTGGGTACGAGCATTATCAAGCTGTTGTTTGAGGGAATGTGGATTTTGATAAACATCCTCTACTATCTGATAACTCTCCAGGGCACCATTATAATTAATCTGCGCCTGTTCTTTACCCAATTCAGCTGTTTTCAAAGCTGATTGAGCATTTTTATACTGGGTCTCTACCCCCTCAAATTCCTTCCGGGTTATAGCCCCTTCATTATATAATGTCTTCATTCTTTCATAATCAGTACTGGCTTGATTATAAGCAACCCTGGCCTGATTTAACTGCTCATCGGCAATAGATAATTGTTTCCGGCCACTTTCTAACTGGGTATTTGAACTGGTCAGCTGTTGTTTATAATCACTCTTATCATGATAAATAGATTCGATTATTTCCAGTCCGGTTTTAGCCCCTTCAAATGAGGCCATTGCACTCTGATATGAAGCCTCAACTTGGGCTATTTCCTCTGGAGTAGCCCCATTTTCAAGCATATCCAGATTCGCTTGAGCCAGTTCTACAGCAGCTTCAGCCTGTTTTAACTGGGCTTTTAAATTATCTTGATCAAAAACAATTAAAGACTGGCCTTTTTTAACAAAATCCCCAACTTCAACATTCACCTCATCTATAATACCACCTATTTCAGGGGATATCTGGATACTTTTATAAGGCTCAATCTTTCCATTGACAACCTTTATTTCAGCAAGGTCCTTTAGTTCTACCTCTATAACCCTGACTGGTATACTCTGTGCTAAACTAACAGTATTCATAAGTAAGATGATAAGTATTGTAAATATCCCTATTTTATTTTTCATTAGTGATTACCTCCTCACAATAGCCCGTAAGTTGACCCGTCTTCTGTAATAATTCAAAAAGGTCTAACTGGTATTGATATTCTGCCTGCATTTTACCTATCTTGGTCTGTTTCAGGGTGTTTTGAGCATTCATTACATCTATATTTGTCCCTACACCCTCCTGATACCTCATCTCTTCCAGCCTTAGATTCTCACGGGCCTTATCAAGATTTAATTCCTTTAGTTCAATTCCGGCTCGATTTTCCCGGGCAGTAAGTATTTTGCTCTCAATATCTAATCTAATTAATTCCTTTAAATCGCTTTTAGACTCCTCTAATCTAGTAAGTTCTTTTTGATATTTCTTCTCAGTTGTACTTGATTTACCACCGTCAAAGATAGAGAGAGAACCTGACAGACTAACACTCCAGCTGCCGTCATCAAATTCCAGCTCACTACCCTGCCAGCTGTAATTACCAGCAAGTGCCAGCCTGGGCAGGTGACTCCTTTCTTCCATCTCTATATTGGTCTCTACTATCTCTTTATTAACTGTTATCATATTTAGTTCAGGTCTCTTCTCCAGGGCTAACTGGTAAAGTCTTTCTAAATCAAGCTCTACTGCTGCCTGTATATCTGGACTAACAAGCTGAAAATCCTGCTCATCCCTGCCGATTAAATTAGCCAGATTCTTGCTGGCTAAATGGAGTTGATTACGGGCGTTCTGCAGACTTTGTTCTGATTCACCCTCTTTGATCTCGATCTGTAACACATCTGTTTTCAAAGCCACTCCCTCTTTAAAACTGCTCTGGACAATCCTTTTATGTTCTTTTACTACTTTCAGGGCCTCTTCTTCTATTTCCACCCTTTCAGCAGCCATTAAAACATTATAATAGGCCTCAATAATATTATAAAGGATCTCACTTATCTCCTGTTCGGCCTGCAGACCGGCCAGGGTCAAACCCTTTTCAGCTTGTTTAATACCAAGGCTTATCTGGCCACCTGAATATATGGTCTGCTGTAGTGTTAACTGGGTATTATAACTATTTTGGGAACCCTCACTAGGTTTAAGAGTAGTAAAATCTAATTCCGGTGGAGCCTCTTCCAGCCTAGTATAGGAACTCTGTAAATCCAGTGTTGGGTACCAGTTTCTTTCAGCCAGTTCCAGATCATACTCAGATTTCTCCACCTCCAGATGGCTCTGCTTGATATTGGAGTTGTTTTCCAGTCCAGCACGCAAGGCCTCTTTCAATGTCAAACTATCAAGGGCCAGTACTGAGCCGGTATAAAGAACAAGCAGACTGACTATACAGATAAAAACTACCTTTATATCCTTCACTTCATTCATCTCCCTTCTTCTTGAATACCCTTTAAAACCAGATCATAAAGGGATTCAACCAGTTCTTCTATATCTTCCATATCATCTTCAAGGATAATACCATTCATTGCCCCTAAACTACCAACAATAAAAATTGCTGCCTTACGACTAGAAATATTGCGGAATTCACCATTCTTAATCCCCAGCTTAATTATCTCCTCTACTTCACTTGCTATTGCAGAATGAATTTTAAAAAAAATTTTCTTTACATCACTACTAAAATAACTTTCTGTATTGGTAAATAAACCAATTACCTTCTTATTCCTATAAATCCTCTTAAAATTCAGCCTGAAAAATGACTTTAAGATATCTCCAGCAGACTGACCTTCGTCTTCTTGAATAATAAAATTATGTGTTTCTTTTATTATTTCCCTGCCTCCCCTGATAACTGCTTCTCCAAACAATTCATCTTTACTGGAAAAATGCCAGTAAAGTGTCCCCTTCCCAAGGCCTGCCTCTTCAGCAATCGCTGCCATAGAAGTCTCATGAAAACCATTTTCGGTAAACAGCTTTACAGCAGCCTCCAGTATCTTATCTTTAGTATTCATCTCTATTTTATGTATCACACCTTCCTCGACTTACCGGTCAGTCTATAGTATACCAATATAACTATTTCCTGTCAAGTAGATTTATTTATGTGATTATCTTGTGATAAATATTATAAAATCATCTTGTTTCCATAGTTACAGATAAAAAAATGAAGGTTGAGAAACCTTCATTTTTTTAGGCCTATTTTTTCAGTATCTTATTTATAATTTTAGATTAATAATAATTAAAGCAAAAACCTCCTTTCGGAGGTTTTTTAGGCTGCTCAAAACGGTTTCAAAAACCTATTTTGAGACAGCCCCTGTTTAGTTTAATTAATCTCTAGTTTTAATAATGTCAATATTTTCTTTAGTAACTAATTGATTCTCAAGGATTACTTCATCTTCAACTTTTTTGCCGTTATAGATAGCAACTGCAGTTTTGACCGCATTCTTACCAAGGAAATATGGAGGTTCAGCTATGGTAGCTTCCATTTTCCTTTTTCTAATTGCTTCCATTGAATCATCAATAGCATCACAGCCTATTAAGGTAATTTCATCTAATCTACCTGCCGCTTCAATTGCTGCCAGTACTCCTAAAGCCATTTCATCATTAGCAGCATAAATACCATCAATTTCAGGTTGGGCCTGTAAAATATTTTCCATTACTGACATAGCCTGTCCTCTATCAAAGTTAGCAGTCTGCTTTGCAATGACTTTCATACCAGGGTTTTTATCCATAATTTGATTAAAACCTTTACTTCTATCCTGAGCTACACTTGTTCCCATAATACCCATAATTTCAACAATTTTACCTTTGCCATTTAAAGAATCAACCAGGAATTGACCAGCTATTCTTCCAGACCTTATTGCATCAAAACCTATATGGGTTATAACATCTCCATCATTAGCTTTACGATCAATAGTAAGAACAGGTATATTAGCATCATTAGCATTTAAAACAGATGGAATAATGGCATTACTGTCAGATGGGTCAAGTATTAATACATCCACTTTTTGCTGTATTAAATTTTCTACATTAGTTATCTCTTTTCCAGGTCTATTCTGGGCATCTGTCACAATTAACTTAACGCCTAATTCATCTGCCATAGCTCTAGCACCTTCAACCACTGTCACAAAAAATGGGTTATTCAATGTATTCATTGATATTCCGACTGTAATAGGCTTGCGAGCACTGACACCAGCAGCTAAACTTACACACATTATAAGTACTGTAACAGCTAATACAACAGAAACAACTTTTAAATTCTTTTTCATTTAAAATACCCCCATTTAAAATTTTAGTAAATACGACTATGACAACATATAGATAAAATAGTATTTATTTTGTTTAGATATTTATCCCCTCCTTTTCAAATAATACTCAATGACTATTTTGTTTTATCCTTCTTTCTTTATTAGTTATTTTAAAGGACATACTCTTAAATTTGCTATCTGTTATTACCGCAATAATGATTACCAGACCTTTTACAATATACTGATAAAAAGGGTTTACATTGACTAAATTCAATATATTATTTAAAACCCCCAGGATAAGTGCACCAACAAGTGTTCCGCTGATTGTACCTAAACCACCATTTAAACTGGTTCCCCCTAAAATAACTGCTGCGATAGCATCTAACTCCATACCTTCACCAGCTGTAGGTTGGGCTGAACTTAACCTTGCAGTAAGAATTAAAGCGGCTACCCCTGCCAAAAAACCACTGATCATATAGACAATTATCTTAACTTTTTTAACATTTATACCAGAAAGGACTGTTGCTTCTTCATTACCACCAGTACTAAAAACATATCTGCCAAATTTAGTATTTTTTAGAATATAGATACCTATTAAATAGGTAATGATTAAAATAAGTATTGGTACATATATGCCGAACATTTCCCCTCTTCCAAAAAATCTAAATTCTTTGCTTCTGATAGCAATAGGATAACCATTGGTATATACTAAAGTCACTCCTCTGGCAATTACCATAACTGCTAACGAAGCAATAAAAGGAGGCATATCAAATCTTGTAATTAATACCCCGTTAAACAAGCCGAATATACTTCCGATCAATAAGATTGATAGGACTGCCAGCAGAATACTGCTGGTTCCCGCCGTTACCCCCGCACCAATTGCTCCACTAACTGCCAACACTGAACCAACTGACAAATCAATACCACCTGTCAATATTACAAAAGTCATCCCTGCTGCTAAGATAGCAGTTATCGAAGTCTGACGTATTACATTAGTAAAGTTTGACATAGTTAAGAAAACAGGAGATAATTGTGAAGCAACAATACATATAAATATTAAAACTAAGATAGTTCTATATTTAGTCATTATATCTACTTTTATTTTATCCCACATTCAAGGTCCCTCCTGAACTTAAGTACATTATTTTTTCCTGATTAATATCATTTCCTGAAACCACCCCAGACAATTTGCCTTCATGCATTACCAGAACACGGTCACATAACCCTACTAATTCAGTTAACTCTGAAGAAATATAAAGAATTGAAATTCCATTTTCTGCCAGAGTTGTAATCAACTCATAGATTTCTGTCTTAGAACCTATATCAATACCCCGGGTGGCTTCCAATAAAATTAATATTTCAGGCTTAGTCTCTAACCATTTCGCAATTACTACTTTCTGCTGATTACCACCACTTAAGGTCTTGGAAGGCTGTTCCACATTTGACACTTTAATATTTAAATTTTTTACTGCTTCTTTTACCACTTTTTTCTCTTTCTTGTGATTAAGCTTTAGTAACCCTGAAATTTGACTGAGGGAAGATAACATTATATTTTCCTTAACATTTCTGTCTAAAACTAATCCCCCATTTTTCCTGTCTTCAGAGACTAAAGCAATCTTATATTTAATAGCATCATGTGGGCTATTTATCTTTCTAACTTCATTATTAATCAAGATTTCTCCAGTTGTATCAGGATAACAGCCAAAGATGGCTTTTCCCACATCTATCTTACCACAGCCCATAAGTCCCGCAATACCAAGTATTTCTCCCTTTTCCACTGCAAAACTAATATTTTCAATTTGGTTAATCACTGTTAAATTATTAACTTCCATTACTGTCTCATTAACAGGTTCTACTTCCCGTTCAGGAAATATATTTTTTATCTCACGACCCACCATCAATCTAATTAATTCATCCATATTTGTTTCCGATACCGCCATAGTTTTAATATGCTGACCATCTCTAAAAACAGTAATTCTATCAGATATTCGAAATATTTCATCCATCTTATGTGAAATATAAAATATCCCTACATTCTTCTCTTTTAAATCATTGATAATTTTAAATAAATATTCTATTTCATCATCCTCTAAAGCTGAGGTAGGCTCGTCCATTATGATAATTTTTGAATTAAATGAAAGAGCCTTGGCGATTTCTACCATTTGTTTGTTGGCAATTGAAATATTTTTTATCTTTTCAGCAGGGTCTAAGTTTATGCCTAATTCATTTAATATCTCAGTAGTATCTTCATACATTCTGGTCCAGTCTATTTTACCCGGTCTTTTTGATGGTTCCCTGCCCAAAAATATGTTTTCTGCTATACTTAAATCAGGGATAAGATTTAATTCCTGATAAATAATACTTATACCATTTAATTGTGCTTCCCGGGGGAAATCAAACATTATTTCCTTACCATCTAAATAATACTTGCCTTTATCCTGCTTATAAACCCCAGCAATAATTTTCATTAAAGTAGATTTACCAGCACCGTTTTCTCCCATTAAAGCATGAACCTCTCCTGCCTTTAAATCAATCTTCACATTATCAAGTGCTATTACCCCCGGAAAAGTCTTGGTTATATTGTCCATTTTTATAAGCTGTTTAGCTGGTTGCATGACTTAATCCTCCTTAATATACAACACCTGCCACTAAAATAATATTAGCATAAGATGTGAATTCTCCTGAACGAAAAGCAGCTCGGCAATTTTTCGTTTCAGCTTTAAAATCAACATGTGGTAAAAACTCAACTTCTATATCTTTTGGGAACCTTTCCATAATTTTATCTAGCATAGCTGGACTATGTTCTTTAATTTCTTCTGCCATAATAATTTTTTCAATCTCTAAAGCATCCAGTGTTTGATCAAGAACATCCAAAAATTCCGGAGTAAATGGCTTTAATGCAAAATCTACCCTCTCTATTTCCTGTGGTATGGGCAAACCTGCATCAGTTACAACAATTGTGTCTTTATGTCCTGTACTGGCAAGTACATGAGCCATCTGCGGATTTAGTGTTCCTTTTTTTAACATTTAAAATCATCTCCTTATAGTTTATTTGTTTGCAAAAATTTATCAATCTCATCTCTAAAAGGCATAGCAGGTGCTGTACCAAATTTAGTAACAGATAGGGCACCAACTGCATTAGCAAAAACTACTGCTTCTTCTATCTCTTTTCCCTCAGCAAGGGCAGTTACTAAACCACCATTAAAAGCATCACCAGCCCCGGTTGTATCAACTACCTTATCAATCTGGAAAGCAGACACTAGCTTTTCAACTTTATCATTCTTGATAAAGGCACCCTTTTTTCCCATTGTTATGATAACAGTTTCTACTCCTCTGCTCCGGAAATAGGCTGCTGCTTTTTTCGCTCCACTAACATCTTTAACTTCTACATCAGATAAAATACTGGCCTCAACTTCATTAGGAGTAACAATATCAACATACTGATATATTTTTTCATCTAATTTCTGTACAGGTGCTGTATTTAAAACAACTTTTATACCATGTTTTTTAGCAATATTAATACCAGTTACAACAGCAGATAAATTAGTCTCTAATTGAGTTAAAAATAAATCAGAATCTTTAATTTTTTCTTCCACTTGATATATTTCAGAATCCTTAATATAATTACAGGCACCAATTGAAACTACAATTTCATTCTCAGCTGTTTTGTCTTCAACCAGTATGAGAGCCGCACCAGTTTCATGTTTTTCGCTTTGAAAGACAAAATCAGTAACCATATTCTCTTTTTTAAAATTGTTAAGGGCAATTTCCGCAAATTCATCTTTACCCAGTTTGGTAATCATGGTAACATCTGACCCTGACCTTTTTGCAGCAACCCCCTGATTAGACCCTTTACCTCCAGGACCAAGTTTGAAAGGACCACCAAAAACTGTTTCACCTCTATTAGGTAAGTGCGGTGTTTTGCTCGTCAAATCTACAACAAAACTTCCCAGCACAACAATTTCACCCATCTCTTCCCCTCCTTTTTATTTTGGCAACGTTCCCAGTCTACATAAAAAATTTAAACCGATTTTCGTATTTCCAGAGTAGATTTAATCATTATTTGTTTGGGTTCATGTTTTTCCTTGTTTTCTATCAGATCTAAAATTAAATTTCCTGCTCTTCTACCTATTTCTTTAGTAGATTGTATTACCACAGTGATAGGGGGATTAGCCACATCAGCTAAATCCAGGTCATCAAACATTATTAAGGCAACATCCTCAGGTATTTTATAGCCATTATCTTTTAGAGCCTTAAATGCCCCTGCACCCATAAAGTTATTTGCTGCAAAAATGGCATCAAAGTTAACATTATTATTAAGTGCTTCTTTAGTCAACTCATAACCACTTCTTTTAGTAAAATCACCAAATTTAATTAATGATTCTTTAACTGGCAGGTTAAACAATTCCAGTGTCTTGATAAACCCTTCATACCTTTCCTTCCCGGGAGTATACTGCTGTGGGCCGGCAATTGTCAAGATATTTCTTCTTCCCTTATTAATTAAATAAGAAACTGCATGCATAGAACCATCAATATTATCTGTCCTGATAGAATCTAACTCCTCACTTATTAGCCTGTCAATTAAAACTACTGGACAGTTCCTATTAATTTTTTCATATGTTCTGGCAAATTTAATGTCTGAAGATGTTACGAGTAAGCCGTCAACTCTCTTCCCCAGCAAAGTCTCTATCTGTATTTTTTCAATTTTCGGATCATCATAGGTATTACAAACAATTATGGAATAGCCTTTATCTTTATAAATCTTCCCTAATTCATTAATTAACTTGGTAAAGAAAGGGTTTGTTATATCTGGTATTATAAAACCTATGATATTGGTCCTACCTCCCCTTAAGCTTCTGGCAATCGTATTAGGAGAATAATTAATTTCCTTAATGACCTTTTCAACTTTCTTCCTGGTTTTTTCGGCCACTATACCATTATTTATCACCCGGGAAACAGTAGAAACAGAAACATCGGCTTTACGGGCAACATCTTCTAATGTAACATTATTTTTATTGATTTTCATAAACAACACCTATTTACTTATTTGAATTGCTTACACTTCATTTACTATTTTAATTGAAGCACTAGCTCCAATCCTACTGGCTCCAGCTGATACCATCTCTTTAGCAGTTTTATTATCTCTAACACCACCTGAAGCCTTTACCCCCATTTGACTACCTACCACGTTCCTCATTAGCTTTATATCAGCTACTTTGGCACCATCAGTAGCAAAACCAGTAGAGGTTTTTACATAATCTGCACCAGCAAGAGATGCCAGAACACAGGCTGCTATTTTTTCTTCTTCAGTCAATAACGCTGTTTCAATAATTACCTTTACCAGGGCTTTTTCCTTAACTGCTTCTACAACTGCTGCTATATCCTGTTCTACAGCCAGATATTTACCACTCTTTAAATAGCCAATATTAATAACCATATCTATTTCTTCTGCCCCATTAGCCAGTGCTTCTTTTGCTTCCAGTGCTTTAATCGTCGAGGTATTAGCTCCCAGAGGAAAAGCAATTACCGTACATACTTTTACTCCTGTACCAGCAAGTAATTTACTAACAAGTGGTACATGAACAGGATTAATACAGACAGAAGCAAAACTATATTTTACTGCTTCTTTACATATTTTTTCAACTTCATCTTCTGTTGCATCAGGTTTTAATATAGTATGATCTATAAGATCTGCCATATTATACCCATCTTTTTTAACACCAAATTTCTTTGTGTTATATAAACCCTCTTTATTAAAACTATTAACATATTCTTTTTGACACCTATCAATTATTATTTTAATTCTTTTTTCTAGATCCTTCAAAAATATTATCCTCCTTTAATTCATTATATTCTGTTGAGAACGTTCTCACTATGTATATTATTCGCCGTTTTTTTAAAAACTCCTTCTTTTTTTAAAATTTTTTGTTTTTAAAATCAACTATTCTGATTTAACAGTATCCTTTGAGCTTATACTTAAACATTGTGTGTGTTTATTTATATATTATTAGCAATAATTAAAAGTGACAAGGTTACCAACAATTAATAAAAATTTATAATTTTAAAACTGTAAATATCTCTCCTCAAGCTAATATAACATACTATTATAAATCATTTCCACAATTCTTTCATCTTACTGGCTAATTTTTGACGAGAAGGCTTTTTTGACCATACTTCAAAAGGTGCCCCCTCCCTCATAGCTGCTGCCAGATTGTAAAATACCTGCTTCTGTCCGGTAAATTCCCGCAGGTACTGCTTTATTTCTTCCCTTTTAGTTTTACCATCATAGGGGCAAGGGCTACTGATAGGCTCATATCCTAATAATTTACCTGCTTCAACAATATCTTTTTCCCTTAAATATACCAGTGGACGGATAATAAAGATATCATTACTTGATAAGTACTGTTTAGGCTGGAAGGTTACTAACTGTCCTGAATATAAAATACTCATTAGAAAGGTCTCCACAGCATCATCATAGTGGTGCCCAAAGGCCAGTTTTCTAATCCCCTTTTCCCGCATAAAACCTGCTATGGCTCCCTTCCTGAAATGGGCGCATTTAGCACAGGGATTAGCAGCCTCCTCTTGCAGGATATACTCTGCTATCCTGGTTCTTTCTAGATAAAAAGGGACAGCCAGTTCCCGGCAAAAATCCCTGAGGGGTTCAAAGTCTACCCCATTAAAACCAAGATCAATTGTAATCACACTCAAACTAAATTTAACACCCAGATACTTCCTTAAAAAAGCCAGGCTATAAAGTAGAAAACTGCTGTCTTTACCACCTGACAACCCTACTAAGATATGATCACCATCTTGAATTAAATCAAATTCAGCTACAGCCTTTACTATCTTATTCGTATAGTTTTTGGATAATGATAGTTTCAAAGAAACACCACCTTATAATAAGTTCTGGCTGATTATATCACTCCCGGTAAAATTCTGCAAGGACTTTAACCGTGTTATTCACTTCTAATCTCGAACTCAACATTCCCCTCTACTGCCTACACTAAACGAATAAGATAGACAAAAATCACCCTTTCGGGTGATTTTTAACTTATTTTCCTTCCAAAAAAGGCCTTTAACTTCTATTTTCTCAGTATAAGTAGATACATCTTATCATTATCAATACTTTCCACTTGCTTATAGCCTATCCTTTCAGCCCAGTCAATTACCTGACCAATCGGTGGCAGGTCATCTCTAACCACATCTTGTTCACTATTATGATGCAGCTGATTTATTTCCTCCCTTGACTGGGAGTGGAAAATCAGTAGACTTCCACTATCTTTTAATAAATCATAAAACCGTTCCAGTATAGTAACCTTATCCCCCAGGTGTGGAAAAACAGAATAGGTAATAATCAAATCAAAGCACTGATTAAATTGATATTTATAAATATCAGCCCTTATAAACTGGATATTCTGGTAATGATGATACTTCTTTTTAGCAATTTCAAGCATATTTTCAGCAAAATCCACTGCCGTAATTTGACAACCGCCACCATAGTATTCCTCCAGAAGAGGAAGCATAACACCTGTCCCTGTCCCTACATCAAGAATATCAGGTCTTTCATGAACAGGTAATTTGTTGATAGCAAACCTTATTTTCCTATTATCATGGTCTACCCTTTCATCCCAGTTTTCTGCCACCTGGTTAAAAAATTCCCTGCTCACTGTTTTACCCCCAATTCCCCTGTAATACCACCCTTCAGGTATTTTAGTAAAACAGGAATTAAGATTAACTGGATTACAATTCCCACTGTCCCTCCAATAATTGATGACCAGATATATACCAGAGGATTGGCAGGTAGATAATTCATCCCAAAAAGGTGCACCATAATCAGAACCACAAATCCTGCCCCAACCCTCCCCAACAGCATAGTCAAAATAAGGGAAGTAAAAATGCCCAAACTCCTTCTTTGATATAGATAACCTATGGCTGACCCATAGATACTCAATTCAACAAACATAATCGGCAGCATCGGTAATAAAGGAGGCATACCGGTTAACAAACTGCATAATAATGGTGTTGCAGCTCCTACAATAAAGCCTGCCGCTGGCCCAAGATAAACACCTGCTAATAATACAGGGATATGCATTGGTAAAAATACAGAACCAGAACCAGGCAGTAGGTAATGAAAAGCCGTTGGAATAACCAGACCTAAAGCAATAAAAATACCCATAAAGACAATCTTCTTTGTTTCCATCTTCTAAAACCCCTTTATATATTAGTAACACGAATATAATATTCGTGTTACTAATATATATTCTGGATATCATCCCTAAATCCTTTAAAATTAATTTCTATGATTCCAGAGCCAGTTCACCCTGGATCAGGCTCTGGATACTACCCTCAAGCTCTACTATCTGCCAGCGGCCTTCTACATTACCCAGTAATACCCTGTCTTTCATATCTATTATTATCTTTTCCATGACTGGTTCCCCAGTATCCTCATTAGTTTCATCTGTTGGATTATTTATATATAAGTGATATACAACTTCAAAGACTGGTTGGAGATGATCAGCAAGTTTAGTAATCTCTAAATCTGTTATACCGAAAAAGCCTTCTGTATCTGCCATACTATAGGCCTGTCTGACCCTTTCTATAACATAATTCCTGTTCAAAAGGTTATCCAGTTCTCCCAGATCACTGATATTAGTATCTTCAACCAGGAAAATATCCTTCTGGTCTATTCCCTGATAGAAAATCTCTACAACCTCACTCGGGGTAGTCTCTTCTGTTACAACAGGTTCCCTACTACCCCCCATAAAACCAAGCAGGACAAAGAAAGCCAGCAAACCACCTACAACAGTAATTACTGCCCGCTTTTTCCGCCAGAAGTTTCTAACACTAAGCCTGTGTTTCCTTTTTTTAATCATTTGAGAAGCCTTTTCTTGATTCTCTTTTAGCTGATTAAGGTCACCCTCTAAAAGCCCCTTTTCCTCTAAATTTCGTAATTGGCTGATAAAACTATCCCAGTCCCCTAACCTCTCACTTAAGTCTTTCTTCAGGGTAGACATAATAAAATCATTGAGAGGCTTTGAGAGCTGATAACTAAGATAGCGGGGGTCCACTGGTATAGAATTATAGATCTGGTCAACCAGGTCTGATTTGTCATCAGCATTAAAAGGCATCCTGTCTGTCAGCAAATAATACATAATAACACCTGCATTATAAATATGTGACCCTTCAGCCCACTTCTTTTCTTTATATACCTCAACTGCCTGATAGACTTCTTCAGGATAAGTCTGCTGTTCATCCTCCCTGTACTGCCAGGTAAGCCCGGTTATAGCAGGATCAATGACCTTTAATCCACCATCTTTATCAACCTGGAGTGATTTCAACCCCAGTATTGTCCAGTTGCAACCCTTCTCTTCAGCCTCTTTTAAAACTTCTGCCAGTGTTAAAACCCATTTTACCCTCTGTACCAGTGAGGGGGATTTCTCCCTGAGATAAGCAGTCAGTGGTTGATAAATACCTGGTTCATCCTTTAAGAGACAGTATTCATCATTAATCATACTAATACTTTTATACTTGATAAAGGCCTCATGTTGTAGAAGATTCCCCTTACTGATAATATCTTCCAAGCCCATCTTGACATCAAGCATTATCCGCGACCTAGGTTTACGAGTAACAAAAATAGCCTCTGCCACAGAACTCTCCTGACCATCTGTCAATTCATAAAACCTCTTCCCCCACCTCTCCACTTCATTAACTATCCTCATTTAAATCCCCCTCTTTTTTTATTCCTCTTTCTCTATTGTTATAATCAAAGAACAAGCCGCCTAACGACCATCCAGACTTAATCAACAATTATTAATTTTTACTATAGGAATTCTTCTTACACAAAGTCAACTTGTTATCATAATACAGACCAATATATTTACTGAACGACTCTAGAAATTGTCTGGAGGCATGGACGCCGGAGGACAATTTCTCGACAGTAAACGAAGGCAAGACGCCGTAGTGCACGACAAGGGAAGTAAATATATTTGTCAGTCTTTAAAGTCATCAAAAAACCCTCAACAGTATTATTATATCATTTTATTACAGTATTACAAACTAAATGATTCTACAAATAAGGTGCCTCTTTCCTGAGTCTTCCCCTGAATATCATTAGAGGGTAGTTCAGGTAGGCTCCGCTTATTTTCAATCATAAAATCCCTGCTTTTTTTAGCAGGGATTTGGCTACTGACTTATTTTTCCCTATAAAGGGAGATTATATAATTAAATCCTTATCTTTTTTAGGCCTCTCATCATACTCCTGTTTCTTATCATCATAACCCTCGCGTCCCAGTACACCATAGGTATAATGTTTACCTAATTCCACACCAGGTTGATTAAAAGCATTTATATTAAACAACTCACCAACCAGAGCAGTCTGCAATTCAAGCATATATATCAGCTGCCCCATGGTAAACTCATTAACCTCAGGGAGTATAATAGCTGAATTTAGACGCCCTCTTTTGCTCAGGGCCAGTTCAGTAGCATTTTTTTCAGTCCTAATCAGTTCATTCAAGGTATGTCCACCTAGATATGATACCCCCTGAATATCCTGATAAACAGCTGGTATTTCAATCTCAACCCCATAATCCTCTACTTCCAGGAAGGTAATAACCTTATCAAAGGGTCCTTCTGTATAGAGTTGAACCTGGGAATGCTGATCAGTAGCCCCCAGGGCCTTAATCGGTGTAGGCCCAACATTAATAACATTACCCTCCCGATCAACTTCCTTACCTAGTGATTCTGCCCACAACTGACGGTACCAGTCAGCCATGTCCTTTAGGGCATGTGCATATGGCATCATAACAGAGAGAGGTTTCCCTTCTTTATAAGACATATATTGTAATACCCCATTAAGATAGGCTGGGTTTTGCCACAAGTCACTACTCTGACAGAGCTTATCCATATAGGCAGCACCAGCTAGTAACTCCTCAATATCTATTCCGCAAAAGGCAGCTGATACCAGACCAACAGGTGTTAATACAGAAAAACGTCCTCCGACATTATCAGGGATATAAAAGGTCTTAAAATCCTCTCTCTTAGATATTTCAATAAGATAACCTGAATTTGCACTTGTAGTGGCAATAAAATGTTTCTCTACCTTATCTTCACCTACTACTTCAGCAACGGCCTTACGAGCAATAAGATACTGACTCATGGTTTCTGCAGTACCACCTGATTTAGAGATAACATTAAAAACCGTTTTCTTTAAATCAAGTGTCTCTAATAAGCTCTTGAATCTTACAGGATCAACATTATCCGGAACAAACAAACGACAGCAGCCACCCCTTTTATCATTTCTGTAATTATAATAAGGGTCATTTAAAGCAGTCTGTAGAGCTATATTACCAAGGGCAGAACCCCCAATACCCAATACAACAAAATTATCAAACTCACCCTGTTTTTTAGCTGCAAATTCTTTAATCTCTCTGACAATTTCAGTCTGTTCATACGGAAGATCCATAAAACCTGGTTTAGCCTGTTTAATATTATTATGGGCCTCTTCTACCTTATCTGACAGGGCTGTTATCTCTTCCCTTGTAAAACCATGTTCAGGGCCAACCCTTTCGGCAAACATATTATTAACATCCAGTTTTATTCTCATTTTATTTGTCCACTCGTTGTCATTAAACCTCTTAGCCATTAAACCGCCTCCTATTTTTAATTTAAATAACTCTTATGTAGTGCAGTCAGCTTTCTTTTAACATTATATATACAATACCCATATTTTGCAAGAATTAAAATAAATCCTCTTTACTTCCTAGTCTATAAATAACTATAAATAAAATTACTATCAAAAAGAAAGCTTTGTGAATATACTATATAAACTGTCTTAAGGAGGGCTCAATATGCCTAATGGTTTTGGTTTTGATGACATTATACTGGGTGATATAGATTCATTAATAGAGAAATTCACTTTATTAACCGACTCTTACCGCCTCCTGGTAGGGGCAACAGAGGAATTAACCAGAACACCATCTGTAGGTGAGTGTATAATTGATGCATCTGTCTGCCGTACCGCCTTCCTGGGAACCATACTTGACCAATTACTACTGGCCATTCAGATTGCACTGATTATTGACTTTATCAGGGTAAGTGAAGGTTCAGAAAATCCATATGTCTAAATTGCTTTCAATTTATCCTTTGACAGCCCCTGCTGTCATCCCCTGTACTACCTGTTTAGGGGAAATTAGATATACTATAATAACTGGAATTGAGACTACAACCAGGGCAGCTATTAACTGAACCAGTTTAATAAACCATACAATCTACTGTAATCACCGTCCAGAAAATCCATCTGTCCTAGGGCAAAATTTTCTTTATTTTTTTTACTGTAATTGATATAATTTCTCTATAGATTATTTTATGACCTAAAGGAGAGGTGAAAAAATGTATAAAAAAGAAATTATCAATAAAATGAAGAACTACTTTGGTGATGATCAGAAAAGAATTCAGCATGCCCTGGAAGTAACCAGTTATGCAGAGAAATTAATCTCCCTACACCAGGAAAAAGATATAAATCAAGAAGTTATTATCTATTCGGCTATTCTGCATGATATAGGGATTAAAAATGCAGAAAAGAAATACAACAGTTCGGCTCCTAAATACCAGGAAATTGAAGGGCCTCCTGTCGCCAGAGATATCTTAAACCGTTTTCCAATTGAAGAATTAATCATCAAGGAAGTCTGTGAAATCATTGGGAACCATCATTCCCCCGGGAAGTTTAATAGCAATAATTTTAAGATATTGTGTGATGCTGACTGGCTGGTTAATTTACCAGATGAATATGACCTATCAGCCAAAAATAAAGAGGAAATTATCCGGGTAATAGATAAACTTTACTTAAGCGAAGCGGGAAAAAGACTGGCTAAAAGGCAATTCCTAAGTTAAGTAAATACATTTGCCAATTTCAAAACTTGGCAACATTATCTAGATCTATAAGAGTAACAGGCAGTAGGAAAAAAAACCTACTGCCTGTTACTGTGGGCCATCATCTCCTCTGCTTTAGCTACAGCAGCCTTGACAAGCAGCCCGGCTTCACGGGTGGTTATATTGCCCCAGTCACCATCTTTGACCTTGTGCCCAAATCCAAGCTCTTCAGCCAATTCATATTTGGTTCTATCTGACATTATTCGTGCCACTCCAGGGCACCACCTCCACTTTTATTTTAATCATTTCAGCTGTTAATTATGCACCTTTAAATAAGCTAAGATTAATTATTAACTATTTGTCAGGAAAATGCTTTTATAATATAATATAGCTACATACTAAAAAGGCTTTGCAAATAATATTTGCAATGAGAGGATGGGCTTAATTATGAAAACGATCTTTAGAAACGGCAAAATCTATACTATGAAAAACCAGGAAACTGTAAATAATCCCCTGCAGGCAATGGTAGTTAAAGATGACTATATTCTTGACCTGGGAACTGAGCAATACATAATGGGAAAATATCTAAATAATAAATGTAGGGTTGTTGACCTAAGAGAAAAGACAGTGATTCCTGGTTTTAATGATGCCCATCTCCATATTTATCAATATGCCTTATCAAATAGTAAGATAAGACTAAATGCTGTCACTGGAATAGAAGATATCTCCAGGAAAATAAAAAATTATATTAAGGATAGAAATATAGTACCAGGCAAGTGGATTGAGGGAAGTGGCTGGAATGATAAAGACTTTACTACACCAGGCTTACCAGAAAAAGAAGAACTTGATCTAATAGCCCCTGAAAACCCGTTAATACTGAAAAGGGCCTGTTATCATGTAGCACTGGTAAACACCAGAGCCCTGGAAATCTGCCAGGTTGATAAAAAGACACCGGATCCAGCCGGAGGCAAAATAGAACGTGACAACCAGGGCAGTCCTACAGGTGTTTTGTATGATGATGCCATTAGCCTGGTAGAAAATAAACTACCACAAAAAAATATTAAACAGACCAAAATATTACTACAACAAGGTTTTGAAGCAGCTGCCAGAACAGGACTTAGCTCCCTCCAGACTGATGATTTCCTTAATATAAAAGACCCCTCAATAATCTTACAAGCCTACCAGGAACTTGCTGAAGAAAACAAACTACCTCTCAGAATCAACCTTCAATTAAGAGTTAACCAGGCAGAAGAGATAATTAAATTCAGTAGACAGGGTATTAAAACAGGTAGAGGAAACATTTTCTTTAAATACGGGCCTATTAAAATAATAGCTGACGGCTCACTGGGGGCCTGTACCGCCGCCCTACGCCAACCTTATTTTAACAAAAGTACTAAAGGAGACCTTTTATTAAGTCAGACTGATCTAAATAGACTGGTATCTACTGCCTATAAAGAAGACTGTCAGGTTGCAGTTCATGCCATTGGAGATGCTGCAGTTGAAATGGCTGCCAATTCCTTTAGCCGGATAAAAACCATTAATAACCCCAGACCCATTATCGTTCATGCCCAGCTAGGCAGTCCCTCAATATACCAAAAGATGGCCCGAAATAAAGTGATTGCTGCTGTACAACCTATTTTCCTGGCAACAGACTGGCCAATCATTGAGGACAGAGTTGGAACTGATAGGTCTTTCCACAGCTATGCCTGGCAGTCAATGCAACAGAGTGGAATTAAAATATGTGGTAGTTCTGACGCCCCTATCGAACCCTTTAACCCTCTTTATGGCATCTATGCTGCCGTAACCCGTCAAGATTTAGCAGGTAACCCCCAGGGCGGCTGGCACCCAGCAGAACAACTATCAGTCTATGATGCTGTTAAAATCTTTACAGTTAACCCTGCCTATCAGTCCTTTGAAGAAGGTATTAAAGGAACCCTTGAAATAGGCAAACTGGCAGATTTTACTGTCCTCTCAGAAGATATTTTTCATCTTGACAGGGAAAAAATAAAGGATATAACAGTCCTGGGTACTTATGTAGGTGGTAAAGCTGTTTATAAAGCTAAGACATAATATAATTCTTATAGACATATGGTGAAGTCATCAATCTTAGTATAGCACCATAATCTAAATAAAATTCCAACTCATCACCAGTAGATAAACAACCTTTTTTATCTGTCACATCTACCAGTAAATGATCACTACTGGCCCCCAATACTTTTATTCCTTCATCAACAGGGATAAGACCATCTAACTTAACATCCTGTCTGCCTACTGCCAGAATAGCCCTTTTTCTTACTCCCCTATCTTCATAAACAGGTATGTTTCCAAAGGCATCATAGCCCACCTCTCCCGTAGGTGCAGAGGGTTTATCTTTGAGTTCAATAATTGAGGCTGTCATGGTAAAATTATTCTGCTGTAAGTCTTTAATAATTCGCTGGTTGGTAATATCTGTACCCTGTAAGATTGCTTCACCTATTCTCAGGTGATTTATCCCTTCAGGTAGGGTATTATCACTAAGGAGCCTGGTAGTAGCCGTATTCCCCCCTGAAATAAGCGGCAGTTCAAGGCTGTAATAATCCCTTAATTCTTCAGCCAGTTCAATAAGTATCTCTGTGTTACTGATAGTAGGTAATACACCAGCATAACAGCCTACATTTGTTCCGATTCCCCTGATATCTAACATCGGTAAATTAACTATTTCTCTGAAAAAATCCTTTATTTGATCAGGCAAAATACCCTCACGCAGGTCGCCAACATCTATCATTACTATAATACCATGTCGCTTACACACCTTAACAGCAGCCTCTGATAGGGCCTTTACTGTTACTACCTCACTTACTAGACTAAGGTCAGCATAATTAATTACCTCAGTCACCTCTGCCAGTTGAGGAAGTCTCAAAAGTACTGTTTCCTCCTGATAACCACTCCTGCGCAGATTGCGAATATTATCCAATCGGGAATCTCCCAGACTCTTAATACCTCCATTAATAAAAGACTGAGCAAGTTTAATATCCCCAGCCCCTACTTTGACAACCCCGGTAAGTGATATATTATTATTCCTACAATTTTCAAATACCCTCTCTGCATTTTCTCTTATCTGTGTTAGATTTATATTTATTCTAGGATTTTTCATTTTACTATTATCCCCCTGTGTCTTATACTTATTGTTTTTCCTCTTTCTTTATATAATATAATAGATCCTCTTTCAATTAAATAGCCAGCTCTAAAAATCATACTAGATTAAATATTATTTCTTATCTACCGCACATAATATCCCGGCTGCCGCCTTATAGTTTTTAAACTTATTTGAAATATAATCTATATTACTGCTTTTATTTCCTGTTTCATTACTGAAATTTTTATCCATCTTCTCTACTGCAAGCTGTAACATTTTACAGAAATGCCCCGTATCTCTGAGCATATTAATCATCTGCCTATAAAGCATTACTTCCTCTCTACTAAGGTCAGCTATAGAATTTTTATTATGGATAAAACGCAAAACCCTTTTAGTAAGCCCCATAGTTTTTTCAAGATAATTTATAGAGTTTTTAGCTGTTATATAAAAATCAGCCTTATCTTGATTAAAAGACATAAACCCAGCAATAGCTCCTGCAACAAAACACTGTAATAAACTGCTGTCTAATATCACCGCTATTTCAATTAGCAACTCATCAGGCAGTATTCTATCCCCATTAATATATTCTAAAAACTCCAGGTGCTCAAGACCCAGGAGATTACTAAGTTTATCCTCATCCATGCCAGGTGTCTTATCTATTTCTTCCTTTACTAATTCTCCGATAAATCCCATTTTTTTTACCCCTTTCTACTTTAAATATATCCCTTACAAACATCTTAGATATTTAGTTAAAAAAATATTTTTTCAATATCATCTCCCAATATCTCAGCTATTTTTTTGGCCTGCTCCAGGGTCATTTTAACAGTGCCATTTTCTAACTGACAGTAACCACTCTTCCCTTTATAGCCTAACTTTTCAGCCATCTCCTGTTGAGTAAAACCCTTTTCTACCCTTAGCTTTTTAAGTTTTGCTAAATTAATGGGGACCAGCTCCTTGTTCACCTTATATGAACATTTTTACTATATTATATTTATTTTTTGTATTTTTGTCAAGTATTTCCATGGTTTTGTATTTTTTTTATGAACTTTTAACTCATAATATTATTCTCTAAACCTATCTATGTTATAATAAAAGCAGTTCACAGATTATGAACATTTAAAGGAGAGAAACAATATGTCACTAGGAAATATGATCCGCAAACTAAGAAAAGAAAAAAATATGACCCAGACTGAACTGGGTCAAAAAATAAATGTAGCCAAATCAACAATCTCACAATATGAAAACAATATTAATACACCAGACATAAAAACAATCCAAAAACTAGCTAAAATATTTGAAGTTTCTATCAGTTACCTATTAGAAGAAACCACAGAGCGCAATACCTACCAGATAAATCCGGAACTTGCTAACTGCCTTACTAAAGTCTCTGAACGAAAAGACCTCCAGCTCCTTTTTGAAAAAACCAAAGACCTCTCACCTAAATCTATTCAACAGATAATCAAAATCATTCAGGCCATTGACCCTGACTAAATTACACTATTTGCTGCCAGAAAAAAGTAACTTCGCCATCCAGACTTAATCAACAATCATTAGTGTTTTCTTAGAACCACTTTTTACACAAAGTTAACTATTTATCATAAATCAGACCAATATATTTACTGGACGACTCTAGAAATTGTCTGGAGGCATGGACGCCGTAGTATACGACAAGGTAAGTAAATATATTGGTCGGCCTCTAAAGTTATTTACACAAAAAAAGAACGGTTCGTTTGACATAATAATATGTCAAACAAACCGTCCCCATGTCATACAATTACTATATTATATTATTTTAATTTGAACTGGTCGATAGAGCGGGTTAATTCCTCTGACATGTCATTCAGGTCTTTAGCTCCATCTACTATCTCTTCAGTAGCTGCTATCTGTTCTTCACTGGAGGCTGCTACCTCTTCAGAGTTGCTAGCAAATTGTTCACTCAGTTCAGTAATATCATTAATAGCTTCTTCCACCTGCTTACTATCCTCTGCCATTGCCTGGCTGTTCTGAACTATTTCATTAATTAGCTCTTTGAGGTTCAATGCTTCTCGTTCAATTTCATTAAAGACATCCCCTGTATCATCTATGGCTTTAACACTATTATCTACAGCCTCTATATTATTATCCATCTCAGCTATAGCATTATTTACACCTTTTTGAATCTTAGAAATTAAAACAGCAATTTGTTCTGTTGCACCTGAAGATTCCTCTGCTAACTGCCTGATCTCTTCGGCAACCACACTAAAGCCTTTACCGGCATTACCAGCACGGGCAGCTTCTATAGCAGCATTTAGGGCCAGGAGATTGGTCTGGGCAGCAATGCCATTTATTAAGCCAACAATATTATCTATCTCTGCAGATGTTTCTCCCAGCGTATTAATAATTTCAGCAACTTCACCTGTAGAGGTTTTGACATTATTTATATTTTTGATAGAATAATTAACCGACTCATTACCTTTTTTAATATCATTCATCACATGACCGGCAGCCTCATTCATTGTATTTGACCCCTGATTTATGTCATCTATCTTATTTATCAGGTTGTTAGTATTATTGGCTGTCCTCTCAATCTGGGCTGCCTGTTCTTCAGCACCAGCAGCTACATTCTGGATTGAAACCCCAACCTGTTCAGCACTCTCACCTACCTGATCACCAGCTGCTGTTAGTTTTTCACTGGAAGTGGCTACTCCTTCCGATATCTCAGCAACCTTACCAATCATGATCCTTAGGTTTCCGATCATATTCCTCACTGACCCAGCCAGTCTACCTATTTCATCATCCCTACTAGTGTCGACATTATTTATTTTCTGGGTTAAGTCTCCAGCAGCTACTTTTTCTGTGACCTCAGTTAATTTAATTAAGGGACTGGCAATCCTGGCCGAAACAAGATATGAAATGATTATCCCTAATATTATAGCAATTAAGCTAGCAGTAATACTACCTTTTTTGACTACTGCTAGTGGTGACAATAATTCACTGTTACTGGCAGTTAGAGCCAGTGACCAGCCAGTTTCTACAACTGGGGCAAAGGTGAGCTTCTGCTCCTGCCCATTTACAGTATAGATCTCTTCACCTGTTTTACCTGCTACCATTTCTTCTGCTATATCCTTAAGCTGCTGTTCATTTTTAAAAATTGACTGATTAGCCCAGTAACCTTTATTAGCATGGACGATAGTATTCATCTCTTCATCAATTACCCAGGCATATCCATAACCATTGATATTCATTGTACTGGCTATCTGGTTTAAATAATCAAGACTAACTGTTCCCCCTAATAGTAATCTTATCTTATCTCTAACTATAATTGGACGTAAGATAGCAATCAGGTCTTTACCACCCTGTTTTATTGGGGTAGAGATGACAATTTCTTGACTATTTATAGCTTGATCGTAATATTCTTCTTCAAGTACATTACCACTTTCACCTAATGTATCTACATAATTACCACCTGTGTCAACTACAAAGATAGTTTCTAAAGAGTTTTTTCCTTCTGCAAGTTCCTTAAAACCATCACTTACCTGCATCCAGTATAGGCTTCTAAGTGTTTCCCCATCAAGACTCTCCATCAGGTCCTCTCGATCCCTTATATATGTAATATCTAAATTGCTGATTGTATTAATACTATCAAATAATTTTTCTTTAAAAATAATTGCATTTTTATTCGCAGCATCACGGGCCGTTTTATCTAATGTATCTTCCAGAATGTTGCGCGAACTGTTATAAGCAAAAAAAGAACTACCTGCTACCAAAATTAGAATTACCAGACTGATAATTGCAATCATCCTTATTTTAATACTTTTAAACATAAAAACACCTCTTTTTTTTATTTTAATGAACTTATGTAATTTCCCTAATAATATTTCTGGAAAGTATAAAATTTATATTTATCTATACTAAATATTAATATAATAATATACAAAGTTATGTATCAAGAGGCAGAAAACGACATTTATACCTATTTTAATCTTATAATAAGAAAGCCACTTTGTCAATGGGTTTTACTACTCTTTATTCAGTGTTATCTTATAATATATTACTTTTTTGATAAAGTATTAACTACTATAATTTACTGCTCACAAATTAACCGGGAATAAATCATTGTTAAGATTCAAGGACATAGACCACCTCTTTTACTTTTAAAATTCTTTAACATGATATTACTATGAACTCTGAGTATTTCATCACGGAAATAGAACTTTTCCCTCATAAAATTCTCAAGTTCATTATGGTCTCGTAATAAGGCATTGACAAATAATGTTGGTGAGCCAGTCATCAAAAAGATATTAGTAACAGCCTCATCCTCGGCCAGTTCTTCAGCTACTTTATAGAGGGATTCCGGTTTTACTTCTAAATCAAAGAATACTGAAAGTTTTAACCCCAGCTTTTGGGCATCTATAGCTATAGTAAATTTCTCAATAACCCCTTGGTCAACCAAATTATTTATTCTTTCCCTAATACAGACCCTGCTGAGCTTATATTTTCTACCCAATTCTGCATATGTTGCCCGGCTGTCCTGGGATAGGTCTTCTAATAATTTCAAATCAAGTTCATCCATAAAAAAACCCCTCTCCATTCAAAATCAAGACTTCTTATCTAGCGATACAATTTTATCACAAAAATGCAATTAATAAAAAGGTATTCCCTTCCCTCTACAGAATACTATAAATTAGTAAGATATTTATATTTAATAAGGAGGAGATGGAAATAGACTTTAATAAGATACAGGATAGACTTTGTAATCATACCGAAATACTTGTTTTAAGCAAAATGGAAGAGTTACTGCAGACTTCTGAATTTAAGGGTATCTGTACCTGTGAACAGTGCCTGCTGGACATGGCAAGCTATGCCCTAAATAGACTGCCCGCCAAGTATTTCTCCTGTCGGGAAGGGGAACTCCAGACCCGGATAACAGAATTTGAAAATCAAATCCAGGTTGATGTTATATCAATAATTACAAAGGCCATCAAGGCTGTTGCTAAAGACCCCCGCCATTAAGAGAGATTCCCTTATTAAAATTGGAACCCTTCCTGACCTAAAAATCTATAACTTTATTTAATAACTCCAGGGAAGTATTAATAATATCACTTTCTTTAAGACCAGCCTCTTCTACAATTGGGAGGATAGCCTTTATATTACCAACATCTTCATAATAATGGGCATCACTATTTAGACTGACGGGAACACCATATTTCCTGGCCAGTTTACACATCTTTAAGGTCAGCTCTTTACTACCCCTTTTATTAACCCGATAGCTGTCAAATGAACTAGCATTTACTTCCAGAATAACATCATGTTCACGGGCAGCCCGGACAACAGCCTCTATCTCAATGGGATAATAGAGATTAGCTGGATGGGTAATCATCTTTACCCTGGGATTCATAATTGCCCTGATAGTAGCCTCGGTATGGGCTGTCCTGTTTTGATTATAATAACCTGCATCTTCATGTATTCCCGCCGCAATAAATTCCAGCTTGTCCAGATAGTCTGTGGAGAGATCAAGGCTGCCGTCACTCATAATATTTGCCTCAACTCCCTTTAAAACCCTCACACCAGCAATATAATCTGGTAAAACTTTAATATTACCAAAATAATACTCATGAGGTCCCCCTGGCAGCAGCGGACCGTGGTCAGTAATAGCTATCAATTTTAGGCCCCGACCTGCAGCAGCCTGGGCCATCTCTCTTACTGTACTATAGGCATGACCACTGGCAATAGTATGTGTGTGTAAATCCGCTTCAATCTTCAATTAAATACACCCTCTCTTATATTAATTATACCAATTATTAAGGATAATAATTATTTTCCTTATTATAATAATTCAATACTAAATATTAATATCCTGCTATTTTTAAACGGTGTCCCTTAATTAATCCTCTATAAAATACCTTTCTTTTATTATAAAAAAGGTCATCCATACTGTAAAACTTCAATAACCCCTGCCACTTATTATTAAAATAGGACCAGGCCTGCCTGAACATCTCCTCTTCTTGTGGCGGCATAAGGGAAGCAAATGATTGATGGCAGTAGTGGTGCACAATAACATCTTCTGCTACATATAAGGAAAAACCAGCTATCCTGGTGCGAAGGGAATAATCAAAATCATCAGCAGACATAAAAAACCCTTCATCTAGAAGCCCAACCTTTTCTATGACTTCCCTTTTAAGTAGGAGGCAACAGCCGATCAAAAACTTTGTTTCTGTATAATCACCTTTAAAGTTCTTATATAAATAATCAGAGAATTTATCCAGTTCGCCCTTTTCAGGATACCTATAAGCTAGCTGCCGGTAAATACCTACATAGTTTTGTTCACCACCAATTCCTTTTCCCAATGGACCAACCATACCAGCAGAGGGATTATTTTTCAGATGTACCAGTAATCTCTCAAGCCAGTTTTTACTTAAGATTAAGTCATTATTCATCAAACATATATATTTGCCATCAGCCATTTTAATACCCTGATTACAGGCCTGACTATACCCTTTATTTTCTTTATTTAGCATCAACTTAAAGTCTATCCTACTTTTATAATCTTCCGTTTTTTTCTTTAAATAGTCCCGGGTTTGATTATCAGAGCTATTATCGATTACAATAAGTTCACAGGGATAATTAGTCTTTTCAATAAGCGAATTAAGGGTCATTACCAGATAATCAAGGGAATTATAACTAACCACTATTATAGAAACCATAAACCCTCCTAATGATAAAGCCTACTACTAACTCAACAAACTGCTGCCCTGCCATTTTTTAAGTAATAAAGCCAGGTTTCTCTTATCATATCTATGCCTGCCAGGTGATTTTGAGCTATAGTGATAGACCAGACTATCAGGTGTATAAATAATTCGATAGCCCAGCCCTCTGATTTTTAAACAGAGATCAATATCCTCATAGCTATTAATAAACAAATGATCAAAACCACCTACCCTCTCAAAGAGACTTTTTCTAATAAGTAAACAGGCCCCTGTCACAGCTGGGTACTCCTTTTCTTCTTCTATAGGTACTTCAAAGGGACTTTCATTATAATAGATATGCCCAGGTAATCTATCGATAAAAATTACTCCGGCATGCTGTATCCTCCCTGTATCTGGGAAAAGTAATTTACTACCAACAATCCCTACGTCTTTATTTTTAAGCATAACCTGATACATAGCTAAAAGCCAGCCAGGGGTTACAATTGTATCATTGTTGAGAAAAAGTAGGTATCTGCCTTTGGCCTGATCTGCCCCTTGATTACAGCCCCTGGCATAACCAGGGTTACCCCTGTTTTTAATTAATCTAATCCCCTTGTATTTTTTATCTCTAAGTAAGAGACCGCTATTATTATCAACAACAATAAGTTCATAGTCAGTACTGGTATGCTCCAGAATGCTGTCAATAGACTGTCTGGTCAAAATATTACTCCCGTAGGACAACATTATTATAGATATCATAAATCATATCCCCTTTTTATTATATTGAACATTCGGGTTATTCTATTTTTAAATGTATGGTAATTCACTGTCTTGAAAAAGGCATTCGCTGTTATTTCTTTTCTTATCGTATTATCTCTAAGGTAATACTTAATTTTATTAGCTAGGTCATGTGGATCCCTAAAAACTACTATCTCTTTACCAGGGCAGTAAAATTTATTCAACTCTTTCCTTTTATCATCTACAATTTGAAAACCTCCAGCAGCAGCAATATCAAAAGTCCTATTATTAAGGCTTTCAGCCCCAATTCCAGGTGTATTTACATTTATATCATCAACAGGGTCCCGATGGATATTAAGATTTATCCTGGCCCCTGCATAAAACCGGGCTACCTCTTCAGCCCGGCTGTGAACAGGCAGAACATAATCCTGTAGACAGGGTTTTAACTCTGCTCCCCATTTCTCCCAGTTGCCGATCAATTTTACATCCAGACCCTTTATCTCTTCAGCTATTGCATTCAGGATTTCTGCCCTGTTTTTAAATCCCATACCCACAAAACAGAGGTCGCTCCTATATTTAAGTGGGACTGAACAGGGGTGATAAATCTCAGTATTGGTCCCCCAGGGTAAATAAAAGACATTATGACTGTTATAGTAAGCTAAGGCCTCTATCTCAGTAGTAAAAACATAGTCATAGCTATGGAGCCATTCACTGGTATGAACATCTAATTCATAAGGGTCTTCTACAATCCAGATAAAGGTCAATATACCCCTTGTATGGGCATATTGAATAATATCAAGTGGTGTAAGATTACCATGAAAAACCATTATTAAATCAGGGTAATAACTTTTTATTGTATTAATAGTTAATTCCTGTGGCCAGACCTCCATAACCTCCAGTGAAGGCCAGTTATTTAAGACATCCATAATAGACCTGGTGTAACCCTCTGGTATACCCTTTAATCCAGAATTGATAAATAAAAGTCTCATTTACCAACACTTCCATTACACCACTTCTCTTCAAACAACCTTTTATTATGATAAAATATCTCTGCCATATTCAAATTGTTCTGATGAAAAGAACGGCTCCCTACATGATAGATAAAAGTATCTCCAGCACAATATAATTTATAACCATGATTAAGGGCACGCTTACAGTAATCACAATCCTCAAACATACCATACTTAAATCTCTCATCAAATAAGCCGAGCTGGTCTATAAGCCTCTTCTTTATTAACATACAAAAACCTGTAATAAGTTCTACCTCATGCCATTTACAGGGATTAGGTATGTTAAATTCCTTACTAAAACTATGTATCTGGTTTATTGTAGAGAAATCTCCCGCTATTCCCCCCTGCCTTCCACCAGCATAATTACTCCTGGGACCAACTATTCCAATCTCAGGCCTACTATAAAGACACTTTTGTAGGTTACTAAGCCAATTATGTGATGGAATTGTATCATTATTTAACAGGAGAATTTCCTCTCCCCGGGCTAGTTCAAGCCCCTGATTGACTCCCTTACTAAAACCCAGGTTTTCTTTATTTAAGATTAATTTAGCCTCTCTAATTCTTTGCAAATAGTCAACTGTTCCATCTGTTGAACCATTATCAACAAAGATTAATTCAAAGGGTTTTTTGGTATAGGTATTTATACTCCCCAGACACACTCTAGTTAAATGTAATTGATTATATGTTAAAATTATTATACTGGTAAAACCAGACATAGTATTATCTCCTCACTTTATGAAAAATTATTTTCTTTCAACCATTCTCCCATTAACTGAAAGAGACTTTTATCAGGGGTTACAATACTATCCAGGACATGACCTAAATCCAGGGCAATCTTATCCAGCCGGGCAAGTTTTGGGCATAAAACAACAGCAGGTATACCAGCTGCTACAAGTGCAATCTCAAAATCCCTTTTTTTACTTATCTCCCGGTAGGTATTATCAACACCATACATTCCAGGCAAGTCATAGGTGGCAACAAGGTTTGCGGCAGCAAAACACCCTGCAGCTTCTGCTGCCTTTCTACCTACAATAATAATCCTCCTGCCCTTTAAAAGACTGTTCAGATAGCCTAGAGTATAAAGGTCATAATTTATCCTATTATTACAGATATTTGAAAATGCTAAACCATATTTTTTTATTATCTCCAACATAAGGGGTTTAAAAAAATAGTTTTTCTCAAAAGGAAGACCTATTATATCAGCACATCTAATGGATTTAAGCAGCTTATCTTTTAAACCCTTATCAGGCAGTTCAACCCCTGCATAACTTAACCAGGGTGGAATTGCATCCATACTTATCAAATCATTATGAGCAATAGCCCTTGTTTCCCCATCACCAATCCTGATCAGGGAAAACCCCTCGCCCTGATAAAGAGACTTTTTTAGTCTGGAAAAAACCCACTGCGTGGATCTAAGTATCATCTTATATTCTTTATCATATACCCCCATCTTCTCTCCCCTATTTCATTTATACCTTATTCTATGATTTATTTATTTTTTTGGTGTAGAAAAGCTGCTATTTCTTTGTTGTGATATCTTTTTATTATTGGAGGTATCTACAGAGCTGTTGTTAAGGGCAATAGGATTGCCAGAAATAGAATGAATTGGCTTAGTCAGCCAGAAAAAGGTATTGAAGAAGCTGTCAATATATTACTTGATGAGAGTAATACCTTATTTGATGATTTGAACAAAAATGTGGAGAATAATGCCCCGCCTTCGGGAGCTCATGTTAAAAGTAAAGAAAAAAGAAGCAACAGACCGCCCCGTTGCTTCCTTTGTTTTAATTATTTCTCAAAACTGGCTGCTGATTCTTTTATAGTAGCACCACTTTTTAACTGTTCTATTAATAGAGGGATTATCTTAAATAAATCTCCTACCAGACCATAAGTAGCATAATTAAAGATAGATGCGCCAGGGTCTTTATTTATAGCAATAATAATATCAGATGATTTCATACCAACCAGATGCTGGACTGCACCTGATATACCACAGGCAATATATATTCTGGGAGCTACAGTTGTACCTGTCTGTCCTACCTGATGATCATGTGATATCCAACCACTATCAACAGCAGCTCTGGAGGCACCTACTGCTCCACCTAAAGTATCAGCTAACTCTCTGATAAGATTAAAATTTTCTCCAGAACCAACTCCACGACCTCCTGAAACAATAATATCTGCTTCAGCTATATTAATACTATCTTCAATTTCTCTGACTATATCGATAACCTCAGTTTTTAAGATCACCTTACTCAAATCAAGATCTTCTTTGCTAATTATTCCTTCATAATTCTCCCGTTTTTCTGCTGCCTTCATAACTCCTGGTCTTACTGTAGCCATTTGTGGCCGGTGATTTTTACAGACTATAGTAGCCATTATATTTCCCCCAAAAGCAGGTCGTGTCTGTAGTAAGATCTTACTTTTATCATCTATATCAAGACCAGTACAATCAGCAGTTAAACCTGTTTTAATTCTAGCTGCTACTCTGGGACCCAGGGAGCGGCCAATTGTAGTGGCCCCCATAAGCACAATAGAGGGGTTATATTTCTTAATTAATTCTGCCATTACATAGGTATAATATTCATCATTATACTCAGCAAGCTCTTTTTTATCTATAAGATATACTTTATCAACACCATAATTAATTAATTCTTTAGCCTGAGCTATATTTTGATAACCAGGTAAGATAACAGATAAGTTTTCTTTTAGTTTATTGGCTAATCTTCTTCCCTGACCAACTAATTCATGAACGACAGAATTTAAATCACCTTCTCTCTGTTCACCAAAAACCCAGACATTCTTATAATCTGAAAAATCCTTTGTTTTTTCCTCTTTTTCAATTTTTATTGCTTGAACAGGACATACAGATTCACATGAACCACAAAGTGTACAATTATCCAGGATAACAGCTTGATTATCTTTTATCTCAATGGCAGCAAAGGGACATGATCTGATACATAATTTACATCCTGTACATTCTTCTGTTACAAAAATACCCATAATAAACGCCTCCTATCCTAATATCTGTTGTTCACAAAAGATTTTAACCAAGTTATTTACCTGTTCTTCTGGTGTCCCTTTAAATATATCACCTTTGATATTAATTTCTGGTGTTGCTATAGATACTACCTGAGTAGGAGATCCATCAAGTCCTATAGCAGCTTTATCCAGAACAAGGTCGTTTGCAGTCCAGACTGGTACATCTATTTCTTTGGCCTTCAGTATACCCCTGATAGAAGGTAATCGTGGCTCATTTATTTCTTTATTAACTGTTAATAAAGCAGGCAATTGTAATTTAACAATTTCAAAGCCACCTTCAATCTTTCTCTGAACAGTAATACTTTTTTCAGTTATTTCTGTAATATTTTTTATATATGTGCAGTGAGGTATCGCCAGATGTTCAGCAATACCCGGGCCAACCTGAGCTGTATCACCATCTATAGCCTGTTTTCCACATAATATTAAATCAACTTCACCTATTTTCTCTATTGTTTTGGCTAGAGTATAAGATGTTGCTAAAGTATCAGCGCCAGCAAAAGCTCTGTCGCTGATCAAGACAACTTCATCTACACCCAGTGAAACCGCCTCTTTTAAGGATTCTTTTACCTGAGGAGGGCCCATACTTATGACAGTAACTTTTCCCCCTAACTCATCTCGAATTTGCAATCCAGTTTCAATAGCATGAACATCATATGGATTAATAATACTTTTCACACCACTACGTATTAAAGTATTATTTTTTTTATCTATTTTAACATCAGTTGTATCAGGAACCTGTTTAATACAAACAACAATATTCATTTTTAAAACCTCCTTTTTCTAATTCCAGAGTGTTGCAGCAATTACATTACGCTGGATCTGATTTGTTCCTTCATAGATTTGAGTTATCTTGGCATCTCTCATCATTTTTTCGACTGGATAATCTTTCATATATCCATATCCTCCAAAAATCTGGACAGCATCTGTGGTCACTTTCATAGCGACATCAGAAGCAAAACACTTACACATGGCAGATTCTCTTCCAATCTTGGTTGCACCAGAATCAATCATACGAGCAGTACTATAAACAAGAGATCTGGCAGCTTCAGTCTGCATAGCCATATCAGCTAACATATGCCTTGTTGCTTGAAAACTGGCAATGGTTTGCCCAAACTGTTCTCTTTCTTTAGTATATTTAAGGCAGACATTTATTGCTCCCTGTGCAATACCAACAGCCTGGGCTGCAACTCCAGGGCGTGTCCGATCCAGGGTTTTTAAAGCAACTATATAGCCCATTCCGATTCTTCCCAAAATCTGACTTTTATGAATACGACAATTGTTAAAAATTAATTCACGGGTGGTAGACCCTCGAATACCCATTTTATCCTCTTTAACTCCAAAACTAAAACCAGGAGTCCCTTTTTCAACAATAAAAGCAGTAGCACCTCTGGAGCCCTTACTTTTATTGGTCATGGCTATAACAGTATAAAGATCAGCTTCTCCACCATTTGTAATCCATTGTTTTGTACCATTTAAAATATAAAAATCGCCATCTTTAGCAGCAGTTGTCTGCATATTACTGGCATCACTACCAGCTTCTGACTCAGTTAAGGCAAAAGCAGCAATAGTACCATCAGCTACCTGAGGTAAATATTTTTCTTTTTGTTCCTCATTTCCAAATAATAAAATTGGCATAGAACCCAACCCTGTGGCAGCATAACCAAGAGCAATTCCACCACATATCTTGCTTAATTCTTCAGTAACCAGTGCCATTTCTAAAACTCCACCATCTAAACCCCCATATTTTCCCGGGATAAAGACCCGAAACATATCAGTCTGAGCTATAATTTTCATTATTTCCCAGGGGAATTCTCCACTTTCATCATATTTTGCTGCAACTGGAACAATTTTTTCCTCTGCTATACGCCGGGCAAGATTGCAAATAATTTTTTGCTTTTCTGTCAAAAAATAATCCATATCATAGTCACTCTCCTTATAAATTTATATTAAAAAGTCTGTTCGAACAGTTTAAGGTTGCACCACAGGCACTACGTATTTGACTAAAGCACACAAGAACAGTTTAAGGTTGCACCACAGGCACTACGTATTTGGCTAAAACACACAAGAACAGTTTAAGGTTGCACCACAGGCAGTAATTTTTTGAATTATTTATACATTATTATAGCTTATCTGATTACTTTTATCAATTCAATTGTAAAATAGTTAAAAATCATTTCCTTTTTCATTTAGATAGAGTGCCTTTTAATTTTATGGAAAACACGGTATAATATAGTATAAGAACTTAGAGGAATAATGCTTTCGAAAGGCCAGGTGTTATTTTAATGAGAAGATTTAATGTAACAACAACCTGTGTAAAACACTTACATTACATGGCTGATATTTCAAAAAAACTATATAAAATTATTAAGATGATAGAAACAGGATATTATTTTACTATAAATCGAGCGAGGCAAAAAGGTAAGACAACCATACTTAAGCTTCTGGCAAAAGAATTATCAGATAAATATCTTGTAGTTTCGACAAGTTTTGAAGGTAGTAGTTATCTGTTTGAAGATGATAAAGTCTTTTCACAAAACATTTTTCATGTATTTGCTGAACCTTTTGAATTATTTCAGCCAGAGATAGCAGAAAAAATAAAAAGTTATGGACATGATTTAAAGAATTTGAATGATGTTAGTAAAGCCATTAGTAGATGGTGTTATGAAAGTGAAAAAGAGATATTATTATTAATTGATGAAGTTGATAAAGCAAGTAATTACTATGTTTTTATGGATTTTTTGGGTTTGCTTAGAAAAAAATATATAGCCCAGCAGTCAAATGAAGATGTAACCTTTAAAAGTGTAATATTAGCAGGAGTATCAGATATTAAAAGGATTAAAACACATATAGCAGAGAGAAGGATAATTACAGAAGCAGAAGCAAAAAACTTGTCTAAATCTCAGTACAATAGCCCCTGGAATGTAGCTGAAACCTTTAAAGTCGATCTGGATTTTGATCAGGAGGAAATAGAATCATTACTTCTGGATTATTTATCTGAACACCAGGAAATAGAGATGGATACAAAAACAATTGCTGAAAAACTACATAAATACACATCAGGATATCCCTATCTTGTTAGTAAAATATGTAAGTTAATAGCTGAGGAACTGGATGAAGATTTTTCAGAAAAAGGTATTGAAGAAGCTGTCAATATATTACTTGACGAGAGTAATACCTTATTTGATGATTTGATCAAAAATGTGGAGAATAATGAAGAACTATATAATACTATCTATAGTCTTATTATTGAAAATGAAACTACCCAGTATAATGTTCACGCCTATAACCAGGGTATAATGCATAGTATTTTTAAGAATGATAATGGAAGGTTAGCTATTCATAACAAAATATTTGAATTGATATTATATAATTACATGATTGCTAAAAAACATAAAGAAGAAGTTGGGAAAAAGCTAAGTAATTATACAGCAAGAGGTCTTTATGAGAATGAGAATGGAACATTGGATATAAAAATAGCGCTACTGAAATACCAAGAATATATGCAAAGTGTATATGGCAAATTTGATAAAGGTTTTATAGAGAGACAGGGAAGGCTTTTATTACTAGCCTTTTTTAAACCCATAATTAACGGTCGAGGTTTTTATTTTGTAGAGAGTCAGACAGGCTTTGAACAGAGGCAGGATGTAGTTATAACCTTTAATAATCATAAATATATTATTGAGTTAAAGGTCTGGCGGGGAGATAAGTATCATCAGAAAGGAATAAAACAATTAAATGGTTACTTAGAACTTGAAAATGCTGATCAAGGATATCTGGTTATCTATGACAAGAACGATAATAAGGAATACAGGAGTGAGGATATCAGGGTGGATAATAAGGATATCTTTGCAGTATGGGTTTAACTATCATTAATTTCTATAATTATATTTCTGGAATATTTTTAAAGATAAACGGAAGCAAAGGACCCATCCCTTTGCTTCCTTCTTCTAAAAAATGATAGTATACTTTAAAATATGCTATATATTCTAGCTTCATAGGGACGCAAGATAGTTTTCTCCCCCTTATCTTTATTAGCTGTTGGAAGATTGGCAATTAATAAATCTCTCTCTTTTAATTCTAGCTGATTCCAATCAAACTCTTTCTCAAGAATAGAATTATTCAATATTACAAGTAAGCTTTCATTATTCGATTTACGAATATAAGCATAAATCTGCTGGTCATCTTCCATTAATGGTTGATATGAACCATAAACTAAGGTCGCATGTTCTTTTCTAAATGAAATCATTTTCTTATAATAGTTTAAAACCGAATCCTGAGCAAGCAATGCCTTCTCTACATTAATTTTTTTATAATTTGGGTTAACTTTTAACCAGGGGGTTCCTGATGTAAAACCAGCATTTTGATTACTATTCCACTGCATAGGAGTCCTGCTGTTGTCCCTACTTAGTGGCTGCAACTCATTCAAAACTACTTCCGGGTCACGCCCTTTAGCAATTTCTTCTTTATATTTATTAACAGTCCAGATATCATTATAATTCTCAATGGAGGAAAACTTAACATTAGTCATACCAATCTCTTCACCCTGATAAATGTATGGGGTACCTGGTAAGGTCATGAGCATAGTTGCCAGCAGCTTGGCTGACTCATAACGGTATTTTTGATCATTCCCAAATTTGGAAACTGGCCTGGGCTGATCATGATTAGCCAGATACTGGCTGTTCCAACCGTTTTTTCTGATAACATCATACCACTTTTTCTGAATTTCTTTGTACTTAATGAAATTTTCCCCTGTAAAATTCGCCAGATAGACATGTTCAAAGTGAAAGATCATATCCAGTTCCTGGCGTTCTTCCTGAACATAAAGCCTCCCAATTTCTGGTGTCACAAAAGGGGTCTCTCCAACTGTCATGATATCATAATTGCTTAAAACTTCACGGTTCATTGCTTGCAGTACTTCATGGACCAATGGTTGATTAGCATACTGTTCTGGACTATCTGTTTTTTTAGAGTCAGGTAGTCCATCTGCCTTGCCGATAAAATTAATGACATCCATTCTGAAGCCATCAATACCTTTTTTTAACCACCAATCTATCATCTTAAATACCTCTTCTTTAACTTCCGGGTTTTTCCAGTTAAGATCAGGCTGTTTTCTGGAAAATAAGTGGAGATAATATTCACCTGTCTTCTCATCATATTCCCAGGCAGAACCGGAAAATCTGGATAACCAGTTATTAGGCTCTTTACCATCTTTTCCTTTCTGCCAGATATAAAAATCCCTTTTAGGATTATTCCTGGATGAACGGGATTCAACAAACCAGTCATGTTCATCAGATGTATGATTTATCACCAAATCCATTACCAGATTTAACTCCCTTTTATGGGTCTCTTCCAATAGTTCATCAAAATCAGCCATTGTTCCTAATTCATTCATAATATTATAATAATCCGAAATATCATAACCATTATCATCATTAGGTGATTGATAAATAGGATTCAACCAGATGACATCAACCCCTAACCACTTTAGATAGTCCAATTTTTCAATAATTCCTTGTAAGTCACCAATACCATCTCCATTACTATCATTAAAACTCCGCGGATAAATTTGATAGACAACAGCTTCCTTCCACCATTTTCTGTTCATTACATAACCTCCTCATAAGATTTAATAATACTTTGTAGTATACTTGAAACGTAGTCATTTCAAGCACTTCAAACATTTATCTAAATGCGATCTCGCGTCGCAATTTACCCCTTTACTGAACCGGCTGTCAAGCCCTGTACAATTCTCCTCTGGAAGATAAATACCAGTATAACTACCGGAACAGTTACTATAACAGCAGCTGCCATAATCTCACCATAGGGTACCTGTCTTACAACAGAACCAGTGAAAAGAGCAATAGCTACAGGGATGGTCCGAGCAGAAGGCTCAATTGCAGTAAAGGTCAATGCAAATAGATACTCATTCCAGGCAGCAATAAAAGCTAATAAACCCGTTGTAACCAATGCTGGAGCAGTTAAGGGCAGCAAGACCAAATAAAATGTTTGAAATGGAGTAGCTCCGTCAACCTGTGCTGACTGCATTATTTCCTTGGGCAGCTCTTTAAAAAATGAAGTAAGAACCCAGGTAGTAAAAGGTAAAGTAAAGATCATATATGAAATAACCATACTAAGTCTAGCACTCAAATTAAATTTAGTTATTACTGCATATAGCCCTGACAAAACAGTTATCTGAGGAAACATAGTCATAGCTAAAATCAAATAAAGTACAGGTTTTTTCCCCCTAAAAGCTAATTTGCCTAAAGCAAAGGCAGCAAAAGAACCAACAATCAATGCTAACAAGGTTGTACTTCCTGCCACAATAGCACTATTCAATATGCTTTTCACGAAAATTTTATTTTTAAAGACGGCAGCAAAGTTCCTCAATGTAGGACTGAAATCCATTGTTTCCGGATTTCTAGGCACAAGCGTAGTCGGAATCATCTGTAGCTGGGCCTCTGATTTTAAAGAAGAGTTAACTGCCCAGTAAAAAGGAAACAATAAATAAAGAACGATAATCATAATAACAGACCAAAAAAGAATTTTCTTAAATATATATTTGATATCTATAATCATTCACTATCTACCCCCAATAATCTCATGTAGATTACTGCAAATACAAAAATAATCATAAAAATAATAACACCGACAGCTGAAGCCAGGCCCATGGCCCTGTTACCAACCAACTGATAATAATTATAACTGGCCAGGGAATAGAGCCTTTGTCCGACAAGCACCTGAAACAAACCGAAAACCCTTAAAGAATCTAAAGTCCTGAAAATCAATGCTACAGCAAGTGCAGGTTTTAATAAAGGAAAAGTAATCGAAAAAAACTGTCTTACCTTATTGGCCCCATCTACCCTTGCTGCTTCATAGAGTTCACCAGGTATAAGCTGTAACCCTGCCAATATCAATAAAGCCATAAAAGGTGTGGTTTTCCAGACATCCACCATTATCAATGAAAACAACTGCCAGTTATCAGCAGTAAGAAAAGCAAGCTGACCATTCCCTATACCTATCTTTTCGAGAAACATATTGAATAAACCAACTCTACTGGGGGCCAGGATCCATTCCCAGATTCTAGCTGAAACAACTGTAATTACAGCCCAGGGTAATAACATCACTGCTCTCATTAAACCACGTCCAGTAAAATTACTATTAACAAGCAGTGCAATAATTAAGCCAAATACTGTTTCTAAAGAAACAGCCGATAGAGTAAAGATTAAAGTTGTTATTATTGAATTAATAAATTCTGGATTAGTTGCTCCAACCACATATCTTTTTCCCAAGAAATTAAACTGACTTAACTCTTTATAACGTTTAGGACTCCCTGGTAAAACCTTAAAAGACGGCTCATAAACTTTTACTCCTGTTTTAGAATCAATCTTTACCTGATTAGTTCCCTGCTCTATTACAGGAGGTAATTCTTTAATAGTAAAATTAAATAGTTTGCTATAATTGTTAAACCCTATAAAATGTGTCTGATTAGTACCAGCAAAAGTCCTGTCAGTAAAGCTAGTATAAAAAACCTGACTCAAGGGATAAATTGCTACAATTAATAAAATAATTAAAGTTGGTGTAAGAAGTTTATATGCTAATCTCTGCTCATCTTTTACTAAGTCTGACTTACTATTTCTGTCCATTTTATTTTCCTCCATTCCAAACAATATCTCCTGAAATTACTCTCCTGTACCATTCAATACAGGAGAGTAACCTTTTATTAATCTCTATTAAACTTATTTGGTTTCCGGACTACTAGTTTCAAAGCCGGTAACACTCTGCAAGTCTAGTTGTAAATACCCAAGGGAGTTATCAGCACTATTTTTACCTGTTAAGACAGAGTGTACTGCTCTAAAGAATAACGCTGAAATTTCATTATACTTAGTAGAAGTAACAGTAGTAGGTCTAGCAACAGCACTTATGAAAACATCATAAAGCCTATTATAATAAGGACGAACTTCTAGAACTTCTTTATCTCTATAAAGTGCTTTAATAGTTGGATTATAAGACTCTTCAATAGTCCTGTATTTCTGAGCATCATATGAAGTCATAAACTTAACAACATCAGCGGCAATTTTCTTATGTTTACTGTATTTACTTACCGCCAACTGCCAGCCACCAAGGGCTGCCGCAGCAAAGCCACTGTCTCCAGCAGGAGGTGGAGCAAGGTCAAACTTCCCTTTAATTACACTATCAGCAGCATTGCCAGACTGCCAGATGTGGCGTGAAGATTCTTCTATTAGTCCAGTAACACTTGCAGGAGAAATACTTCCCACCCAACCTGCAGCCTGTTTAACTGCTGCAACGGCTTCAGAATTATAAATAGTAATCTCCTTATCTTTATTTATAATAGTACCTCCACCATTAGAATAAATCCATTCTAAAGCATTACATGTTAAACCTTCATAGGCATTACCTTGCCAGACATAACCCCAGAAATCCTCTTTCCTTTCAGCTCTTTCACCCTTTTGAATCCTGGCAGCCATCCCTTCCAGTTCATCCCAGGTTTTTGGGGGCTCACTATAACCATATTTTTTAAGTAAATCTGTACGATAGAAAAGCAGACCAGCATCAGTATACCATGGCATAGCTACTAAACGGCCCTCAACAGTATTATTATTGATATTCGCCTCAAAGTGGTCTTTAACTATTTCCTCAGCACCGTACTTATTTAAATCAACAAGGTGGTCAGCTATAATCCCCGGCCAAACAACATCAACGACTAGTATATCCACTTCAGAACTTTTTGCTTCAAAAAATTGAAGATATAGGTTCAGACTGTCTGTAGAAGAATCCGGCATTTCCAAAATCTGTACATCAACCCCCGGATGGCTTTCATTATACATTTCAGCCAATTTTTTAGCAGATGGGATCGCGCTTCCACCAATAGCCACTTTGATAATAGTTTTCTCTTCAGCCATTACACCTGTTGCAAAGAGACTAACAACAAAAACAAAGATCATAATTAATAAAATGGTTTTTTTCACTTAAAATCCCCCTTTAATTTAGTTGAATCAATTCAAGCCTGCATTCAATTTAATCCATCCTCTCATGCACAGTTTTGCTTAGGATTCGCTCTCTTATCGTGAATATTGTTGGTAAAAAAAATTTCTTCTATTGTTACTTCAAAATAATCTGCTAATACTTTTGCTTTCTTTAAACTTGGTCTACGCTCACCAGTTTCATACATTGCTATGGAACTTGCTGATATACCAGTGTTTTTAGCCAATTCTTTTTGAGTCAGCTTTTTCTGTTTCCTTAATAAAGCTAAATTCTTCATGAACGCACCTCCTTCACTTTTCGTGAGCGCCTTCATTTATATATTATAATCACTTTATGTGAATATGTCAATAGTTATTTTATATTTTTTTCACTATTTGTGAATATATATTGATTGCACTCACCCTTTGTGATATTTTTAAAGTATGATTTTTTATAGGGTGTGAAATAATGCTTAAAGACAAAATTAAAAAATTAAGAAATGAAGAAAATATTAGTCAACGGAAACTGGCTAAATTTTTAAACTTATCACCTAGTACTATAGCCATGTATGAAATTGGAGAAAGGAAACCTGATATAGATACTTTACAAAAAATTGCAGATTACTTTAATATATCTGTCGATTACCTCCTTGGAAGAACCAATGAACGTGCACCAGCAGATAAGTTAATTTTGAAAGATAAAAATACAAATGTAGAAATAAAAGAATTATTAAATCGTTTTAACGTCCATCTTGATGGAGAATTTCTAACAGAAGAAGATAAGGAAAGTGTTATTACCCTACTCCGAATGCTCCGGAATAGAAACAAAAAGAAACCCTAATCCTCACACAGTCTGCCACCCCTCTGGCATGCTTTGATCAAAAAAACCACCCCTTTATCAGGAGTGGTTCCTTAGAGTTTATTTATAATTTTCCTAATATTTAACTCTCTTACCGGTCACTGTATAAATTGTCTCTTCACCAATATTTGTGGCATGATCACCTATTCTCTCAAGGGACTTGGCAATATTAATAAAACGAACAACCTGACTAATCTTCCTGGTTCCTTCGCTTGCATCAATTATTTTGATACTGCTTTTATAAATCTGTCTATATATATTATCTGCTTCTTCGTCCTTACGACAGACAGCCTCAGCCAGGTCAACATCCCTGGTTACAAAGGCCTCTAGAACTGTATCCAGCATATCAGAAACCAGATTGGCCAGTTCAGGAATCATTACTAAGGGTCCTAAGTATTCTTCATTTTTAAAATCTAGAACAGTTTCTGCAATATCATTTGCCAGGTCACCAACTCTTTCCAGATCACCAGCAATCTTAACAGCAGCTATATTATTCCAGACATCTCTTTTTAACGGCTGACCAAGTGTTAACAAACGAGATGCCTCTTCTTCAATAGTAATCTGATAATTATCAAGAAGGTCATCTTTTTGAATTACTTCTTTAGCCAGTTTTATATCTTTTTTATCTAATGCCTTAATCGATTTTTGCAGCATATCCTCAGCTATCTCGCTCATATCGCTTAAATCAGCCAGCAGTTCTTCCCATTTTTCATCATATTTCTGTTCCATTTGCCCTCTTCACTCTCCCTCTCCCTTTTTGTGTTCTCTTTAATTTTATATTTCTTTATAGCTATTAAAAATCCTCCTTCTTCAATTAAAAATATTTCCTAGTTATTATTATATTATTCTTCAACAAATAAATATTCCTATTTAAATTTAGGCAAAATAAAAAGCAAGAGAAACCTCTTGCTTTTCAGGGGTGGAGAAATTATTATAATATAAAGCTTTAAGCTGTGTATGGCAAATAAAAAAACCTGTCAAACCAAAAGGTTAACAGGCATAGATCCTTCTGGTTCTCTTCTTCGGTTACCCGGCTACCGTAGTAGTAAACTACCTTAGGCCCGTGGTTTTGTGTCCCCATCTTTCAATAGGTTTACCATTATCGGAAAAGAACAGTATAATTATGTAAAACAATTTTTTTATCTCTTTCTAATTATATATATTATAGATAAAACGTAAAAATCCTTCTTTTTATTTAAAAAAATATTATTTTTTCCATTTTATTTTTTGATTTTATGATATTTTATGCTACAATTAAATTGTAGCAAAATTCTATACCTTAAAAGAGGGATATTATGAAAATTACCAGTAAAACATATGATATCTTATTGAATATGATTAATACAAATCTAGAGACACAGGAACAAGAGGCTATAAATAAAACCATCTCTAATCAGAATACAATGAATAATAATCCTACTACAGATAACCCTTCAACCCTACCTGCTGATCTAGAAAATCTATTACAAAACCTTGATCATAGTCAAAAAAATAAGTTGTTTGCCCTATTAAGCAAAATGAACCTCCCGCTAAGTAGGGAACAGTTGCTGCAATTACAGACAAATAGTTCTAATGATACAAATACTAAGCAAAATGCCCGTCTTACGGCCTTAAACATCCTAATCAGCAATAGAATACCTCTCTTACCAGTTCTGATATCCAGCTTAGCTGAAACCCTTGACCCGGAGAGTTCTCTAACTAATAAAATAAATCAAATATTAGATAGTATTATTGAAAGAAATATTAACAAGCAAAATCCAGAGCTAAAAGAGAACACTCCTTCTGAAACAACAAATAATAATCTAACTAAAGCAGATACTATAGCCGGTCATCAAAAAGAAATTAATCAATTACTGAATAATATCATTGAAAAAAATGTAAGTAAATCAAATCCAGAACTGAAGACCAACACTAATCTTGAAACAGAAGGCCATGATATACTTAAATCAGGGAAAAATGTAGTAGACCAACAGATTTCTCTCTCTAACAAAATTAAACAACTGCTGGATAATATCATCAAAATAAATGTTAGTAAACAGAATACAGAATTAAATAGTAATACTTATCTTAAAGCAGAGGAAACCTCTTTTGCCGATAAAATTAATCAGTTATTAGAGAACATTCTCGAAAAAGATAATAATAAACTAAACCCAACAATAAAAGATATCCATCATGCTAAATTACAAACTGCTGATCTATCCAGACAGAATATCACTGAAAAAAATACAGCTCCCTCCAAAACAGGAAATATTTCCCGGGAAATTAATAAACTACTCCTTAAAATAGATTTACCCTCTGGTAAATTGGCTCAGGAACTGGAAAAATACCCGGAAACCATTAAACAGAGTCTACAATCCTTAGTAAATCAAACAGGGGAAGAAAACTTGAAAACCTTTAATCATTTACTTGGACAACAACTTATTAACCAGCAGGAAAATATATTACTTAATATAGAAATACCATTGATGTTACCAGATTCCAAAAAAGCAGTCCCTTTCCACCTGGAAATAAAAAAAGGCAAAACAGAAAAGGAGAAAAATAAACAGGGAAAAGGAAAAAATTATAAGATAAGGTTTATTATCTCCTTGGAGAAGAGGGGAACGATTATGAGTGATATAACATATACGGGAAAAAAACTGAGCAGCAGTTTTTATTGTGATAGTAAAGAAACCTGTCTATTAATTAAAAAATATATGCCTGAATTAAAGCATAACCTGGCAAAATCGGGTATAGAACTGGTCAACTTCGATATTAACCAGCTGGATGAAAAAGAGGAACATAAACAATCCCCTATCCTGAATAGCCTGGAACTCAGCCTAGCAGAACAGTCTGGAGAATTTATCCATATAGATTTTAAAGTATAAAGGGAAAGGATGCAAATAATGACTAAAAAAAGGAGAAAACTAAGTAAAGCAGCCGCCTTAACATATGACCCCCAAAAAGATAATGCCCCCAAAATAGTGGCTAATGGGAGTGGTGATATAGCAGATAAGATTATTGCTGCTGCCCGCGAACACAATATACCAATCGAAAAAAATCATGATATTGTAGAGGTCCTGGTACAACTCAATATAGGGGAAGAAGTCCCAGCAGAATTATACCAGGCCATTGCAGAAATATTAAGTTTTATTTATCAAATGGAAGACAAATAGAAGTAACTATTTGCTTTTTATTATACCCCGCAAAAGCCGCATATAATAAGAAACAGCTATACTATAACAATAATCATAAATAAGAAAATATATCTCCGCAGAGATAATTAAAATATATACAGATATATCAGTATTAAATAAGGGAAGGCTTAATATCCTGGTATTCAATAAATAAAAAATCAGTAAAGCTATATTATAGGAAAAATACTTTATCAACCATTCTACAGTTAAGCAGTTCCTTTTTTCAGCCAGAGATTTAATTATCCCATAATAACCAAAATAAATTATATAAGGCAGCATTAGCAACTTATTTGGTATAATAATTAAACCCAGTAATGATGCAGCTATAAAAGTCAAAAAAGCCGCTTTATTATTAAACTCAATTACCATAACTGATATAAAAACTGTGCTTAAAGAGAAAAGAAAAATTCTAGTGGTAGGCAGTACAACCGCTAAATAAAGGAAAAAAATCGTTAATAATACTGTAATACCTCCTGTTGCATTAAACCTACTAAGGCTATATTTCTCTCCAGAACTATTCATAATAATAGCCCCCCTTTTTAACAACAAGCTATCAAATCTCCCCCTAAACACTCACAACAGCAATCACTACAACATAAACAGGTACACAAATCGCAGGCATCAGCACCACCGTATCCCCTGTTCCTGCCGGAAGCACGGTAAGCTGCATTTTGTTGATGCAAATTATTTAAAGTAGAACGGTATTCACTATTAGAAGGGTCCATAGCAACTGCTCTATTAATCTGTTGATAACCCTGGTCATACCAGCCTTTCTGTAGGGAAATAACCCCTTTCAAGAAAAACCATTCAGCATCTTTCTGTGAGATACTGTCCAATATCTTTTCTGCCTGAACTATATTACCCCGTTTAATCAACTCCCTGATCTGGGCATAGGTATGATAACTGTTATTACTATATCTGTTACTGGAAGACTGGTATCCATTATCTTGACCTTGATTATATCCTTTATTTTTCATTAAATAATTATAGGCCTTATTAATCTCCTCTAATTTTTCCTCTGCCAGGTCTGAGAGGGGATTATTGGCATATTTATCTGGGTGATACTTTTTTACCAATCTCTTATAGGCCTTTCTAATCTCCTCTTTACTTGCCCCTTCACTCAGTCCCAGTGTCTTGTATGGATTTTTCAATTTCTCTTCCCCCATTATTTAATTTTTTCTCCATTACCCGATATAAACCAAGATAAATAATATTTTCCAGTATATTATTATATCTGTGTACTGTAAGTAGTTGATAAGCTTTGGCCAAATTATTTAGTGAATAAGTCAGAGTAAAGACAATATTTTCTTTAATTCTATCTTTAAATTCCTGTAAACCCTCAGCCTCACTATAATTATACTGGAGTAAAAGAGGGTTGTAATTTTTATAATTAATATCATCTTCCAGGTCACTAAAGGCATCCAGAATATAAATCCATCTCCCCAGATTATAACCCAGAGAAGCAAGTATCCTCCTACATTTTTTTTCAGTAATATATGCCGGAGTGAAAATCACAGACATTATCCTGGCAAAGACATCTGCACTCTTATCTACAATATCATTTCCTGCCGTTTCCAGGTCTTCAAGCTTTTTAAGGGATTTTTCAAAAAAATGAAAGCTTGTAGCATATTTTTCCCTTTTGCCCCTTGAAGCAAAATAATAAACAGGCATACTTAATAAAGATTTAAAAGAATGCTCATCATGCCAGTTATCAAGAAGTTTTAAGAACACAAAGATTACATTCAAATCTGCAGCATATTCCAGGTGTTGATTCTTTTTAATAAGCGGGTTTTTTTTGAATGGATTAACAATACAACCCTCATGGTTGATTTGGGGTTCATCTTCATCAAGGGCAGTTAATAATAAAGCCAGGAAAGTAAAGTCATAATTAAGTCCAAACCTGGTCAATTGATTTGAAGATTTACCAAGTGTTTTACAAAGTCCACAATAAAATGCTCTAAACAATTTATATTCTCTAACCTTTAATTCATCTTTATATGGTACTACATATCCAAACAAATAGTTTCACTCTTTTCATAACTTATTTTTAAATATATTATTATTTTAAGTTATTGAGAAGAAAAAATCAAATTAAGATTCCATTAGTAAAATTTTATCTGAATATATCAGAATTACCCTTTAAAAAGGCATTAAGGTCCTGTGAAGTAGGAAAAGCTTCATAATCACCTGGTAGGGTTACAGCAAAAGCACCTGCAGCATTAGCAATCATAGCCGCTTCAAAAATATCTTTTCCTTCCAAAAGACCAGATAAAAAACCAGCTGCAAAAGCATCACCTGCCCCAGCCGCATCAACCTCTGTACTGGAAAAACCCTCTACTATTCGCCCCTTTTCTTTATCAGCAATATATGAACCTGTTTTTCCCAGTTTTAAGGCAACAATTTCCGGACCCATTTCGATAAACTTTTGAGCATAATCTTCTGGTTCATCCATTTTACCTAACAACATATCAGCTTCTTTGACACCAGGCAGTAAAATATCCACTTCTCTAATCAAACTTAGCAATATTTCTTTGGCCTTTCTCCTATCCCAGAGTTTAAACCTGATATTGGGATCAAAAGATACTAAGACATTATTTTGATGTGCTATTTCAATCGCCTGCTGGACTGTAGCCAGACAGGAAGAACTTAAAGCAGGGGTTATACCTGTCAAATGAAGGTATCTGGCAGAAGCAATATATTCTTCATCTAAATCTTCAGGAAGCATATAACTGGCAGCAGACTGCCTCCTATAATAATAAACCTGTGAAAGGCCCAGTATCCTTCTTTCTTTAAAGAAAACACCTGTGGGGGTATCTACATCCATGATAACTCTTGAAGTATCAACCCCCTCCCCTTTTATAACTGATAAAACATACTGTCCAAACTCATCACTACCCAATCTACTTATCCAGCCTGTACTATGCCCTAATTTATTTATACCTATTGCTACATTTGTTTCGGCCCCGGCAATCTGCTTTTTAAAACGGTCAACATACCTTAAAGGCCCCGCTTCTGTTGGATTCATTAAAACCATTGTTTCCCCTAATGTAATTACTTCTGGCATATAATTCTCCTCCTGTTTACTTCATTTTATAATATAAAACAAAGTTTTATTATTTAGTATATATACTTTTCTATATCAATCCTCCTAATCCTCCCTGGAATTATAAAATTATTATAGTTTTATTATAACATTTACTCAGAACAAAAAAGGAAGGGCCTCTTTCTACCCTTCCTTCTTCTCCCTTTTCCTTGGATGCTATATCTGCCCATACAACTTTATTAAATAACTAAAATACTCTAACTCTCTATCAAATATTGGTTAATGATACTTTCTAGCATCTCCTGTCTACCTGATTCATTAACTATCTGGTCATGATTTAAGGCATAATCTGCAAGTTCTTCAAAACCAAGCTCTTTTTTAATTATCTTGGCTCCTATACCATGATCATAACTGGCATATCTGTTGGTAATAAATTCCTCAATAACCCCATCTTCTAATAATTTATAAGCAACCTTTAAGCCCTGGGCAAAGGCATCCATCCCTGCGATATGACCATAGGCTAAGTCAACCGCTTCAAAAGAAGGTCTCCTTACCTTAGCATCGAAATTTAACCCCCCTGGTGCCAGACCTCCATTTTTTAGTATCTCATACATAGCAAAAGTGGTGGTATATATATTTGTAGGAAACTGATCAGTATCCCAACCCAGTAACATATCACCCTGATTGGCATCTACACTTCCGAGGATACCATTTAAACGGGCAAACCTTAATTCATGCTGAAAGTTATGCCCAGCTAGAGTTGCGTGATTTGCTTCAATATTAGTCTTAAAGTATTTATCCAGACCATATTTTTTAAGAAAAGCAAAAACAGCCGCTACATCAAAATCATACTGATGTTTAGTAGGTTCTTTAGGTTTAGGTTCAATTAAAAACTGTCCTTTAAACCCTATTTTTTGGGCATAATCAACTGCCATCTGTAAAAAACGGGCTAAATTATCCAGTTCAAGACCCATATTAGTATTTAACAGTGTTTCATAACCTTCACGACCACCCCAGAAAACATAATTTTCACCACCCAGTTCATTGGTAATTTCCAGAGCCTTTTTTACCTGTGCTGCAGCATAAGCAAAGACATCCGCATTGGGAGAGGTTGCTGCCCCATGGACAAAACGGGGGTGTGTAAACATATTAGCTGTTCCCCAGAGGAGTTTTATACCTGTTTCTTTCATCTTCTCTTTGATTAAAGCCACTATTTCATCCAGGTTCTGATTTGTTTCCTCCAGTGTTTTACCCTCAGGGGCAATATCCCTATCATGAAAACAAAAATAAGAAAAACCCAGTTTGTTCATTAATTCAAAGGCAGCCTCTACCCTTTTTTTGGCCACTTCCATCGGGTCATTAATATCATTCCAGGGGCGCTGCATAGTTCCTGCCCCAAAGGGATCACTACCATCAGCAGTAAACGTATGCCAGTAAGCCATTGAAAAACGGAGGTGTTCTGCCATCGTTTTCCCGCCAAGCTCTTCCTCTGGATTATAGTACTTAAAGGCAAGTGGATTAGTAGATGCTGGACCTTCATACTCAATTTTTGGTATTTTGCCAAATAACTCTTTCATTGTTAATTCCTCCTTGGTTTTATTAATTATTAAATAAATATCTTTAATAACTGACCTAGTTAAGTTTGGAAAGTTCCCTGTAATTATCCTTTACTGCAGGATAAAGATTCTGATAGATGTTGTATAATTTGTTATAGTGGGCTACATTTTCTTCTACAGGTGAAATACGTTTGCTGATTTTAATTATTCGAGATTCAGCTGTTGCAAAATTATCATAGACACCTGCCCCTACACCTGCAATCAGGGCCGCTCCAAAGGCCGGTCCTTCCTCTATATTCAAAAGACAGATCTCCTGGCCAAATATATCGGCCATAATCTGCTGCCATAACTGGCTTTTAGCCCCACCACCAATAGCCCGGATTTCCTCTGTCTTAATCCCTTGAGCCTTAATTAATTCCAGGGAATCCCTTAATCCAAAGGTAACCCCTTCCATCACACTACGGATAAAATGCCCCTGTTCATGTTTACCGGAGATTCCAAAATATACTCCCCGGGCATTGGCATCAGCATGTGGTGTCCTTTCACCATAAAGATAAGGTAGAAATACTAACCCATCACTGCCGGGTTCTACTGCTGCAGCCAGCTGATTTAATCTATCATAATCAATAGTGTCATCAAATAATTTCTCCTTGACCCAGTTAAAAGACATACCAGCTGACAGCATAACACCCATCATATACCAGTTATCGGGAACTGCATGGTTAAAGAGGTGCATCCTCCCCTGCTTATCAGCAGTAGGTTTATTTGCCTGGGCCATGACAACACCAGATGTCCCTATACTTACCATTACCCTTCCCTCTTGAATAATCCCACTCCCGACAGCACCACAGGCATTATCAGCACCCCCGGCAATTACTGGCGTGCCCTGCTTAAGACCTGTTTTATCAGCAATATTTTTACTTATTCTACCAGCAATATCTATCGAATCAATAACCGGTGGTAATATCTCGGGAGATATATCAAGTTTTTTAAGTAGCTCAGCTGACCATTTTTTCTCCTTGACATTTAATAACAGGGTGCCGGCAGCATCTGATACCTCAGTAAAAATCTCACCAGTCAGGTGGTAGCGGATATAGTCTTTAGGTAAGAGGACAAGTGAAACCTGCTGATAATTTGCTGGTTCATTATCCTTCAACCATAATATTTTCGGAGCAGTAAAACCCTCTAGAGCGGGATTAGATACATAGTTAATTAAATTCTCTAACCCACCTGCCCTATCATATATCTGCTGACACTGACGGCTGGTCCTGGTATCACTCCATAGGATAGCAGGTCTAACTACCTTCATATCCTTATTAAGGAAGACAGAACTATGCATCTGCCCAGATAAACTGATACCTTTTATCCCAGCCGGCTCCACACCTCTATCTTTGACTACACTGGAAATCACTTTCAAGGTAGCTTCCCACCAATCAGCCGGGTTCTGCTCAGCCCAACCGGCCTGGGGGGTATGTAGGGGATATTTTTCTGTCTGACTACTGACTATTTGACCATCTTCTTTAATTAAAAGTGCCTTAATACCGCTTGTTCCAATATCCAAACCCATTAAATAAGCCATATAAAATAACCTCCTGCTTTTTACTTAACTTAATTTAAGACTTAAATTTTTTGCCAATGCTAAAACTACTCCTGCAAATTCAAGCTCTTATTATAAACCAGTTGAGCCATACCATATACAACGGCCAGGTCCTTTAGCTTAGTAAACTTAATAGTTGTTTTCTCGAAAGAAATCGCTAGGGTTTCATCTTTTAAAACATTAATCATCTGATCATAAATAATATCCTTGACTGAAGAGATATGCCCTCCCAATATTAAATAGGCAGGACTTAGACTATTTATAATATTTACTAAGCCTATACCGATATTTTCTCCTGTTTCATGTAGTATATCAATTATCTGTTTATTACCCTTTTTCCCCTGCTGATAAATCTCCTCCTTTGTCATCTTGGTATCCAGTTTTTTATTAACAGTTTTGACTATATAATTTTCAGAGGCCAGTGTCTCCCAACACCCTTTATTGCCACAATGGCAATAGGGACCAGAACTATTAATAATAATATGCCCAAACTCACCGGCATTTCCACTTGCTCCTCTATACAGTTTACCGTCAAAAATAATTCCACAACCAATCCCTTCATTAATTGAAACATACACAATATTATTTATATCAGGGTAAACAAACTCTCTTTCACCGATCACAGCAGCATTGGCTTCATTTTCTATCACAATAGGCAGGTCATATTTTTCTCTGAGCATTTCAGCTATTGCAATTTTTCGCCAACCCAGATTAGGGGCAAAGTCCAGGGCCTGTTTCCCCCGGTCTATTAAACCAGGTACTGAAATCCCAATACCCATAACATTCTCTAGAGATATGCCTTTATCCATAAGCATCATATCTATCTCCTGGAGCAGTCTCTGCACAACACCTGTCGGGTTCTTATCAACTATGGGGAAGGTCAGCTTTGTTTCTATAGAAAACTTTAAATTAAACATAATAAGCTTTACTTCTTTAACCTCTATAGAGACAGCAAATATATAAGCCTTATGTGGATTAACTGTCAAATATACTGGTTTGCGCCCCCCTGTTGAATCACCCTTTTCTGTCTCAATAACATATCCATTTTTTAATAAAGTCTTAACATGATTTGTTACTGTTGCAGCACTATAACCTGTATTATCTGCTAATTCTTTACGGGAAATAGGTCCGTATTTATGAATTGATTTAAAGATACCTAGTTGATTTAGATCCCTAATAAATAGCGAATTGCCTACTTTAATCTCCATCTCTTATACATTCCTTATTATTTTATTTGTTTTTTTAAGGGTTAAATTTACTCTTGTATTATTTTATTCTCCTTCAATACAAAAAATCCTTCTTTTTTAAGATAATTTTTTTACTTTTTTGATAACTATCTTTTGATACCTGATTCATCAAGTTTTTAGTTTTTTTTTCAGAATAGTAGGATCTTTTTTAAATTGTAGTCTTCTACTCTTTCTAAGTATATCTACACTACTAAGATCCATCCTTTCCACTGATAGTTCATAAAGAAATCTGGAGGGTTTTACTTCCTTTTCCTCCCCATTATTACCACTCTTGCGCTGTGAAAAACTCATAAATAATATCTTTTTTGCCCTGGTCATAGCCACATACAAAAGCCGCCTTTCTTCTTCCACAGCATAAGGGTTGCTACCCGCAGCAGCCTCTTCCAGGCTCTTCTGATGTGGAAAAACATCCTCTTCAACTGCTATAATAAACACTACCGGAAACTCTAAACCCTTGGCCGAATGAGCAGTCATCACCTTAACACTATCAGTATTATCCTCTTCCAGTTCATCCTGCCCGCCCAGGAGTTCATTTATCAATAGATAATCATACAAGGTACTACCTGGATTATATTTATGGTAATTGTAAATGTCTTCCATAAAAAAATTAATATATTTTAAGCGCTCTGCTGTATTCCCCAGCTCATTAATAACATTATTCTCAAAATCAATCAGTTCATATAATTGAAGTACTTTACGGGGGAAAGGCATTTTCATCTTACGAAGCCCCCTAATTCCATCAAGAACCCTTAATTTAAACTCGATTAGATTAGCAGCTTTTTTCTCTCCAATACCTTTCACCCTTGTTGGGTCAGCCAGGACATCAGCAACCTGTATCTTGTGTTCACGGGCATATCTATTAATCTCACTTAAAAGGACATCACCTACCCCATCTGCTTCAATTCTGAATAAGCGTTTCAGGGCAAGACCGTCCTCAGGGTTAACCAGGAGCCTAAGATAGTTAATAAAATATCTTATTTCCTGCCGATCAAAAAAGCTAACACCACCAATCAGCTGATAAGGTATATGTGAACGTGGAAAGACCTGCTGAATATAATGAGACTGAAAATTGGTTCTACAGAGAACAGTAATGTCCTTGTAACTATAATTATAGTGATTTACCAGATCATTAATTCTTCTAGCCACATAAGCAGCCTCTACCTGTGGATTTTTGGCTCTGGTTAAAAATATAGGGGCACCATCCCCTTCTTTTGTCCAGGCGGTTTTCTCTTTATTTTGTTTATTATTACTTATCAATTGGTTAGAAACACTTATAATATTATTTGTACTTCGATAATTCTGCTCTAATTTAATAATCTCAGCCCGGGGATAATCTTTTTCAAATTCCAGTATGTTTCTTATATCAGCTCCCCGAAAACCATATATCCCCTGCCAGTCATCACCAACCACAAATATATTTCTCTCCGGCTCTGCCAGCAGACTGGTAATCTGATACTGAGCATGGTTTACATCCTGGTATTCATCTACCTGAATATATTTAAACCTGTTTTGATATTCCCTTAATATCTCAGGGTGTTTACCGAACAATTCTATTGTCTTTTTAATCAGGTCATTGAAGTCAAAGGAATTGTTATTGACCAGTACTCTTTCATACTCTTGATATATCCTGCTAAGTATTTGATAATAGTGTTGGGAGCCTTTATTTTCCCCGGCATATTCCCTTACCAGAAATTCAGGGGCTATTAATTCCATTTTAGCCTTTTGAATTATATTATAGGCTATTTTAGCCTCATACTCCAGATCATCCAGGCCAAACTCCAGTATTATATCTTCAATAATATCAACTGAATCAGTGGTATCGTAAATAAGACACCCTTCACTCCTGTTCACCCTGGCTAAATTATCCCTCAAAATCCTGAGGCAGATACTGTGAAAGGTTCCCAACCACATTCCCTTAATCCTTTCTTTACCAAGAAGCTTAACTATTTTCCCTCTCATATCATCTGCCGCCTTATTTGTAAAGGTAAGGGTTAAAATATTAGCGGGATCAACACCATTATCAATAAGCCTGGCCGTTCTGTATGTTAGTGCCCTTGTTTTACCACTCCCTGCTCCAGCCAATACCAGCACAGGCCCTTTTAAAGCCTTAACGGCTTTCTGCTGTTCCTCATTTAAAAATCTAGCTAAATCCATATCTAACTCCTTATTATAAATTTAAGATAATATAAATAACTGCATATTTAAAAGGGCACCTAAGTGCCCTTAGAAGAAAGTGGCCTAACGACCATCCAAACTTAATTACTAATTATTAACCTTACTTAAGAATACTTCTTACACAAAGTCAACTAGATCATAAAACCCAGACAAATATATTTGTCGGACGACTCTAGAAATTGTCTGGAAGCACGACGCTGGAAGACAATTTCTTGACAGTAAACGGAGGCAGGACGCCGTATTGAACGGCAAGGGAAACAAATATATTTGTCGGTCTTCAAGGTTATCTACAATTTCAAAATTACATAATTATCTTTAACAAGAACATCTATCAACAATGCAAACTACAAAAATTTACCCTTTAGTCATTCAACAATACCCTGTCATCTGTCAATTCATGCCCTCTAAGCTCACTAAACTTCTGCAGTAGACCAGCAACAGTTGTCTCTGCCCTTTCCTCACCTTTGATGTCCAGAATAATCTGCCCCTCGTCCATCATTATTGTCCTGTTACCCATATCCAGGGCTTGTTTAAGGTCATGGGTTACCATTAAAACAGTAAGGTTTTTCTTTTCAACAATTTTTTCTGTTATTTCCATAATCTGAATAGCAGTACTGGGATCTAAGGCAGCTGTATGTTCATCTAATAAAAGAACCTCAGGGTTACCCAGAGTAGCCATTAATAATGTAAGTGCCTGCCGCTGACCACCTGACAAAAGTTTTACAGGGTATTCCAACCTCTTTTCCAACCCCAGGCCAAGAAGACTCAATAACTCACGAAACTCCTGGCGGCAGGTTTTATCAAGCCCAGGTCTTAATCCCCTGCGTTTTCCTCTCAAAGTAGCCATAGAAAGGTTCTCCTCAATAGTCATCTCCGCAGCAGTCCCCATTAAGGGATCCTGAAAAACCCTACCCACTAGAAAGGCCCTTTTGCTGACCGACCAGTCTGTAACAATTTGTTCATTTATCTCTACCTGACCTATTTCTGGAAAGTAGGTTCCAGCTACCATGTTAAGAAGGGTTGATTTGCCAGCCCCATTACTACCGATAACTGTAAGGAAATCCCCACGAGGTACAGTAATATCTATTCCTCTGAGAGCATAGTTTTGATTCACCTTACCATAATTAAAAACCTTATGCAAATTACTTAGTTTTAGCATCATGCCTACCTCCTTCAAGTAAATATTCGGCAAACTCATCCTGAATCATTATTTTTCTTAATGAAGGAGCACCAAGTGCCAGTACTACTAATACAGCAGTAACTACTTTTAGGTCTGTTGGTGCAAAACCCAGTTGTAGGGCTACTGCAATTGCCAGCCGGTATATAATAGACCCTAAGATAACACCAAGAGTAGCAAAGGGTATTTTACTGGTACGGATAACAACCTCACCTATAATGACAGAGGCCAGTCCAATTACAATCATACCAATACCCATGCCAATATCTGTAAACCCTTGGTATTGGGCCACAAGTGAACCAGATAAAGCAACCAGACCATTAGCCAGGGCCAGCCCCATAATCTTAATGGTATCAGGATTAACCCCCAGTGTTTCTATCATAACAGAATTATCCCCTGTTGCCCTGACAGCCATACCTAACTCTGTATAAAGAAAATAATCTATCAATCCTTTTATTAAAAAAACAATAATTATGAAGGAAATAAGTGCTACATATCCAGCCGGTATCCCAAAATCCCTTAGAATACTTATAATCGTACGTTCCCTTAAAAGCGGGATATTTGATTTACCCATAATCCTTAAATTAATAGAGTATAATGAAGTCATGGTGAGTATACCAGCAAGCAGTCCAGCAATATTGAGCTTAGTATTTATAATACCGGTAATTATCCCTGCTATACAACCAGCTAAAAAAGCAAAAAAAGTAGCCAGAAAAGGATTAACACCTGACACAATTGACACAGCAGCTACAGCTGCCCCCAGGGGAAAACTCCCTTCAACTGTTAGGTCAGGAAAATCCAGTATTCTAAATGTAACATAGACCCCCATAGCCAGAAGACCATAAGCCAGTCCTTGTTCAAGGGTTCCCATTAATAAATTAAACGACATTAATTCCACTCCTATCTAGTTCCTTGGCAATAAAAACCCCATCCCCTTTTAGAAGATGGGGGCTTGTCATATCCAATTATTCAATTATTTCGTTAGCTTTATCTAATAACTCATCAGGAATAGTTACAGCCATCGCCTCAGCAGCCTTTTTATTAATAATAAGTTTGGCATCCCGCTGACTTTCAATAGGCATTGTAGCCGGTTCAGCTTCACCCTTCAATATTTTAAGGGCCATTGCCCCGGTCTGTTCACCTAAACCATAATAATCAATACCTACTGTTGCTAAAGCACCTCTCTTAACTGTTGTGCCTTCACCAGTAATAAGAGGTATATCATTATCTTCTGCTACCTTAACCACAGATTCAACAGCTGACACAACAGTATTATCAGTTGGTACATAAATTGCGTCTACCCGGTCAGCCAGTGACTGAGCAGCCTGTAAGACAGCTGCACTATTATCAGCAGTTGCTTCAACCAGTTCAATCCCTAATTCTTTAGCAACATCTTTAGCCAGTTCAACCTGTACAAGTGAATTACTTTCACCTGCATTATAAATAATTCCAACCCTTTTTACTTCAGGAACAAAATCAACAATTAAATCAAATTGCTGGTCAATAGGATTCATATCATTTGTCCCGGTGACATTACCCCCTGGTTTTTCTGCAGATTCAACCAATCCTGCATCAACAGGGTCTGTTACTGCTGTAATCAAAATCGGTATATCTTTAACAACATTGGCCACCGCCTGGGCAGTAGGTGTTGCAATGGCCAGGATCATATCTGGTTTATCATTACTAAATTTACGGGCAATAGTATTTGCATTAGCCATATCCCCCTGGGCATTCTGCATATCATAGACTACATCTTCATCAACAACATAACCATTCTCATTTAAATAATCAACAAAGCCGTCCCTCGCTGCATCTAAAGCAGGGTGTTCAACAATCTGAATAATCCCAATCGTTAGTTGTTCCTCTTCATTTCCCTGAAAAGATATAAAAACCGCCGCAATAACTATCAGGGCCAGCACAAGCAAAAATAATGCCTTACTACTCAGCTTCTCCATTAAAAAATGCTCCTTCCCCATTTAAATATTTATAAGAATTATACCACGCCTTATTTCTTAATGTCAAACAAGCAATTTCCTGTATACATAGATACAAAATCTATAGTTTGGGCAAAGTGGCTTCGCCACCCAGACTTAATCAAATACATCAGCTTTCTTAACTCAAACTATTTATTACACATAGTTAATCAATAAATTATTAACCAGACAGATACATTTGTTGTACGACTCTAGAAATTATCCGTAGGCACGACGCCGAAGGAGAATTTCTCGACAGTAAGCGGAGGTAGAACACCGCAGCGCAACCTCAAACTGTTCTTGTGCGCTCTGCTTAAATACGGAGTACCTGTAGCGTACGATAAGGGAAACAAATATATCTGTCGGTCTTTAAAGTTATCCACAATTTCTAAATCATATAGTACACTTATCTAACAAGAAAAGGGCCATGATGGCCCTTTTCATCATAGTATTTTATTTAAAAAATTGAATTCTGTAGAACAAAAGAAGCAAAAACAATAGATACCATACAGAGTAATTTTATCAAGATATTTATTGAAGGCCCAGAAGTATCTTTAAAGGGGTCCCCCACAGTATCACCAACAACAGCTGCTTTATGACTGTCAGAGCCCTTTCCTCCGTGATTGCCTGCCTCAATATATTTCTTGGCATTATCCCAGGCCCCTCCTGAATTGGCCATCATTACTGCTAGCAGAAAACCTGTTACCGTTGAACCCGCCAGCATTCCTGCTACCCCATTAACACCAAGTAATACTCCGACAAGAATAGGGGCAATTATCGCCATCAAAGAAGGCAAAATCATTTCCCGCTGAGCAGCCCTGGTGCAGATATCCACACAGCGGGCATAATCAGGCTCTACAGTCCCATCCAGGATCCCCTTATTTCCCTTAAACTGTCTTCTTACCTCTGTTACAATCTCCTGAGCTGCCTTACCAACAGACTCCATAGTAAAAGCCGCAAAAATAAAGGCCAGCATACCACCAATAAAGAGACCAATTAAGACATTAGGGTTTAGTATACTAAGGGAAAAATGAAAATCAGGTCTGACAGAAACTGCTATAAGCTCAACTTCATTCTTATAAGCAACTATTAAGGCCAGGGCTGTCAAGGCAGCAGAACCAATTGCAAAACCTTTACCAGTAGCAGCAGTAGTATTACCCAGAGAATCAAGGGCATCTGTACGTTCCCTGACCTCTGATTCCTGGTGAGACATTTCTGCTATCCCCCCAGCATTATCTGCCACTGGACCATAGGCATCTGTTGCCAGGGTTATCCCCAGGGTACTTAAAAGACCAACTGCCGATATCCCTACACCAAATAATCCCATATTAAAACTCTCTGCTCCACCTGCCAGATAAAAGCTGGCCAGAACTGCTATACCAATTATAATAACCGGCAGAGCAGTAGAGAGCATACCAAGTGAAATACCACTAATTATCACCGTAGCAGGCCCAGTATTGGCTGTGGCAGAAAGTTTCTGAGTAGGCGAATATGTGTCTGAAGTAAAATATTCTGTGAAAAAGCCTATTAATAAACCAGCAATCAAACCACTTAACATAGCGTAAAAGACACCAATATATTCAACACCAAGTATATTCCTGATGAGAAAATAAGAGACAACAACAACCAACAAAGAACTTACATATGTCCCTTTGCGCAGGGCCTTTAATAAGACACCCTGATCTGCATCTTCCCCTGATTTAACGAAAAAAGTCCCAATAATTGAAGCCAGAACACCAACAGCAGCTACAACAAAGGGAATAGCTACACCCCTTATACCCAGGCCAGCAGCTACAGCCAGGGCTGTAGTTGAGACAATTGAGCCGATATATGACTCATATAGATCAGCCCCCATGCCTGCTACATCACCAACATTATCACCAACATTATCAGCAATAACAGCCGGATTTCTGGGGTCATCTTCTGGAATACCAACCTCTACCTTACCAACCAGGTCAGCGCCAACATCAGCCGCTTTGGTATATATACCCCCACCTACACGGGCAAATAGGGCCATAGAACTGGCACCCATTCCAAAATTAAGCATAGCCGAGGTGATTTTTTGTATCTTCTCAGCCTCAGGTAAAAAACGATAAAACCAGTCTAAGAAATAGTACCAGAAACTCAGATGAAACATACCCAGACCAACTACCGCTAAACCCATGACCGCCCCACTGGAGAAGGCTATTTTCAAACTACGGTTAAGGCTTTTTTTAGCAGCAAAAGCTGTCCTCGCATTAGCATTAGTAGCAATAGTCATGCCAATATATCCTGATAAAGCAGAAAAGAAACCACCAGTAAGGAAAGCAAAGGAAACAAAATAACTGAGATAACCAATAAAGGCAAAAACCAACAACACTACAAACATAACTGCAAAGAAAATTGCCACTCCGGCATATTGTCTTTTCAAATATGCCCTTGCCCCATGCCGGATAGCCTCAGCAATCTTTACCATTTCTGCTGAGCCTTCACTCTCTTTCATAACAGAGTATGATAAATATGCTGCAAATAAAAGAGCTGCCAGAGAGGCAAATGGAGCTAATAATAATATATTCATTTTCCCACCATCCTTATATATTTTTTTGAATCTTTTAGTAAAAAAGATCCTTTAAAACTTATTTGATTAACAACTAGGCTTTATTCTGCCTGAAATACTCAGTTTTTACTGTGTCATATACTTTTTTTAAAGGAATATTTTTTTTGCAGGCAATATTATAGCAATCATCATATTCTGGGGAGAGATTAACCCTGTTATCATTCAAATAAGCCACTTTAACCCTTATTAAACCCCAGGGGGTTTTAACCTTAATAACCTCCCGGTCAAGAGAATAACGTGAAACCTCATTAATTACCCTGATTCCCAGTGTACTACTTTCAGTAAATAATATATTTAGGACTTCATTTAAGATATCAGCTGTAAGCAAAACATTCAATTTAATCCCTGGTCGATTTTTCTTCATCTGAACAGGTGTATAATAGACATCTAATGCCCCGGCTGAAAATAGTTTTTCCATAATATATTCATAAATCTCAGGATTCATATCATCTATATTTGTCTCTACTATCTTAATCTGCTTTTTTTTTTGCTTGTTTTCCCCAGACTAATTCTCAACAAATTAGGTATTGAGAGATCATAATAACCTGCCCCATAACCTGTATTTATAATAGTCATTTCCGGGCGAACTCCAAATTCCTCAGCCAGGGTTGTTATGATAGCTGCCCCAGTTGGGGTAACCAGTTCATTTTCAATACCTGTAGAAAAAACAGGAACCCCTGTTAACAACTCCATGGTAGCTGGTGCAGGAACCGGCATTAAACCATGGTCACATTTAACAAATCCCTGACCAGTATTTATTTTAGAGCCGTAAATTTTTTTAATCCCCAATAAGTCTAAGCCAATAACAGAACCTACAATATCAACAATAGCATCTACTGCACCCACTTCATGGAAATGGATCTCATCAATACCAACCCCATGTATTCCAGCCTCTGCCTCGGCCAGTTTATTAAAAATAGACTTGCATTTTTCTTTAACACCCTCAGTTAATGTACTATTATCTATTATACCCTCTATCTCACTAAGATTTCTACCATGGTGATGATGGTGATGCCCGTCTTCCAGATGATGTTGAGCCTGATTTTTTAACAACTCAACATTAACATATGTACCCCCTATCCCCTCCTTTTTTACCTGCTTAATCTCTATATTATATTCATCACTTAAACCCAACTTGTTTAATTCCTCTTCAAATTCCTCCTGCTTTAATCCTAGATCAAATAATGCCCCAAGAACCATGTTGCCACTTATGCCTGAGAACATATCAAAATAGGCTTCCATTTCTAATCAACCTCCCTAGATACCCATTTTATTAATTGAATTAGCCAAATAAGCTGCTCCAAAACCATTGTCAATATTAACCACACCTATTCCAGCAGCACAACTATTAAGCATGGTTAATAAAGGGGCAAGACCATTAAAACTGGCACCATAACCCACACTAGTTGGGACAGCTATAACAGGCTTATCCACCAATCCAGCTACAACACTGGGCAAAGCCCCATCCATACCTGCTACTACAATGATTACTCTGGCCTGATGCAAAATATCTAAATTGTCCAGGAGACGGTGTACTCCGGCAACCCCTACATCCCTCAACTTTTTAACCTCGTTTCCCATAATAAGGGCTGTTTCGCAGGCTTCTTCTACTACAGGGAGGTCTGATGTACCAGCACAAACGACTACAACAGAGCCTTTTCTGGGCAGTGGTCTCCGCTCCAGGATTATTACCCGCCCTAATTTATTATATTTTACCTCGGGAATAATTTGTTTAACAAGTTCATATGTTTCTGGTTCTGCCCTGGTAGCCAGTATATTGGAGTGATATTCTGCCAGCGATTCCATAATCTTCACTACCTGTTCACTGGTTTTTCCCTCAGCAAGAACTACCTCAGGGAATCCCCTTCTTCTATCACGATTATGATCTATTTTAGCAATACCTATATCATGATAACCACAGTCATAAATATCCTCCATTGCATTCTCAATACTCAATTTATTAGCCTGAACATCTTTTAAAATTTGCTTAATCTGGTCTTTATCTCTAAACATAAACTACCATCCCTCTGCAAATTTATATTCCTATTCTGCTTTATTATAACACTAATCTACCATACTCCTCAACTATTTACAGAGATGAAATAATAATTAGAAAAAGCAGAAAAAGATATAATTTATGTTTAATTATATTATTTTCCGTATTTTATGAATATTTAATCGGAGATTTAGTCTGTTTATTTTATATAATAAAATACCGTTTTATTATTTCTTGTTTATTATATTCACTAATAAATGCAAAAACCCTTTTTTTTAAGATTTTATTGGATAATATATTAACAAATTTATCATCGAATGAATAAAATATCTGAGCGAGGTGATATTTATGCCCTTAGGCAATTCTCCTTTCCGTAAATATATTCTCGGTTTAGAAACTAAAGTCCCATTAGCTAATGGGCAACAAACCAACTACATAAATTTTGATAATGCTGCTACAACACCACCATTATATTCAGTCATTAAAACCCTTAATGATTTTGCACCCTGGTATTCATCAATTCACCGTGGTCAAGGTTATAAATCTTTATTATCATCAGAATTCTATGAAGATTCCAGGAAAATAGTATTAAACTTTGTTAAAGGTAATCCTGTTTCACACACAGTTGTCTACGGCAAAAACACTACTGAAGCAATTAATAAATTATCATACCGCTTATCCAATAGTGAAGGTAAAAATGTTATTCTTACTACAGAAATGGAACATCACTCTAATGATTTACCCTGGAGAAACAGGTTTACCGTAGATTATATTAAAAGTACTGATGATGGCTCTATATCACTTGCTGACCTGGAGTCAAAACTTATAAAATATAATGATAGAGTAAGGTTAATTACTTTAACTGGGGCCTCCAATGTCACCGGATATAAAAATCCTATTTATAAAGCAGCAGGCCTGGCACACCACTATCATACTAAAATATTAATCGATGCTGCTCAACTTATTCCCCACAGCCCAATTGATATGAAACATGCTAATGAAAGTGAGAAAATAGACTTTTTAGTATTTTCTGCTCATAAAATGTATGCCCCCTTTGGTACAGGGGTTCTTATCGCCCCTAAAGAAACATTTCTAAATGGAAGCCCGGAATATTCTGGTGGTGGTACAGTTAAAGTTGTAACACAGGATAATGTTTACTGGGATCTCCCCCCACACAAAGAAGAAGCCGGCACCCCAAATATAATGGGCATTATAGCCCTAATGGAAGCAATTAATTCCTTAACTAAATTTGGCTTAGACAAGATTAGCAACTATGAAGAAAAATTATGTAATTATACAGCTAAACAATTACAAAATATACCTGATTTAAAGATATATAACACTAAAAAAATCCCTAAAGTTGCCATTATACCGTTTAATATTAAAGGAATAAGACATGATATACTTGCTCGTTGTTTATCTCACGAAGCAGGCATTGCAGTCAGAAATGGTTGTTTTTGTGCACAACCTTATATACAAAAGATCCTGAAGATAAGTCCGGGGGAAATCAAAAGACATATTAATAATACTGAACTACATCCTGGCTTAGTAAGAATTAGTTTCGGCATGTACAACACATATGAAGAAATAAACAAATTAATAGAAATACTTAATGATATAAGTAAAGATAAGAATAAATATTTAAGAAAATATAGCTAATTAATTAAACAACTTAGTTAATATATGAATAAAATCAAAGTTTTTTATCAAAAATAAGTCATATACTATCATTTAAAAGGGAGGGAACAATAATTTGCACAAAATTAATATACTAATGTTTAGTGGTGATTATGATAAAGCATTAGCTGCTTTAATACTGGCAAACTCTGCTAAAGATATCGGACTTGACGCTACTATATTTTTTGCCTTCTGGGGTCTTTTCTTAATTAGAGATCCTAAAAAATTTTCTGTGGAAGACAAAACACAATATGAAAAAATGTTTGGTATGGTAACACCAAAAGGACCTGAAGAATTACCTCTTTCCAGAATGAATATGAGTGGACTGGGGAAAAAAATGCTAGAAAAAATGATGGAAGATGATGATACCCCTCTTTTGTCAAACTTCCTACAGGAAGCCCGTAATAATGGGGTGGAGTTTTTTGGATGTCAACTTTCAGTTGAGGTTATGGGGATCAAAAAAGAAGAACTGCTAGCGGAGGTAGAAATCATCACAGCCCAGGACTATTTAAAAGATGCCCTTAATTCTAATATTCAACTCTTTATATAATGCATTAACAACCCAGTAATGATTTTTCCAAAAATAAAGAATATTATTTCTTTATTTTTTTTTCGATTTTACTTTACAAATTATCATCTTTTTAGTATAATCTAGATAACCCCTTATAAGAACATAAAGCTATAAGAAAAGGTGCTGAATTGAAAATTTAAATCCAGCAAAGTTTTATAAGGGGATAATATAAATACTTTTTTCATTTTTTATCCTCCTTTTTTGTGGGCCAGCTACTTTAAGTAGCTGGCCTTTCGTGTTATTATATGGTATTCTCAGCCTTATTAGGGAGAAATACCTCTACACTGGTTCCCTGACCAGGCTTGCTGTTTATTACTACTTCTCCCTGGTGCTCCTCTATAATCCATTTAGCTATAGATAAACCCAGACCAAGACCCTTTTCTTCTGACCTGGACTTATCCGCCCTGTAAAAACGTTCAAAGATATAGGGTATATCCTCTTCAGCTATACCTATACCTGTGTCAGCAATCGACACTTTTACCCCATCTCCGGTTAACACTGAATTAATCCTTATCTCCCCCCCTGCTGGAGTATACTTAATACTATTATCAATAAAAATCCTCAGCATCTGCTTAATCAATTTTCTATCACCATAAAACTCTAATTCTGGGGTACGATTAGATTCAATAAGCAGGTCTTCACTAATCATCTCTGTCTCTTTTAGCAGCTCATCAATAAGTTCCTTCCAGGGAAAATAATCCTTTTTTATTTCTAACTGATCACTATCACTACGGGCCAGAAAAAGTAAACCTTCTGTCAGAGACTGCATATTGCCAGCTTCATTTTTGATAGCCTCTATTGCTTCATCCCTGACTTCCGCCTCATTCTTTCCCCAACGGTCCAGCAGATTTATATAACCGCGTATTACAGAGATAGGTGTCCTCAATTCGTGGGAGGCATCAGAAATAAACTGCTGTTGTTTTTTAAAGGAATCCTCTAATCTGTCCAACATTGAATTAAAGGTATCTGCCAGATGATAGAGCTCATCTTCTGGGCCAGTAAGCTCCAGTCTCTTTCCCAGGTCATTAAAACTGATATTCCTGACTGTTTTTGTCATCCGGCTGAGTGGTTCCAAGGTCTTTTTAGTTATCATGTAACCAGTAAGAACTGCCCCTAAGATCCCCACAATACTGGTTGCTATCATTACTGTCAACAGAGCGCGTAAAAAACGGTATTCCAGGGTCATTTCTCTAACACCTTGAAGATAGCCTATAAAATTCCCTCTTTTAAGAATAAAACTACTCCGGTAGATAAAAGGCCTGTCATCAATAATCAAATTATTATATCCCGGTTTCAGAGGAATCGTCTGATCTTTAAGTAAAGTAGACTGACCCAGGATATTCTCCTGAGGAGAGAGGATTCGAAAATATATATTCTGTTCTGTCTGACTTATCTCTTCTATAATGTCTGTTTCATAGAGCTCATAACTACTATTAATCCTATTTAAAATAAATTCCATTGTCTTATCAAGGTTACTATGGGCACTATTTATAATAAAATAACGCAGACCAAAATAGGCCGCTCCATTTAATAGTAATATTACCAGGATAAACATTACAGCATATATAATAGTTAATTTGGTAGAAATCTTTTTTTTCCAATCAAAAAGATTGATCATCCTTGCTCATCCTTGATAACATAACCAACCCCACGTACAGTCTGTATTAATTTCTCCTGATAGGGGTCATCTATCTTACTCCTCAAATAACGGATATAAACATCAACTATATTTGTTTCTCCTACATAATCATATCCCCAGACATCATTCAATATTTTCTCCCGTGAAAGAACCATACCCTTATTTATTAAGAGATATACCAGCAGATCATACTCTTTTTTAGTAAGCTCTATTACCTCTTCAGCCCTACTGACCCTGTATTTTACCTGATCTACTACTAAATTATCGACCTTGAGCAGGCCTCTTTTATCAGCTTCATTACTATTAATATTCCTGCGCAGCAAGGCTCTGATACGGGCTAATAATTCTTCAATGACAAATGGTTTTGTTAGATAATCATCAGCACCTATATCTAACCCCTTGACTTTATCTGACGTAGAATCTTTGGCAGTAACCATTATTATCGGGATATTAGATTCTCTGCGTATCCTCTGACAGAGCTCAATCCCATCTAAACCCGGTAACATAATATCTAATATAATCAAACTAAAATCGCCCTCCTGCCAGCTGACCAGGCCTTCTTTGCCATTATATTCAACTACAACCTGATACCCTTCATGTGTTAGTTCTAATTCCATAAAACGGGCTATCTGTTTTTCATCTTCTATTATTAAGATTCTATCCTCCACTATTCTCAACCCCCTTAAATACTATTTTTGTCAATTAAACTAATGATCATTTAATTACTTGAGCAATAATACCTCCACCCAGACAACATTCATCCCGGTAAAATACTACAAATTGTCCAGGTGTTATAGCTTTCTGGGGTTGATTAAAAATTACCCGGCATTTTTGATCCTGTAATTCTACATACACCCCTCTATCTGACTGTCTATAACGAAATTTGGCCGTACAAGCAAAACTATCAGCAGGGGGCTGTCCCATAACCCAGTGCAAGTCGGTAGCTATTAAACCCCTGGAGAAAAGAACAGGGTTGTCCCCTCCCTGTACTACATATAATATATTTTCTTTAAGGTCTTTGGCAGCTACATACCATGGTTCACCTGAACCATCACCCCTGCCACCACCTATACCCAGGCCACGGCGCTGACCTATTGTATAATACATTAAACCATCATGTCTGCCAATAACATCCCCAGTCATAGTACATATGTTTCCAGGTTGAGCAGGGAGGTAATTCTGTAAGAAGTTTTTAAAGTTTCTTTCACCTATAAAACAAATACCTGTGCTATCTTTTTTTTCAGCCGTATTAAGGCCGGCTGAAGCTGCCATATCTCTTACCTCATCTTTAACTATACCTCCAATTGGAAAAAGTGTTTTGGCTAACTGCTGCTGTCCCAGAGTACAGAGAAAATAACTCTGATCCTTACCTGGGTCTTTACCCCTCAAAAGCTGATAAACCCCATCTTTCTCTTCTACTTTAGCATAATGTCCTGTAGCAATATAATCAGCATCCAATTGTAAGGCATAATTAAGGAAGGCTTTAAATTTAATCTCTTTATTACAGATAACATCTGGATTTGGTGTCCTACCGTTCTTATATTCATCCAAGAAATATTCAAAAACCCTCTCCCAGTATTCTTTTTCAAAGTTTACTGTATAGTAGGGTATATCAAGTTGATAACAGACCTTTTTAACATCTTCAAAATCTTCAGTAGCCGTACAATAACCCTCCTCAGATGGCTCATCCCAGTTTTTCATAAAAATACCTTTAACATCATAGCCCTCTTCTTTAAGAAGCATAGCAGCAACTGAAGAATCAACACCTCCTGACATTCCTACTATCACCCTTGTATCCTTTTTATCCATTAAAGATAACCCCTTCTTTAAAACTTAATATTTTTAAAAACCTATTAGATATTATAGCAAAAAATCATCTTTTAATTAATCTATCTATTTTTTTATACTTTGAACAAAATGGCTACGTCACCCAGACTAAATCACTAATTATTAATTTTTTCTTAGAACCACTTTTCACTCAAAGTTAACTACTCATTATAATAAACCAGACCAATATATTTACTGGACGACTCTAGAAATTGTCTGGAGGCATGGACGCCGGAAGACAATTTCTCGACAGTAAACGAAGGCAGGACGCCATAGTGCACGACAAGGTAAGTAAATATACTGGTCGGTCTTTAAAGTTATCCACAATCCTGCAAACCATAATTAGAGTTTCCTTAACTAACAAGAAAACTTTAATCTATAACACCTAAACAAAGCATACTTTAATAGGCCGGTTATCGGCTTAAATATCAACTATTAACCCTAATCCTTTGATACTTTAATAACCTCGAACTTTAAAGTAAATAACTTTAATACTACTAATATTTCTTAAGCAACTGACAAATAATATTCCTAAATAAAAAAATAGGAGGTTTCAATATGAAAAAAGCCAAGTTTTTACTCTTTGTACTGCTGACAATATCATTGGTCTCATGCAGTCAACAGGAGCAGAGCCAGCCAGTAGAACCCCTCCAATCCTCTATCTTTCAAACAGCTGATGTACAATACTGCCGGGTAAATAGCAGTAGTCTGCCTGTAAAAGCAGGTGCCAGTAATCAATTCGGAACAATAAGCAAACTCTCCCAGAATGATGTTGTCAGAGTCCTCGGAAAAATCGATGATTGGTATATTGTACGCCTTGATGACTACCGGGTAGGGTGTATAGACTCAACACAGACAAGCCCGGTTGTGAAAGACGGTCAAACAAACAATGAAATCCAAGCACCTGGGGGTGGTAATCAAAATAATCAAACACCTCAAACACAAGAACCAGCTCAATCGGGAAATGGCAATACACAAACACCACCTACACAAGCTAATAATGGAAACCAGGCCAACCCACCATCTAATCAGGAGAGTCAGCTGCTTAACTTGGTGAACCAGGAAAGGAGAAAAAATGACCTTCCTGTACTGAAAGCAAGCGGCGAACTTAACCGGGTAGCTAGAGTAAAAGCCCAGGATATGGTTGATAATAATTACTTTAGCCACAACTCTCCAACCTACGGCAGCCCTTTTGATATGTTAGACCAGTTTAATGTTGAATATCAATATGCTGGAGAAAATCTAGCCAAAAACACCTCTGTTTCCCGGGCACATTCTGCCTTAATGAGATCAAGTGGTCACCGCCGCAATATACTTAATCCTAATTTTACCCATATCGGCATAGGTGTCAAGCAAGAAGATAATGCCTATATCTATGTAGAATTATTTACTGGAGTACCACAATAAATTAGGTAAAACCGGGTTTTTTAACCCGGTTTTATTTTTACTGGCATAATTTAATCACAATAAAATTGATACCCCAATAGTTAACAAATAAACCAGGTTAATCAAAACAAAGTTTTTTACAGACAGTACAAAGGTATCTGCTTTACTTTGTTTTTGTGAGAACAATTTAATGTTTTTGACCACCACTAATAGAGTTAATAAGGTTAATAATACTATAGGAGACAAGATGTTTAAGAAAACAGAGACTATAATAATAAAATATATTATATAATATAAGGATTTAAACAAAATCAGGGCATCTTTTTTACCGATATAAACAGGTAGGGTATAACGTCTATTTTCTATATCATCTTCAATATCACAGATATTATTGGCCAGCATAATATTAGCAATACCCATTACAGCCGGTATAGACACCAGAAAAAGATAGACGATTTCCTCAAAATCCAAACCTATCCAGGTAATACCTTCATTAACTAAAATACTAATAATACCCTGGTCATAAACATGTATATAAACGGCAATAAAAACTATAATAAATCCCATGAAAAAGCCTGAAAAGAACTCCCCCAGAGGCATCCTGGAAATTGGAACCGGACCAAAGGAATAAAAAATACCTACCAAAAAAGAAATAACCCCCAGTATAAGTACAACAGAATCGCTGTTAGCAAATAAAAACACCCCGGCCAGAATTGCAATATTTAGTAAAACTGTTACCACAATTATTACTGAACGTTCACTAAGATCATCTCTGCTAATAGCATTATGCTGTTCATAGTTATATCCATATTTCTTGACTGCATTTTTATAGTCATAGTAGTTATTAATAGCTGTTGCCGCCATATCAAAGGCCAATAGGGAAATAAACATAAATAAAAAGTTTTTAGTATTAAATTGTTCATAACGATAAAGGGCAAACACAGTCCCCAGTAAAAATGGTATCAGACTAGCCACCTTGGTTTGAATCTCCACTAATTTCAAAAAACTTATTATTGACATATTACCCTCCATAATTCTTATGTTCTATATAATGTCCCTAGTTATCTATTATTATATTAAATTACACATTCTCTAGCAAGTATAAAAAATGGGAGCCAAAAAACAGCTCCCATTTTTCATATTATTTAGTTGAAATATTATTCTATAGTATCCCAGTTATCTTCATCAACAATTTCTGTAGGAGTTTTAATAAACTGAGGAACATCTTTACCATCAAAATAATCTTTAATTGCCCTGATAGTTATTCTACCCATTTCTGTCGGGAACACAGCTAAGGTACCAGTTAGCCTATCTTTACTTACATCTTCAATGGCATCAGGGTTGCCATCAATACCAATTGTATAGATATCTTTATTCATAGACCTGGCAGCCTGGGCAGCCCCCTGAGCCATTGCATCACTACAACCAAAGACCAGGTCAAGATCCGGGATAGCCTGCAAAAGATTTTCGGTTACATTCATCCCTTTTTCTCTTTCCCAGTCAGCCGGTTGGGAAGCTGCAATTTCTATTTCCGGGAATTTTTCGAGGATTTCCATAAAACCACCTTTTCTTTCAGTAGTATGGTATCCTGGAACACCCTCTAAAATAACTATTTTACCTTTTAATTCTCCGTACTTACTATGAAGTAAATCTACTGCTTTCAGGCCCACTTTGCGTCCTCCAGCCCTCTGGTCATAACCAACATAAGCCTCAACCTTACCTCCAGGCAGTTCTGTTAATGAATTAAATACAAAAACAGGAATACCAGCTTCATTAGCCTTTTTTACAGCAGAAACTACTGCTTTATCATTAATAGCACAAAGGGCAATAGCATCAACTTCCCTCTGAATCATATCCTCTACCATACTTACCTGTTTTTGAAAGTTACTTTCCCTATCAGGTGCCAGCTTATACAAATCCCAACCTAATTCTTCTGCTACCTCAGTAGCCCCTGCATTAGTCGCTAGATAAAAAGTACTTGTCAGGGCAGGTGAAATCATTGCCACCTCTTTTTTTCCTGCAGCCATTACCATCCCACTAATAACTACTATCAAAATCAATGACAACAAAAATAGTTTTTTCACTTAAATTCCTCCTTTAAAATTTTAGTTTTCTTAGTTCACTCTAATTTAGATTATTTATCCATAAACCACCTCCGCGAAATAAAACTAATTACTACTTAAGAAAACTAAATAATGAACCCTTATTGGAACTGCTTTTCTTGCGTAAAACATCAACAGTTACAGCAGCAAGTATAATTAAACCCAATATTACCCTCTGCCAGTGTGAAGAAACCAATAAAAGATTCAGGCCATTTCTAACTACACCCATGATTAAAGCACCTATCAGCGAGCCAATTACTCCACCCTGTCCACCACTTAAACTGGTACCACCAATAACAACAGCTGCTATTACATCAAGTTCAAAACCGTCACCAGCAACTGATGTAGCAGCATCCAGTCGGGCAGCCAGTACTAAACCCGCCAGTGCTGATAAAAAACCTGTCATAGCATAGACCATTGCCTTATAACGCCGGGTAGATATACCAGACAAAATAGCCGCTTCTTCATTTCCACCAATAGCATAACTATAACGCCCTAGTTTAGTTCGCTTAAGCATCAGAAAAAATACTAAATATACCAGCAGCATTAATATCGCCGGAAATGGTATTACACCTATCATTCCCTGGCCAATATATTTAAATGATTCAGGAAAGGTATAGATAGGGGCACCCCCAGTATAGACAAAGGCCAGACCTCTAGCCACACCCATAATACCAAGGGTAGCAATAAACGGTGGTAGAGGTATCTGGGTAATTAACAGTCCATTAATCAAACCAAATAGTGCACCAATTAATAAACCTAAAATTATTGCCAACCAGATATTCCAACCATAGTTTACAATCATACCAGCAGTCAAACAACTTGATAAACTCAGGACAGAACCAACAGAAAGGTCTATCCCTCCAGTAATTATAATAAATGTCATTCCAGCAGCAACAATACCGATTAATGATGACTGTCGTAAGATATTCATCAAATTTGTTAAAGTAAGGAAGTGAGGAGAACTAAAAGACATAATAACACCTAGTAATATTAAACCAGTAAGGGCCCCTAATTCCTTTCCTATTGAACTGCTTACCTTTTTAAGAGATTTATCCATCAATAATTCACTCCTTGGTTGCATAATTTAATATTTTCTCCTGGGTCGCTTCCGGGGCTGATAATTCACCCGTTATCCTACCGTGACTCATAATTAAAATCCTATCACTCATACCCATTACTTCCAGGAGTTCTGAAGAAACCATAATCACACCAACACCATTCTGGACCAGGCTATTAATCAGATTATATACCTCTTTTTTAGCCCCAACATCTATCCCTCTGGTCGGTTCGTCAAAAATAAGGATCTTGGCTTCCTGGAGTAGCCACTTGGCCAGCACAACTTTCTGCTGGTTGCCACCACTTAAATACCTTACTTCCTGTTCAATACTAGGGGTCTTAATCTTTAACTTATTGATAAAATCTTCGGTTAATTTCTGCTCTTCCTTATAATTAATAAAACCATTATCTATTACCTGATTCAAGTCAGTAATAGTAATATTTTCTTTGATTGACCTTACCAGGATAAGCCCCTGGCTTTTACGGTCTTCGGTGATAAAACCGATACCTTGTCTTATTGCAGCCTTGGGATTGTTTATCGAGACCTCTTTATTATCTATAAATATCTTGCCATCATTATATTTATCTACACCAAATATACACCTCATTAATTCTGTCCGACCCGAACCTACTAGACCGGCAAAGCCGAGTACCTCACCCTTTTTTAAATTAAATGATATATCCTTTAATAATCCTTCTTGAGACAAGCCATCTACCCGTAATATTTCTTGGCCAACAGCAGACTTTCTGACCGGGAACTGTTCTGTTAAATCCCTACCAACCATCTGCTTGATCAACTTATCCTTATTTATTTCTTTAATATCTGTAGTTGCAATATACTGGCCATCACGTAGCACAGTTACCCTATCTACTATTTCCCATAACTCCTCAATACGGTGGGAAATATAAATTATTGAAATGCCTCTTTTTTTAAGCTCTTTTATTGTCTTAAACAACTGTTCAATCTCATGGTCTCCCAGGGCTGCAGTAGGCTCATCCATAACAATTATACGGGAATTCATTGATAAGGCTTTAGCCACTTCAACCATTTGCTGTTTAGCCACACCAAGTTCATTAACAATCTTATCAGGAGCAAGTCCTAAATCCAGGTCATCTAAAATCTTTTTGGAATTATCAATAATATCTTTTGTATCTATTAAACACCTGTTTTTCATAGACTCACGACCGAGAAATATATTCTCAGCAACAGTTAAATATGGAATCAGGTTGAATTCCTGATAAATAACACTTATACCAAGTTCCTGAGCTTCTCCAGGGTTTTGTATACTTACCTTTTCATTATTAATAATTATTTCACCCTCATCCATCTGATAAGCTCCTGAAAGTATTTTGATCAGAGTAGATTTTCCTGCCCCATTTTCACCTATCAGAGCATGGACCTCTCCTTTTCTCAAGTTAAAACTAGCCTTGTCTAATGCCAGCACACCAGGGAATTTCTTTGTAATACCCTTCATTTCTAAAAGATAATTATTACTCAAACTTACCACTCCTCCAAAAGCAAATAAGCCTTTACATCAAAATAAAACCCTATACTAAATCGATAAGAAGCCCTGCTTTTTAGATAATTATAAAGCAACCTTTAATCTATCCCCCTTTCTCTTACTTCATTAACTCTCAATAAACTCAGTCTATTAAAACATATTAGAAAATAAAAAAGAATATAACTACATTTTAAACCACATTTACTTTTAATTGTTCGTACATTATCATTTAAAAAAATATCCTATAACTTAATACAGCTATAAATCCTCAACTTATCAGAATAACATTTATGTATTATATCATTAGAGAACAAACAACCTGCTACTAACCCAACCATGCGTATTAATAAACTCTCGACAGCAAACGAGAATATAGCACCTGTGGTGCAACCTTAGACAGTTCTCGTATGCTTTACTTAAATGCGGAGTACCTGCGGTGCAACCTCAGAATCCAAAATACAAATAAGCATCATATTACTTGTACGTACTATTATACTACATTCATCTGCAATATTCAAACTTTTTTTACAATTCCCTTATTTTTGTATTATCTGTTAATAGAGCTCTTGGTACTATGCTGTAAATATGGGCTGGTATTTCCCCACAATCCCTTTGATTTCCTCACATTGGCTCATCACTGAGCTGTTGCTGCCATTTATAAATCGTTTCTTTATTTACAATTATTTATCCCTGTGTCTGTAGATAAATATCAATAAGGCTGCTATTTAATGAATAATATTTTAAACGGGTGTATTTTAGAAAGGTTGCCAGGACAAGTGCTTCACCCTGACCAGGTGGAATCTCTACCTCGTAAGCATCTGCTATCCAGTCAACCCCATTGGGACTTATTTCAAGTTGAACATAAACCAGTGAGTCTCCTTTGTTTTTAACAAAAAAAGTAATCAACTCCTTTTGAGCAATATTAAAGGCCTGGGTAAATTCCGCTATATTTCCTACCGATAGGTCTTCCTTTTTATGGGACTCAAAAGCAGGCACACAATTAACTTCTATGTCTGCACATTTCCAGATTGAACTACAGTCCTGAAATACCTTAAAACACCCTTGAAAGACAATAGCAATTTTCACCTCTACTTGATTGGCAGGTAGCAGACTATTCTTAATTGCTCTTGAACTTGCCTTAATTAATAATTTGCAGTTTTCTGGAAAACAAACATCTTTCTCTCCATAGCACTGCTTAAGCCCTTTAAGAAAATTAAAGTTAACCCTTGTATTATAAAACTTAACAACATTGGCAATCACATAACTTATTTCAAGTTCAATAATACCTTGAATTATAAAATTATTTTCATTTACTTTTTCATCTTCCAGCTGCAAAACACTGGCCTTAATATCCTTAATCTTTACAATGTTACTGCTTTCCGGTATATTAACTAACTCCACAAGATAATGATAAAAAGTAAATCTATGGAGGTAGGTTTCTAAATAAAAGTTTGTGCCCACTTTTTTCACCCCTTTATAATGGAATATAGTAATCCCCTTTTTCCCAATTACTACTAACAATCAAAGCTAGATTAAGCTGACGTCTATCAGTAACTTCCCCGGGTATTTTCCATTTCTCTTTAAACTTATTCCAGTTTTCTTTCATTATTTGTTGATAATCTAAACCTTCCTTTTTAAAAGTCATACTCCCAAAATGATGGACATATACATCCCGGGCAATGATATTTTTATACCCGGCTACTGCAGCACGTAGGCAAAAATCATCATCTTCAAAATTCCCTGGCGAAAACATTTCATCAAATCCCCCAATTGTTTCTATAACTTCCCTTTTAAGCAGTAGACAAATCCCAGCCAGCCGATAACTCAACATATATTCACCCTCATATTCCCAGTAATATTCACGAGATACCTGGTAAAACTCCTCTAAACTATTATAATTCAAAATAAGCTGCTGTTTCCCGCCCACATAATTTGAACAGGGGGCTATTATTCCAGCCTTACTTTCCCGCTCAAAATGTGCCATCATATTAGCCAGGCAATTATCACCCATAATAACATCATTATTTAAAATGAGGATATACTCACCCCTGCTTACCCTAAGTCCCTGATTACATGCTGCTGGAAAACCATAATTCTTTTCATTATTAATAACTTTTATCCCTTCCTCTTCCAGCCCAGACAAATAACTCCTCATCTGTTCATCTGAACCATTATCAATAATAATCACTTCCAGGGGTTCCTGGTTATAACTAAAAAGACTATCAATACACAACTCTGTAATTTCTCTATTATTTCGAACAGGTATAATAACTGATATTAAGCCTTTCTCTCCAGCTTCTCTTAAAGGTTCTTCCCTAGCAGCCCTTATTAAAAACTGAATTGTATGGAGTTCCTGAATAGTCTTTTGATCAAGTTGAGACCATTCAAAACTATCACCTATCACCTGCCAGGATTCCTTTCCCTGAATTACTAAATCACTACTATCACCTTCAACTGTATAAACAGCCTTAATATTGAAACCAAGTTTCCTAAGTATCCTTTTAATCTCCTTAAAAGTAAAAAATCTAAGGTGGGTAGAATCAAGTATTCCGGCATTGGTATAACGCCACTTTCCCTGTAATAACTTATTGATTATCCCTATGTTTCTAACATTGGGTAAGCTGATAATTAACTCCCCTGATATTTTTAAATACCTCCTCAATTTTAATAAGACCTGCCAGGGGTCTATTAAATGTTCCAGGACATCACCTAGTACAATACAATCAAAATAAGCATATTCAACCGGCAGTTTTATCAGTTTTTCTATGTCAGCAATTATCACCCTGTCAAGCCTATCTTTGGCGGCATTAGCAGCTATTTCATCAATCTCAACCCCCATAACCTGGCTGTCCGGGTATCTCTCTTTAATTTTTTTCCCTAAAAATCCATGGCCACAACCAATTTCTAATATTTTTTGACTATTATCAGGGATTAAATTTAAAATTTCTTCCCTACCACACTGGTAATAGCCTGTATCCTTAACAAAACTGGCTGAACTGCTTCTCTTTCTCTCTTTCCATTTAGCTAAGATAAGTCCTTCCTCTGAAATAAGGTGTTCATAATAACCAGTTTTGGCCTTTTGCGGATCATGCTGACAATACCAGTCATATTTCCTCCGACGCTGTTCAGCAGTAAAATAACCATAGTGTTTTACCCGGACATCTAATTTACGGGGAATCCATCTGAGATTAGCTGGTATACTACCACAGTGAAAGTTTCCACCATGGTCAGTATTTTTAAATAAAAGACGCCCTATATTCTGCTTATGCAGGGAAAACAATCTAGGCTGCCAGAAATTACTATAGATCCCGGGGTCAATCCGATAATAGTCTTTTTTATTCCACATATAAAGAAAGTGGAGATAAAAAACAGTAAATTGCGGAGCAAGCGGGTCCAGTAGGCTTATCTCTCTGATAATTGTTTCTCCAGCCAGTTCTTCTAAGACCTCATCCCCATCCAGTGCCAGTATCCAGTCAGGTTGGTGTTTTAATGCCCAGGCTAATAAACGGTTCTTATCCCTAACTTCATCCAGCATATTCTCTTTCTGATAGTGATATTCAACTAAGCGAGGAAAAGACTTACATACTTCAGGGGTTTGATCAGTAGAACCATCATCCAGAATAATAAGCTTATCAACCAGTGGAAGTTGACTAATAATAGATTCCTCTAACCACTCTTCTTCATTTTTAACCCTCATCATACTCAATAATTTGAATTCCTTACTTAATTTTTTCACTTAACTCACCATCCATTAGCCATTCCCTATAAAGGTCATAAATAGGGTCATATTTTTCAGCCACCTTTGATAAATCTAAATAATCTATAGCCCTCTTCTTTATTTTGATTAATACCCCTTTAAGCCCATTTAATACTGCTTGATACCCTGGATTTTCTCTTAAGGCCTGTAAATAATAATCAATAGCCTTACTATCTTCTCCCATCATCTCATAAACCCTTGCCAGGGCATGATAAGTCCTGAAGGAGCTCAGACCATTTATTTCTAAAAATTTATTATTATTATTAAGCTGTAGACAGCTATGGTAGGCAGCTATAGCCTTCTTGAATTCATTACATCTAAGATGGTATTCACCTTTAACAAACCACAATGCCTGAAAATCGGGAAAAAGTTTAAGACCTTTCTTAAGTAAATTCATGCCCTTTGCATATTCTTCCTGCTGCAGTAAGGCAGTTACTGTTTTATATAATAAATCTGCTCCAAAACTTAATTCTGCCAGATTGGCAGTGATTTTTTTATAATATTGTAGAGCCCCCTGATAATTATTCTGTTGAAACAACTCTGTTCCATAGGCATAGATAAAAAAAGGGTCACACGGTGCTTTTTTTAAAGCCTTTTCAAGGATCAGGGTATTCCTCCTGCTCTTCCTTTTTCCACTGACTAGCTGGTCTAAATATCCAAGGTGTTCTAAGTAAATATCGGTTTTTAGTATTACTGCTTCGGGATCATTCTCCTGAATGACCTGGGACATCTCCTCATGTAAGGGAGAGCTGTAACGATATTCAATCTGGTTTCGGAAAATACGGCAGGCTGAATCAAGTACATAATCACCAGATTTTACACTACCATAGTAGTTTTTAATCTGGACCAGCCAACCCGCTATATTATTTTCTAAACCCTTCTTCAGCAGCCCCCTGATCCGACTGTGGAATTTCAAAGGAAGGCGTTCATCGGCATCAAGAACAAATATCCAATCACCACTGGCTCTATCAAGGGAATAATTTCTGGCAACAGCAAAATTATGTTCCCAATCTATCTGAAATATCCGGGCTCCATAGCTCTCAGCAATGTTTAAGGTCTGATCAGTAGAACCTGTATCAACAACTATTAACTCATCTGCCAGTTCAGCAATACTATCCAGGCAGTCAGGGAGGTAATCTTCTTCATCCCTGACTATCATACAGATTGAAAGTATCAATCCTGTCAACCCCCTTTTGAATCCCTTCTTCAATCTCCGTAAAATACGGATAATCAGTGAAAACCCCGGCCGATTTTTGACAATAATCCATTATATTGATATATAACAACTTCAAGTAAGTTAAACAGCTTATCAAACTGGCTTCTTGATCAGTTAAAGCTTTTTCCATAAAATCAAAAGCAGCCTGCATATCATCCCCTTCTAGAGCCATTACAGCCAGATATCTTAGTGATTCTTCATCCAGTTTTTGATCTTTAAGTCCCAGGAATTGATCTATTGCTTCCCTCCAACAGCCCTTTCTAAAAAGGAGTTTTCCCAGCTTCATCTTCATACTATCAGATAATATTATACCCTGGTATATATCAAGTATTTTATCAATTCCGGGTTGATAAGCTATTGTCAGGTAATTTTTTAATAAGAGATAGAGGGTTTCCAACAAAGTAGAGTCCTTGACAGTCCCCAGACTTTTCCGGCCAGTAAAAAGATAATCTATTTCTTTAATATTAAAGTAGGCCTGTTCTCCCTGTGTTTCAATCAAAGTCACTATCCCTTCCCTGTTACCCCTGTACCAGTAATATTGATATAATAAGATGCTTAACTCCTTTATTTGATAATCATCAGGTGAAAAACTATTAAAAATACCATCTAATTTATCCAATTCACCCTTATTCCAGTAAGCCTGGGTAATAATATAGTTTTTTTCCACAAATGAACTGCAAAACCCCTCTTCATATATTTTAATAACAAGACCGGGATAATAATCCACTATCCCTTTCAGTAATAAATTCAGGGCCTTACCCCTAAGAAAAGCCCTATTTGTGCTAATGAAATTCTCCATTTCTTTTTCACTGTGGTACTTAACATATAAATCTAATAAATCCTGCAAAATACTGCTATTAGTAGGGTTTTGGGTGAATGCTAAGTGGTAATAATCAATTGCTTTATCAATATTAAAGTTGTATTCATAACACTTTCCCAGGTAATAGGCAGCTTTATCAGTACCTACACCATTTATTGAAACATACTGGGAAGGAGGAGCACCCAGTTCCAAACATTTCTCGAAAACCCCTACAGCCTTTGCAAAATCCCCGGTATTTAAATAGGCTTCACCTAATAAATAATAAAGATCAGTATAATCAGGGAATTCCTTTAAACCATCCTGTAATATCCTCCTACATTCCAGATGATATCCCCCTGCTAAGTAAGCTATAGCTAATTTAAAGATTAAATAAGGGTAATAACTAAATTGCTTATCAATAGACTCAAGAACAGCCCTGTACTGCCAGATTGCCAGTTTATATTCACCCTGACGGTAATATTCATTTCCCAGGTTAAAACGCATAAAAGGATTTTTAGGATTGTGTTTTAACTCAAGCTGTAAAATGCCTATATTTCTCTCTATTTTCTTTTTCTGTTCAACCATTTGACTGGTATAACCGTAGTGGTTTATTAAAAGATCAGTATATCCTATTTTTGAAAAGGGGTTTTTCTTCAAAATCTGGGGCAAAACCTGTTCATGTATCCTGCCTTGATAATAATAATCCTTTTTATTCCTGAAAAGCCTTAAGGCCGGTTGAGATACACTGTTCTGCCTGTCTTCATAATTAGATATCTGTACAAAATAAGCCTCTTTCCCCTGATCATTAAGTAGTGACATCCATTCCTTTTTAGCAATTGTTTTAAGCTCTTCATCAGCATCAATAATAAAAACCCAGCATCCCTCTGCCTGTTTAAGGGCAAAATTCCTTGCTGCTGAAAAATTATTATTCCAGGGAAAAACATATACCCTGGCCCCAAATTTGCGGGCTATTTCAACTGTATTATCAGTAGAACCTGTATCAACAACTATGATTTCATCGGCCAGGTTCTTGATACTTTTTAAACAAGTAGCCAGATTCTGGGCCTCATCTTTTGTAATCAAACAGACACTCAATAATTTATCAGACATTAAACCACCCCTAACCCAGTTTTCCCAAAAGGTATTTTAGTGTTTTTTCTTCTTTGAGAAAATAAGCTGCCTCTGGTCTTTCTTTTAAAACCCAGCTACTTATCTTCTGGGCCCTTTTGAGTGCTACCCTTACTACAGCCAGGTGATATTTTAGCAGTCTTTCATTATTATTTAAGGCATAACAGTAGAGATTCTCAGCATCAGCCAGTAGTTCCCTCTTTTCGCAGATGCGGCCAAGATAATAATAAAGTCGGTCATCTTCACCACCATTATCCAGACTCTTTAAAAATTCCCTGCTGGCCTCATTATAATAATCATACTTATAATATATCTCCCCAATAATAAAATCCTTTTCCCACTCATCTATCCCTAAATCAGTAATTAATTTACCAGTCAAGGTATCAAATAATTCATAGGCATTGTAGCGAAGGATTTTTTCCAGAACATAAATGAGTTTATGCTGATAATCATTGATAGTATGTTTTTGTTCAGCATCATTTTGTCTATATTTATTAATTAATTTCTGAATCCCTTTTTTTAACTTATTCTTTAATCCCTTATTCTGCTGATTGTCACAACAGATATTATTCATACTGGATAAAATATATTTTAACCCTTGATCAGACAGCCCCTGAATAATTTTTGTCAGCTTTTCAATACCCTCAGCAGAATTCTTTAACCAGTAAGCTATAAAATACTCAATAATAAAAGTTTCCGACTCAATACCTTCTGCTATTAAGCATGTATAATCCCTGTAGACCTGATTATATCTGCCTAAAGCAAGTTGTGATTTAGCATATAACAGCCGTGCCTCTAAAGGAAGTTTAGTATTTACTGCTACCCTTGCTAAATAATTTGCTGCCAGAGCATCTTCCCTGATAGAAGCACATAAATCAGCCAGGATAATAAAACCCTGCCAGCTGGACAGATCAAATTCTGTTTCCAGATATGAAATAAGTTCTGCTGGGTTTTGATATTTCTCCTTTAATAGTTTTGTCAGTGGGTAAAGGGGGTCTAAAAAATCAGGTTCTACACTTAATGATTCTCTGTAATGTTTTATTGCTTTTTCCCGCTCATAACGCCCTTTATAGGCATTAGCCAGATTATAATGCGCTAAAAAACTACCTACCCCAACAGTTGTTGTATATTTACCACATACTTCCCCAATTAAAAGACAGTGTTCAAATTCTTTTATCGCCTGAGAGTAATTAATGTTTTTTAATAACGCCAATCCCTTTAAATAATAAAGGTCTGTATAGTCAGGGTAATTATCTAACTCATAATCAATAAATCCTATCACTTCACTATATTCCTGTAGGTCAAATAAGCAAAGACCAATATTCCTGATTAAAGTTGGACTAAAGGAATAACCCCTTTCCAGATGACTGTAGGCCTTTTTAAACCAGGCCAGGGCCTTTTTCTTATCTGCTAATTCATAATAAGAGAGTCCAAGATGGTATTCTAAAAAAGAATTACTGTCAAACCTTTCTAATTCTTTATTAAGTATGCGAATATTCCTCTCCAGTTTTTCTTTCCGCTTACTATTAGCAGACATATATCCATAATGAATTATCTTTAAATCAGTCTTCAAAACCTGGGTCTGGGAAGAATATTGATAGATTGAAGGTAGGATCTGTTCATGTATTTTTCCCTGAAATTGATAATCCAGTCTATTTCTAAACAAACGGCAACTCTGATGTACCAGTTGAGAATAGTCCCTCTTTTTACCTGTATAATTAAGAACTTGAAAGAAGTAACCCTCAATATCAGGGGCGTTAATTATTTTTTTTAACATTTGACGGCTTGCTTCAGGTAACTCCTCATCAGCATCAAGGTATAATATCCAATCTCCCCCTGCTGCCGCCAATGATTTATTTCTTGCCTTACTGAAATCATCTACCCACTTATAATTAATAATTTTTGCCCCGTAAGCTTGAGCTATCTGTAATGTATTATCTGTTGAACCTGTGTCCACCAGAATTATTTCATTAACTAAACCCTTGACACTATCCAAACACCTTCTAAGATTTTCTTCCTCATCTTTAACAATCATACAAAGACTTATTGTTGGTCTTTTCATTTCATTTAATCTCTCCATCCAAAACATTCTAGAATAAAAAGGCCCGAAAAGGGCCCCTATAATCACCTTATAATTGAGCCTGAAAAAAGATATCCAGTGACGAAGCATTACCTGCATCTGTACTCCTGTAAGCTACCCTGGTATATTTAAGAAAACTGGCCGGGAAGAAGACATCTACACTGGCAGCTGATATACTCCTTGCGGCAGTATCGGCATACCACTGGTCGGTATCAGCACTAACCTCTAACCTGGCATCAATACTATTAGTAGCACCAGAATTATAAACCGCAAAGGAATAGGTGGTAAATTCAGAATTATCTCTAGGTTCACTAAAGGTAAAAGCATCAGTAGAAACAAGCCCGGTTTCTGTTAACTCTGAAAAATCCCGTGCTGTTAGATGTGTTCTAATATTCCCCTCTGTATCTGTCTGGATCCTCTGAATATTGGTGCCATCAAAACCATATATTTCAATACTGTCACTACTGGCAGTCAGGTCACGAATATCTACTGTGCCAGTCATATCAACAGAAATAGCATCTGAAATACTTCGTATCCTTAGCAAACCATCACTATCTGTAGCAATGGGATTCTCTGTACTCGTACCGAATATCTGGGTTTTAAGCCTATCAACTGAAAAGTTTCTCACCTTAAAGTTAGGCATAGCTTTCTCTCCTTTCTCTTGCTATAATATAATATATATGAATTAATATACTATATGATAGACTAATACATTATGTGCTGACAACTGTTACCACTCTTCCCTGACCCGCAAAACAACATTAATACTTGCTGTCTCTAATATTGATGGGAAAAGCCCTACTTTTTTATTGTCTCATCTATATATTCTATTAGAAAGTCATACTTCTTGTTAAAACCTGATTTATACTGCAAAAACTTGTTATAATAAGTATTTTTATTGTCCCTGATATATTTAACTCTATCTAATATCTCCTTCTTAATATCACAGACGTCAGTCCTTATGCATAGTTCCTGACATTTTACTGACTCTGCAAAATCAAAACATTTAAAACGGTAGGCCAATGAAATAAAAGGCACCCCTACTGCTGCAGAAAATATACAGGGGTGTAGTTTAAAGTTAATTGATAGGCTAGCCTGAGATATACACCATAAAAGCTGGCTACTGGGTAAAACCCTATTAATAACAATTAAATTATCCTGATTAATCATTTTATCAACAAGCCTAAATATTGCTGGAATATCTTGTTCCCAGACTGGGTAGATAATAATCTGATACCCCTCTTCCTGTAAGTGATCCAGGCTCCCTGCCAGCTCTACAGCTAATTTTTCTTCATTCTCACCATAAACCTTATTATATGATGTCCCCCAGTTGACCATTATCATTTTCTCGTTAAGATGTAGATTATTATCCCGAGATAAATCTGGTTCAAGTAAGATACCTGAATCCCCGGCAATAAAAACTTTATCCAGCTGACAATCAAGGAGCTGCAGTATTTTTAGAGTATAAGGACCCCTTACCCCCACTAAACCTACCTGACTAACTGTAGATCTGAGTAGATATTTTACTTTCTTAGTAAAAAATTCCTCGATATCAGGTACTCCCTCTGCCCTGCCAGCAAGTAAATCATCAGTAAATTGAGGGTCACTATGATCAACCCCACTACCCCAGATTACTGTAGGCACCCCCACTTGCTGAGCCTGATATAAACATTTAAGATAATAGCTAGTTGCTAAAAGGGAGCCCCCACCCAAAACTACCAAAGAAAATTCCTGGATATTTAATTTGTCAAATTGATACCATAAAACCTGATAGATATCAGGTTTAACAGAACTACCCTGATATAAAGATGATAATTTTTTCAAAAATGCTTCCAGACAGGCCTTATCACCAAGGTTATCCAGACCAACAGACAAATAACAGATAGGTTTCAAATTATTTTCCCCCTCAAAAATTAAAATACCTGTAATGCTTGATTTAACCGATCATCAACAAATAATTCTACCATCATACCAATAATAAAAGCTCTTGTATACTTAATTATGCCATGAAACTTTATTATAAAAGAGTCTTATAATAATAAAATATTTTACTAGTACTGATTTGATTTTGTGAAAATTCCTGGAAACCTCTTGCAATATTAGAATCTGGGCAAAACTTTAATAAACTCTAAAGAATCTATCAATTTAAAATATTAAACAGATGATAAATTCATTCACATACAGGGAATATATTCCTCGGTATTGAAATATATTTTCAGTATATAAAAATATACTTGAAATATTTTTTCAATAATGATAAAATCTTTTTAAGAAATGAAATAATACTTTGAATGGAGGTCAAAAATGAAGAATTTGAATACTTTAGTCACAGAATCCATAAATCCACGTTCTCAAGATCTTGATCAAATTGATACAATAGAAATTGTCAAAATTATAAATCAAGAAGATAAACTTGTAGCACAGGCTATAGAAAAAGAATTAGCAAATATCGCAAAAGCTGTTGACAGTATTAGTTTAGCTTTAAAAAAAGGTGGTCGCTTAATATACCTTGGGGCAGGTACTAGCGGCAGACTAGGAGTTCTTGATGCTTCAGAATGCCCACCTACTTACGGAGTTAGCAATCAACTTGTACAGGGTTTAATTGCTGGAGGGGAAAAAGCTATTAGAAACTCTATAGAAAATGCAGAAGATAGTAAAGAAGAAGCAATTAAACAATTAAAAGAAATCTATTTTTCCAGTAATGACATTCTGGTCGGCATTGCCGCTAGTGGTAAAACCCCTTATGTGGTAAGTGGGCTAGAATACGCAAATTATTTACAGGCCAAAACTGTTGCCTTAAGTTGCAATCCCGATTCGAAAATTGCCAAAATTGCCAAAATATCTATTACTCCAGTAGTAGGGCCTGAAGTTGTCACTGGTTCAACCAGAATGAAAGCCGGAACAGCTCAGAAAATGGTTTTAAATATACTCAGTACAGCAACCATGATTAAATTGGGTAAGGTATATAAAAACTATATGGTAGATTTACAAGTAAAAAATCAAAAGTTGGCTGAAAGAGCTAAAAACATAATTACATCTGTAAGTGAGGTGAGTTATCAGACAGCAGAAGAATATCTTAAAAAAACTGATTTTAATGTTAAATTAGCAATAATGATGATTGAGACGGGACTGGATTTAAAAAATGCCAAATGTCAATTAGCTAACTATGAGGGACATCTGGCCAAAGCGATAAAAACAATTAAGGAGGAAAAAGATGATTAATCAAAAATTGCTTGCTGAGATAGTAGAGAAACTTGGTGGAAAAGAAAATATTCTTGCTGCTTCAAATTGCATGACCCGGCTGCGGGTTGATATTAAAGATTATTCTAAAGTAAATATTGCAAAGTTGAAATCAATTGAAGGAGTTATGGGCATAGTAGAAGATGAAACTCTACAAATTGTTGTCGGACCTGGAACCGCCAAAAAATGTTTTGATATCTTAAAAAGCGAATATGGAATTTCATCAGATCTCGAAGTGGGGAAAGACTGGCAGAAGAACAAAGAAAAAATAAAGGAAAGACAAAAACAGAACAAATTAAAAAAATCATTAAAAATTATTGGAAAAATATTTATTCCACTTATACCAGCTATCATTGCTGCAGGTATTTTCAATGGTTTCGCTGGTCTGATAAGTAACCTGCAAAATACAGGCACACTACCAGGATCTCAGTTTTGGAATCTTACTCAACTTATCTTATCTCTTTTAGGTGGAGCATTCCTTGGTTATTTTACTATTTTTACCGGTATTAATGCTGCTAAACAATTTGGGGCAACAGAAGGTCTTGGGGGTATGATTGGTGCTCTGACAATTATGGCTCAGATTAACGAAATATCTCAGTCAGTAGGTATGTTTGATGCTGCCTCACCCCTAAATTCAATTTTACGCTCCGGTAAAGGTGGTATAATAGGAGTTATTATTGGAGTCTATATACTTGCTATTATAGAAAAAGGAATCAGAAAAGTTGTACCGAATGTACTTGATTTGATAGTCACTCCAGTTGTTACTATGCTAATTATGGCTTTGGCAATGATTTTTATTATTATGCCGCTTTCCGGTATACTATCTGACTGGTTGGTTGCTACTTTAACCTTACTTGTTGCTTCTGAAAACCCAATTATTAGTGTAATCTCCGGTTATATACTGTCAGCTGTGTTTTTACCAATGGTTTTACTGGGTTTACACCATGGGTTAATTCCGATTTATGCCCTACAACTGGAAAATATGGGGGGAGTTTCATTATTCCCGGTTCTGGCTATGGCTGGGGCAGGGCAGGTTGGTGCTGCAATTGCAATTTACTTAAAAGCAAAAAAGACAGGTAATATAAAATTGAAACAGATAATATCTGGTGCTTTACCAGCTGGTGTTTTAGGAATTGGAGAACCATTAATCTATGGTGTTACTCTCCCCCTCGGCAAACCATTTATTACTGCTGGTCTAGGTGCAGGCTTTGGCGGTGCTTTCGTGATGTTACAAAATGTAATGGCAGGGGCCTGGGGACCATCCGGCATTTCTGCTATCCCACTGATGCAGCCTGGCTCAATGTTAAGTTATTTTCTGGGACTGGTGATTGCCTATCTTGGTGGGTTTATAGTAACTCACTTATTTATTAAAGAACAGGATGTTGCTGAATTACAATAATTATGCTGACTTATTTAAGTAATTAAAAAAACTAACAATAAATGAGTATTTTCCCAAATTACCGGGGTCACTCTATTAAATAGAGTGACTCTGATCCTTTCTATCCTTTTTACTCTACATGTAGAATTTCAAGGTTTAAATAAGATAATAATAAGGAGTTGACCCAAGATGCTTGGAATTTCTATTTATACCGGACTTGATTTAAGTCTGGAAGATATCTGAAATATCTAACTAAAGCTGCAGAGTTAGGAATAAATAAGCTTTTCTTTTCCCTTCATATTCCAGAAGTTAAAGATCTTAAAAAAAAAATTTCCAGCTGACAGTAGGGTTAATCTAGTAGCAGATGCAGGAGAAGCAGCCCTGCTTATTGAAAATATACAAGCAGGAGATAAATTCAAATTCTATATAAAAGGTGATTATTAATGAAGGTAATTTTAAAAACCAAGGCTATTTTAACTGACTTAACCAGAGCCGAAAAAAAAGTCGCAGAATATATATTAGAAAATCAAACTAAAATTGCTGATCTATCTGTTCAAGAACTGGCCACAGAAGCAGCAACCAGTCCTGCATCTGTTGTTAGATTTTGTAAAAAAATAAATTTCTCTGGTTATCAAGATTTTAAGATTGCTTTAATAAAAGATTTAAGAGACCCTACTAATCAACAGAAAATAAAAGTTTATGATGATATTTCTGTTGGTGATAGTGTTGAGGTCATTATGAAGAAATTATCACATGATAATATCAAAGTAATTAAAGACACGATATATTTACTTGATATTAAAGCAATCAAAAAGGCAGTTAAAGCAATTGAGCAAGCTGAAAGAATATGTATTTTTGGTATTGGTGCTTCAGGACTTGTAGCCAGAGACCTACAGTATAAACTTATGCGAGTCAAAAAGACAGTTATCTATTATGCAGATACTCATGCTCAACTAGCTTCTGCGGCAAATATAGAAAAGGGTGATTTAGCTGTGGCTATCTCTTACAGTGGAGAAACTACGGAAATTTATAAAGCCCTTAAAACAGCTAAGAAATCAGAGGCAACATGTATCTCTATTACTAAATATGGGGAGAATTCATTAAAAAAGATTTCAGATATAGCCTTACAGGTTGCTGGCAGTGAAAAAAATTTACGTCTAGGGGCTATAACCTCCCGTATTGCCCAGTTAACAGCAGTTGATATTTTATTTGTTGCCTATGCCAAAAATAATTTTAGTTCAATCTCTGATTACTTAAAAACTACCAGAGAAAGTGTAGTAGAATTTAAAATGGATTAGATAATTGTGCAGTGAACAATTATTATATATAAGCCTGCCATTATAACTAATGACAGGCCGGAGTAAAACTTATATTTATTTATATAAGGGGCCAAAATTCTGACAGGCCCGATAATCTGCACCTTCCTGTTCTTTGGTTCCAAAGAGATTCCAGGCATCTGGGCGGAAAATCCTCTCTTCTTCAATATTATGCATATTTACAGGAATCCTTAATATTGAAGCCAGGGTAATTAAGAGGTCACCGATATGACCATAGCTAATCGCCCCATGATTAGCACCCCAGTTATTCATCACAGAATAAACATCTTTAAAGGCATTTTTACCAGTCAGTTTAGGGACAAACCAGGTTGTAGGCCAGGTAGGGTCTGTCCGCTGGTTTAGAATATCATGAATGTCTGCTGGTATATCTACTGTATAGCCTTCTGCTATCTGTAAAACTGGCCCTAACCCCTTAACACTATTCATTCTGCTCATTGTTACCGGCATTCCACCTTTTGTTAAAAACTGAGAAGAAAAACCCCCTCCGCGGAAATACCCTAAACTGGCAGGACACCAGCTAGTAGCCTGTAGACATTTATCAACCTCATTATCAGTAATTTCCCAGAATGGTTTCATTACCGCTTTCTCATCCTTGCTCTGCTGTCCAGTACCATCAAGTGTTGCTGAACCAGAATTGATCAGATGAATTATTCCATTTTCAGCCATCCCACTTAGTTTTTTGCCTGTCACTCTCTCAACTGCTACTGGACTCCAATATGTCCTGACATCAGCAAAAATCTGGGCGGTATTTGTCAATAGATGTCCAAAGAGCATTGGAATGGCATTAAGGCTATCATTTTCTGTAGCCAGGATAAATGGTTCCCTGATACCGTTCCAGTCAAATGAGGAGTTTAGGATAGCCTCCATAAAGTCCCCATTAGGGAAATGGTCTGTCCACTGACGCTGTCCCTGAAAACCAGCTGCAATAGCGTTGTGTCCATGTGATTCCTCACCATATCCCAATTCCGCTAATCTGGGATTGCCAATCATTAAATCACGGGCAATCATGGTCATCTTAACTACAAACCCCCACTGTTGATCCTTTTCTTTTCTACTTACCTGCTCTTTTTGCGGGTTATTATCTTTCCCTTCCAGACAGTTTTTCTTAACCCATTTTAAGGCTTTTTCAAATTCTTTTTGATCATAGATTCCCTCTTCTATTCTACGTGTAAACTCACTCATATCTACATATTCGTTTCTCATACCCAGGTAATTCTGAAAGACTTCTTCATCTACAATAGAACCAGCTATCCCCATCGAAACATTCCCCAATGATAAATATGATTTCCCTTTGATTGTTGCTACAACTAAAGCTGCCTTAGCAAATTTTAGGAGTTTTTCCTGGACATCTTCCGGTATACTGGTATCACCTGCATCCTGAACATCTTTCCCATAGATACCAAAAGCAGGTAGGCCTTTCTGGTTATGAGCTGCCAGGGCTGCTGCTAGATATACTGCCCCAGGTCGTTCTGTCCCATTAAAACCCCAGATGGCTTTAGGCCTTAAAGGGTCTGTATCGATTGTCTCTGTTCCATAACACCAGCAGGGTGTAACAGTCAGGGAAACGCCTACACCCTCTTTCTGGAACTTTTCTTCAGCCATGGCTGCCTCAGCAACACCACCAATTGTTGTATCAGCAATTACACATTCTACAGGCAAACCATTAGCATGACATAGGTTTTCTTCCAAAAACCTGGCAGCACTTTTAGCTAAATTCATTGTCTGTTCTTCCAGTGATTCCCTGACCCCTCTTTCCCTGCCGTCAATTGTTGGTCTAATCCCTATTTTAGGCATTGCGCCAATTAACCTTCTCTTTCCTTTGAGATTACTCATTAATTATTACCTCCTGTTATTTATTACCTTACTCACTGACAACACCCTTTTTTAAAATAATATTGGCATATAAGGCCATTTCACTACTTGTTACAATAGCATAAGCCCTGCTGGCTCTATTATAAAACTCAAATCTCTCTAGATATTCAATAGCTGACGATCCATTATTATATTTTTTAATAATATCGTGATATTTTTCCCAGATAACTGGTTTAACCGGATCACCTGCTACTACTTCCATTAAGACAACAGGTTTTTTTACATATGTATCCAGGGGAAAATATTTTAATATCGCTTCTAATAAGTCAGGTACATTATGCCCATCACACCTTACCAAACACCGAGCCTTACTGGCAGCTGGAAAGTTAGCATCTGCCAGTACAATCTCATCACCATGGCCCATCTCCATGAGCACCTTTATTAACTCTGGTGAAATTATTGCCGGAATACCTTTAAGCATATCTATCACCTTCTCTTATAAATAATCTCTTATAATTACATAAGCGTCTTACATAAAGTAATTATGGAATATAATTGATAATCAATCATAAGACAAAGTAAATCTACATAAGTTTCATTTAATTTATTCACACTAATGCTTTGTGTAAGCCAATTATATTAATGGAGCGACTAGTCTAGGCTTTCTTTTAACTTACGCAATGTTAGCTTAGACACTAGCTCATCGAGAACGTCGTATATTTTTCACGTAGGCAGGACGCCGTAATGCAACCTTAATGTTCTTGTACGGTTTGTTCAGATACGGAGTGCCTGTGGCGCACGACAAGCAGAATTAATATAATTGGCTGGAACTGAAAAGTGTAATATTTTATTTAAGAAGAGTTATGCCCTTATTAGTTGCACAACCCCTCTATCTTTTATTTGAGTTCTGGGATTAGAGACTATTCATATAATAATGGTTTAACTACACTGGAATCAATACTATTTTTATCATACCAGTAAAACCCTGTATCAATAACCTCTGGTAATTCTTCACCCCTTATGGCCTTAACAGCAGCCTCAACAGCCCTATATCCTATCCCTACAGGATTCTGTGTAACAGCACCTGCCATTAAACCAGAACGGATGGCATTCAATTGGAGGTTGCCAGAATCAAACCCGATTATTATAATATCGCCAGCTTTATTAAGTTCTGTTGCAGCATTAATAACACCCACAGCAGACCCTTCATTAGCACCAAAAAATCCATCAAGGTCTGGATGGGCCTGCATTATAGCTTTAGCCAGATCAGTGGATTTTAGGTGATCACCACCACCATACTGAACATCTACTATTTCAATCTCTGAATATTTTTCTTCAATCCGGTCTATAAAACCATCACGTCTTTGCACACCGGTATGACTTGTCTGATCTTGAACAATTAAAGCAATCTTTCCTTGATAACCAATAAGCTCTGCCATTCTATCAGCTGCTTTACCAGCAGCGGCATAATTATCAGTTGCAGCAGTTGCCAGGGGAATATCACTATCAACACCAGAATCAAAAGCAATTATTGGAATGCCAGCATCATCTGCCTGTTCCAGTAATGGTATGGCAGCCTTGCTATCTAAAGCAGCAAAAACCAGAGCATCTGGAGCCTTATCAAGGACAGTCTGCAGCATATCAATCTGTTTGGCTACTTCTGTTTCACTTGCAGGTCCTTCATAAGTAATCCTAACACCATAATCTTCTGCCGCCTGTTCAGCACCAGTCCTCACTGCCTGCCAGAACTGATGCTGGAATCCCTTTGATATAACCGGAATATAAATCTCATCAGCAGCCATAGTAAGACAACTTATCACCAACAATACCATTAAAACAAGAAACACAGTCAACTTTCTCATACTTTTTTCCTCCTATTTTTATTTTTTAATTAAACCCTGTTCAGGGTATAATAAATATAAATTAGCCTTTACGTCGGCGAAGGATATCTGAATAAACAGCTAGTATTACAATAGCCCCAATAATGACTGTCTGCCACTCCTGGGGGATAGAGAGGATACGTAGACCATTTGTTAAAACACTCATAATAAAAGCACCTATGATCGTCCCCAGTATTGTACCCTGACCACCACTTAAAGAAGTCCCACCAATTACTACTGCAGCAATAGCTTCTAATTCATAACCTGAGCCCAGGGCTGGTTGAGCAGAATTCAAACGAGAAGCCATTAAAACCCCTGCTAAGCCACTGAAAAAACCACCCAGGGTATAAATGGCCATCTTCCATCTGTCAACATTAATCCCTGATAGGCGGGCCGCCTCTTCATTACTTCCCAGGGCATAGGTATATCTACCAAATACAGTACGATCTAGTATCAGACTGGCAATAAATGCAGCACCTAGAAAAATATATACAGAAAGAGGTATACCCAAAACAGTACCCATAGCAATCTTACGAAAAGCAGGTCTCTGTATAAAATAAATCGGTTTAGTCCCTGAAATAACAAGATTAAGTCCCTCAGCTACCATCATCATACCCAGGGTAGCAATAAAGGGTGGTATCTTAAGTTTGGCTACTAAGGTCCCACTAACCAGACCAGCCAGGGCCCCGGCAGCAAGACCACCCAGTATTCCCATGTAAATAGGCAGTCCCCAGAATGTAATGAAAACACCAGTCATAACCGAACCAAAAGTCATTACCGTCCCAACTGACAAATCAATTCCACCGGTAATAATTATAAAAGTAACCCCAGTAGCCAGCACTCCGGTAACTGCTGTTGAAACAAGTATCCCTACTACATTAGAAAAAGTTGCAAAATTTGAAGATGCCAGTGAAAAAATAATAAACATAACTATCAGGCTAGCAAAAGCCAGCAGTTTCTGCTTTGATTCTGATTTTATAAATAAGTTTTTTTGATTCCCGGTAATCAGTTCAGTATTCATAGGTAATTTCCTCCAATTTAATAGATTTTAAATATAATTAACTTCGCCTGGTGGCATATCTCATAATGCTTTCCTGAGAAGCCTTCTCTGCATCCAGTTTGCCCGTAATCTTCCCTTCACACATAACAACAATTCGGTGACTCATCCTCAATATCTCCGGCAGTTCGGAAGAAATCATAATAATAGATTTACCCCCTTCAACCAGGTCATTTAAAAGCTTATATATCTCACTTTTTGCCCCTACATCAATACCCCTTGTTGGTTCATCAAAGATTAAGATATCACTATCACAATCCAGCCATTTAGCAATTACTACCTTTTGCTGATTACCTCCTGATAGGTTTTTAGCTTTCTGCTTAATACCAGGGGTCTTTATCTTAAGCTTGTTAATTAATCTATAGCCACTTTCCTTTATCTTATTGCCCTTAACCCAGCCTAATTTGCCTAAATAATTTTTATAATTTGTCAAGACTATATTTGTTGCCAGGTCAAGACCAAGAGCCAGTCCATAACGCTTACGGTCCTCAGATAGATAACCTATCCCATAATTCACTGCATCAACAGGACTTGTAATATTGACTTTCTTTCCCTTAACATATATTTCCCCTGAATCAAAGGGATCTGCCCCAAAAATGGCTCTGGCAACTTCAGTTCGCCCTGCACCCATTAAACCAGCAAACCCAAGTATTTCACCCTTTTTTAAGGAAAAATTAATATCCTTAAGAACACCAGCACGGTTTAGATTTTTCACTTCCAGTACTATATCCTGATTTTTATCGTATATTTTTTTGGATGATGATTCATAGATTTCTCTACCAACCATCATCTTTATTATCTTATCTATCTCTATCTCGGGTGTATTAACTGTATCTATATAGCAACCGTCTCGCATAACTGTTATACGATCACTTATTTCTTTAAGTTCTTCAAATCGGTGGGAAATATATATTATACCTACACCATCATCTCTCAGTTTTTTTATAATCACAAATAATTCCTCTATTTCAGAATCAGTCAGGGCTGCTGTTGGTTCATCCATAATTAATACTTCAGAATTATAAGAAAGGGCCTTGATAATTTCCACCATCTGCTGTCTGGCAACAGTTAAATCCATTACCTTTGTTTCAGGATCTAATTCAATGTTTAGCATTTCCAGTAGTTCACTGGTTCTTTTATTTATCCCTTTTTTATCTAAAATAAAACTACCTTTACGCGGTTCCCTACCTATAAAAACATTTTCAGCTACAGTCAGATGGGGCATTAAATTAAATTCCTGATAAATAATACTAATTCCCAGTTTCTGTGCAGTACCAGGGGTATTAATCTCCACTTCTTTTCCTTTATAGAATATTTTACCCTTATCCTTATTATGAACGCCGGTTAAAATCTTCATTAAAGTTGATTTTCCAGCACCGTTTTCTCCAACCAGGGCATGAACCTCACCAGTAAGCAGCTCAAATTGACAATTGTCTAAGGCTTTAACACCTGGAAAAGATTTATCAATATCCTTCATTTTTACTAAAATATCACCCATTTACTATCACCTCAATTCCTTTCTCTTCTATTTCTGAATAATTTGCAAATTAAAAATATTATCAACTATACCATAAATACCCCCCTTTTTATTTACGTTGAATGGCGAACACACAGGCTGGATTCCAGAATAATCCTCTCTGGATCATTAATTTCCTTTTTTATCTGCTTAATAAGCAGTTCCATAGCTATTAATCCTATTTCATAGGCTGGTTGATTCATGGAAGTAAAAAATGGATTTAAGACTGAACCGTTGTCAAAATCATCAAAACAAACGATAGCTATATCCTCAGGCACTTTAATCCCCAGCTCCTTTAACCCTTTAACTGCCCCAATCGCCAGGAAATTATTAGCAGCAAACAGTGCTGTAGGCCGGGGGCTGACTTTAACTATTTCCTGGGCCAGTAAATACCCAACTTCCTTAATAGGTTTTTTACCTACTTTTATATAATCACTGTTTATATTTATCCCGGTATCTGCTAAAGCAGTCAGGTAACCTTCAGTCCTCTTGCGGTAAACAGATATTCCCTGTAAACCAGTAATTAACCCAATTCTCCTATGACCTAACCCAATAAGGTATTCCACCAGAGCAGAGGCACTCTCTTTATTATTGGAACCTACATAACTAGTAGTTATTCCTTTGATTTCCCTGTCCAGGATAACAAGTGGTATTTCATTCTTAAAAATGGGTTTAAGAATATGGCTCTCCTGTGATATCGGGTCAAGCATTAATCCATCCACCCTTCTCTCCATAAACATCCTGATATACTCCTCTTCCCTTACAATATCCTCATTAGTATTACCAAAAATAACTGCAAAACCATTTTCATTGGCCTTTTCTTCTGCACCATGAAATAAAGTAGCAAAGAAATTATTAGTTATATCAGGTAATATTACAGCAATAGTATTCGTTGTCTTACGTACCAGACTGCTGGCATTACTGTTTGGTACATAACTGGCTTCCGTTAGTAATTTCTTAACTTTTTTACGGGTTGAATCTTTAACATAGGGATGATTATTTATCACCCTTGAAACAGTTGTAATAGAAACCCCGGCTTTTTTTGCTATATCATAGATTGTAGCCATTATGAAACCCCTTTCAGAACACTAAACCTGAAACCCTTTTCAAAAATAGTTAAATGCGTTTTTGTTTGTTTTGCTGTTTAATATGTAGGCTTATTATTATTTATTCTTTGTTTATTTTTATATTTATGTTGTTATATCTTTATTATATACTGTTTTTATAATGTTTTCAAGGTTTTGTTTTTATTTTTTATTCTAAAAATAAACATTAGGTGATAATAAGAATATTTGTTTTTCTTACTATCACCAAACAAAACCAAATAACAAATAAGACTAGCATTTATAAGCCTATATATCCGATTTTATCCAATGGAAACTTGACTCATTAATAAACTTCCTTCCATTTATCAATATTATCAGCATCAAACTTAAAAGGAGCACCAAGCATAATTTCTGTACCTTCACCAGCTTGAATTACTTCTTTTTCCCCAAGGAAACCAGCATTAAATGTATCTCCAACTTCCCCATTGATATCTCCTGTTACCAGGGCATGAGCAGCATAAGCACCTAAATATCCTAAATCAATAGGATTCCAAAGATACATCCATGGGCAAACACCATTTTTTATATATTCAGCCATTTCACTAGGTAGACCAAGTCCGGTTAAATAAACTTCACCTTTGAGCCCTTTATCTGTCAAAACTTTACCGGCTGCAGCAATACCAACTGTTGTAGGAGCAATTATACCTTTTAGCTCGGGATATGTCTTCAATAAGGCTTCTGTTTCAGAAACACTTTTGTCTCTTAAGTCATCACCATAAGCAACTTTTACAAGTTCAACATTACTATATTTAGGCTTTTCAAGTTCCTTTTTCATCCATTCAATCCATAGATTCTGATTGCTGGCCTGAGAAGTGGCACTTAATACTGCTATCTGACCTTCTTCACCTATCATTTCATAGATGGCCTGAACTTCCACACGACCAATTAGTTCTGGGTTTGCCTGATTAATATGCACATCCCTGCTATCAGGGTTAACAGCAGAATCAAGAGAGACTACTTTAATACCTCTCCTCATAGCCTTTTTAAGGGCTGGTTCTAGTGCATCATAGTCATTAGCACTGATAGCTATAGCATCTACACGTTGGGCTATCAATTGTTCAATCATCTGGATCTGCGCTTCAGCTGTTGGTTCAGCAGGGGCTTTTAAAATAGCTTCTCCACCAAATTCCTTAACAGCCTTTTCAAAACCATCCATGAGTTTCTCCCCAAAGGGATTACCAGCACTCTTGAAAATCACAGCATATCTATCCTCAGCACTTGCAAGACCAGATGCCAGTATAACTGCCATCACCAACACTAAACAAATAAATAATTTCTTCATATTACTCCCCCTCTTTTTTATTTAAATATACGAAACAGCTAGTACTGTTTCATACAAAATTTATTACAGCCAACCCTTTAAGAGTCTGTTCGAAAAGTATCAGTATATACGACGGGGATTATATATCCCCTATTTATACCTTTTTGAACACACACTTTAAATCACTTTTTATTCAAATTAGAAAGCATAACAGATACTATTAATAACAAGCCGACTATAATTAAGATTACCTGATCTGGCACATTAACAAGTCCTAAACCGTAACGCAGGAAACCAATTATAAAAATAGCTAAGAGAACACCAATCATTTTACCCTTACCACCTGATGTACTTACACCCCCAAGGGCTACCATAGCAATTACATCTAATTCATAGCCAGAGGCTATATTAGGCCTAGTACTACCCATTTTGGAGGTTAAAAATAGGGCTGTTACACCTGCCATTAAACCTGCCAGTGTAAAGACTATTACCTTAATCTTATCGACCTGCACACCAGAATATTTGCTGGCCACTTCATTATTTCCTATAGCATAAACCTTACGTCCAAATGTTGTTTTATGTAAAAGTAATAAAAATATTACAGCAAATAAAGCAAATAAGATCAAGATAAATGGAATTCCTTTTATATAACCCCAACCAGGAAAATTAAACCAATCTGGAAATTCCCCAGCAGCCTGGTCTTCCAGGATAATATAGGCTATTCCGCGGTATAATGTCATAGTAGAAAGGGTTACAATAACTGCTGATAATTCTTTAAACTTAACTATTAATAAACCATTAATTAAACCACAGAGCAATCCAATAAATAGACAAAGTAAAATTGCTAATACCATTGGTAAACCTGCATTGTAAGCAACAGCCATTATCACTGATGATAAGGCAACTGTTGAAGCAACTGATATATCAATATCACCAAAAATAATTACCAAAGCCATTGGTAAGGCAATAAAGGCCTTATCCAGAAAAGTCATTGTCGCATCTAATAGGGTATAGGTATTTAAGTAATAGGGAGATAGTTGTGAATTAACAATATGTATCAGAAAAAAAATTAATAAGAGCAACCACTCCCACTGTAGGAAAAAATCTTTTGTCCTAAATTCTCTTTCTATTGATATGTTTTTTTCTACTGATGATGTTAAATTCTCCATACTATATTACCCTCCTCATAAGATTCTTCCTATCAATACTCCTTTTAACTAAAGCACTCACAACTACTGCTAAAAGAATGATTGCTCCCTGAATTGCATCCTGCCAGAAAGGTGATACATTAATTAATGGTAGAGCATTATCTAAAAGCCCCATCAGAAGAACACCTGAAAGGAGACCAGAGACCTTGCCCCTTCCACCGGCAATACTTACCCCACCAACAACACAGGATGCAATAACAGTCATTTCATAGCCCATTGCTGTATTACTCTGGGCTGAAGCAAACTTGGATACCCATAAAACACCAGAAAGACCTGCCAGCGCACCCATAATCATATAAACTAAGCATAATATTTTACTAATGTTTATCCCACTTATTCTAGCGGAATTCGGATTACTACCAACAGCATAAACCTGTCTACCTGTTCGTGTATAATTAACAAAGTAGTAAAAGAGAATATAGATAATTATTGCAACAAATATCAAGTTATTAATACCAAATACTGAGCCTGTTGCAATATTTTTAAATCCATCAGACATTTGGTAGGCACTTACCCAGCTACCCCCACTGACCAAAAAGGTTATTCCTCTAAAAACATTCATCATCCCCAGGGTCGCAATAATAGGTAAAATCGAGGTCTTGGCAACAAAAAAACCTATTATTACCCCACAAATAAGACCAATTAACATCCCTAAGAAAATCGCTAAAATAGGATGTAATCCAGGGTAAATCTTAACAGTCATAGCTGTTAACATACCAGATAAAGCCAGTGTTGCACCGATAGAAAGATCAATACCCCTTGTAATTATTACCAGCATCATTCCTGCTGCCAGAATGGAAAGAATAGCAGTATTTTTAATTAAGTCATTTATGTTTTCCAGGCTCAAAAAACTAGGATTCCTTAACTGTACAAAAAATCCAATGATAATAATAAAAGCTATTAAACCCAGTTCGCGAATCTTTTGTATATTCTCACTATTAAATAAGCCCTTAGATTTTCCTTCAAGCATTAAAATCCCACCTTAAAATTAATATATTACTTTAGCGTCTTGCATAATTGATTGTTGCCATACTAAATCCTGCAACCTTAATTTTCTTGTATAGTCTATTTAAATAGGGAGTGCCCTAGGTACTCCGTTTTAATCAATTCAATTATGCAAAAGGTCTATTATGAAAGAGCCTTACTTATTTTTAGGCCTTAAGAGAAACCTTCTTTTTCATAGCCGCTCTAAGGATTGTTTCCTGGTCGGCCTCTTCCCTGGAAAAGCTGCCAGTAATCCTCCCTTCCCGCATAACAATGATTCTATCACTCATACCGAGAACTTCAGGCATCTCTGAGGAAACCATTATAATACCATAACCCTGTTCAGCTAAATCATTCATAATTTTAAATATTGCCGATTTAGCCCCCACATCAACACCTTTAGTGGGCTCATCAAGAATAATCACCTTCAAATCAGCAGTCAGGAGTTTAGCTACTACAAGCTTTTGCTGATTACCACCAGATAACGAATTTGCCAGGTCATAAATACTCTTTGCCTTAACATTAACCTTTTCTGCCAGTGAATGGGCCATATCTACCTCTTTACTCTTATCTATCCACCCCTGATGAGATATCTGAGCTAAAGCAGGAAGCGAAATATTTTTATCTAGACCCCATTCCAGTATTAAACCCTGTTCCTGACGGTCTTCTGGCAGATAACCTATCCCCAGTTCCATAGCATCTAGAGGGTGTTTAATCTCAATGTCTTCTCCCTGGAAATAAATTTCCCCTTGGTCATAAGGCGCAATTCCAAAAATTGCTTGACACAGCTCAGATCTGCCTGCACCAACCAGGCCTGTCAATCCAAGTATTTCGCCCTGATATAAGGTAAAAGAGATATCTGAAAAGTAGCCCATCCTCCCCAGCCCCTCTACCTTTAATACCTCCTGTCCGATATCAGCCTTTTTATCCGGGAACAGCTGTTTAATTTCACGCCCCACCATGGCCTGGATTAATTGTTCATTACTGATCTCAGCCACATTCCAGGTTCCTATATAACGGGAATCTCTAAGTACTGTAACCCTATCAGCCAGTCTATATGTATCCTCAAATCTATGAGATATAAAGATAATGGAAGTACCATCATCCCTCAGCTTTTCTGTAATCTGGTATAATTCTTCACTTTCACTTTTAGTTAAAGAAGCCGTTGGTTCATCCATAATAATTATCCTGGCACCAGTAGATAAAGCTTTGGCAATCTCCACCATCTGCTGTTGGGCTACACTAAGTGCTTTCATCTCTGTTTTAGGAGTAAAATCTGCCCCTAACTGATTCAAATATCTCTCTGCTTCAGCATGCATCTCATCCCATAATAACCTTTTACTTCCCTGTTTTATTTTTTCATGTCCAATAAAAATATTTTCTGTCACACTTAAATCAGGATAACTGGTTGCATGCTGATAAATGGCTGCAATCCCTAACTTCTTGGAATCGTTCGGGTTATTTATGGCGACTCTTTCACCATCCAGATAGATTTCACCCTGTTCAGGTTGGTGTACCCCAGTAATGATTTTAATAAAAGTAGATTTCCCGGCACCATTTTCACCCATCAGGGCATGAATCTCTCCTGGTTTCAATTGAAAATGAACATCATCCAGTGCCTTTACCCCTGGAAATTCTTTAGTGATACCCTTTAACTCTAAAATATATTCTGACATATATCTCTCCCCTTAATCACCTTTCTTTATTTTTTATAAAACATTAAATCCATAGCTTCTTTTACTGGTGATACACTACCATTATCATCTACTCTGCTTTCCAGGAGATCCTGCATATATACATTCCATTTAGCAACAATTTCACTCTCAGCCTGTACTCTATTACTATAATCTAAATCCTCAACTTCATAATAACCAAACAAATCCTGCCCCGAATTCCAGATTGAATAATTCTTTATTTCTGCCTTATCCAATACCTCTAGCATCTCCGGCCAGAGCTGGTCATGCCTTTTTTTATATTCTTCTTGCAGGTGTTCATTTTTTAATTTTAATTTAAAACCTACTCTCATTTTGATCCTCCCCTATAGAAATATTTCATAAGTTAAACATTTTAATTATAAATATTTTGTACTATAGCAAGTCACGAGTTTCTATCACTCAATACCTCGTTTTCATAATTCCTTACCTCAGTAAACCAGTCCTCTCCCACAGGAACATTATTTTTAAGACAATAATAGTTCCAGACTGCCTGCCAAGGATATGCTTTCAATTCTTCTAATATCGCCAGCCTGGCTGTTAAATCACCGTTTAATTCATATTCCTTTAGCTTAGCTGTAGGCTCCAACATAGCTATTAGTAAGGCCTTGAGCATATTTCTGGTCCCAATAACCCAGGCAGCTATCCGATTTATGCTGGCATCAAAGAAATCCAATCCAATATGAACCCGGTCAAGGAACCCTGGTCTTACTATCTGCTGGGCAATAGCCTGTAATTCGTCATCTAAAATTACAACATGGTCACTATCCCACCTGACAGGCCGACTGACATGGAGGAGTAGTTCATCCAAATATAAAAGGCAGGCAGATATTTTGTTAGAAATATACTCTGTGGGATGAAAATGACCGGCATCTAAACAGAGTAAGACATCATTTTTTAAGGAATACCCTAAATAGAATTCATGGGAACCGACTACATAACTCTCTGACCCTATTCCAAATAACTTACTTTCAACCGCATCTAAATTATATTCTTTATCAATATTTTCAGAGAGTATCTGATCAAGGGAATCCTTTAATCTCTCTCTGGGTCCCAATCTATCAACAGGTATATCTTTATAGCCATCAGGTAGCCAGATATTAGTCACTGCTGCTGTTTCCAGTTCTTTTCCGAAATATTCACCAATTTTTCTCGACCTTTTACAGTGTTCAATCCAGAAATCCCTGATCCCCTGATCAGGGTGGCTGAGGGTAAACCCATCATCTGCTTGCGGGTGTGAAAAAAGTGTTGGATTAAAGTCAAGACCAATTCCTTTTTCTTTAGCCCAGTCAACCCATTTGCTAAAGTGCTGAGGGGTAATTTCATTCCTATCTACCTTCTGACCATCTGCCTCTAAATAAATAGCATGTAGATTTAAGCGATGCTTACCAGGTATTAGAGAAAGGGCCTGATCTAAATCCATACGCAGTTCATCAGCTGACCGGGCTTTCCCCGGGTAATTACCGGTAGCCTGTATCCCTCCTGTTAGGTCTCCTTCAGGGTCTTCAAAACCGCCGACATCATCGCCCTGCCAACAGTGCATAGAGATAGCAACACCCCCCATGGCCTGCACTACTTTCTCTACATCAACACCCCACTGGCCATATAGTTCTTTGGCCCATTGAAAAGCCTGCTTTACATTTTTATCACTATACATCATTAAAACCCCCTGTATTAGATTTATAATTAATTAAGCAATGAAAGTTTATTATGAAAGAGACTTAAGCCGGCAAATACTCTTTTAATTTAATAGAATTGCGGACTAGTTCTCGTCCTTCTTTTAGGTCCTTAATCTCACCCAGGCCTATTAATTGGGCCAGGACATTTCCGGTTGCAGTAGCCTCAACAGGACCGGCCAGCACCCTTCTCTTACTTATATCAGCTGTGTACTGGCATAGTAATTCTGCCTGTATCCCCCCTCCAACCATATGAATATTTTTAATTTTTCTATCTACCAGTTTTTCCAGGCGTTTAATTACTTTATCATAACTAAAGGCCAGGCTTTCATATATTCCCCGTGCCATCTCACCAATAGTCTCTGGTACTGCTTGCTTGGTTTTACGGCAGTATTCTTTAATTACCTCTGGCATATTTTCCGGTTTCATAAAAACAGGGTCATCAGGGTCCAGTCTGTATTTGAAAGGGGTAGCCTGGGCTGATGCTTCACTTATTTCGGAATAGCTGAGGTCTTTTCCTTCCCTTTGCCAGATACGTTTGCATTCCTGAATCAACCACAAACCTGTAATATTCTTCAAAAATCTTACCTTTTTTTCAAGGCCAAGCTCATTAGTAAAGTTTTCTTTAAGTGAATCCTCATTAATTACCGGCTCTGTTAATTCCATCCCCAGTAATGACCAGGTACCACTGGATAAATAAACACTATTTTCATCTCCTAGTGGGGTAGCAGCTACAGCAGAGGCTGTATCATGACTCCCTACTGCCATAACAGGTAAATCATTGTTCAAACCACATTCTTTTTTAACCGCCGGCAGAAGGTCCCCAATCCTGGTACCAGGATAAATAATTTTCTGCATAATATCCACTGGAATACCTAGACCTTTAAAGATTGTTTCTGACCAGGTATTTTTAACTGGATTAAACAACTGTGCTGTAGAGGCAATAGTATACTCATTGTATTTTTCCCCTGTCAACAAATAGTTTAGCAAATCAGGCATAAATAATAGTGTAGCTGCATTATTCAATATCCAGGGGCGTTCCTTTATCTCAGTATATAACTGAAAAATCGTATTTATTTGCATAAATTGTATCCCTGTCTCCTGATATATTTCTTTTTTGGCTATCTTTTTAAAAACCTCTTCCGGGATACCATCTGTCCTACTATCCCGGTAGTGAAAGGGTAATGACATCAGCTTGCCGTTTTCATCAAGCAGGCCGTAATCAACCCCCCAGGTGTCTAGCCCCATACTGTGGATATCATCATCTGTCACTTTAACTGCTTTTTTAATCCCCTGTTTAATCTCTGCAAATAAGGCCAGAATATCCCAGTAAAAGTTTCCATTGAGCCTTGCACCCCCATTTGTAAAATTATGAATTACATCAAGTTTCAGTTTATTTCCGTCAAACCTGGCAAGTAGTGCCCTGCCATTTGATGCACCTAAATCACAGGCCAATAAATTAATTGCCCTGGACATGATTAAACACCCCCACTTCCCATAATCATTTTAAAATTTCCATTAACTAACCTCAGTCATTACCTTTCTAATAATTCAGCCACTCGACCTGCCAGTTTATCCTCTAATTATATTATTTTTTGCTTTAACTGCTTACTAACTATCACTCATCACAATTGGCAGGGTGTTTTCCCTGAACACCTAATTTCTTACGTACCTCATACAATCTTTTTACATTTTCCGAAGAAATCTCCTTTACCCCTCCCAGCTGTCTGGCTGTAAGGTTTATCTTTGCTGCTAGTTCAATAGTTTCCATTTTAAAATAGGCATTAAATAAATCTGTACCGACAGTAAGGGCTCCATGGTTTTCCAGTAAAAAGCCGTCATAACAATCAAGATATTCCCTGACTGCATCAGGTATTTCCATAGTTGAAGGGGTCCCATATTTAGCAATAGGTACAGTCCCCAGTGATATAATTACCTCCGGCATAATCATTTCATTTAAGGGAATACCTGCTACAGCAAACCCAGTAGCTGTCGGTGGATGGGCATGAACTACAGATTTAACATCTTTCCTATTTTTATATACATCAAGATGCATTTTTAGTTCAGATGAAGGCTTTAGTTTACCAGAGATAACATTCCCCTCCATGTCCACCTTAACAATCATATCAGAGGTCATAAAGCCCTTACTCACCCCTGTTGGTGTTGTTAACACCTCTTTATCATTGATCCTGACAGAAATATTACCATCATTAGCCGCTACAAATCCATTAGTATATATCCTACGGCCAACTTCGCAAATATCTTCTTTAAGTTCAAATTCTGACCTCAATTTATACACCTCTCTATAAAATAAATTTTGTTTCATTGATTTGTGTTTTATTATATAATATATTTTTTGTTTTTTCAATATTTATTTTGTTTTTTATTATTTTTATTTTGTTTTTTTTGTGTTATCTTTATTTAAACGTTTGATTTATTTACTACAGTATGGTAATATTAGAGTAATAATCTAGAAGCTAATCCGCTACAGTACACATTGCCCGGCTTACCTCGGAATTTAAAATATATTAACTAAGTGTCTTTCATAATAACCTTTCATTGCATAATTAATTATAAGGAGGCACTTAAAACGGAACAGGTCGAAGTATAACTGATTATGAAAAAGGTTGTTTTACTGTTTGACCGAAGGGAGTTTAAAACAACCCATAATCAGTTATAACGTAAGCTGTAGTGGAGTTTTTGGCCGACGATAATTCAATTAAGCAAGAGCCTTAACTAAATAAACTTCAATTTATAAGAATCATATTCCTTTGTCGTTATAGGGGTTTTATGTTAATATATAAATAGGCAAATATTTTTAAAGAAATAATTAATATAACAATAATATGTTTACATGCAAATTAAAAATAAGGAGAGATTTTCATGTTGGCTGAAGAAAGAAGACAGGAAATACTAAGGCTTTTAGACAATAAAGATAGTGTTCATGTTTCAGACCTGAGTAAAATACTTGATGTCACAGAAGAGACTATCAGACGTGACCTTGATGTTCTAGATAAAAAGAAATTGCTCAAGAGGATACATGGTGGGGCAGTACCACTGGTCAGTAACAGTAAAAATGAACTCAATTTTAATATCAGACAAAATAAAAAGATAAAAGAAAAAAAACAAATAGCAGCCAAAGCTATTGAACTTATTGAAGAAGGTGATACTATCTTTCTTGATGCAAGTAGTACATCTTTGTTCCTGGCTAAAAAACTTAAGAAAACACAGAATATAACAGTAGTAACTAATTCTATTAGAATAATCTTTGAATTATCTGATCTGAATAACATTACTGTTATTTCAACGGGGGGTATTTTAAGACCTAACTCCCTTTCCTTTGTAGGGCCACTGGCAAACGAAACCCTTAAAAAATACTTTGCTGATAAAATATTTGCCTCCTGTAAAGGAATTTCTGTAAATTATGGGGCTACTGATTCTAATGAATTAGAAATAGAGGTAAAACAAAATATGATTAAACAATCCAAAAAAGTAATTATTTTATCTGACCACAGTAAAGTAAATGAAATAGGATTAACACAATTTGCTTCTATAGAGGAAATTGACACCCTGATTACTGATGAGCTAGTTGATAAATCCAGTCTAAAAAACTTTGAAGAAGCCGGTCTAACTATCCTCTAGGCCCTCTATCTATAGCAGATTAAAAAACCGGCTTTCTTCATTTACCTGACAATAACTGCTACCCCATCGGGTATTACCGTTATTTTGCTCTGTTGATTACCAATAATATTCCCTGCCATTATAACGGCCTGCTCAAGTAGCTGCTTTTTGCATATGCATATCCTTGATTAAAACCTCATCAAGGTCACTAATCATTACTGTATGATGAATTAAAATCCTGGCCAACACCTGGGATTCCCACTGGTCTGGAATAGTTTCATGCCTACCTCTGGATAAAATATCCTCCATGACAGCTTCAACTTTTTCAACCCAGGCAAAGGTATTATAAAAGCCCTCACCACCATGCCCATCAGAACATTCTGCCAGCATAATAATGACCCCCTTTTCCTTAGAGACGGCCTCGACAGCTGTCATACCTTTAACAGCTTGATAAATATTCTGATCAAGGGGATAACCCCCATTAGTAGTAATCACTATTTCTGACTGTATCCCCTCTACCCCAGCCAGATTATTAAGGAATTTACATCCCTTAAGATGAGCTTTTTTACCATTCAAAATTACTGGTATATGTTGATAGTGGAATATCTAAAAAAGAGGCTATACCTGGCCCCACCTGTCCGGTATCACCATCAGTGACCCTTTCACCTGTTAAAACCAGGTCAAAATCACCCAGTTCTTTAATAACACTGCTCAACACATAGGCCGTTGACCAGCTGTCTGCCCCGGCAAATTCCCTACCGGAAATTAATATACCATCATCACAGCCCATGGCAATCGCCTCTCTTAAGGCTTTTTCTGCTGATGGGGGCCCCATTGTTATAACCTTAACACTACCACCGTTTTCCTCAACTAATTGAATAGCCAATTCAATGGCATAGAGGTCAAGGGGATTAATAATACTTTCTACCCTCCCCTCACCATTGTCCCTGTCTCCGGATCCATTTTAACATTACTTGTTTCAGGCACCTGCTTTATTGGGATGATAATCTCCATTTTCAATCCTCCTCTAAGATAATTTTACTAATGTAATAGAATTATTAAAGATCTTTTAATATAAATAGATTTACAGGCCGGCTCACCACCCTTCAAAAACTACTTCATAGTTATTATACATAAAAAAAGAATAATACAACTTTTTTGTTGTTTTATTTTTGTTTATGTATGTATTATTTATTATTATTTCATTTTATTTTATTGTTTTCTTTGTGGTATATAAGAAAAAAGAAGATTTTAAAATACTTAAAACTCTTGGACTTAATCCAGGGCTTTTCTGTTTTAGAGTAGTAAATTTCAAATTAAAATGTGGAATTTTCATTAATATAGTGATAAAATATAATAGGGGTTAATTATGGATGATATTAAGAAAGTTTTAGAATCTAATAGTCAAGAAGAAAAAATGGATGCTTTACTACATGGGTTTTATATTTTTTCGGAAAAAGTTGAAAAAGACATTGGACAATTAAAAGAAGATGTTGCAGAATTAAAAGGGTTAACTATAGCTGCTTTTAATGATATTAATAAAGATATTATAGAGATAAAAGAAATGATTAGTGATACAAATAATAGACTTGATACTATAAGAAGGCTAACAATAGAAAATACAGAAGATATATATAAAATAAAAAATAATAACTCTAAAGCTGTATAAGCTTTTAGCCTTTTAAACATATTGGTTGAATATAGAAAAGGTAGTCATGCGGTTTATGATATAAAGTATCATACAATATTAGTAACTAAATATAGGTATAAAGTCCTTTCGAAGAAAATAGCAACTAGATTAATAGAGTTAATATTAAAGGCTCTTTACCATTTTTGAATCCACTTGCACCAGTATAATATATTAAACGACCTGTTCTTGAATTCATTCATTGAATAGCCAACCATACTTGTGTCACTTTTATTTAAGGTAGTATGGTCAGTAAACCAATACATTTGATTATCTTGACCGAAAACACCAACTACTCTATCTTCTGCACCCCATTCAGTTGGTTCATGTAAGTCTCCCTTATTTTCTAAAAGATTAGCCCAGAACCCATATTTATATCTGCCAAAATAATAATTATAATCTTTAGCTATCCAGTCTGGGTAGACCTGATCTACAAACTGAGGTGCCTCAGCTATTGAATAATCATTCATTTCACCATTCTGTGGATCAAAGATAATTACTCCATCTATATGGGGAATTTATCTAAAGTTACTGTAATGACCATAAGAGAGCGAATCAACACAGAGGAATATAGCTGTTACATATTATATATCATTTATCTTGTTGTTCAGTTGTTCTATCAACCTGCTATTAAGAGGATACAAAATATACATCAAAACCATTATGACACACAAAGAAAGAAAAACATCTAACTTTAGAAGATTGTAGAATCATACTATATTATTTATAGATTACTTAAGATATTCATTAACACGGAGGGCAGCTTTAGCCCCTTCAGCAGCAGCAATTATAATCTGCTTATCCTTTATATTTGTTACATCCCCTGCTGCCCAGATACCCTCTACATCTGTCTCATTATTTTCATTAATAATAATCTCTTTCCTCTCATTAGTTCCTACCACTCCAATAAGAAAATCCGAATTAGCCACCAACCCGATCTCTATAAATAATGCATCTATGCTTAGTTCTTTTTCTTCAGCTGTTTTATTATCTTTAATGACAACAGACTCCAGTTTGTCTTCCCCTTTTATTTTTTTAACCTGTGTCCCTTTATAAACCCTGATACTATCATTTTTTTTAATCTGTTCCTGTAGGTACTGATCACCCATTAATTCATCCTGAATTTCTATTAAAGAAACATCACAATCCAATTTAGCCAGATCAAGGCTAGCCTCCAGACCAGAATTTCCACCACCAACAACTGCTACAGGTCTTCCAGCGTAGAGGTAACCGTCACAAACTGCACAGTAATGAACCCCACTACCAGTCAGGATATATTCCTGCTTCATCCCTAGATGGCGTTTTTGGGCCCCACTGGCAATAATAATTGTTCTGGCCTTATATTCCTTATTATTATTGCTTATTACACTATGTTCGCCTTTCATAGCTTTAATTTCATTTGCTTTTTCCCCGACTACTGTTGCAACCTCATATTGCTGAATATGTTCCCAGAAATCATTGATCAATTGAAAACCATTTGTTTCCCTTTTGCCGATATAATTATCAATTCCATTAGTATCAATTACCTGTCCACCAAGGTCTTCTGTTAAAAGCAGAACTTCTATACCCTTTCTGGCAGCATATAAGGCAGCATTTAGCCCAGCCGGTCCTGCCCCGACAATAATAAGCTCCCATAAACGCCGGGAATAATCATTACCCTTTATTCCCAGAAGCTCATTTAGTCTACCTGAATTCTCCATTTCTATTAAATCCTTATAACCACCAACCTGATAATCATCAATTAATATCTGCGGCACGGATTTCTTACCAGTACGCTCTTCCATCTCAGCTAATCTGCCTTCTTCTCCCACATCATATTCAAAAAAAGAAAACCCTTTACTCTTAAGAAAGGCCTTAGCTTTTCTACAATAGGGACACCATTTTTTAGAATAAACCTCAATATTAATATTATTCACTTTATTTATTACCCCCTTTATTCCCTTATTAACTTGATAATCCAGGCCTAAAGTTAATTCAATTTATAATCCTTTACTTATCTATAATATCATTTCCGTTTCATTGTAAATGTATCATAGATTACAGATTATAAAATTATTTTACACAAAGTGTTAACTAGTAATCATAAACCAGACAAATATATTTGCGTGAAATTTTAAAAAAAGCCTCTAATTTATAGTATTAGAGACTTTTTACAAAAAAATTGAAACTTTTAATGTTGCGAAACAATTTACAGATATTTTTCTATTGCTGCTATCAATTGATAATGTGCCAGACGAAACGTTCCCCTGGCACATTATTTTTGTTTGTAGCCAAAAGCTGCCGAAATTTGTTTAGTATATCTATGAACAACTTCTACTAGTTCATCAATTCTTTCATAAGTCATCCTATTAATAGGAGCAGAAATACTAAAAGAGGCTATCACATCCTGGTTAAAATTGAAAATAGGTCCACTAATACATCTAATCCCCATCCTATGTTCTTCATCATCAATAGCATATCCCTGCTCAAAAACCTCTTTAATATGTTTTCTAAACTGATTTTCACCAATAATAGTTTTATCTGTACATCCCGTTAAACCATTCTTAACAACCTGATCTATTAAATCTGGTTTAGAATAAGCCAAAATAACCTTACCAAGACTAGTACAGTGAGCAGGAACACGCCTACCTATTCTCGAATACATTCTTATTGTTTCAGAAGTCTCTTCCTTATCAATATAAACTACTTCTGTTTTATCCATAATACCAAGGTGTACAGTTTCGCTGGTCTCTTCACGCAACCTCTTTAAATATGGTTTAATCTGTTCACGTAAATCCAAGCTGGTTAAGACCAGCCCACCTATTTCAAATAATTTTAATCCTACTTTATACTTATTATAATCATCCTGTTCGATATATCCCCTATAGCCAAGAGTCGCCAACAAACGATAGACTGTACTCTTATGCAGACCAAGACTATCACTTAATTCAGTTACTCCCATGCTTTTATTAGACTCTACCAGTTTTTCTATAACATCTAAGGCCCTATTAAGTGATTGCACTAATTGTTGAGGTTTTTTGTTTTCCATAAATATTTTCCTTCCTAATATATAGTATTATGTTTTTTATTATAAAACATAATACTATATACTTCAACATGAATTCAGCAAGCAACTCCAAAGGAGTAGGCAAACTTAGGACTATACATTTTTATTTGACAAATCCAAGTTTAAATTAAATTTACTTAATCCTTTTAGGTAAAATTATTTTAACTCATTCATTGGAATATGACCCATATCTGAAAAAGTCTGGTTCTCTCCAACCATTCCCCAAATAAATGTATAATTACTGGTTCTAGCACCAGAATGTATTGACCAACTTGGTGAAATAACTGCTTCTTCATTACTAATAATAATATGAACTAGTCAGGATAACTTGAATTTCTAATTTCCATCTTATTTAACCCCCTAATTTAATAAAGAAATTAGTTTAACATTCTATTAATATTTTTCCTAGATTTTTACCTTTCTGCATGACTTTAATGGCCTTTTCTAAATCTTCTATTTGATATATCTCACTAATTAATTTTTCCAAATCAAATAATTCGTTTTTTATAATCTTTTCTAACATATCGACTGTTTTTCTAAAGTGATCAAAACTATAAACACGACTACCAACTATATTTAATTCTTTAAAAATAACTTTTAACATATCAAATTTAGGAATACCATTTGGAAATCCAACAGGAACAATCGTTCCCCTTATCCTACATGCTTGGGCTGCCAAAGACAAACCAGCTTCTGTCCCAGAAACTTCATAAACCACATCAAAACCTTGATTGTTAGTTATTTCATTTGCTTTTGCTATTTCGTCCCCTTCCTTAGGATTAATAACATTTTCAAAGCCAAAAGATTTAATTTGTTTGATTCTATCAAGATTTATTTCTGAAAAAACTACTTCTGAAGCACCACTAATTTTAGCAACCATTCCTACTATCAACCCTATTGGACCAGCACCAATCACTAATACTTTATCTCCATTTTTCATTCCAGCCCTTTGATTTACATGAAAACCAACTGCGAATGGTTCAGTTAAGGCAGCAGCATGATCCGTTAAATTTTTGCTTGTTTTTATTACCTTATCTACTGATACTTTAACATATTCGGCAAATCCCCCATTACTATGTATCCCTAGTAATTTTAATTCTTTGCATACATGCCAGTTGCCTTCCCTACAGGCTTCACAAATACCACAACTAATCAAAGGTTCAACAACTACTCTGTCACCTACTCTAATATCACAGGAACTGTCTTTTATTTCTTTAACAATACCAACGAACTCATGTCCTAAAATAACTGGTGCTTGAGCAGTTGGATGATGTCCACCATATATATGGACATCAGAACCGCAAACTCCCGCATATGAAACTTTTATTAAGCATTCACCATCATCAATTTCTGGTTTGGCCACATCCTTAACCTCTATTTTCTCCCAATCTGTTAATACTGCAGCTTTCATTATAACGTCTCCCTCCATTTATAAATAGTAAACTAGATTCTTAACTTGCCAACCAACCACCATCAACAGCAATCACATAACCATTAATATAAGCAGAAGCAGGAGAGGCCAGAAATACAACCAATCCTTTCAAATCATCATTGGTACCCCATCTACCTGCCGGTATCCTTGCTAAAATTGACTGACTTCTTTCTTTGTCTTCTCTTAAAGGAGCAGTATTATCTGTTGCCATATATCCAGGCGCTATAGCATTTACATTTATATTATATTTTGCCCATTCATTGGCCATACTCTTAGTAATACCTGCTACACCATGCTTACTTGCCGTGTATGAAGGAACAAATAAACCGCCCTGAAAAGATAACATAGAGGCAATATTTATAATTTTACCACCTTCATCTTTATCTATAAACACCTTGGCAACTTTCTGCGATAAAAAGAACAAACTCTTCAAATTTATATTCATTACATCATCCCAATCTTTTTCTGAAAAATCTATTATCTCATTACGTCTGATAGTACCAGAGTTATTAACCAATATATCAATTTTACCAAATACATCAAGGGTTTTATTTACTATTTCATCTATTGCATCTGTAGACTTCAAATCTGCATTCACTTCAAGAAATGATTTGCCAATAGATTCAATCTGCTTTTTAGTTGCTGACATATCACTTGGTCCTACACCAACAATATCTGCTCCTGCCTCTGCAAGTGCCTCAACCATACCAAAACCTAAACCATTTGGCCTTGAACAACCTGTAACTAGCGCCACCTTACCATCAAGCTTAAAATCATTTAAAATCATATTTTGCCTCCTATTTTTTTGTATGTTTTTTATATATTGTAATTAATCCCTACTCTGTTTTAATTATATTTTTTTATAAAATATAATTTGATTTTTTAGAAGGAACAATTGAAAACAAAAACTAACTAAGTAAACTTTCCCAATATTATTACTTTATTAAACTAGGTAAAAATGTAGTAAACCAAGGCACAAATGTAATTAATAATAGTACAATGATCATAGCTGGCCATAAAACAATAGTTGATTTAGCTGTTTTTTCCATTGTCGTTTTACCTACAGAACAACCGACAAATAGTCCTGTACCAACTGGTGGAGTTGTAAGACCTATACCCAGGTTTAATAATAGTACTATTGCAAATGTTGTTGCACTCAGACCGAGAGATTGAACAACTGGCAATAGAACTGGTGTTACAATTACAATTAATGGGGCAACATCCATCACCATTCCAAGACAGACTAGCAGAATATTTATTAGCAATAATAAAATAACCCTGTTATCAGTTAAACCCAAAAACAAATTGGTTACTATTGCCGGAACATGCAAGTAAGTCATAATCCAACCAAAGGCTGATGCAGACCCTATCAAAAACAACACTGTAGATATAGTCTTAACACTATCTAATATAATTGGCCATAGATCTCTGATTGACATTTCTTTATAAACTACAATCCCTAAAAAAGCTGCGTAAAGCACCGCAATTGCAGATGCCTCGGTAGCAGTAAAAATCCCAAGGGCAATACCTCCTACGATAATAATTGCAGCAAGCATACTCAGTATCCCATCTTTTATTATTAAAAGTGATTCTCCTAATGGTGGTCTTTTTTCTCGTGGATAACCTCTCTTGACAGCAATTATATAACTAGCTATCATAAGTGATAATCCAACCATTATGCCTGGAATATAACCTGCCAAAAATAATTTTGCAATTGATACACCACCAGCACTCATGGCAAATATTATCATATTATGGCTAGGTGGTATTATAATTCCTTGTGTAGCAGATGCAACTGTTATAGAAGTAGAAAACTCTCTGTCATATCCTTTTTTTACCATCATCGGAATCATAATTGGACCTGTCGAAGAAATATCAGCAATAGCTGATCCTGAAACTCCACCAAATAACATTGATTGAATACAATTCACCATTGCTAAACCTCCACGAAACGGGCCTACAATTACATAAGCAAAATCTACAATCCTTTTGGCAACTCCACCCTTAGACATTATTGCCCCGGCTAGAACAAATAATGGTATCGCAATTAACGGAAAGGGTTGTATCCCTGTTGCAATTCTCTGAGCTATTACTAAAGGTGTTAATCCCATATTAAAAGCAGTTAATAATGCTGAGATCCCTAAGCAAAATGCTATTGGAACACCTATTATTAATAAGAATACGAATGATACAAGAAGCACTAAAACTGGAGACATTTAATTCACCCCTAAATCAAAATAGTCAAATATTTCTTTAACTAATTTTACTATTGCAAATAAAACTAGTAATAATCCTGATGCAGGAACAATTAGGTAAGAATACCCGATTGAAAAACCTAAGGCTGATAATGTGCCACCCATCGTCCTTTTCACTAAAATAATCCCATTATAAAATAATATTAGTGAAAATACAGTTAATATTATATTTCTCAAAACACCCAAGCATAACTGTAAAAATTCTGGAAATATTTGAACAAAAAGATTTAGACCTATATGGGAATCAGTCCATAGAGCACCAGCAGCACCTAAAAACCCAATCCACATCATTGAAATCACTGCTAATTCTTCAGCCCAGAACTGTCCCGTATTAAGAACATATCTTGAAAAAACCTGCCAGCTAATCAATAATGTTAATAATAAGATCATAATCCCTGTGATAATAGTAATTATTTTTTCTAAACCATTTAAAATCTTTATTAACTTATTCATACTACCTTCTCCTTTGAATATCAGGTTGTGGTCAAATCAGACCACAACCTTTTTAAATTCAATCGTCAACTAGTAATTTATTATTGAATCAATAAGATCCTTACCAATTTCTTGACCATATTTATCATAAATTGCTTGTACTACTTCTTGAAAATCCTCAATATTATCCACTTCATTAAATACCATGCCTTTGTTCTTTAGTTGTTTTATAGCCTCATTAACAAATTCATTCCACACCTTTGTTTGATAAGGAGCAGTCTCTCTAGCCGCATCCATAATACCCTTCTGAATATCTTTAGGCACTGAAGCGAAAAGATCTTTTCTCATAATGAGTATATCTGGGATGGCAACATGACGTGTATATGAATAGTATTTTGCAACCTCCTGCATATTAAAGGCAATAACTGTAGGTTCACTGTTTTCCCAACCATCTATCACATTCTGTTGTAGTGCTACATAAACTTCTGACTGTCCCATAGGTACAGCAGTTGCTCCAAATGCATTGATAGTATCAATAAGTGGTTTGCTCTTCATAACTCTTATCTTAAGACCTTCAAGATCAGCAGGTTTTCTTATGGGGCGAACACTATTAGTCACACTCCTAAAACCTGAATCTAAAAAGGTTAATCCCTTAAACCCATTGTCATACAAGTCACTCATCAATTTTTCCCCGATTGATCCCCTCAAAACAGCATGCTGATGGTCGATATCTCGAAAAATAAATGGCAGACTAACTACTTGTAAGGTCTTGGAGAACTGTCCTAAAGGAGCAGATGATACTTTAGCAATATCGATTGTTCCTAACTGTAATCCCTCAATAAAATCTTTTTCCTGGCCCAACTGACCAGCAGGGTAAACAGTAACTTTCACCTGTCCATCTGTATGTTCATAAACTTTGTCAGCAAAATATACCAATGCTTTATGTACCGGATGTGTTTCGGGTAATACAGAAGCTAGTGACCATTTATATTGCGGTGCAGCAAAACCTATATTTGCCATTCCAACCAACAAGACAACAACCAACAAACTACAAAGTGTTAACTTTTTCATCTTATTTCCCCCTCTTATTATTTCAATTTTAATAGTGAACTATTAAAATTGATAATTCTATTAATTTCACCTCCTTAACAAAATCTTAATATATTTTATTTAATATATTAGCCGTATTAATCAGCTATTAATTCCGCATTGTGGAATCGCATTCCACTAAACTGGTAAAAAATTAAATCCTTTCATCATTGTTTCTTATATACCCAAAAGATCTTGAAATAATTACACTATATTGTTTAATTAATTTTGAAAGTTCTTTAATTTTCTCTTTGCCCATTCTAATAAGTGGTCCTGTAATGCTAAAGGAAGCAATAACTTCTCCTTCATAATTAAAAATTGGACCAGCAATACAGCGAACACCCATAAGTTGTTCTTCATCATCAATAGCATAGCCATTAATCCTTACTTCTTTTAAATGTTCTTTCAATTTATCTGGTTCAATAATGGTATTACCCGTATACTTTATTAATCCATTATCAATTATATCTTCTACTACTTTATCAGGAGAATAAGCTAAAAGCACTTTTCCTAGACTAGTACAATGAGGTTCTATTTTCCGGCCAATTTCTGAAAACATCCTTACCGTTTTTAAACTCTCAACTTTATCAATATATAATACATGATTATTATCTAATAAACCTAAGTGTACAGTTTCATTTGTTTTATCCCTAATTTCCTTTAAAAAGGGTCTAACATCATTCCTTAAGTCTAATTTATTAATTGCAACACTACCTACTTCAAAAAATTTTAACCCAACCTTATATTTACTGTTTTCATCCTGGACTACATAACCATGATTTACAAGTGTAGATAAAATCCTATGTGTTGTGCTTTTTTTTATAGCAAGACTATTACTTATCTCGGTTACCCCTAATCCCTTATCTGAATATATTAACTTCTCTAATATATTTATTGCCCTTGAGATAGACTGAACATTTTTAGACAAAACTATTTCCCCCTAAGCTTATTCCAATTATTATTTTCCTCATTGTGGAACTTTGTTCTATAATTATCTTAATATTATACTTTCTATATTAAACCGAAAATTCCTTCTTTTTTAAAATTTTTTTATTTTTACTTTGACATTTTAAAAAATTTAGTATCGTTCTCTAAAAACAAAGGAACCCTTTATCCCCTCTAATAAGGAGATTGAGTTCCCTAGTTTAAATATAACTTTTTCTCAATAACTTATTTCTATAATTATCAGGATTAACACCTAAAGAACCAGTACATATGTCGTCCATTACTTAAATTATCCACTAACTTAATAAAATATTTCAAAACTTATACACCACTATATGCAGAAAAACCACCATCAATCGGAATTACTGCACCATGAACAAATTCAGAACCAGGGGAAAGAAGCCAGAGTACGGTTGTAATTAGGTCTTCGGGATCACCAAATTTACCCATAGGGGTATGATCTATAATAGTCTGACCCCTGTCAGTTAAACCATCGTTCTTTTCATCCACCAGCAAAAACTTATTCTGTTCTGTTAAGAGAAAACCAGGAGCAATAGCATTAACCCTAATATCTGTTGAATAGTTCTGAGACATATGAACAGCCAGCCATTGAGTAAAATTACTTACTGCTGCCTTAGCCCCTGAATAAGCAGGAATTTTTGTTAAAGGTGTAAAGGCATTCATTGAAGAAACATTTATTATAATCCCCTCATCTTGATCTGCAAATATCTTTCCAAAAACCTGACAACACAAAAATGTTCCCATGAAATTAAGGTTAAAAACCCATTTTACAGCATCTTCCGGCAGGTCAAAAAAAGGCTTATCAGGGCCAGTAGTTGCCTCAGCTTTATTACCACCGGCACCATTAATCAAGATGTCTATCCTACCATATTTTGATAAAATTTTATCTGCTGAATTTTTAATACTCTCTTTATCCAGAACATCTGTCTTAATTGTTAAATGTTCTACACCCAACTCATCCAGGTCTTTACTTATTGCCTCCAGTGCCTCTTCGGCTATATCAAGTACAACTACTTTTGCTCCACTCCTACCAAGATATCTGGACATTTCTGAACATAAAACTCCAGCTCCACCAGTAATAACTGCCACCTTATCATTCAAATCATTAATTTTAGCAAAATCCACAAATATTACCTCCCATTAAATATTAATATATTAAAATTTATCTTTGGCAACCCATAATCCAGTTGCAGGGTTATTTATATAAAATATCTCTTCACCATCAACAATATTTAAACCACTATCAAGTTCATTTATATTATATTTTTCAAGAACCCGGTCTAATGGCAAGTAATTAAAGTTAACACCTTCTATATCCTGTTTTCTTAAATGTTGACAAGCAAAGTTTATCTTAAATCTTCCCTCAGAAGACCCCTGAATAAGATGAGCAGCTGCTGATAAGTTTTCTTGTAAATCTGAATTTTCCTTTACCAGGTCAAGCACCTTTTCAGTTCCAACATAACCATACTTCCTTATTAATCTATCATTATTTATATCTTCTCCAAATTTATGTAGCCCTGGAGCAATTATTACTAACTCGCCTCCATCAGCAATAGCCATACGAGTCCGGTATACAGCCTTACATCCTATCCAGGTAGTCTTAAATTCTTCTGGATCAAGATAAACAACAACCTTATTTAAAGATTTTTCTACTTTTATAATATTTACTTTTTGACTAAATTCAACTGCTCTTTCAAATACCGATCTATCGTAACCAGTAAAAATACCCAACATACGGGTCAGTTCTGATTCTTCATCAATGTCGGTAGAATTTACTGTCAAAATATATAACAAAGGAATGTCTTTTAAAAAATGTTCCTGAGCATAATCATATAATTTTCTAGCTGGAGAATGATCGCGTCCCATGACATTTTCTACTCCAGCAACTGCCCCTACAAAATGTGATACACTTATTATTTCAAATCCTCCAACACCAACAAGAATATTCTTACTGTAATTTGCCATACCTACTACTTCATGAGGTACTACCTGACCAATAGAAATAATTAGATCATAGCCGCCCTTGATCAAGCATTCATTTACTTTAACGGGAATCGGCTGTTTCACCTTATCTTCTGTTACTTCACTAACATATTCAGCAGGAATTTCACCTATTTTAATAGTATCATTGCGCCAATCATGAGTTTTAAAGACCTCCATAGGGATTCCAGTGCCAAACATTTCCTTTAATTTCCCGTTTTCCATTGGGTCATGTGTACCTAATGCTGGCATTATATCTATCTCTATATCCATCTGCCGCAAAAAGTCATAAAATATACTTGTTAAAACACCTGCACCTGAATGTTTCCTTGTAATGTCTGGGGGGATAATTAATATCCGTTTAGCATCTTCAGGAATCTGATCTACTAGCTGTTTAATGTAAGATTTTTGTTCTTCATAGCTAAATTGACTGCTTTCTGGAACTTTTTTTATTAAATTCTCCAAGATAATCCTCCTTTCCTATAAGTAATCTTTTAAAATTACCCACCATATCCTAATAAATTTGGTAGAAATAATACTAATTTAGGCCAATAAGTCAATAAAAACAAGACAGCTATTTCAACAGCTAAGAATGGTAAGATAGCTCTAGAAACCCTTTCTAATGTAGTTTTGGCAATTGGTGCCGCTACAAATAAACATACCCCTAATGGCGGTGTAGCCAGTCCAATATTTAAATTTACTACCATAATAATTGCAAAATGTAAGGGGTCAATTCCCAATTGGGCTACTAAAGGTGCTAAAATAGGAGCTAAAATTATTACTGCTGCCCCAATCTCCATAATCATCCCTACAAATAATAATAATATATTTATAAATAATAATACAATTAAAGGATTTTGCGTAACTCCTGTAATGGCTGCTGCTAAAAGTGAGGGCACTCGTAATATCGTTAAGGCCCATCCAAAAATTGCTGCACAGGCTATAATGATTAATATAGTCCCTGTAGTTTTTACACTCTCTAATAAGGCTGAAGGTAGGTCACTTAACTTTAAGGAACGAAAAATGAAAAATCCTACAAATAATGCATAAGCTACTGCTACAGCAGCGGCTTCAGTGGGAGTAAATATCCCACCTACTATACCACCTATTATAATCACAGGCATTAATATGGCTAATAAGGCATCTTTGGTGGTAAGTAAAACCTCTTTAGTCGATACTGCTTCAGTTCTTCTGGGATGGTTATCTCTTTTGGCAAAGTAATATGCTAAAATCATTAATCCTAAGCCTATTAATACACCAGGAATAAAACCAGCCACAAATAAATCCCCAACAGATATCCCTACGATATTAGCATAAATAACCATTAATACACTAGGAGGGATAATTGGACCGATTACTGAAGAAGCGGCAGTAACTGCTGCACTATAATCTTTATCAAACCCTTGCTCGGTCATTGCTGGAATTAGTATAGATCCAACTGCTGATGTATCAGCAACCCCTGAGCCAGTTAAACCTGCAAATATTATACTGGATAATATATTGGCCTGGGCCAGACCACCATGTATTTTCCCTATAACAATATCTGCAAATTTAACCAGTCTAGTTGTAATTCCTGTCTTATTCATTAATTGGCCTGCCAGGATAAAAAATGGTACGGCCAGATATGGAAAAGAATTGATGCCATTAAATACTTTATTCGGTAGGATACCTGGAGAAATCATTCCCCATTCATGCAAAAATATAAAAGAAGAAAATAACAGAGTAAAAGCAATTGGGATATTAGAGATTAATAATACAAAAAAGGCAATAAGTAACAAATATATCATTCTTAATCCTCCCTCTTAATTCAATATTATTGGCTGATTTCTAAATTTTAAGATGAGTATATTAAAACAATTAATTATGAGTTATTAGACTTAGCTATAGAAAAATTACCATTCATAAAGTCAACTATATCTGTTAGAATAAAACTTACCAGGTGAATAGCTATAATACTAAAACCTATAAATAAACTGGATTTAGGCCATTTATACGATAGATTCATAGCAGGTGTTAATGATCTTGAATCTACAATAAATCCAAAACTATAGTAGATAACAAAAATAAATAGGGCTAATGATATTAGCTTGGTTACAAAGTTAAATATCCTTAATTTTTTTTCGGGTAACTTCTCAACAAAAAACGCAACACCAACATGCTCACCATATTTAAACCCAATACTGGCACCTAAAAATCCTATCCAGATATTTAAAAAACGTGAAAGTTCATCAACCCAGGGAAGGCCTAAATTTAATATATATCGAAAAACTATCTGTAATAAGACTATGCTTACTAATACAGCTAGAAATATAACCGCTGTTATTTTTGCTACTTTATTAATTGAATCACTGATAGTTACTGTAATATTTTTTAGACTATTAAGCAAAAATATCCCCTCCTATTAACTATAGTTGTCCTATCAGAGATAAGATTATCTCTGATAGGACAGGTTTTTATTTATTTATAACCTAATTTCTTTTCATATTTTTCAACAGTATCTAACATACCCTCTACAACATCTGAACCAATTTCAGAACTTAACCATTCAATTACTGATGGTTGAGTCTTGGCTTTAAATAATTCTAATTCAGCAGGAGTAGGTCTATAAATTGACATTCCCTTTTCTGTTACATAATTAACACCATTAACATAGGAAGCAATGTGTTCAGAGGCGGTACCAGCTAGAGCGGCTTCTTTACCTGCATTTAATATTTCTACTTGGTACTTTTTCGGTAGACTATTAAAGAATTCATCATTGATAACTAAAAAGTTTTCGCTCCATAGATGACCATCTAAGGTAATATATTTTTGTACTTCATCTAAACTCCCTAATTTTATAGCTGAAATAGGGTTTTCCTGACCATCAACTACCCCGGTTTGGAGGGCTGTATAAAGTTCAGACCAGGCTATTGGAGTTGCAGTTCCACCAGCTGCTTCAACAACCTTCTGGTAAATTTGACCTTGCATTACTCTAAATTTAAGTCCTTTTAAATCTTCTGGGGTTTTTATTACTCTTTCATTATTAGTAAAGTGTCTAAATCCATTCTGAGCTACACCTAAAACCCTGACTCCAGTTTCTTCTCTCATATCTTCATATATATCTGCCATAAAATCACTTTCATTCATTACAGACATAGCTATATCAGAGTTCTGGAACAGATATGGAATTGAAAACACCTGCCATTCAGGGTATATAGAGGTTATTACCCCTGTCCCAGACATGGCCTCTAATTGTCCGCCCTGTACGGCTTCTAACATAGACATTAAGGAACCCAGCTGTCCTCCTGGGAAAATTTCCACCTGGATAGCCCCACTGGTATTAGTTTCAACCATAGATTCAAAAAGCTTAATTATTGTATATTCCAGACCTACTGCTAAATCTTCTTGAGCATCACCGGCACCAATACGAAGAGTTACTGGGTTTTCTGGACTAGGATTCAAATCTTTGGCTAAAACATTACTACCAATCATTGCTACAGCCAACAAACTAATGAATAAAACTATACTTATCTTTTTCACATTTATTCCTCCGTTTGTATTTTATATTTTGTGAAAATATATTTGTTAAACTTTCTATCCTCCTTTCCTTTAATATATATAAAGGGCTACCTTTAAACCCCTTATTTACTTGAATTGGTTTTATTCGCTTTTCTCTAGACTTTCCCAAATGCCATTTAAATAAGTTGCCCCTAAGGCCCTATCATATAAACCATAACCAGGCCGCCCTGTTTCACCCCAAATCATCCTTCCATGGTCTGGTCTCATCGGACCCTCAAAACCAACCTCATGATAGGCTTTTAATATTTCATAAATATCTAAAGAACCAGCAGTACTAAGGTGGGCTGCTTCTTCGAAATTTCTCTCCCCAGTAATTTTTATATTTCGCACATGAGCAAAATGTATTCTCCCTTTATCACCAAAATACCTGACTAAATCAGGGATATTATTATCTGGATTTACTCCCAGAGAACCAGTACATAAAGTTAGTCCATTACTAGGGCTGTCTACCAACTTTATGAATCTTTCTAAATTCTCTTTATTTGTTATAATTCTTGGTAAACCAAAGATAGACCATGGTGGATCATCTGGGTGAATAGCCATCTTAATTTCAGCCTCTTCAGCCACTGGTATAATTCCCTCCAAGAAATATCTAAGATTTTCCCAAAGATCTTCTTCACTAATATCCTGATACCTTGCTAACAATTCTCTTAATCCATCATTTTCATAACTAGTATCCCAACCTGGAAGATCTAGTTCTCCAGTCAAGGGATCCATCTTCATTACTGTATCTTCATTATATATCAAAGCATTAGAACCATCAGGCAATTCATAATTCAATTCAGATCTTGTCCAATCAAAGACAGGCATAAAATTATAACAAACAACATCAATTCCAGCCTGGCCTAAATTCCTTAAAGTCTCTTGATAATTCTCTATATACTTATCTCTACTAGGCAATCCCATTTTAATATCTTCATGAACAGGTACACTTTCAATTGTCTCCAGTTTTAACCCTTTTGAGTCTACCTTCTTTTTAAGTTCTAAAATTTTTTCCAGAGACCAAACCTCGCCAACAGGAACATCATAAATGGCAGATACAATACCTGTAACACCTGGAATCTGTTTAATCTTATCCAGGTTAACTTGATCATCATCACCATACCATCTAAAAGTCATTTTCATTTATTATCACTTCCCTCCCTAAGTTTTTCCTTGAGTTTCTAGTTTGCCTTTTATACACTTTTCAGTTTGGAGATAATTTATCTAGCTTACCATGACATTTACTTTAAGGTAATCACCTGGATTTTCTTCAATATCAATAATTGTTTCTGGCACATCTTCCATACTTATTATTTTTGTAATTATAGCCTTAGCCTTAATTTTATTATTATATATTAAGTCGATTGCCTCTTCAAATTCACCTACACTAGTCCTGCCACCACGAATATCAATTTCTTTCTTGGTAATAATATCTGTGGGTAAGAGTGTTTCTTTTTTAGGCCATCCAGTAAAAACAATCCTTCCTGCATAAGAAACCATTTCTAATGTATTTCGAATTGCTTCATTTGCACCTGAAGCCTCTAAGACCATTTCTGCCCTTCGACCATCAGTATACTTAGAAATCTTCTCTATTACATCTTCCTCTAATAAATTTATTACATTAGTTATTCCAAGGCTTTTTGCAAATTCTAAGCGATCTTCTACTAAATCTATTAAAATCGGTATTGCTCCATAGTATTGAGCAGCCATAGCAGCAAGCAATCCTATTGTACCCGCTCCATTAATAGCAACATGTTCTCCTTCTTTCAAGCGACCTCGATGTAATCCATGTATGGCTATGGTTAGAGGTTCTGCTAGAGGAATCAATCCCCATTCCATATCATCGGGAACCTTATACAACATTTCTGCTGGGTGGGTAAAATATTCTACCATTCCACCATCTACATGTACTCCAAGCACTTCTAATTTTTCACAACAATTAGTTCTTTTAATACTACATGGATAACAATGACCGCAATAAAGATAAGGGTCAACAATAACTTTATCTCCTTTTTTAATTCCTCTGGTATTTTCTGGTATCGATAAAACCTCTCCCGCAATTTCATGTCCTATGATTCTAGGATAAGATACTAACTGATTTGCCCCACGAAATGCGCCAATATCGGAACCACATATACCAGCTGATTTTACCTTTAATAATGCTTCACCTTTAGACGGCTCTTTTGTTTGTATATCTATAAGGTCTACTTTTCGGGGTTCTTTAATCCTTACACCTTTCATAACTAAACTCCTCCAATTTTTTAGTGCTTTATAGTCTTTAAAATTTATAAACTGTTATCACTACTAAGACTTTATAAACAAATGTAATTTAGCTAATGGTAACATATAGACAAACTTGTATATTAATATACAAGAATTTCTATATCTTAGTATTAGTCAAAATGATTTTACGATTTTATAATACTATCAATTCTATATAAGTAACACTTAAATATTGCACTTTTCTGTTCCAGCCAATTATATTAATTCCACTTAAAGTTTCATTTTACCACCCCCTTAACCAAGTCTTGCATATTAATATACAAGTTTACCCAAGAAATATATGTTCCAGACTGATATACTAATATGCAAGTTTGTCTGAAATATATATTTTAATTTATACAAAGTAATTAGAATACTTTTTATTGATTACTTCCACATCATCATAGACATATTTTATATGTTTCTCTAATTGCTGACAGGCAGAGACTGCATCCCTAGTTTTAATAGCTTGAACAATTTTTTTGTGCTCATTTATAGTTTCTTCCAGACGCAATTTGAGCTTTAACTTTATATAGCGAATTCTATAATAATCAGCACTAAAATTATGAATTAATTGCCAGGTATACTGAAACTGATTACCCTTAAAAAAGTATTCATGCATTTGATTGTCGAGTTTATTAAAATCTGATAATGCATTATTTTCAATAGCTAATTCCTGCTGGTTTAAATTTGAATCCAGGATATAAAAATCCTTATCTGTAAAACTATTACAAGCCATCTTTGCCGCTGCACTTTCCATCGTAGTACGTATAAAAACAGCTTCTTTAACTCGCTGCATAGCTATTTTTGATACATATGTTCCTTTTTGAGGATAAACTTCAACTAATTTCTCATTAGACAATATGGAAATCGCATCTCTGATGGGGGTCCTGCTTATATTTAATGCTTCTGATAAATCATTTTCTCCCATCTGTATCCCTGGTAAAAAATTAAGATTCAAAATATTCTTTTTAATAACTTTATACGCAAATTCCTTTGCATTACTAGCTTTTATGTTATCATCAACATTCAAATTATCCATTTATTTCATCCTTAGACAGAGTATTTTTATACTAAATATACTGATATATTAATATACAAGTTTAATAACTGTTAAAAGTTATTAATATAATAACATATAAAAATATCTGTGTCAAAATAAACATTAACCAAAGTCAGCTTAAACAGCTTGAGTTAGTTTATAATGAAATACCAACTTAAAGTTAGACCAACTAACAATATGTTATGTGAAGTTCAAGTGGTTCACGTGTTTATCATGCACATTGCATGCGTTTCTATAATATGTTATAATATAAATATAAATCTGAAAGGTGGAATTTAATATGCCTTCTTTACAAGTTAGAGATCTACCCGAACACATCTATCAAAAAATTGTTCAACTTGCTGATGCTGAAAGAAGAAGTATTACACAAGAAACTATTGTTTTGCTCGAAAAAGCCTTAGAAATTGAAAAACAAAATAAAGAACATAGAGAAGTTCTATTTAATAGTATTTTAAATGAAACCAATAATAACTATCAAAATCATAATGTTCTTGACCCAGTCCCTCTTATCAGGGAGGACAGAGAACGATGATTATCACAATTGATGTTAGTGCTGCTGTTGAAATAGTTATGGGGAGACCAAAACAAAAAATACTAATTGATATCCTTAAAAATGCTGACTGGATTATAGCTCCCTCCCTATATATTTATGAAGCAGCCAATGTTATGTGGAAATATCATTCCATTCAAAACTATCCTATTGACGATTTGCTTAATAATACAAGACATATGATAGATATAGTGGACCAGTTCATCAAATCAGAAGATATTTATGAAGAAGCTATTCCTCTCTCATGTAAAATTGATCACCCCGCATATGATGCAATGTATCTAGTTACTTGTAGAAGAAAAAACTCTACTTTAATAACTTTAGATAAACGATTAATAAAACTTGCTAATAAACTTGATATCTCAGTTGCATCTATTGGCTAACAAACTGAATTTTATATAATAACGTCCTGTTACGACATGTCTATGCCGTTAGGCCTGGCAGAAAGCTCATCACCAAATTTGTCTCCGTCAGCAAGTGCAAAGACTAGACAATAAAAATTATCTAACTGTCTAAATCCATAACTACTACAAAGTGTAATAACTTCATCCTTGTTTATAAACTTAGTAATATCTCTAATTTCATTCTATTTCATCCGTTAATATTAAAATTACCCACCATATCCTAATAAATTTGGTAGAAATAATACTAATTTAGGCCAATAAGTCAATAAAAACAAGACAGCTATTTCAACAGCTAAGAATGGTAAGATAGCTCTAGAAACCCTTTCTAATGTAGTTTTGGCAATTGGTGCCGCCACAAATAAACATACCCCTAATGGCGGTGTAGCCAGTCCAATATTTAAATTTACTACCATAATAATTGCAAAATGTAAGGGGTCAATTCCCAATTGGGCTACTAAAGGTGCTAAAATAGGAGCTAAAATTATTACTGCTGCCCCAATCTCCATAATCATCCCTACAAATAATAATAATATATTTATAAATAATAATACAATTAAAGGATTTTGCGTAACTCCTGTAATGGCTGCTGCTAAAAGTGAGGGCACTCGTAATATCGTTAAGGCCCATCCAAAAATTGCTGCACAGGCTATAATGATTAATATAGTCCCTGTAGTTTTTACACTCTCTAATAAGGCTGAAGGTAGGTCACTTAACTTTAAGGAACGAAAAATGAAAAATCCTACAAATAATGCATAAGCTACTGCTACAGCAGCGGCTTCAGTGGGAGTAAATATCCCACCTACTATACCACCTATTATAATCACAGGCATTAATATGGCTAATAAGGCATCTTTGGTGGTAAGTAAAACCTCTTTAGTCGATACTGCTTCAGTTCTTCTGGGATGGTTATCTCTTTTGGCAAAGTAATATGCTAAAATCATTAATCCTAAGCCTATTAATACACCAGGAATAAAACCAGCCACAAATAAATCCCCAACAGATATCCCTACGATATTAGCATAAATAACCATTAATACACTAGGAGGGATAATTGGACCGATTACTGAAGAAGCGGCAGTAACTGCTGCACTATAATCTTTATCAAACCCTTGCTCGGTCATTGCTGGAATTAGTATAGATCCAACTGCTGATGTATCAGCAACCCCTGAGCCAGTTAAACCTGCAAATATTATACTGGATAATATATTGGCCTGGGCCAGACCACCATGTATTTTCCCTATAACAATATCTGCAAATTTAACCAGTCTAGTTGTAATTCCTGTCTTATTCATTAATTGGCCTGCCAGGATAAAAAATGGTACGGCCAGATATGGAAAAGAATTGATGCCATTAAATACTTTATTCGGTAGGATACCTGGAGAAATCATTCCCCATTCATGCAAAAATATAAAAGAAGAAAATAACAGAGTAAAAGCAATTGGGATATTAGAGATTAATAATACAAAAAAGGCAATAAGTAACAAATATATCATTCTTAATCCTCCCTCTTAATTCAATATTATTGGCTGATTTCTAAATTTTAAGATGAGTATATTAAAACAATTAATTATGAGTTATTAGACTTAGCTATAGAAAAATTACCATTCATAAAGTCAACTATATCTGTTAGAATAAAACTTACCAGGTGAATAGCTATAATACTAAAACCTATAAATAAACTGGATTTAGGCCATTTATACGATAGATTCATAGCAGGTGTTAATGATCTTGAATCTACAATAAATCCAAAACTATAGTAGATAACAAAAATAAATAGGGCTAATGATATTAGCTTGGTTACAAAGTTAAATATCCTTAATTTTTTTTCGGGTAACTTCTCAACAAAAAACGCAACACCAACATGCTCACCATATTTAAACCCAATACTGGCACCTAAAAATCCTATCCAGATATTTAAAAAACGTGAAAGTTCATCAACCCAGGGAAGGCCTAAATTTAATATATATCGAAAAACTATCTGTAATAAGACTATGCTTACTAATACAGCTAGAAATATAACCGCTGTTATTTTTGCTACTTTATTAATTGAATCACTGATAGTTACTGTAATATTTTTTAGACTATTAAGCAAAAATATCCCCTCCTATTAACTATAGTTGTCCTATCAGAGATAAGATTATCTCTGATAGGACAGGTTTTTATTTATTTATAACCTAATTTCTTTTCATATTTTTCAACAGTATCTAACATACCCTCTACAACATCTGAACCAATTTCAGAACTTAACCATTCAATTACTGATGGTTGAGTCTTGGCTTTAAATAATTCTAATTCAGCAGGAGTAGGTCTATAAATTGACATTCCCTTTTCTGTTACATAATTAACACCATTAACATAGGAAGCAATGTGTTCAGAGGCGGTACCAGCTAGAGCGGCTTCTTTACCTGCATTTAATATTTCTACTTGGTACTTTTTCGGTAGACTATTAAAGAATTCATCATTGATAACTAAAAAGTTTTCGCTCCATAGATGACCATCTAAGGTAATATATTTTTGTACTTCATCTAAACTCCCTAATTTTATAGCTGAAATAGGGTTTTCCTGACCATCAACTACCCCGGTTTGGAGGGCTGTATAAAGTTCAGACCAGGCTATTGGAGTTGCAGTTCCACCAGCTGCTTCAACAACCTTCTGGTAAATTTGACCTTGCATTACTCTAAATTTAAGTCCTTTTAAATCTTCTGGGGTTTTTATTACTCTTTCATTATTAGTAAAGTGTCTAAATCCATTCTGAGCTACACCTAAAACCCTGACTCCAGTTTCTTCTCTCATATCTTCATATATATCTGCCATAAAATCACTTTCATTCATTACAGACATAGCTATATCAGAGTTCTGGAACAGATATGGAATTGAAAACACCTGCCATTCAGGGTATATAGAGGTTATTACCCCTGTCCCAGACATGGCCTCTAATTGTCCGCCCTGTACGGCTTCTAACATAGACATTAAGGAACCCAGCTGTCCTCCTGGGAAAATTTCCACCTGGATAGCCCCACTGGTATTAGTTTCAACCATAGATTCAAAAAGCTTAATTATTGTATATTCCAGACCTACTGCTAAATCTTCTTGAGCATCACCGGCACCAATACGAAGAGTTACTGGGTTTTCTGGACTAGGATTCAAATCTTTGGCTAAAACATTACCACCAATCATTGCTACAGCCAACAAACTAATGAATAAAACTATACTTATCTTTTTCACATTTATTCCTCCGTTTGTATTTTATATTTTGTGAAAATATATTTGTTAAACTTTCTATCCTCCTTTCCTTTAATATATATAAAGGGCTACCTTTAAACCCCTTATTTACTTGAATTGATTCTTTGTAAAAAATCAAAAAGGTAGTAATAAATAAAATGATACTATTGTAAGTCATTATAAATACTATCAGTCATTATCTGACTTCTATTATAGCTACATGATGAATAAATTTGTTTAAAAAAACTTAAGCTCTATCCTATAAGTCTTCTCGTAGATATAACAATTTTATGGAGTCTGTAATGTACCATCTCGAAGACGTGTTTGTGTCCAAGTAGTAACATTATTTTTACAGGGGTATTTAGCAGCCTCATCTTCATTAATATCAATGCCGAGCCCTGGTTTATCATTAGCATACACATAACCCTCCCTATATTCAGGCAGTCCGGGAAATACACCAAGCAGTGCTTTTTTTGAATCACTAAGCTCTTGTATTATAAAATTAGGTGGTTCCGTACCAGACCACTCTTGAATACCAAGATTCTGTGACGCAAGGTCAATGTGAATATTAGCTGCATGAGCTACAGGAGACATATCGCCAGGTCCATGCCAGGCTGTCTTTATCCCGAACTCTTCCGCAAAAATCTGTAATTTATGAGCAGGGGTAATGCCTCCTATTTGACTTATATGGGCCCTAATAAAATCAATTAATTGCTCTTTAATTAAAAATCTCCATTCATATGGATTATTAAATAACTCCCCCTGGGCTAATGGTATAGTTGTCTTAGATCTCAACTGACGTAACCATTCACCTTGTTCTAAAGAAATAGCATCTTCTAAAAAAAACAATTTATATGGTTCTAATTCTTGAGCTAACTTAATTGCATCTACTGGTCGAAGCCGTTCATGTACATCATGACAAAGATTTATATCATAGCCAACTTTACTACGTATTCTATCAAATAACTCTACTGTATCCCTCATATACTTATGTGAATCCAAGTAGACTCCCTCAGGTGAACCCTCAGGTGCTGTTGATGGTGCTTTTCCATAAGTACCACCATAACCACCACGTTGACAGCGAATAGTTGTAATACCCTGTTCTTTATATTTAAATATATTTTCAACTAGTTCATTTATATCTTTACCATCTGCATGACGATAAATAGGTACGCCTTCACGGCATTTCCCACCTAGAAGATCATACAAAGGCATATCTGCCATTTTACCTTTTATATCCCATAGGGCCATATCCACACCAGAAATAGCATTATTTTCAATAGGACCATTACGCCAATACCCATTTTGGTGCATCAAATGCCACAATTGACTAATCTTTGATACATCTTTACCAATTACTAAAGGTTTAATATATTCTTCTATCAAACATTTAACTGCTAAATGCCTATACGCAAAGGTTGCACACCCCAATCCATATAGTTCAGGCTCAGTTGTTTCTACTTTTACCACAACTAAATTTATTCCTTCTGGTGCAGTTAAAATTACTTTAACATCTCTTATTTTAATTGCCATAACTCCACTCTCCATTTATGAAATAAGACTATAAAAAGTTTATATTTGTTCTAAAATATCTTGTTCTTCAGCATCAGTATTATTCTCATAATAAATATCATCAATAGCTTTCTGTAAATGAGTTTTCATTATTCGTTTCGCCCGCGAAGCATTTTTGGCCTCAAAAGCCTTCAATAAAAGGGTATGATAATAAATACCATCTTTGTAACCAAACATTTCATTAAAATCATGCAATCTTTCTTCCTTTTGGGCGAAGGCATTTTTTAAAGACCTTTCTAATAGTTTGTTACCTGTTGCATGTATAATTTCTTCATGAAACAATCTATCAAATCGAACAAATTCATCAGGGCTTCCAATTGATTCTTTCATCTTTTGAAGATAATAATGTAATTTTTCGATGGTTTCCTTTGTAGCCCTTTTAACTGCATGATAACAACTATCTGTCTCTAAAATAAGTCTAAATTCAAGTAATGAATTCAAATCTACATAATCATACTCTTTTTTATTATGTTTCCCTAATCCTAAACTGGACAAATCATCTGAGCGCAAAAATGTTCCCTTGCCGTGAACACTCTCCATCGCACCAATACCAACTAATTGCTGTATAGCAGCCCTTATACTTGTCCTACTAACCCCGAGCTCTTTAGTAAGCCTGCTCTCCGAGTAAATCTTTTCTCCTATCTTCCAATTTCCATTCTGAATTTGTTTAATAAAATAATCTACTACTTGTTGCGTAACATTAGGTTTATCAACCATATTTCTACCTTCCTTTTGCCAAAGTCAAGAATTTAATATCATTAAAATTTACCGACACAAATAACCACCATCAACTGGAATAACTGCACCACTTAAGTAGTCACTTGCAGATGATGCTAAAAAGAGAGCAATCCCTTTCATATCATCTGGAGTGCCCCATCTTTTTGCTGGGATTCTATCAGTAATTTCTTTACTCCTTTCCTCATCCTCAATAAGTTTTTCGTTCATTTCTGTAGCCATATATCCAGGAGCAATTGCATTTACATTAACACCTAAGGCAGCCCAATCATTTCCCATAGTTTTGGTCATCTGTGCAACTCCACCTTTAGCTGCTGTATAGGCAGGAACATTAATACCCCCAAACCATGAGACCATAGAGGCAATATTTATAATTTTTCCTTTGCCTTGTTCAATCATTTTTTTTGCACATAATTGGTCCATCAGGAATACTGCAGTTAAATTAACAGCAATTACTGCATCCCAATCTTCAATTGGGAATTTATCCGAGCGGTGTCTTCTTTGAATACCAGCTGCTGTGACTAAAACATCAACTCCGTCCATTATTTTCATTGCATCATCAAACATTCTCTGGATATCTAGTCGATCAGATAAATCACCTTTTACAGTATGAGCCTTATAACCTTTTTCCTTGAAATCCTTTACTACCTGGTCTAGCTTATCTGAAATATCCATTAATACAACCTCAGAACCAGATTCCAGGAACCCTTCTGCCATTCCATAACCAAGCCCTTGAGCTGCCCCTGTGACTATAACCCTTTTCCCAGTAACATCAAACATTGAATTTATCACTTGTATTCCTCCCAATATAATATAGTAAAAGTTTATTTAAAATAAAATTAATACGTGTTAACATTTAGGCATCTTTTTATTTAATCAAATAAAATAACCATTTTTTTTATTTTAGGATCTGGATGATCCATATTATAAAATACTTTATCAATTTGATTAAACTTAATAAAGTCAGTTACAATACCATCTAAATTATATTTTTTTTCCGCAAAATCTTTAATTACAGGTTCAAACTGATAGACCGACATTCTAGAACCGATTAAATCCAGTTCTCTTACATCAATCATAGCCTGTGAAATAGCTTCTGGTTCTGTACAAAAACCTAAACTCACAATTCTACCTGCATTTCTAACCAATCCCTTTTCAAATAAACTTGTTAATGAACCTTGAAAACAAGCAGCATCAAATGCAATAGTAACCCCCTTCCCCTTAGTTATCTCTTGTACTTTTTCTATTATATTTTCATTTTGGCTATCAATAATATAATCTGCCCCATAACCTTTAGCCCTCTCTAAGGACTCTTGATTTATATCACAGGATATAACTGTAGCTCCTTTGGCCTTACAGGTCTGCATAATGATTGTACCAATTGTACCTGCCCCCAAAATAAATACAATATCATCTGATACTACTCTTCCTCGAGTAGTAGTATGAGCTCCAATAGCATAAGGCTCTATTAATGCTGCATCCTTAAAGGGTATATTCTTTGGAATAATATATACGTCATCTTCAGGTGCAGTTAAATATTCTCTAAAACCGCCATCTGTTCCACTACCACGAACCAGTACATTCTCGCAGATGTTTTCTCTGCCAATTTTACATTGATAGCATTCACCACATGTTATTATTAAATCAATAGCTACATGATCTCCTTCTTTTACCCTAGTGACTTTAGAACCAACTTTTTCTACAACACCAACATTTTCATGCCCTGGTATTAAAGGGTATGTAGAGTTTGGATTTGTTCCATGATAAATATGATAGTCTGAACCACATACACCTGCTGCCTTCATCCTAATTAGAACATCATAATCACTATTTAATTCAGGTATTTCACTCTCAATAATTTTATATTCTTTAGGCCTTGTAACTACTACAGATTTCATATTTCCCTCCTTAAATTATATTTCATGCTGGTTTTATAAGTTTTAAAAAAGTTTAAAATATTACTTTGTTTTTAAAGCTTCAACAAACTTGTCATACAAGTTTGTTGATAATCTGGTTGTGATTAGTCTTTAATAATATTATTTATAAGTATAGTAATTAAATATAAACCATTCAATTACTATATTATACAGATAATCCCTTTCTTCTTGGGGAGCACACATAATACATCATACATGTAAAAAACAATAACTTGTATTATGAGTTGTACATATTATACCACTACCTAAATTCATTTGTCAATATTTTTTTGTTTTTTTAATTGCATAAACAATCTGACAAGCTAAATTCTTTTATTGCTTTTTCTTTAGAATTGAAAAAATTAAGGCTTCAGCCAACTCCTAATCTACATCGTAAACGTTTCTTAAAACCAGCTTAAACCTATAAACAGTTTAAAGAAAAACCAAAATAAAAAAAGCAACCCCATTCTAAAACATGGCGCCGCCTTTAAAGAAAAACTCTACTTAATCACAACTTTATGTTAATTAATCTATAAATATTCAATTTTAGATACAACATTTGGCAATGTTTTCGCGATCCTCTTGTCGTGTTACTTATATTTGTAACCAAAAGCTGCCGAAATCTGTCTGCTGTATTCATGAACAACTTCTGCTAGTTCATCAATTCTTTCATGAGTCATTCTATTAATAGGGGCTGAAATACTGAAGGCAGCTATTACATCCCTGTTAAAATTAAAAATAGGACCACCGATACACCTGATTCCCATCCTCTGTTCTTCGTCATCAATAGCATATCCCTGGTCAAAGACCTCTTTAATATGTTTTCTAAATTCAATCTCATCAGTAATAGTCTTATCAGTATATTTCTTTAAGCCATTCTCAATGACCTGATCTGTTAGTTTTGGTTTAGAATAAGCCAGAATCACCTTGCCCAAACTGGTACAATGAGCACATACACGTCTGCCTATTCTCGAATACATCCTTATGGTTTCAGAGGTCTCTTCTTTATCAATATAGACTACTTCTGTATCATCCATAATACCAAGGTGTACAGTTTCTCTGGTCTCTTCACGCAGCCTCTTTAAATATGGTTTTATCTGTTCTCGTAAATCCAGACTGTTTAAGACCAGCCCACCTATTTCAAATAGTTTTAATCCCACTTTATACTGATTATAATCATCCTGTTCGACATATCCCCTGTAGCCGAGGGTTGCCAGCAAACGATAGACTGTACTCTTATGCAGACCGAGACTATCACTTAATTCAGTTACTCCCATGCTTTTATTAGACTCTACCAGTTTTTCTATCACATCTAAGGCCCTATCAAGTGACTGCACTAATTGCTGAGGTTTTTTATTTTTCATAATAATTCCCTTCCTATATATAGCTACTATGTTTTTTATTATAAAACATTATGCTATATATTTCAAGTAGCCCCACCAGGGATTAACCCAGCCAGAAAACGCGTTCCGATAGATTCGTTTCTGTATCTGTATAAAGACTAATTATAAAGTCAAAGATACATAGGACATTATTTTATTAATTGCAAAGAAACATCGGTATCACTTTTTTTACTAAAAAATATTATATCTGATATTTACAGAATGTTTACAGATAATTTATTGTTACTTTGCTTTATTTTGATAATTTATTAGTATAAGGAGTTGAAGAAAATGAAGCTATTAAATTATGTAATTGATATTTTCCTAATAGGGTATTCACTTTATTTCCTTGCTTTTGTCCTCTTTGGTCTATTCACCAGGAAATATAATGATTTTAAAAAACCAGAAAAGAAATTTGCTGTAATTGTTCCTGCTCATAATGAAGAAAAGGTTATTTCAAAATTAATTAATAACTTATACAAGCTAGATTATCCCAAGAAACTATATGATATCTTTGTCATAGCAGACAATTGCCAGGACAAAACTGCTGAAATTGCCCGCAAATACCATGCTAATGTCCTGGAAAGAACAAATAAGCTGCAAAAAAGTAAGGGTTATGCCCTTAAGTTTGCTCTACAAAAACTCGGTTTTACAACAGGCAATAGTGAATATGATGCAGCAGCAATTTTTGATGCTGACAATCTAGTTCAGAGAAACTTTTTACACGTTATGAATAATAGATTACTGAAAGACGAGAAAATTATTCAAGCCTATGTTGATGCTAAAAACCCAGCTGATAACTGGGTAACAGCTACCTTTGCTATGATGTTCTGGATTAATGATAGGTTTAATCTCTTATCCCGCTATAACATCGGTCTGTCAGCTGTCTTAATGGGAACAGGTATGTGCATTTCTGCTGATACCCTGGAAAAAACCGGTTGGGATACAAGCACCTTAACCGAAGACCTGGAATATTCAGTTCAGGCCCTATTTAAAGGTATTAAAACCAGTTTTGCCAGGGAAACAAAGATTTTTGATGAAAAACCCCTATCTTTTCGTGCCAGCTGCCGTCAAAGATTACGCTGGGGACGCGGACAATTGTCTGTTGCTTTTAAATATGTCCCTGGTTTATTATACCAGGGGTTCAAAAGGAAAAACCTGGCAATGTTAGATAGCGGATTCCGTCTTTTTCAACAGCCCTTTATCATGTTTTATGCAGTAATGACATTACTAAGGTTGAGTTTTCCCGGGATATTTTACAGTCCCTTCTTTAATATAGTACTGAAAAATATAAAACCTATGGCTGTAGTAATGCCGGTTATGCCTTATTTATTACCAACATCGGTTTTTCTACTAGATAAACTTTCTTTCAAATCTTTTAAATATATTATATTCTTCCCACTCTTTATGTATAGCTGGGTAATCATCCTCTACTGGGCTTTACTAACCTTAAATGAAAAACACTGGCTGCCTACCACCCATTCTCGGAGTTTAAGCAGGGAGGATTTATTAAAGGATACTGGAATTTAGCATCAAAACGTCTTATATAAATAAATTACTTTTGCAATAAACTCACTATGATAGTATAATCTGTTATATAAAGAAGTTTTATTGTAAGATAATTAGATTTTACGAAGGGGGTTCCTATGGATCTTCATGGAAAAAATATACTGGTGATTGAAGATGACCAGCATATTTTTAGTCTGATTAAAATGATGTTAAAACCCTATAATGTTAATCTTGTTTTTAAAGCAGATGGGGAATCAGGTCTAAAGGAAGCCCTCTCTCAGGATTATGATTTAATCTTACTTGATATCATGCTTCCGCGTAAAGACGGCTGGGAAATTTGCCGTGAAATTAAAAACTCAGGGAAAGAGACAGCAATTATTATGCTCACTGCCAAAGCCGAAGAGACTGATAAAGTCCTCGGACTAGAGATAGGTGCTGATGACTATGTTACTAAACCATTTAGCCCCCGCTTGTTAATTGCCCGGATTAAAGCTGTCCTCCGCCGATTTGAAAATACCAGGAACAACTCTAATGAAAAATTGGACTATAGTGAAATAGCCTTAAAAATAAATCCCAGCAACTATAGTGTTGAAGTTCAAGGAGAGATTGTCAACTTAACCCCCAAAGAATTTGAATTACTCTCCTTTCTAGCCCAAAATGAGGAGCAGGTCTTTAAAAGGGAACAACTACTTGATTATATCTGGGGTTTTGAAAATTATTCAGAAACCAGAACCATTGATGAACATGTCAAACGAATAAGGCAGAAATTGGCCGGAGCTGGTCTAGAAACAATACCCTTACAAACTGTCTGGGGTGTCGGTTACAAATTTAGTACCAGGGAGCAAAAAAAAGATGATTAAAAATCTGAAAAGCAGGAGTTTTTTTAGTAGATTAATGTTATCACACTTGATTATTATTTTTATCTCACTTACCGTAATCGGCATCATATTTGGTTACCTGATTCAGAACTACTATTTTGGATTAAAGGAATGGGAGGCCACCAATAATAGCCGTAGGATAGCAGAACTGGTAAGTGAGAATATTTCAGGGGGTAATATACGTTCAAATAAAATAAATGAAGATAGTGAAAAGATTAAAACTATTGCCCGTTCTTCCAACATGGATATCGGACTTATGAATGCCCGAGGTGAAATGATTCTTAACGCCCCAACTATTAAAGAGTTTAACCTAACACTGGAAAAAACTGAAATTGACCATGTCCTTGAAGGCAATACTATTACAAAAAAGATTATGGGACCAAAATACAAAAACCTCTTAATGGTAATCCCCTTAGTTGAAGCAGATAATAATGATATTGTTACCATAGGACCACAAATAAAAGAGAAAAAAGTAAATTTAGTAGGAGCTGTAATTATTCAGACACCCCTGGGTAGTACTGCTGCCACCATTAATAATATCATACGACTAGTTCTATATTCATTCCTGGTTGCCATTATAGCAGCTGTTTTTTTAAGTATTTCTTTTACCAAACGTGTAACTAAACCACTGGAAGATGTTCAATCTTCTGCTTTGAAAAGCGCTGAAGGCAAATTCCAGGAAGTAGCTATTCCAGAGAATAGTAGTATTGAGATAGAACACCTGGTCAACACCTTTAATTATGCAGTATTTCAAATAAATGAAACCTTCAAAAAAAAGCAGCAGCTAGAGAAAATGCGTAAAGAATTTGTTGCTGATGTCTCCCATGAATTTAGGGCCCCATTGACTTCTATCAAAGGGTTTTTAGAGATTATTAATGACCAGGAACTAACTCCAGCTGAATTAAAAGACTGCATCAATATAATGTATAAGGATACTGAATACCTTGAACACCTACTATCAGACTTACTGACTCTTGGTAAACTGGAATCAGAAAATACTAAATTAAACAAAGAGTATATCTCACCGGATATACTTGTGTCACGTGCTATTAAAACCATGAAAAACAAACTAGAAGAAAAACAAGTCAACCTAATAATGGAAACTGCTGAACAACTGCCGAAAATACATGTTGATGTGAATCGTGTTCATCAGGTCCTGATAAATTTACTGGAAAACGCCCTTACCTATTCCCCTGTAAGGGCAAATATTACTATCAAACTTGAGTCTGTAGACCCTAATGATGATTTAGACCCCGGTAAAGGAAAGGTCAAATTCTCTATTATCGATGAAGGCCCTGGTATACCAGAAAATGAAATGGATAATATCTGGCAGAGGTTTTATAAAATTGACAGGGCCCGTACCCGTGAACAAAAGAAAGGAAGCGGCCTAGGCTTAGCAATTGTCAAGGATATTATTTTAAAACACGGGGGTAATGTAGCAGTAAAAAATACCCCTGAAGCAGGGGCATCATTTATGTTTAGCCTATAAACCCCCTTTACAAAGAAATATAATTCAGTAAATTTTTTAAATTCTATTATGTAAAAAAGGAGGCTTAATTAACAACCTCCTTTAGTAATTTAATATTTATTGTCACAGCAACAAATAAACTTAAAATTTTAATTCTTATCTTCTATCTTACTAATCATCTTTATTCGTTTTTCATGTCTTCCACCTTCATACTCTGTATTCAGCCAAGCATCAATAATCATTTTTGCCCTTTCTATAGTAACAACCCTTGAACCTAAAGAAAGAATATTCGTATTGTTATGTGCACGGGAAAGTTTTGCAGTATAGACCTCACTACAAACAACCGCTCTAATTCCCTTAACTTTATTAGCTGCCAGGGATATCCCGACACCCGTGCCACAGCAGACAATACCTCTTTCACACTCGCCCTTGGTTACAGCCCTAGCCACAGCTTCTCCATATATAGGGTAATCTGTTCTATTTGTATCATCGCATCCATAATCCTTACATTCAATACCCTTACCAGCTAAATATTTTTTTATTTTATTTTTGAATTCAAAAGCAGCATGATCACTACCTATAGCTATCACTCATAATACCTCCCTACATATACTGTTATTTAAACTATTTTTGAATATAATCAAAAAAATAAACACCTGCACCTAGACATCCTCCATATTTGCCTATATTAGAATCTATAATCTCCAAATTATCAATCATTATATTAGACCGCAGACGTTGTTTTATTAACTCTTTTAAATATTTCAGTGGAAATCCTTTCATTCTAATAACCCCACCGTCTATAATTATTAATTCTGGATCAAGTAAATTTACAGAAGTAACTATTCCAATAGCAAGGTTATCCAGGAACTCTTCTACTTCAGATTTCCCTTTCATATCTATAAAGAAATTCTCGATAGTAATATTATTATTAGAAGCTATTTTTTCCAAAGCCTTTCCCGCTGCATACATTTCAAGACAACCTTTACTCCCACAATTACAAGGTTTGCTTTTGCCTTTTAGTGGTATATGTCCTAATTCACCTGCAAACCCTCTGAATCCTTTATAAAGCCTTCCATTGATAATAATACTACATCCAAAACCTGTCCCAATAAAAAAGCCAACTATATTCTGCGCAGTCCTATTTAATAGTTTTTGTTCAGCTAACATTATTAAATTTACATCTTTTTCAATTACAATAGGAATATTAAATTGATTATAAAGTGTTTCTTTTAATTTGCTATTTTCTAACTCAGTTATATTTGGACATGATATAATCTGGTCTCTATCTACTATACCTGGTACTCCAACTCCGATAGCTGCAACTTCTTTACTACTGTTTTCTATATAATCATTTATAGTATTAATAAGCCATTTTTTAAAATTTTTATTTTTATAATCAGCAATATTGGTAATAAACATATCGTGGGTTTTATAATTATTATCTACCAAGGCAAGTCTTAAATTAGTACCCCCAATATCTATTCCAAGAACTACTTTTTCGGTCATATTAACCACTCACTTTTATGTCTCGTTTTTTTATTGAATACATTTGAAATTACTTAAAACAGATATATTTTTTAGTATTTTCAATTGCTTCATCCAGATTAGCACCCAAGGAAAAAAAGCCAGAGTTACCTAATATATAAATATCTACCCCTGCAGCAATTAATTGATCGATTGTTCCTTGATTAACACTACCATCAACTTCAATCTCATAATTATAATTATTCTCTTCTCTTATGGACTTTAAGTTCTTTATTTTACTAAGCATTTGTGGGATAAACTTTTGACCTGCAAACCCCGGATCTACCGTCATTACTGTAACCCGATCAATCACATCAAAGAGATATTGTAAAGACACTTCTCTTTCTGCAGGATTAAGAACAATCCCAGCTTTTATATCATTATCTTTTACTTCATTGATAACCCTGAAGGCCTGATTTCTAATAGTATCTAAATGAAAAGAGATAGAATCTACACCCAGATTGATCAATCTCTCTATATAATCTTCAGGGTTAGTTACCATTAAGTGAACATTAATCGGTTTTGAAGCAACTTCCCGCAAACTCTTGATCATATCAAAATTTAAAGTTATATTTGGAACATAATGACCATCCATAAAATCAAAGTGATACTCATCTGTAAAATCATTTATTTTCTCTAACTGTTCACCTAATTTCTTGTAATCCCCACACATAACTGATACAGAAATCTTTTCCACCATTATTTCATCCCCTTTAATTTAAAGTAGCTAAATCAGCCAGATTTATGAGATAATTATAATTCCTACTTTTTATTTTTATTATCACACTCCATATCTGGAAAACATACAAAAGCAATCCCCTTATAGAGTAATTAGAGAATTATAATTATTTATATACTATCCAATTTCAATAAACTACATATTCTTTCATCAAGCAAAATCAAGATATTAAGATTATTTACTACTTCTTTTACTGAGAAATTTATCAAGAGAAACAGAACCAATAATCAATAAGCCCATAAAGATTTGCTGATAATAAGTCTGGACATTTAAAATATTAAGAGCATTATTAATCAAACCAATTATTAAAGCACCCATTACTACTCCAAAGATCTTGCCTTTTCCACCAAAGAAACTTGTACCACCTATAATAGCTGAAGCAATAGCAAATAGCTCATAACCGTTTCCCGCCAGCGGTTCGGCAGCTCCCATGCGAGCTGTCATAACCACACCTGCTATACCCGCACATACCCCTGAAAACATAAATACCAGTACTTTATGCATTTTAACATTAATTCCTGATAACCAGGCAGCTTCTTCATTACCACCCAGGGCATATATATTTCTACCAAGCTTTGTTTTTCTAGTGACAAAAGCAAATATAATCGCTACAATTATAGCTATTATTATTGGTACTGGTATAGATAAGATAGTTCCAGAAATTGACCTGCTAAACTCAGGTGGAATATTATAAATTGGTCTGGCATCTGAAATCATCAATGTCAGCCCTCTAAAAATTGTTAATCCTCCTAAGGTGATTATAAAGGGATGAAGACCTGTGAAAACTACTAAACTTCCATTAATAGCCCCCAATAAAGCACCTAATAAAATACCACCAATTAAAATAGCCAAATAAATATTCACTGATTTACTGAGTAAAAGTGCTGTAACCATTCCTGTTAATCCTAATACCGAACCCACTGATAGGTCAATTCCAGCAATTAATATAGCAAAAAACTCACCTACAGCAATTAGAATGGTTATAGCAGATTGTAGTAGAATTTGCACAAAATTATCTACAGTAAAAAAGTACTTTGGAGATAAAATACTCATTATTATAATTAGAAGTACAAATATCAATAATGTCCCAAATCGTTGCCAATAATAACGAAGATCTTTGTTCATAATTAACCCTCCATTTTTTTCTTTCCAATAGTAGCAGAATACATAATATTCTCTTTATTTGCTTCTTCTATATCATAATCAGCAGCAATCTTACCCTCTTTAAATACTATGATTCTATCACAAATAGATAAAAGTTCCGGTAACTCTGATGAAACTAATATGATTGACTTACCCATTTTAGCCAATTCATTAATTATATTATAGATATTTTGTTTTACCCCCACATCAATACCCCTGGTAGGCTCATCAAATATATATATATCAACACCTGCTTCTAACCATTTTCCAACAACTACCTTTTGTTGGTTGCCACCACTTAATTCTGAAACACTTTGCTCAATTGAATCACATTTTAAATTCAAATTATTTACTACGTTTTCAGCCAGTTCTCTTTCATAAGAACTTTTAGTTAGACCACCTATTCCCTTCCAGGAAGCAGTTTTTATTAAATTAGGTAATGAAACATTTTGCCAGATCGTTAAATTATCAAAAAAACCCTCTTCTGTTCTGTTTTCTGGAATGAGGCCAATACCCATTTTTAATCCATCATAGGGATTGTGAATTTTAACTTCCTTACCATCTATTATAACCTGGCCTGTTTCCTTCTTGTCTGCACCAATAATTGCTCTAACTGTTTCTGTTCTCCCAGAACCAATTAATCCGAAAAAACCTAAAACTTCTCCTTTGTATAATGAAAATGAAATACCCTTTATACTCTTATCTGCTCTTTTTAGATCTTTAACTTCCATTTTTACCTTATCTGATACATAATTAATCGTTTTTTTATTTTCTTCGGAATACTTAGTAGATAAACTTTTACCCACCATCATAGTTATTAACTGATTAGTAGTAATATCTTCAATCTTTTCTGTTCCAACATATTTCCCATCTTTTAAGACAGTTACCCTATCTCCTATTTCCATAACTTCATCCAATTTATGAGAAATATAGACTATACCAACACCCTCTTTTTTTAAAATTCGTATTATATCAAACAAGACATCAACTTCATCAAAGGTTAGAGAAGATGTGGGTTCATCCATAATAATCACATCAGCATTCAAAGATAAAGCCTTGGCGATCTCAACTAATTGTTTATGAGATATTTTAAGTGTTTCTACCATCTCAAAAGAGTCTAGTTTTAAACCTACTCTTTTTAAAACATTGCTTGTTTCACTTGCTAATTTTTTATAATCAATAGTACCTATAGAAGTTTCTGGTAATCTTCCCACAAATATATTTTCAGCAACTGATAATTCATTTATCAAACTTAATTCTTGATGAATAATACTTATACCCAGATTCTGAGCCTCTTTGGGAGTTAAATTAGAGGTTTCTTTTCCTTTAATATATAACTCTCCAGATGATAATTGATAAACACCAGATAGTATTTTCATTAAAGTAGATTTCCCTGCACCATTCTCTCCCAATAAAACATGTACTTCTCCAGGTTTTATTGAAAAATTAACATTTTCCAGAGCAATAACTCCACCAAACCTTTTAGATACATCTTTCATTCTTACAAGATAATCTTTAAGCATCAAGCCCACTCCTTCTATAATTGGGCCAGCCCATATATGGGCTGGCTATTAACTCCTAATCAATGCTATTTAACAACGATAGAGGGAACCTCTACTTCAGCAGGAATATTAAGTGCTTGAATAAGAAGCCTTAAACCAGTCACTCCTATATTATAGGGATCCTGTTTTATGGTAGAGGATAATCTTCCTTCGTCAACAGATTTAACTGCTTCAGGAATACCATCGGTTCCTACAACTATAACCTCATCCAGTTTACCCATATTCTCCAAGGCCTTTACTGCACCAAGAGCCATAGTGTCATTACAGGCATATATTGCCTTAACATCAGGGTTTCTCGTCATTATGTTCCTGGTAACATCTATTGCTTTAATTCTATCCCAATCAGCTGGTTGACTGGCAACAATTTCAAATTTAGAATTACTCCTAATTATATTTGTAAAACCCATTTTTCTGTCTTCTCCAGAAGCATTACCTGCCATACCTTCAATAACAGCTACTTTTCCACCATCTGGTAATTGTTCAATTACAAACTCAGCAGCCTGACCACCTACTTTAACATTGTTAGTTGTAACAAAGGAGTAAACAAAACCACCCCTGTTCCTTAATGGTTCTTGTGGAACACGTTCATCTAAGTTAACCACCGGAATTCCCTGGTCATTCGCTTTTACTATTGAAGGAATTAAATTTACTGGTGTTATTGGTGCAAAAGCAATTCCATCATAGTCTTTATTAAGGAGATTTTCAAAGAGTCTTAACTGTTCATTTGCATCCCCTTCCTGAGATACAGCATATATATCTACCTCAACACCTTGCTTTTCTGCCTCATCCAAAATACCTTGTTCCATGGAAACCCAAAACGGATTAGCCAGGGTTTTTAAAATAACACCAATTTTATAATCACCATTAGCCTTAACATCCTGAAGAGATGATTCCGCCATAGCCATACCAACTGTAGTGCCTACCATAAATAAAACCAACATTAAAATAATAATTTTTCTCATTTGTAATTCCTCCTCTTATTAATTGTTTGATACCTATTCCAAAGAATTGCTAAGTTCTCTTGCAGAATCACCCCCTTAATAATGCCAAGTAATAAAATCCTGCACAATTCAAACTTTTATTCATTTTCTGATATTTTATATTTAAAATTTCAAGAAGACTTAATATCGTTTTTATTAAAATAGCATATTATAGCACTTTTTTCTGAAAACGTTATTATTTAAAGCAAAAAATAAATCTTTTATCATCTAGTTGTATCCCTTTTAATTAATTCTACTGGTAGAAAATAAGACTTTGATTCTGTATTTTTGACTCCGTTTTCAATCAAATCAACCATTAGAGAAGCACTTCTTTCCCCAATCTCACTTAATCTTTGAGCAATAGTGGTTAAACCAGGGTTATAATATTGGGATGTCAAGACATTGTCAAAACCTATTACTTGAATATCTTCAGGTATTTTATAACCGAGTTTTAAAAGGGTTTTGATAGCGCCTATTGCCAGTAAATCTGTCCCCGCAAAAATGCCATCAAATTTAAGTCGATTGTGTATTTTTAATATCTTTTCTTTAACATATTCTAGTTCTACTTCCGATTCAATAATCATATCTTCATCAAACGACATATTATATTCCCTTAAAGCATCACGATATCCATCTAAACGGGCATTCATTGGTGAAACTGCTTTTCTATCCTTAAGCATTAATATTTTAGAACAGCCATTTTCAATTAAATGTTTAGTAGCTAGATAACCACCTTTTTTGTTTTCACTACTTATAAAATTAACTCTTTTTGCATTAGGTTTGCGATCTATAGCTATGATTGGCAAATCATCGGGAAATAAATGCATGTTTTGATCATAACCACTCGATATAAAGATAATACCATCAACAAATTTATCTAGGAGAGTTTTTATATATTTCCTCTCTTTATCCTCATTCTCACCAGAATTACATAATAATAAACTATAATTGTTATTATTAAGATTTTCTTCAATAGTTTTCGCCAATTTCGCAAAAAACTCATTAGTTATATCAGGAACTATTAAGCCAACGGAATTTGTCTTTTTTGTCCTCAAACCCCGGGCAATTATATTCGGGCGATATCCTAAAAGTTTCACAGCCTTCATTACTTTCTCACTGGTTTCATCAGTTACATACTTACCATTATTTAAAACTCGAGAAACCGTAGACACAGAAACACCGGCTTTTTTGGCTACATCTTTTATACTAACACCCATAATTATCCTCCAAATATTATAAAAACGTTTTTATTTAATAAGTAAAATAACACAACTTTTATAATAACGTTTTCAAGTGACTATATAATATCATTATTCTTAAAACTTGTCAAGAGTTTTTATATAAAAAACCATTAAATTGCTAAATTTAACCATGAACATGGCATCTTAGCAATTTAGAGCTGGCAATCATACCAGGCAAACCTAAAGGAACAAAAAAGCTATACCTTTTTGTTCCTTTAGCATTATTAACAAACAGAGACACCATCTATTATCAATTGACATACTATCTTCCATGTTATATTTAGTTAAGCTTATACAATGCATCCTCTTCTTCTAACTGTTCCTATCAATTCTCTCTTGAATTCTTGGCCTCTTAGGGTTACAAGTTGGGCGTCTAACAAAAGTAAGCTAGGCAAGTTTGGTTAAATAATAGCATTCTTCCCTGAGCATATGATCCAGCAAAAGTGGTGTCAAATTTCCTTTAACAGGTTAACCATTTCAATTAAAGACATTGCTGCATCAAAACCCTTATTACCTGATTTGGTCCCCGCCCTGGATATCGCCTGTTCAATGGTCTCTGTTGTTAAGACACCAAAAATAACCGGAATATTGGTATCCAGTCCAATCTTAGCAACCCCTTTAGCAACCTCAGCAGAAACATATTCAAAATGTGGTGTTTCCCCTCTGATAACAGCTCCCAGACAGATAATCCCATCATATTTCCCAGAATTGGCCATTTTCTGGGCTGCCAGTGGTATTTCAAAAGAACCTGGAACCCAGGCTATATTGATATTGTCACCTTTCACCCCATGCCTTTTAAGTCCATCTACAGCCCCTGCCAGCAGTTTTTGTGAAATAAATTCATTAAATCTACCTACTATAATACCAACTTTTATATCTTCACCTATTAGTTTACCTTCATAAGTAACTGTCATTATTTACAGCCCCTTTATTTTTTTTCTTAATTGGTGTTTAACAAATGTCCCAGTTTATCTTTCTTTACCTGGAGATAAAATTCATTCTCCTTATTCGGCTCTATCTCTAATGGCACTCGATCAGTAATTGTTAAACCATAACCTTCTAATCCAATAATTTTTCTGGGGTTATTAGTAATCAACCTTATAGAAGTCAACCCAAGATCAGCCAAAATCTGTGCCCCTAGACCATAATCCCTTAAATCAGCTGCAAAACCAAGGGCCTCATTGGCCTCAACTGTGTCCATTCCCTTATCCTGAAGGCTATAGGCCTTAATCTTATTAATTAAACCTATTCCCCTTCCCTCCTGACGCATATATACAAAAATCCCCTGCCCCTCAGCTGCTATCATTTTTAAAGCTGCAGCCAGCTGTTCTCCACAATCACAACGCAGTGACGCAAAAACGTCTCCTGTTAAACACTCTGAATGTACCCTGGTCAGGATATCTTCTCCACCACTAATATCTCCTTTTATAAGGACCACATGTTCCCTATCATCGACAATAGAAGTATAAACCCTGAGTTTAAATTTACCATACCTGGTAGGCAAAACAGCCTCGGCTGCCTTATGGACTAATCTATCCTTCTTCTTTCTATATTTTATTAAATCCTCTATACTAATAAGCTTTAATTGATGAATCTTGGCAAACTCCTTTAGTTGAGGCAACCGGGCCATTGTACCATCCTCATTAATAAGCTCACAGATAACAGCAGTTGGTTTTAATCCAGCCAGCCTACATAAATCCACTGCAGCTTCAGTATGCCCTGCCCGCCTTAAAACCCCACCCTTTCTAGCCTTTAAAGGAAAAACATGTCCAGGCCTATTAAAATCTACTGCCTTACTTGCCGGATTAACCAGTTCCTTAATAGTTAATGCCCTTTCAACAGCAGAAATACCTGTTGTAGTTGTCTTATGGTCCACTGATACTGTAAAAGCCGTCCCCTGTGCCTCTGTATTATCACTTACCATCCGGGGGATTTTAAGTTTTTCCAGGTCTTCTTCCTCCATGGGGACACAAACAAGCCCCCTGCCCTGGCTGATCATAAAATTAATACTAGCTGGGGTCACTTTCTCTGCTGCCATTACAAAATCACCTTCATTTTCCCGGGCTTCATCATCAACGACAATAACCATCTTACCTTCTTTTATAACATTAATTGCCTCTGCTATGGTATTCATCATATCTCCCCTCTAGAGAAACCCATTATCCCTTAAAAAATTTTTATCAATTTCAGAGCCATTCTTTTCATTTTCTCCTTTTTGCAGTATTTTATAAACATATTTAGCAATTAAATCTGTCTCAATATTAATCAGCTGACCCACTTTTAAGTTATCTAGATTAGTATCCTGCCGGGTAGTAGGTATCAAAGAAACCATTAGAGAATCCTGCCTGAGTTTCATGATAGTCAAACTAACCCCATTTAAGGCCACAGAACCCTTATCAACCATAAACTTTGTCAACTCTGAATCGACCATTATTTCAATTATCACTGCATTTTTTTCTATAGTAAGCCGCTTCACTTGACCCACACCATCAACATGGCCGCTAAGTAGATGCCCACCGAAAAAACCATCAGCCCTGACGGCCTGTTCCAGGTTTAGCTGAGAACCCTGTTTTAAATTACCTAAATTACTTGCCTGTAGAGTTTCAGGCATAATATCAGCAGCAAAAGATTCTCCAGTAAAATCAGCAACCGTAAGACAGACACCATTAACAGCTATACTATCTCCTTTTTTAATATTATTTAAAACCCTTTTAGCTTTAATTAACAGTTGATAGCTTTTTTCTGCCCTCAACCTCCCCTGTAAAATACCAAGTTCCTGTATAATCCCAGTAAACAAAATCCCACCACCTTTAAAGCTTACCACTTAAAAGAATATTATCCCCTAAAATCCTGTATTTAATATTTCTCAATTTTTTTACCTCTGCCATACTATCAGGACCTTCCCCTGTAAAACTGGCTATGCCATCATTTCCTCCCAGAACTTTGGGGGTAATAAAAGCATATACTTTATCTATTAAGTTCTCCTGTAGGAATGAATAATTTACCCTACCACCTCCCTCAACTAAAATACTCCCTATACCCCTTTCATGTAGTTTATTTAATAATATCTTCAGAGGAATCCTCCCTTTAGTATCTAAAGCCATTGGTAAAAGCTCTATATTTTTTTTATTAGTATACAGATTTCTTCTGGTTGTATTAAGCTGTTCATCAATTACCAGAATGGTTCTTGCTGCAGAATCCTGATTAAGGAGCCTGGCATCTAAAGGTGTCTCCAGCCGGGAGTCAAGTATAATCCTAATACTGTCCTTTCCCTTATCATCTGGCAAACGGGTTGTTAACGAGGGATTATCTGCCAAGATTGTACCAACCCCTACTAAAATGGCATCTACCTTATGTCTTAATCTATGGCCCATTAAACGGGCTTTCTCATTACTGATCCATTTAGATTCTCCGGTTTTAGTTGCCAGAAAACCATCCAGTGTCTGGGCTATCTTTAGATAAACAAAGGGGTAATCTGAAGTAATATATTTTATAAAAGACTCATTGAGTTCCCGGGCCTCATCTGCTAAAAGACCTATTTTAACCAGTATACCGGCTTTTTGCAGTTGTTTTATTCCTCTACCTGAAACCCTGGGATTAGGGTCTTCCATAGCAATAACTACCTGTCTAATACCTGATTCTATTATTTTTAAGGAACAGGGTGGTGTTTTTCCATAATGACTACAGGGTTCCAGATTTACATAGATAGTTGCCCCTTCAGCCTGCTTACCGGCTTCATCTAAGGCATATACCTCTGCATGAGGCCCACCATAATACCTATGATAACCCCTACCAACAACCTCCCCATCTTTAACAACAACAGCCCCTACCAGTGGATTAGGACTGGTATACCCCTCCCCCTTCCAAGCCAGTTTTAATGCCTCTCTCATGTAATATAGGTCATCTTTTTTATCCATTTATATCTCCTTTCAGAACGAAATGGCCTACGGCCATCCGGATTAATCAAAAATTCCAGCTTTCTTAACTTAGACTATTTATTACACATAGTTAATCAATAAACTATTAACCAGACAGATATATTTGTTGTACGACTCTAGAAATTATCCGTAGGCAGGACGCCGAAGGAGAATTTCTCGACAGTAAACGGAGGTAGGACACCGCAGCGCACGACAAGGGAAACAAATATATCTGTCGGCCTTCAAAGTTATCCACAATCTCAAAATCGCATAGTTTCCTGACACAAAAAAATCCCTTCCATTTACTGGAAAGGATTATATATCATCATCTACCTAGTCATAATATCTACATAGATAAAACAATTATACTAACTCCCTTCCAGACTATACTGTCGGTTCTGGAATTTCACCAGATCAACCTTTTTATAAAAAGGCTTGTGGACTTTAACCACCGGTAGGGAATTTCACCCATCCTCATTAGTATTTAAATAACTATATTCAGCTTTGCCATTATCATACCATTATTTTTATAAATTGTAAAGTAAAATTAACAAAAAACACTAGTCTGTAATCTTCCTTAATTCAAAAAAATCTTGAACTTAATAATTATTTATGTTAATATTTAATTATCCCTGAAAATTATTTTCAGGGATAATTAAAATGTGAAAATAAATCACAAAAGGAGGAACAAATGTTTAAACAGTTACAAAAAATAGGGAAATCGTTTATGCTGCCGATTGCAATACTACCGGCAGCAGGTCTATTACTTGGCGTTGGTGGAGCATTATCTAATCCTAATACTGTTCAGGCATATCCATTTTTAGATATTGCCTGGCTTCAGGGACTTTTTAGTATAATGGCTTCAGCTGGAAACACAGTTTTTGGGAATCTTGCTTTAATTATGACTGTTGGTCTTTCTTTAGGTCTTGCTAAAAAAGATAAGGGTACTGCTGCTTTAGCTGGTGTTGTTTCATTTTTAGTTATGAATGCTTCTATCAATGGTATGATTAGTGCATTTAATACTAATGTAAGTTCTGTTGATACTGGAGTTGTTGGTTCTATTGTTATTGGTACGATGGTTTCATATCTACATAATCGTTATCGTAATATACAATTACCTAGATTTTTGGGATTTTTTGGCAGTTCGCGTTTTGTTCCAATTATATCTTCTTTTGCTTCAATAGGTATTGGTTTTTTATTTTTCCTTACCTGGCCTACATTTCAGGGTTGGTTAACGAGTGCAGGTAAATCAATAGCTGGTTTTGGAGTTTTTGGAACTTTTTTGTATGGATTTTTATTAAGATTAACTGGAGCAGTTGGACTCCATCATATGATTTATCCATTGTTTTGGTACACAGAATTAGGTGGTGTTGCTCAGGTTGCAGGAAAGACTATTGCAGGAGCACAAAAGATATTTTTTGCTCAATTAGCTGATCCGAACCATACCGGACTTTTTACTGAAGGAACAAGATTTTTTGCCGGCCGTTTTGCGACAATGATGTTTGGCCTTCCAGCAGCAACACTTGCGATGTATCACACAGTTAAAAAATTTAAGAGGTCTGCTGTAGTAGGTTTATTTTTTAGCGCAGCCTTAACTTCTTTTATTACAGGCATAACTGAACCAATTGAGTTTATGTTTTTATTTGTTGCACCTTGGTTATATGTAATTCATTCATTTTTTGATGGATTGTCTTTTGCTATAGCAGATATATTGAATATTTCTATTGGTAATACATTTTCTGGAGGATTAATTGATTATTTATTGTTTGGGATACTACAAGGTAATGCAGCAACAAATTGGATTTATGTGTTGATTGTTGGACCTATTTGGTTTGCTTTATATTATTTTTCATTTAGATTTCTAATTCAAAAGTTTGATGTTCCAACTCCTGGACGTGAAAAAGAAGATGAGGAAAAGATAAATGTAGTAAGTAATGATTCCTTAGCTGATACAGCCAAAGCAGTATTGCTGGCCTTAGGTGACAAGGGAAATATAGAGGAAATGGATGCCTGTATAACAAGATTGAGGGTTTCTGTGAAAGACACAGATAAAGTTGATAAAGAAAAAATAAAATCTCTTGGTGCTACCGCTGTTCTTGAGGTTAAAGGTGGAGTTCAAGCAATTTTTGGAGCAATGGCAGATCCTCTAAAACAAAAAATTAATGAGCTTATTAACAATGAATAGAATAGGATGATTTTTATGAATAAGGGATTAATTGTTTCCTGCCAGGCTTTGAAAGACGAACCATTACACAGCTCATTTATTATGAGTAAAATGGCTTTAGCCGCAAAAATGGCTGGAGCGGTAGGTATTAGAGCTAATGGTGTCAGGGATATTTTGGAAATAAAAAAAGAAGTAGACCTTCCTTTAATTGGTATTATAAAAAAAGAATATAAAAACAAGAAAGCATATATTACTCCAACAATGAAGGAAGTAGCGGCTCTTATTGAAACTGAAATTGATACAATTGCAATTGATGCTACAATTGATCAAGATGAAGAATTTTTAAAAGAAGTTTTAAATAAATATACTAAGCAGAAGTTCATGGCAGATATATCAACTATCGATGAAGGTTTAAGAGCGGAAGATTTAGGATTTGATTATATTAGTACAACACTTGTTGGTTATACTGAACAATCTTTAAATGAAAATAAGTTTTATATTTTAAAAAAATTAATTGAAAGAGCAAAACTTCCAATAATTGCTGAAGGAAATTTTGATACACCTGAAAAAGCTAGAAAAGCAATGAAAATGGGTGCCTATGCAGTTGTAGTAGGAAGTGCTATTACAAGACCACAAATAATAGCCAAAAAATTTGTTGATAATTTAAATTAATGTTGATTAAACCTCTTCTATATCTTATTATATAAGATATAGAAGAGGTTTTTGTTTTTTTAGAAAAGAGAAAGTACTTAATTTAATTGTTAAATTTATATACTATGATTAGGTCAGCAATCTTGCGAAACGAAATTCTTATAGGGGGGAAATCTATGGATACTCTTCTTGAAATCCAAAAAAAATTTAATAACTTTACAGAAAAAGAAAAAAAAGTAGCAAGATACATTTTAAAAAATAAAAGTAAAATAAAAAATAAAAGTATTACTAACCTGGCTACGGCTACAGATACTTCAACAGCAACAATAACTAGATTTTCTAAAAAAATAGGGGTAAATAGTTTTGTTGAATTAAAGATGAAACTTCATACTTTTAATGAATTAGAAAATTACAATAAAATAGATGATATTTTTGTAAATATCACTAATTATTATAAAAAGGTCTTAAAAAATTCTCAGCAGTTAGTTGATAAAAGTAGTATTAATAAACTCGTAGAAAAAATAAAAAATGCGGCAAAAATTTACATTTATGGTATTGGTAGTTCAGGACTAACTGCTTCAGAGATGATGTTACGCTTATTGAGGATGGGGTTTGATGTTTATAGTATTACTGATTCTCATTTAATGAAAATAAACAGTGCAATTATTTCAGAAAAAGATTTGGTGATAAGTATATCTATTTCAGGTAAAACTAAAGAAATAATTAAGTCATTAAAAGTTTCTAAAGAAAATGGGGCAGAGATTGTTACAATTACCAGTTTTGAAGATACTCCTATTCTTCAATATTCTGATATGAATTTTTTAATATATAATACAGCATTTGTTGGACAGCAGAGATTTATCAATTCACAATTTTCTGCGATGTATCTATTAGATATAATCTGTACAATTTTACTTCAAAATAAAGAACTTAATCATAAATATCAAAAAACAGTGTCTGCTATTCTTGAAGATTAGTAGAGACATATCATCATCTACCTAGTCATAATATCTACATAGATAAAACAATTATACTAACTCCCTTCCAGACTATACTGTCGGTTCTGGAGTTTCACCAGATAAACCTTACTAATGTTCAATACTAATGTTCAATATCCTGCCTTAGAATCATATCATCCAGACTACCACCTGCCGGAACCATAGGAAAGACATTCTCTTCCTCTTCTATAATAAAATCAAGTAGATAGGCCTCATTACTATCAAGGGCTTCCTGTAGGGCTGGTCTTATTTCCTCCGGCTTACTTACCCTTTTCCCCTTAATACCATACCCCTTAGCAACCTGAACAAAATCAGGAATCATCTCAGGACAGTCTTCACCTGGTCCTGAACACCGGGGTGGGCACCCTTCCTGCCGCCTTAAACAGGTAGCAGAATAACGTTTGTCGAAAAACAATTCCTGCCACTGCCTCACCATTCCCAGGTACTGGTTATTAAAGATTATAATCTTAATCGGTAGTTTATTTTTGGCTACTGTAGCCAGTTCCTGAATATTCATCTGAAAACTACCATCACCTGCCAGGCAGAAAACATCAGCTCCAGGATTACCAAGTTGTACCCCGATTGCCGCCGGGAAACCATAGCCCATTGTTCCTAACCCACCAGATGTAATAAAACTACGCGGTTTACTAAAACTGTAATGATGTGCTGCCCACATTTGGTGCTGACCAACCTCAGTAGTAATCAGAGCCTCTCCCTTAGTCAAATTATCAATTTCTTCAATAATCTCTCCAGGGAGCAATTTACCAGTCTTTCCTGAGCCCCTTCTCCGTTCAAGTCCCCTCCATTCTTGAATCTCTCTCAACCATTGACCATGTTTTTCCTTCTCAACAAGTGAATTTAAATCCTCCAAAACCCTCTTAACATCACCAACTATTGGAATATCTGCTTTGACCAGTTTACTAATCTCTGCCGGATCAATATCAACATGAATAATCCTGGCTTCAGGGGCAAAAGAATCCAGTTCACCTGTTACCCGATCATCAAAACGAGCCCCTAGAGCAATTATTAGATCAGCATTGGTCATAGCCAGATTAGCCTCTGTTGTACCATGCATTCCAAGCATTCCCAGGCTTAAAGAGTTCTTTTCATCAAAGGAACCAATCCCTGTTAGGGTTGTTGTCACAGGAATCTCAGCCTTAGCTGCCAGCTGCCTTAATTGTTCACTGGCCCCGGAGATTATAACCCCACCACCAGCATAAATTACTGGTTTATGAGCTTGATTAATCAACTCTGCCGCCTTTTTAATCTGCAACAAATTACCTTGATAGGTCGGTTTATAACCGGGTATGGAAACAGCAGCCGGGTAATTGAATTCAGTTTCAGCAGATAGAACATCCTGTGGCAGGTCAACCAGAACAGGCCCAGGTCTACCAGTTTGTGCAATATAAAAAGCCTCTTTAATAACCCGAGCCAAATTTTTAACACCATCAACAATATAATTGTTTTTGGTAATTGGTAGGGTAACCCCTTTAATATCTGCTTCCTGAAAACCATCTGTCCCAATCATCGAATGGGCTACCTGACCTGTAAAAGCTACCACCGGTACTGAATCCATGTTGGCAGTGGCCAGTCCTGTTACTAAATTAGTTGCCCCCGGCCCAGAAGTAGTAATACAGACACCAACTTTACCAGTAGAGCGGGCATACCCATCTGCTGCATGAATACCCCCCTGTTCGTGATGTGGCATAATATGTTTAATATCCGCATCATATAGCACATCATAAATCGAGATTACCTTTGCCCCCAGATACCCAAAGATAAGCTCAACACCCTCTTGATGAAGCGACTCAACAAAAATCTCAGCACCAGTCATCTTTTTCACCATTGCTCACTCCTCTTTTTTTATCATCTAAAATTAAAAAACTCCCGTCCTAATTAATAGAAAACTATTAATTGGGACGGGAGTTATATCTCACGTGGTACCACCCAAATTCACCACCACTTACGCAGCAGCCTTAAGTACACATATGTTTTTAAACATATTTCATACCTCGGCATCTGGTAACGGGTGCCATTTTCCTCAAAAAGGATACCGGTAAAACCTACTCACAGTTTTTCAGCTTTACAGTTCAAGGGCTACAAAAACAGTTTAGCTAGATACCGGTTTCTCAGCACCCCGGTTCTCTGTAATCCTTTAAAACCATCTTCCTCCCTATCAAAACATTTAGGTATATAATTATTGTATTTAAGTATACACTAGCTATTAAACATTGTCAAGAAAAATCCCTGCCAAATTTTGATATTTTTAAAACCTTTTTGTGACTAAAAAATTTTATTTTACAGTCTGAATTTTTTTACAGCAGTAGACATTTCTTCAGCCATATCAGCTAACTGCTTAGAAGAAGAGACTATCTCTTCTGTCGCAGCAACCTGCTCTTCACTGGAGGCTGCAACTTCCTCTGAACTACTGGCAAACTCCTGACTCACCTTGGCTATTTCCTCCATAATCTGCTGGAAACTATAACTCCTTTCAGCCATAGTCTGGGCATTTTGTGTGAGATTTCTTACTACCTCTTTGAGACCCTCTGCTTCATTATTAATTTCTGTAAAAATACTTCCATTTTCTTCAATAGCCTCTACACTGGTATTAACAGAGGTAATACTATCATCCATTTTGTTAGTAGCAGTAAGTACCCCATTCCTGATATCTTTAATTAGACCGGTAATTTTTCCTGTGGCATCTGCTGATTCCTCAGCTAAATCCCTTATTTCATCTGCCACAACACTAAAGCCCCGTCCAGCTTCACCTGCCCTGGCAGCCTCAATAGCTGCATTTAAGGCAAGTAGATTGGTCTGTTCAGCAATACTACTGATTAATTCTACAATCTCACCAATCTCATCTGATCTTTCACCCAGATCACTAATAACACTGGAAACCTCTTCTGTATCTTCCTTAACATTCTTGATCTTCTCAATAGACTCACTAACCGATTTACTCCCTCTAGTAACACTTTCCATCATGTTTGCTGTCGTATTATTCATAGTATCTGCACCTTTATTTACTTCATCCACCTGTTCAATTAAACCAGAAAGGTTTTCAATAGTATCATCAACCTGAGCAGACTGTTCTTCAGCTCCAGCAGCAACCGTCTGAATAGTCGTTCCTACTTGTTCTGCTGCCTCTCCCACCTGCTCACCTGAGGCTGACAACTCCTCACTGGAGGCAGCTACCTGTTCAGATGTATTACTTATTTGAGCAATCATCTGTCTAAAGTTTTTATTCATCCGGGCGAAAGAATCTGTTAATTTACCTAACTCATCCTTTCTATCTAAATATCCCTCAGCTATATCCTGTGACAGGTCACCATCTGCCAATAATTCTGCCTGTTTTGTTACTGCTAAAATAGGCTTTGAAATACCCTTTGAAAAGAGATAGATAACAACTGCCGAGACAATTATACTAAGTAAAATAATTATCAATAACCCTATTTTCAATTTATTTATACCTGCCATATAATTTGTTACTGGTTCATAGGTAACAATATACATACCATATTCTTCACTCTTAGTGAAAGACGCTATATTTTCAATCCCATTTAAGGTAAAATAAGCTATGCCTGAACCATCTTTTTTCATTGTTTGATAAAAATCCTTCAAATTCTCTTCTTGCTGAAAATCAAGACTAAGCACATGCTCAGAATCTTCCGCTGACAGGGTAAGGCCTGCTGTATCTAAAATAAGGGTCTTAAACTCACTACTGGAATGTCCCTTAATAATCTTTTCTGATAAGACATTTAACTCAATTGCCATTGCTAAAATACCCTGCCGCTCTCCATTATCATCTCTCACTGACCCCATAACTGATATAACAGGTCGACCTGTAGTCGGCGAAAGTGTAGGATTCCTGACTGTTAATTCCTGTAGATTTGCCAGGTCTTCCTTTGCCATCTGCCAGCCTACAGATTTGCCACCGATCCCATCAACCACAGTTGTATTTCCATACATTAAAAATAGATTCTCAAAGAGGCCATCACCTTCTGCAAAGTTTTCCTGTAAATTCTGTTCTATTCTTGTGAGACGTATACTATCTAACTCACCTGTTGCCCCAGCCTCCTTAAACGTCTCAAGAATATACGGCTGTCTGGCCATCGTTTTAAGCTGATTTACCAAATTTTTTAATGCTAATTCAAGCTGGCTCTGCTTTTCAACAGCAATATTAAATAATGAATCACTTGCTTCCTGACCAATATATTTACCTGCCAAAAATGATGAAGAAAACAGGCTGATAAGCATAGGTATTAGCATACATAATAATGAAATAACCAGAATCTTACCGAACAAACTGTTGATTTTAGGTAATTTTAATTTCATTAATAAGCTCCCTTCTTTCTTATATATTTTTTAAAAAATCTTAGTTTTACTAAACTAAGATATACTTTACTATAACTTAAACTTATCAAGCTCATTAGCTAGCTTATCAGCCACATCGACCAGTTCTCTGGCACCTGAGGCTATCTCCTCAATTAAGTTCAATCTGTTCCTCACTAAAGACTGTTACCTCTTCAGCATTACCTGCTGTTTGCTGGCTTACTATCACAATGTTTTCCATAACAGCTGGTATTTCATTAAAAACCTGTCCATCTTCTTTATCTCTCTGAAATATTAATTTATGTAAACCTAATAGAACCGTATTTAGATCATTCATAAACACGGTTCTTATAACACTGTCCTCTATAATTTAAACTTATCAACCTCATTAGCTAGCTTATCAGCCACATCGGCCAGTTCTCTGGCACCCGAGACTATCTCTTCAGTTGAGGCAATCTGTTCTTCACTGGAGGCTGCTACCTCTTCTGCATTACCTGCTGCTTCCTGGCTTACTGCTGCAACATTTTTTATAGCCTGTGATATTTTATCACTATTTTCAGCTAGTTCCTTACTTTTTTCATTGACACCAGTAATAAGTTCCATCAATTCACTAGAGACCTGATTTATATCATTAAAAATCTGCCCATTTTCTTCAATAGATACTACACTACTATTAACTGTAGACATACTTTTATCCATCTTTTTAACTGCTTCACTTACATCATGTTGGATTTGTTTTATCAAATTTGCAATTTTCTCGGTTGACTTAGTTGAGTCTTCAGCCAGTCCCCTGATCTCCTCAGCCACTACACTAAAACCCTTACCTGCTTCCCCTGCCCGGGCGGCTTCAATTGCTGCATTTAAAGCCAGGAGATTGGTCTGATTGGCTATACTATTAATAATCTCAATAATACCTCCAATCTCTCCTGAAGCCTTACCCAGAGACTCTATAATACCAGCAACCCCCTGGACATCTCCTTTTACATTATCTATTTCATTAATTGATTTATCTACTGACTGCTTGCCCTCTTTTATTTTACCCATCACAGTTTTGGCAGAACTACTCATGTTAACAGAACTTGAATTAACCTCTTTAACCTGACTAATCATATGCTCAACATTTTTACTGGTTTCCTCTATCTGAGCCGACTGTTCCTCTGCACCTGAGGCTACATTCTCAATTGCACTACCTACCTGTTCGGCTGTTTCTCCTACCTGTTCACCTGAAGCAGAGAGTTCTTCACTTGAGGCAGCTACCTGGTTAGCCACATCTTTGACATCATTTATTAGATTACTGAAATTCTCTTGCATTGTTACCAGGGAATTAGTAATCTGACCTATCTCATCTTTTCTTTCTAGATAATTGACTGCTTTACTATTTTCATCATATGTCAAATCATAATTTGCCAGTTTATTAATAATTTGTGTTAAGTCAATAAGAGGATCAGCAATTAATTTAGAAATAAAAAAGATTAGGGGCAGTGTTATTACCAATACTATTAGTAAAATATAAGCTAACCCCTTAAAAGCACTATTAATCATACCATTAACAAATTCTTTGGAAGTACCTAAAGACCATATCCCAATAATTTTGCCCTGACTGTTTTTTATTGGTGTATAGGCAGTTTGATAAAGAGTACCTATCACATCAGCCTCCCCGTAATAGGTTTGTCCATTCCTTAAGACTGTTTCAGCTACTACATCAGATATAGCTGTTCCAACAGCCCTTTGACCATTTTCCTTTACATTGGTTGTTGTTCTGATGTTATTAGCAAAGATTGTTACAATATCATCGGTTAATTCCCCTATATAATCAACCACCTCATTATTACCACTTATTAAGGTATTCCCTTTATATAATTTATTGCCTTCCAATCTCCAATCCCCTGAATACTTTTCATTTATAATAGCCAACCCAGTAGCTAAATCCGATCTTGCTTTTTCAACAGCTGCTTCTTTTGCTTCATTACTAATTATTATTCTTAGAACTACAATAGAAGGAACCACTAATAATGATATACCTAAAACAAACGTTACAATAAATTTTATTCTTATCGACCAATCTTTAAAATGCATACTTTTCTCCTCCTAGTTCTTAATTTGTTATTAACCTTTTGCTAATATTTTCCAAGTCCAATCTAAAGATAAAATTATTCTGTCATTCGACAAATATCGATTTTTTACGCTATTTATTATAATATAGCACAAAAGTACTAACAAAAGTACTAACAAAATCTTAGTTACTATTATTTTGAACCTATGTTCTGAGTTTTTAACAAAAAAAAAACACCCTTAATAGGGTGGTAAAATAATCTATAATTTAAATGCTGGAATAATTAATATAGTTAATCCCCTTACTTTCCATCTCTTTTACTGCCTTTTCTACATCCTCTTCCTTAATACCTGCCACACCCTCTCTAATTACAAATACCTTAAAACCCTTTTCCACAGCATCTATAGCTGTAGCTTTTACACAATACTCAGTAGCCAGACCAGTAAGATAGAGCTCCTCTACATTATTCCCCCGCAGAAAACCTTCTAAATCATCATTAGTAGCCTCAAAAACTGAATAACCATCATCTTTGTTATCTGTCCCTTTTAAAAAAACCTTAGTTATTTTCTTTCTTTTTAAGTCAGGATGTAATTTAGCTCCTTCAGACTCTCTTACACAATGAACCGGCCACTTATCAAAGTGGACAGTTTTCACCGGATGCCAGTCCTGAGAGGCCAGTACCAGGGGAAATTTATCTAGTAACTGATTAATTATAGGAACAACTTTACCCCCTTCCGGCACTGCCAGTTTCCCCCCGGGGCAAAAGTCATTCTGCAGATCAACAATTAATAATGCCTTCATAATTTAGATACCCCTTTTCTTTCTACTAATCTTAAACCTATGTTATCTGTAATATTCTTTTTCTCAGTTTATATATAACATTTTGCAATTTTATTGACAAGTATTTTAAGCACGTCTATTCAAAAAATATCAGCCTACTCCCCCAATTATATATCCCTATTTATATCTTTTCGAACATACACCTAAAAATTATATTATTAAAAATTCAATTTAGCTTTTAATTTTCACTTAAAACTTTAATCACCCGCCGAATTATTATTTTCCAGGGCTTCTTTTATTCTACCACAGATATCTAATAGACTATAATTATTTTTTAATCTACCCATTTCATAAATTTTCCCGATTGTTTCATAATCCATCTCAACCCCTGGTGCATATCGATAAATATCAACTATTAATTCATCAAGGTCTTGAATATTATTCAGATCAATTTTTTCTCCGTTAGCAGAAATCATATAAACTGCATAACCCCTGTACTTTTCTCTCCACTTAATTGCCCTTATCTGCCCCCACCTTATAAAACACTCGCTTGTTCCAAAACCCTCTACACTTTTTATACCCTTATCTGTTAAAAACACCTTTTTCCCAAAAGCTAAAACACTTACCCATGCAGCTAAAAAAGAAAGCACCACTGCAATAAGTGCGCCAAAATCAAACTCATTTGAAATACCCGAAATAAAAATACAAATAAAGATAAATGTTAAAACTAAATAAAAAAACTTTGCCAGTGCCGTGATTGTATATTTCTTATTCATTTACCTTACTCTTTTCTATCATCTTTATCACCCCAAATAAAATATAAAATGTATATATAGCTAGTATAATAGGATAGTTAAGCCACCTCTAAAACAAAGTGGCTTAACTCTAAATATGGTAACTTTACAACTAAATAAACTAATCTCTACTACGCCCAAAAATCCTCAATAACATAAGGAAGAGATTAATGAAATCCAGATACAAAATCAAAGCCCCAATAATACTCTGTTTTTGATCCTGGGCTGTTCCTTCATCACCTATAACATTCATCTGTTTTATTTTCTGGGTATCATAAGCTGTTAATGCTGTAAAGATTATTACCCCAGCATAAGTGATAATCCAATAGAGAGCAGTACTATTCAAAAACATATTTACTAAAGAAGCAAGAATAATTCCAATTAAACCCATCAAACACAAATTACCAGCACTTGTCAAATCTTTATCGGTAAAATAACCGTAAATACTCATAACCCCGAAAATAGAAGCAGTCACAAAAAAAGTGCCTGCAATTGAACCCATAGTATAGGCCAGGAATATACAGGATAGGGTCAGGCCATTAATTACCGAATAAAGTAGATAGCTGATCATTGCTGTAGGAACAGCCATCTTGTTTATTCTGCGGGATAAGATCCAGACTAATAGCAATTCACTAATTAACAAAGCAAAAAAGACTGCCTCATTACCAAATATAAACATTAGAATAGTCTCAGAAGAAATAGTAATTAAAGAAACTACAGCTGTAATCATTAATGCCAGAAACATCCAACCGTAAACTTTTACTATAAACCTTCGCTGCTCACCTGCTACATCAAGATTGTTAAGACCTGGTTCTCCCTGCTGCATCCTGGGGGAATATGGGATTGGTTCATTTTTTGTTTTCATAATATACATCTCCTTTATTATTAATAATATATGAAAAGGCAAATATAAAGAGCGCCTTACCCCTACATGTAAAAATTTTTTGCAAAATTACCAGACTAGAAACATAATTCAGGTTCTTTGTACTCAAAAACAGCATATCCAGTTGGATAGGAATTACCTCTATCATAAACTGTAATAGCCATTTTGTCTTCTAATTCTGATAAAAAGTAAAAATTATCACTATTAACTATAGCCCCACTTATATCTGTAAGTATATCAGCAATATAATATGCTCCATACTCATCTGGAAGTTCCTGATTATCAACTGTTGTATAGGGCAGCGCTTCAAATTTAGCTATTCCAATTGGTAATGGATTCCCCTTTTCAAAAACTATTAAAACAATATCACCCAAAACCGTTTTAGTTATTAATGCTATTTCCTGACCATTAATCTCTACCTCTCTTATCTCTCCCACCTCTTTGGGTATATAATATATACCCTCTTCATTTGGTAAATTTCCAGTCCCTATTTCATCAGAACTTTTTATTTCAAACAATTCGTAAGAAGTTGTAGAATCCAAATGATATGTAAACATCATTAAATTGCCATTTGTTTTTTTACTGGTAAAAATCATTCCATCTTCAGTCATAGTCATGTCTATTAAATCTGTAGCTTCTTTTGGTATATATAGTTCCTTTTCAAGTTCTTCTTCTCCTTTTTCCCTATCTTTAGCATTAAATTGATATAAAGAATCAGGATAGGAATTCCCTGGTTCATAGATACATACTGATACATTCCCCTTATCTGTTCGAGAAGCCAGAAATGTCTCTGAACCAACATAAATTACCCCTATAACATCAGTTGACTCAGCAGGTAGATAAAAACTCCCCTTTTTACTTTCAAGAGAATGGTTTTTTATATCTTCCAAACGGGTAGCTTCAAATTGATATGTACCAAGACAATGGGAATTTCCAATCTCATAAAAAGATGTATATACATTCCCGTCATCTCCTAAAGCAGTAATAGCAAAAACAGAACCATCAATAATATTTATATCCCTAACGTCTAACAAAGTATTTGGATAGTAATAAATTCCTTGCTTATCTGGTAAAGATTCTGCTAAAACAAAATTAGAAAACACAAGTACTATAAATACTAAAATACACACATTGAATTTGAGTTTTGATATTTGCATTTATATTTTCTCCTTCTTAGAAAGCATTTTTTATTTTGGCCAATTTAATTAAAATTTCTTTGAAAAATCTATATAATCTTGTCTCAAAAAAATAGAGTCCCCAAACACCATTGGGGCCACTAAAATCAAATGGCAACATATAAAATACTGGCAATCATTGCAATTATACTGTCAAAAATTATCTCCTTAGCCTGATATGATTTGACTTCTGAGTTACTATCTTTCATATTGAATCCAACAATCAAACCAGCAGGCCATAAAAGTAGTGCTAAACACCTCCTGCGCAAAAGGCCCTTTTTACTAAGTCCCCCATATTCTTCTGGATTTTCAATCTTTCCTACCTTCCAGATGCTTAATTTTTCTCTTACTTCCTTAGGTAATTCTGTACTCATCATAATCCCTCCTATTTTAAAATATATATGTTATTTGCTAAAAAAACTAATAAGTTTTAGCAAAAAATTAATTAATAATAATAACTAAAAATGAATAACAAATTCGTAAGCTGATAGTCCCTGAAATAAACGGTTAAATGACTAAACAAAAGGACAAATGGGATCCACCTAAGAGCAAGACTAGACATAGGCTACAGATAATCAAAAAAGCAATCTAATTTATATCCCCCTTCACGGAAAAGGTTTTCTAGCACAATTTTTATATTTATCTTACATTTATCACATATTTTTTACAATATGTTTATATTTCTTGATAGTAAAATAATACCCTGCTACTTTTTAGCTAAATAGTACTTTTTTACTAAAAAAAGTACCAGTTTTCACTGGTACTTTTATACATTTCAAGTGATTTGTCAAATTATTGAATTTCAACACTAGAACTGGCTATTTTTTCCCCACCAGGTTTAGAAAATACAACTTTATATTCTCCAGGGTCTGCAAAATAAACTGTTAATGCAAAAATATTCCAATCAGGGTTAACCTCCCTTTCCCCTCGATCAAAAAGTTGTTCAGATTCACCATTTACTTTATATAGGGAAACTTCTAATTTGTTTGTTCCGAAAGACTCAGGGCTTTCAATTCTGACTGCAAGCTGTCCTGTAGTAAAAACAGAACCTGAATTAATAGGTTTCAAATTATCATCTACACTTTCACAAAAAGTTACTTCAGCACCTCCACCACAACCCACCAAAACAAACACTACTAATACAAGTAAGATAAAACAATTAATTTTTCTCTGCAAATAATCCCTCCAAATGAATTATTGCTTTTGCACCTTTTTTCACATATAATAGCTATAATTCCTCAAAAAAAACAAATCTCCTCTATTTTTAGTAAAATTGTCCTAATAATAAATGCATTTCTAGGTCTATTTACAGTCTCCGGTCTCTTAGCCTACTTAATTAAGCAAAATTTCATTTAAATCTTCTGCCAGACTTTCTAAATCAACCACTGATAATGAAAGCTGTTCTGCAACATCGCTCTGCCCCTGCGATAGTACTGAGGTTTTTTCAGCACCGGCAGCAGTTTCTTCAGCACTTTCACTAAGATTATTGATCATCTCTACCATTACATAAATCTGTTGTGAACTATCTTCATTAGCCTGTTTAATCAACCGGGCTTTATCATTAAGATTACAGATATTATCATAAATTCCTTCAAATATAAAACTGACCCTATCAACTACCTGGACCTGTGAGTTAACCGCTTCTCCTGTCAAATCCATTTCATGTGAAACCAGGTTTATATTCTCTCTAATCCGTTCAATTATATCTGTTACCTCCTGGGTAGCTTTTTCTGTCTCAACAGCCAATCCCCTGACCTCCTCTGCAACTACTGCAAATCCTTTGCCCTGCTGTCCTGCATGGGCGGCTTCAATAGCGGCATTTAAGGCCAGTAAATTTGTCTGGTTGGAGATTGCCTTAATCGTGTTCACAATTTTAATAATATCCTCTGCCTGACTGGCTAAAACACCAACTGCCCTGGCAACTTTATCACTTGCCTCTTTGTTATCCTGCATTTTTTCCTTCTGTGCCTTAACAGCCTGTATCCCTTCATTGCTTAATTTTCCAGTTTTTTCAACAACATTCATAACCGTATTAGTCTGTAATATTATATTATCCAAGGAATCTGCCAATTTTTTTATGGCAGCTACACTCACCTGGGTATCATTAGCCTGTTCAGAGGCAATTTTGGTAAACCCATCAATTGTTTTTACCATCTGTTTAGAAGATTGTCTGCTTTCTTGAATCAAAGTAGTCAGTTCTTGATTTTTTTGATTAAGACCGCTAGATATCAACTTGAATTTCTTTATTAAACCTCGCGAAGTGGAAATCACATGATTGATAATCTTGCTTAATTGATTAAATTCATCACTTGATATTACTTCAGTTTCAGCATTTAAAATATCAGCCGCTTCTTTTCCAAGCCGATTTTTCAGGTTTTTAATAGGCAGTGAAATCTTTTGGCTGAAGAAAAAAGCTAATACTGTTGTTAGTAACAAGGTAAATAATGTAAGAAAAACAGCCCTGAAAATATCCTTGATCAAGCTTTCCCTGACTTCCTCGGCTCTGACCTCAACCCTTTTTTCTATTTGATCCATATAATTAGCAGTACTAACAATCCAACCCCATGGTTCAAACAGTTGGGAATAAACCCTTTTGCGGGTAAGTTTTCCTGTTCCTAAATCCTCGGGTTTTTCCCACATTGTTTCTGTATATGTTCCATTATTTTCTTTAACCCCTTTGATAATTTCTTTTACTAATTCCGCACCTGCTGGATCAGTAAGATCCAGGCGGTTTAACCCTTCGTTTTCAGGAATCATAGGATGAACAATCAATTCATAATTTAGATTATCTATCCAGAAACACCCATTATCACCATATCGTAATTCTCTAACTAATTTTTTAGCAAGTCCTTTTGCTTCAGCAGTTGAGAGATTACCAGTTTCCTGCTCTTGATATGCATAATTAAGTACAGAAATAGCTGTAGACACTTCATTTTTAACCATTTGGTCATAAGCAACTATCAAATTTTCTTCAAATTTATCCAGTTCCTCTCTATTATGTCTTATTAAAGTAATTATATTATAAGATCCTAATACTAACGATAATAAAATTGAAATCATCAGTATTGAGAGAAATATTCTACAAGTAAACTTCACCTCTTTAAAGACCCCCTCAACTAATATATATTTACTTATAAATATTCTTTTATCATAGATTAAAACCCTGCTTTCCTTTTAAAAACCGGACTAAAGTAACAAAAAAACACCCTGAACAGGGTGTTGAAAATTTATAGAGATATTCGTTTATAGAAATCCTCGACAGCAGGATCCGGGGCAATCCCTAACTCATCTTTAAAAATCTCATTACATTCATAATATGTCTTTATTACCATACCATGTTTCCCCAGTTGATGATAGCTTTTCATTTTATAGAGATAGAGTTCATCAATACAGTTATCCACAGTCTGTATCTTATCCGCCGTCTCTATACAGACTTGATATTTATTTTTATAATAATAGTATTCCATAATTGCTACAGCAGCCCTGAGATAAATTTTTTTTAGCCGCTCCCGTTCTTCCTCAACCCACGGTAGACCTATTACATCTGGCAAAAAATTGCCCTGATATATATCAACAGCCTCCTGGTAATATTTAATTTTAATATACTCATTATCACTTTTCCTGCCTCTTGAAATCAATTCCTCAAATTGGTCAGCATCATATGAACAGGCAAATCTCCTTGTTAAACCATAATGTGAATCATTACTTTCAATAAAACAAGCCTGCTGACTGGTTTTTCTATCTGGTTCCAGGATTTTATTTAGACTGCTAAAAGCAACATAAAAATTTTGCTTGGCTGTCTTATCAACCTTATCCGGCCACAGGTAATTATACAGCCTTTCTCTGGGTAAACTCTCTCCATAATTTATTAAAAGAAGGTAAAGAAGTTCTTGTGACTTACTCCTCTTCCATTCTTCATCTTTCACCACTTTATTCCCCCGGTACAACTTAAATCCTCCCAGTGTTTTAAATCGTAATGTATAACCTGGATGCTGCTCTATCTCCAGGAGATCTACCCTGGCTAACAGGCTATTGATATAATCCCTCTCAATACCTTTAGCCCGGCACTCCAGTAAAATAGGGATGAAGTTGTTGGGGTCAAGACTGGATAATATATTAGTAGTAATAAATAAGAAGTCATAGGAATTAGTTTTAGCCAATTCCAGTAAGTGTTTAATATCTGACTCAAAATTTAATCCTTCTTGATATCTGGTCAAAACAAGCCAGTAGAGGGATACAGCTGTATTTAATTGATTACCAAGAGAAGCAACCGCTTCTACTGCCTCATTAAAACATTTTCGAGCTAATGTATATTCTGCTTGAGCGAAATGATTGATCCCAATCATATGCTTAAGTTGTATCTTATAAAAGTAATCCTCTTCCTTCAGCCCAGCCATTCTTTCCTCTGCAAACTTAAGACCCCGTTCCGGATCTCCAAAATAGGCCTCCCAGTTAAGTAATGACATAACAGTCTCCCGGTTATACCAGGAGGTATCTAAAATTGAACCACGGGTATCTTTCAACAATTGTCGGTATTTAATCCTGTTATTTCTGGCCTTATAGCTACCCATAATTTCAAAAAGGGTTAACTCTAATCTCTCAAAAATTAAACTAATAATACCTGTCGTAGATTCCATGCCTTTCCACAAAAGCTCCCTGACATGATATTTCTCTCCCCTGAAAAGGTGGATTACAATATGTAATGATTCAAGAAAATAATCCCTTTCAGAACTATCTATTGAAAGAATAAAATCAATCGCTTCCTGCAAATTGCCTTCTATAAAAGAGGTCATAGCCTTAAATCTATCTATATCCCCCCCCATATCACTTGAACCAGCTAAAAGAGAAGAAGCCCCCTTTACATCACCCGTTATAAACATAGCAGTAATCTTATTAGAGATATAATCCTGATATTGCTCGGCTGACAAATCGTTCTTATAGCCCTTTAACTTATCCAGATAATACAGACCCTGAATAGAATGAACAGAAAAATATAAGTTCATCAATTTCAATAAGGCCTTTATTAAGACACAACTATCCCCTTTTTGATAAGATATAATTTCAGCCTGCTGGTATACCTTCAGGGCCTGTTCAAGCTTGTTCTGCCAAAAAAAGAGGTCACCCTGACAGATATATAATTCTGGGTTTTGAATATAACTGTTCCTGGGCAGATGTTCAAGACTGCTTTCCAGTAAATCAAAACGTTCATTCTTCAACCACTCAGCAGCCTCTATTTTTATGAGATTAACAAGTGGTTCCTGAGCATTTAACTCTATTAAATGATAAACCTCTCCTTCAGTATTCCCTTTATTTTTATAAATCTTAAAGGCCTTTTGATGTAAGGTTTCAAAGTTGTATTTTTCTCTAGCTCTATTATTTAAGTAGTCATGGAACAAACTATTATATTGATATACTCCCCTGCCAATCTTTTTAAAGGGCAAACCAATTTCCAGGAAATACTTAATCAACTCCTCACAGTCCGCCACTTCCATAAATTCCTGACAAATATCCAGCTTTAATTCCTTAAGTATAGAGGATTCTAATAAATATTTTTTCAATACATTATTTAATATCCTGGAATTATTTAATATTTCGTAATCCAGATAATTATAAAAGGAATCCATTAGATTATTATCATCATTAACAAGACCTGCTAAATCAACTGGCGCATCCCCAGTTTTAATCAAATCAGCAATATAATCAACAGCAACCAACCAGCCCTCTGTGCAGGAAAACAGCTGCTCCAATCTTTTGGCAGATAGCTGCAGGTGATGTTGTATCAGCAGAAAATCTTCAAGCTGTTCTCTATCTAAAAGAAAATTGCTTTTATCTAAAAAGAAAACCTCTTTATTTATCTGCCAACTGCTTATCTGGGGAAAGGATATCATATTCCTACTGATTAAAATCAGGTGTAATCTGTTAGGAATCAGGTCAATAAAATATGCCAGTGAAGAAATTATTTCCTGCTTATTAATTAATTGATAATTATCCAGAACAAGAAAGGTATCTGCAGTCAATTTATCATCAAGGTAATTAAGCAGATTATTAATAATTAGTGCTAATTTATTTTTATCGTTATTGTAAAACAGCTCAACTGTTTTACCCTGATATTTATAAAACAAATAAACCAGGCCGTGCCACAAGTCAATTATATTATTGTCTTCTTTATGCAACCTATACCAGTAAAGACTATTACCCGGGAAATTATCCTTTAAATAAAGGGCTAGATTCTTAGTCTTTCCATATCCTAATGGGGCCTGAATAACTGTAAGTGGATATTTATCCAGTAGAGAAAACTCCTTATAAAGTTTCCTGTTCTTCCAGAAAATCTTCCTGGTCAAGGGAAGTTCAAATTTGGTTTTTAAGACTGTTTTAAACATAGTAATTATATATCTCCTTTAATGTTCAGCTAAACTTTCTTCTAACTATCTATAAATTTCTATATTTAGCTGGCAGTTCCTTCATACTTTACCATCTTTTATTAGGAAATATAATACATACTGTCAATGCAGCATAACTACTAAAGTTTTTTATCCTTATATTCATAAATATAATCATAAAATTCCTTAAATAGCCCTGTCAGATACTTATCTTTGTGATAAATCAGCTTAAAAAGACGCTTAAAGCTAATATCCTCAAGTCTAATTTCTTTTAGTTCTCCTTTTTTTATCTCATTTTTTATACCTATTGCCGGGATTAAAGATATACCGATATTGGCTGAAACAGCCTTTTTAATTGCTTCAAAATTATTTATAGTGTGCGCAATATTATATAACACATTATGTTGCAAAAAAGTATTCTGGATAAGGTCTCTGGTTCCACTCCCTTCCTCTCTGATAATTAATTTTTCGCCTTCAATTTCTGCAGGATCTATATAATCCCGTTGAGACCAGTGATGTTCTACCGAACAGACCAGAGATAAGCTGTCTTCACAATAAGGCTCAACAATTATATCTGAAGAGTTAACCGGTCCCTCTACCAGGGCCAGGTCCAGTTCATTATTGAGAATCTTATTTATAATCAAAACTGTGTTATCTACTATCAGAGGCAAATCCACCCCACTAAACCTTTCCCTGAAACCATTTAAAATTTCCGGCAATAAATATGTACCAATAGTCATACTAGCCCCAATCCTCAGACCGCCTTGTTTTATATTGACTATTCTGTCTATTGCATCCTCTGTTTCTTCCATCAAATGTATTATTTTTTGACTATATTCCAGGAGTATCTCTCCTGTATTTGTCAGAACCAGACTATTCTTGATCCTGTCAAACAATCTGATATTTAATCTGTCTTCCAGATCAAGTATAGTCTGGCTAACAGCTGGTTGTGTCATATATAATTCTTCAGCTGTTTTCGTCATACTGCCAGTTTTACAAACAAAAATAAAGATTCTAAGCTGTCGTAAGCTCAACAAATCCTATTCCCTCCTATTAGTAATTACTTATGGATATTATAATAACATATTATTTTAATTATACAATACCCTCTGTTATAATAATTCTTGCAAGTAAAAATCTACTAATAAATCAAGAGAAGGGATTGTTGATGATGTATTATTTTAATAAGGCTAAAAAACTAAGCTCTGGTATTGGAATGACCTGCCTGATAGCAGTTATAGCGGTTTTAATGGGGAAGATAGTCCCTATCATTGGGGGGAGTATTCTGGCGTTATTTATCGGTATCTTATGTAATTTTATATCCCCGGTAGGAAATAAACTCAAAGAAGGACTGGATTTTGTCTCTAAAAGACTCCTCCGCCTGGCGATTATCCTCCTAGGCACTGGTTTAAGTATCAGTAAGGTCCTGGAAGTAGGAAAATATTCCTTATTTGTCATGATCTTTACCCTGACAGCAGCCTTCGGTTCAGCCTATGTTTTTGGCAACTTACTTAAAATAAACTGGAAGCTAAGTAACCTTATTGGCGCAGGGACCGGTATTTGTGGAGGATCAGCTATAGCAGCCCTATCCCCAGTATTGGAGGCTGATGATACCGATATAGCCTATGCCATGTCAGCTACTTTTATCTTTGATGTGTTGATGATCCTGCTCTTTCCACTTATGGGGAAGGCGCTCAATTTGTCAGACCTGGCCTTCGGTCTCTGGACCGGGACAGCTGTTAATGATACCTCATCAGTTGTAGCAGCTGCTTATGCCTTTAGTGATGCTGCCGGGAACTTTGCTACTATTGTAAAACTTACCAGAACTACTTCTATAGTACCCATTACTCTGCTTTTCTCTATTATTACAAGCTATCATAACAGGGAAAAAAAGCTATCCAGTGGAAAAGCAACTCCAGGGCTTAGCAATCTCTTCCCCTGGTTTATATTAATCTTTGTCCTGGGCTCAATTATAAATACCCTGGGACTTATTCCAGCCAATCTGTATACACCTATTAAACAGGGCAGCAAATTTTTAATGGCTATGGCCCTGGCTGCTGTAGGTCTCAAAACCAACCTCAGGAAAATGCTTCAATCAGGAATCCAACCAATGATTCTGGGTTTTATTGTATCACTTATCGTGGTACTGGTATCCCTCATAGTACAATTTTTGTCCGGTCAGATATAAATAAATTATAAAAAGGGAGGTGAACAACACCTCCCTTTTTATATAATCACATCTTATGCCTCTTTAGCTAAACTTAATATCCCTAAGGGACAATTTTCCACACACTTTGAACACCTGATACATAATTCATTATCAAACTGTTTCATCTCTGAAAAGCCTGTGTATGGGCTAAGCTGCATCGGGCAAACTGCTGCACATTTACCACAGCTAACACATAAATCTTTCCGACTGATAGTGACCTTACTGTCGGTTTTTCTAGCAATACCAAGTAATTTCCCCAGGCTATAAGACATTCTCTGCATTGTACCCATTGGACAGATATGACACCAGGTGCGGTAACTAATAAAAATACTTAGCCCTCCACCAACAATTACTACCATCAGATAGCTGGCTACAAAAATAAAGCCTAATTTATCCCAGAATTCTACTGTCTCCCATAATTTTGCTGTATTCAGAAACCTTCTGCCCAAATTATATGAAAAAAACAGGAAAAATAGGACTGCTATTATCTTTGACCTAAAAACTCCAGGGATTTTCCTATTTTTACTGAATGAACTTAATAATTGATCAAAAAAACTCCCATGTGGACAGAAATTGCCACACCAGTACCGTCCTTTAAAGAATGACATTGTAATCAGGGATATCATGATTGGCATAACCAGGAGACCCAATCTCGGATACCACAGACCACCAATTGCTACTACTAAAGTTAATATCCAGGCGTATTTTTTAATTAGAGTAAAAGATTGATTTATACTAAGGTTTATCCTACCCATATCTTAATCCCCCCTAAATTTAAAATTATATTTATATATTTAGATATAACGATATTAATTTTATTATATAAACCTCTATTTGTCAACAAAACTTTAATAAAATAATATGCACCACCCTATCAAACTATGCAAAGTCAATTAGAAATCTATCCCCGTATTTAGAATAGACTTAAATATAATTATGGAAATAGGTGCCAGTATAACACCCTGAAAGCCGAAGGTAATTAAACCAAGGTAAACCCCAGTAGAAGAATTATTGGTGAAACCCCTATATTCCTCCCCAAAATCCTGCTTTCCAGTGTTGGTCTGGCGCCAATTATAATTAAATAAAGAATAAATACTACCACAGCATTTTTAGGGTTAAAAATTACATTGTATATTATCATCGGCCAGAGGACTGCACCAGGTCCTACCACTGGAATCAAATCCAGTACACCTGATAAAAGAGCTAATAAGATTGCATAGGGATAGTTCAAAAAATAAAATACCATAGCAGTTAACACAGTAGTATTGCTCATTATAAGTAATTGAACCCTGATATAACTAAAGATATCATTAACAATATTGGATTGCTTATTATCTGAGAATCTAGTTTTTTTCTTAAGATAGCCAACAATCTTTTCTTTGTCTTTACTGAGAAAAAAAGCAGATATGATAGTAAACAAGAGCAAAATAATTAAACCCGGTATATTAAACGTTATATTTACTGTTTTTTCGATAATATTGGATAAGACATCTTCTCCTCGGCGGTAAAGAGCATCCAGGTTCCTCTGTAAAACATTAGAAATAACATCAGGCATCCTAGCAAATAACTCCTGTTGTTTTAATAGAGCCTCATCAACATAATCCATTATCTGTTCCCGGTATTGTGGTAAATATCGGGACAAATATATTAATTCATAAACACTGTTTGTAATAATAAATGAAGTAAGTAAGAGGACAACACTTAAAACAAGGACAACCATAATTAAAACAGCAAGACTGCGAGGAATTTTTTTTGAGATTAGCTCAACTGGTTTATCAATAATTGTAGCTATAATTAAACCAAAGAAAAAGGGGGTTAAAGTAAAGATGAAAAAACGCAATATAATAACAATCATGATAAAAACAATAGTTAAAAGCAATAATTTCTTCCAGTTGATTTCAGAAAGTATTATCATCTAATAACACCACCACTATAAATATAGGATAAATCACCTTATCTTTGATAATACCACAGTATATCTAAGGATACAAGATAATATCATAAACTTTAAATATTTTTGAATATAGAGAGAAAATATTTCAATATACTCTACCATTCTGTATAACAACAACTAAAATCGGAAAAAGTAACAACAATCCGCTTTTCAATTAGAGTAATTTAAGGGGTGAAATTATATTGCAGGAATATATTGAAGCAGTCTGGACAACTGTTATAATTTTTGTAATATTAGTGGTATTAACAAGGATAGTAGGAAGGAAATTACTTGCTCAAATTACTTTTTTTGATTTTGTTACAGGGGTAACTATTGGTACAATTGCCGGGGCATATGTTGTAAATGAAGTAAGAGGACATGCCGTTTTACTTAGTCCAGTTGTCCTGGTTATCTGCACTCTAGCCCTAGGATATTCAACATTAAAAAGTTTAAAAATAAGAAAGTTATTTAGGGGAGAACCCATAGTAATTATTCAAAACGGCAAAATTTTAGAAAAAAACATGTTAAAAGCCAGATATACACTGGATGCCCTAGAAATGCAATTAAGGGAAAATAAGGTTTTTAATTTAAATGAAGTAGAATTTGCTGTATTAGAGGCAGATGGTAAATTAAGTGTACTCAAGAAAACACCTTATAAGCCTGTAACCCCTAAAGACCTGGGTCTAAAAACTAGTTACCAGGGGCTAGCCACTGAATTAATCAAAGACGGTACAGTTCTGGAACAAAACCTAAAACAAAACAATCTGGATCTTAACTGGCTATATAAAGAGTTATATAAGCAAAATATTGATGACCTATCAAAAGTCATTTTAGCATCACTAAATACAGATGGTTCATTATATTTAGACCTAAAAAATGAAAACCCTGCATATACTCAAAAAATAGAGGATTAGAAAATTACATACTACTTTTATGCCACAATTTTTCTAAGGGAATACTTAAATTTTGAAAATCTGGATGTTCTACAATATCTTCATCCATCCCCGAAGCAAGCAAAGTATAAGCATTATTACGAAGAGCAAAACATTCCAGGGTTCTCTCTTCTGGATTTACCAGCCAGTAGTGTTTTATTTTGGCTTTCTGGTAAATTCGCATCTTTTGCAGTCGATCCTTACGGGGGTTATAGGGAGAAATAATTTCAACTACCAGTACAGGTGAACCATCAATCCGTTTTTCTTTTATTATCTTATTTTGATTAGCTGATATATAAAATAAATCAGGCTGGACTACAGTTGTATTAGAGAAAGTTACATCTAAAGGCGCATTAAAAATTTCCCCATCATGATCAATTTTATAGAAATAATCTTCTAGAATTCGCTGGAGCCTGCGGGAAACCCGCTGGTGCATAACATTTGGAGATGGTTCCTTAACTAGACAGCCCTCCAGTACTTCAAACTGATAACCTGGCTCCTCCGGAAGTTTCAAATAATCCTGATATGTAAAATTTTTCTGATTTCCTGTTTTATAATCAGCTTTTGATTCTTTAACAACCGGATCAGTCAATGCTTTAATAACATCAGCCAGTTTATAACGGTATTGTTTTTTACCCAGTTCAATAAAGGGTATTTTCCCCTCTCTTGTATACCTCCAGATAGTTTCAACAGAAAGATCCAGACTTTCAGCCAGATCCTGAGCAGTTATCAGCTCTTTTTGTTCTGACATGATCTCACCTCCAGAATTATTAATTATAATTCAATTATATACTATTTATAAACTAAAATCAACTAAACACAAGCTATATTAAGTGCTTTTTCTTTTAGAAATACCACAATAATACCCTTATATAAGAGCAAATAAAAAAAGAAGGCATTTGAACTATTATCCAAAACCCTCATTAAAAAATATTATTAACACCTATTAAATTTTAATATTTAACTGCCTTACATATCAAATAAGTATCCTTTTTAGCCTCTATTTCCCACAAACTAGACTCTTTTATTTTTTTCAAAGACTCTTCACGGGATTGATGTCCATCCTCAATATATAATTTACCACCCTGCTTAATTATTCTATTCAACTCTTTAATGTCTATGGGTAAAAACCTGAACACGAGAAAAATCTGCTTTATTAAACTGGTAAACACATAATCCAAAAAATATTAAACATATGGCTAGTATAATAAACAATCCCATATATGGCAAAATAGTAAAGCCTTTAATACTAAATGCTACACCTGCCTTGATTAGTTCTAAGGAAGATGATGTCTCCATTTGTAAAGAAATATATCGAAAAATAGCTGTTATATAACTCAGAGGATTTAAATATACTATCGGCTTTAAAAACCCCGGCATTACTGTTATTGGAATATACGCCCCTGATAAAAAGGTCAAGGGCATTACAAATACATTTATCATTAGTTGAAATGTTGTTGAACTTTTAGCCAGAGTTGCTACATATAAACCTATTGAACTAAAAGTAATCCCTACTATAATCATAAAAGCACTCATTTCTATCAGATGAAATAGATCAATTCTTAGACCCATAATTAAAGCTATTACAATTATTATCAAACCCTGAAATACCGCAATAATTGATGATGAAAGAATTTGCCCTATAGAAATCTGCCATCTACTTACCGGGGAAACCAGAATTTCTTTCATGAATCCGCTGGAAATATCCTCCAGGGTATTCATGGAATTACTTAGAGCAGACTGAAAGACCGTCATTATTATTATACCAGTTATCAGATAATCTAATGGTTTCTCTACCCCAATAGCTGCTGACTTCATTACAAAGGAAAATATAAAGAGAAATAAAATTGACATCAATATTGTAAAAAATAATTTCATTTTATCTCTCGAAAAATTTATTAAATTTCTAATCAATATTGCTTTTACTGCACGCATAGTTTTTTAATCCCCTTTCTATTTGTTATTCCCTGATTTCTTTTCCAGTTATAGCCAGAAACACATCATTTAAAGTCCCTTTATAAACTTCTATATCTATGATTAAAAATTTAAATCTTGAAATAATTTCTAAGGTTTCATTAAGTGCTGATGAAACAATAGTAAATTGCTTATCTGCCAATTGGTAATTGATAGATTGTCCTTTAAGATATTCTTCTAAATCCTTTTTTTCAGACACTTTAACCTTTATAGTTGCTGTAGTATATAAATTTTTAAGATTATCAGGTGTATCAAAGGCAACAATTTGACCTTGATCTATAATAGCTACCATATCACATATTTCAGCTTCATCCATATAATGTGTGGTTAAAAAAATGGTAATATTTTTTTCTTGCTGCAGCTTACAGATATAATCCCAGATATTAGCCCGCGTCTGCGGATCAAGTCCAGCAGTCGGTTCATCAAGAAATAATACTCTGGGATAATGTACCAGACCACGGGCAATCTCTACCCTCCTTTTCATACCACCAGAAAGACTATTAACAGGAGATCTCCGCCATTCCAGCAAATCTACCAGTTCCAGTGCAAAATCAATTCTCTCTTTTACTTGATATTTAGATATACTATAAAAATCACAGTGCAATTTAAGATTTTCTTCTACTGTTAATTGTTTATCAAGGGTTGACTCCTGAAATACAATCCCAATATCCTTGCGCACTCTGGACTTATGCCTGTTTACATCGTTCCCATTGATAGTTAATTCGCCCTCTGTCTTATCAAGTATCGTACAAAGGGTATTAATAGTTGTCGATTTGCCGGCCCCATTTGGGCCCAGAAAAGCAAATATTGTTCCTTCTTCCACATTAAAAGAAATATTATCAACTGCTATAAAATCTCCGTATTTTTTTGTAAAGTTTTTCACTTCAATCATCTTAACCTCTCCCTTCATCTAAAATAATATAATAGCAATTTAAACTGAATTTAAACTTAAAACGTAAATATTACTTATTCCCAAGATAAATATAATTTACCTGACATAAAAAAATACAGTCTTCTAATACCTTCAGACTGTATTTCAAACAATTTTATATTTTGTTTTCACTATTGTTTAACTGGCAGCAATACTGTAAAACTTGTTCCTTCTCCCAGCTTACTATCAACTTCAATTTCACCATGATGCATATCTATTATTTTTTTAACTATGGACAGTCCTAAACCATTTCCTTTTTTTGAACGCTGTCGAGATTTATCTGTTTTAAAAAAACGTTCAAAGATATGCTTCTGGTCTTCTTCAGCAATACCAATTCCTGTATCCGTTATTTTAAAAAGTACTTTTTTGGACTTTTGATATAACTCAATCTTTATCCTTCCACCCTCAGGTGTATACTTAATACTATTATTAATTAAATTAATCCAGGCCTGTGTCAACATATCCTTATCAGCAGTAATACTTACCTTATCCAGCACAAGCTCTATTTCAACCTTTTTTACCGCCCACTGAGGCTCACATGCCAGAATAAGATTCCTAACCTGTTCATCTAAATGATATACCTCTGGTTCAAACTTAATTGTTTCCGCATCCAGTGATGCTAATTGGAGCAAATTATCACTTAACCTTGATAACCTTTTACTCTCTATCCGAATAATACCCAGATAGTGTTGTCTCTCCTCTAAACTAAGTCCTTCATTTCCCAGTATTTCTGCAAAACCACTAATAGAAGTCAAGGGGGATTGAATCTCATGAGATACATTAGATATAAACTCCTGACGCATATTTTCCATCTTATCCAGTTCCAGGGCCATCTTATTTACACTTTCCCTTAACTTAGCTACCGGGTAATGTTCATGAATATCGTCATCGTCCAACCTGATACTAAAATCTCCAGTTGCTATTCTTTCCACGGCTTCAATTATTGTCCCAAATGCATCCCTTTTCTGCATCCACCCTTTGGAGAGGGCAATCTTTCGAATAATACTCAGCATTAGACCAGTTAAAATCAAACCAAAAATTGAATTTATAATCTGATTTAACAACTCATTGAGTTCCCAGTCCAATATTTTATATATATAATCTGTTATGAAAAAAGCTGCTGAATACATGATAACCAAAAATATTAACATTAATATAAATCTTACTAAACCAGAGATCTTATGCTTTGCCTTCATGAAAATACCTCTAGACGATAACCTAAACCCCGAATAGTTTTAATTTTAAAGGAGTATTCCTCCTCTGGAAACCGCTCCCGCAAACGGCTAATATGTACATCCAGTGTTCGTTCATTACCGTCAAAATCATAACCCCAGATATCTTCGATTAGTTGGTCTCTGGTAAAAGTCCTTCCAGGAAAACTGGCCAGTTTAAATAGGAGTTCAAATTCCTTAAGGGGTAGATCTAATATTTTACTCCCCACTAAAGTTTCATATGTTTTATGATTCATTGTTAATTTTCCGATCTTTACTTTTTGTGAAACAGCAATTTGATACCTCTTCAATAAAGCCTTAACCCTCATTACCAGTTCCATTGGTTCAAAGGGTTTAACCAAGTAATCATCAGTACCTAATTGAAATCCCTTGATTTTTTGACTAGTTTCCCCTTTTGCGGTCAGCATTAATATAGGAATATCATAATACCCCCTAAGTTCTTTGCACAATTGCCAACCATCCATCTTTGGCATCATTATATCAAGAATTACAAGATCTACTTTTACTTGTTCTAATTTGACAAGGGCTTCCTCTCCGTCTAATGCTTCCTGCGTATCAAAACCTTCTTTTTTCAAAAACACTCTGAGTAATTCTCGAATATGTGGGTCATCATCCACTACTAATATTGTACTCAAAGTAATATCCCCCTCTTTATAAATAAAATAAACAAAAGCTTAATAACACTAATCAATATACTAAAATAAAAATGTAAACTAAGTTTAAACTCCAATTTCTCTATCATGCACTGTATCAACATTATAATTATTTTTATTTAGTATCTGGGTCAAGTTTTTTCAACAAACCGCTATTATAAGAATCTCAATAGAAAACTTGAAAAGAGAAAAAAAGATTTTATATAAGAGTAATTATATTACCTTAATATTCAGGGTAACTACTAATTATTTCTTTATAACGAAAACAAGATTGTAGGTGATCATTGACAATACCAATTGCCTGTAAATAGGCATAAATAATCGTCGGCCCAATAAATTTAAACCCCCTTTTTTTAAGGTCTTCGTCTACTTTTTGAGATAAACTCGTTTGGGCTGGTACTTCAGTTAAATCTGTAAAGGTATTTATAATCGGCTTAAAATCCACAAATCCCCAGATATAATCAGAGAAACTACCAAATTCATGCTGAACTTCTATAAAACATTTAGCATTGTTAATAGATGCTTCAATCTTTCTTTTATATTTAATGATTCCGGGATTACTAACTAATTCTGCAATTTTATTATCATCATATGAAGCTACTTTAACCGGATCAAAATTGTTATATGCCTTGCGGTAATTTTCCCTTCTTTTTAAAATGGTCAGCCAATTAAGGCCAGCTTGAGCCGATTCAAGAATAAGAAATTCAAATAATTTTCTATCATCAAATACAGGTACCCCCCATTCTTGATCATGATATTTAATATATAAGTCATTTTTTTCACACCAAGAACATCTATTCATTTTTTGGGACTCCTCCATTAAATGTACTCTGTAAACTGGACTATAAAGAAAATCAAGGTGCTGTTTTCTTATCTTATACAGCACCTTTTCACAAATTTGGGCTTATTAAAAGGTCTTTTTAAAATGTTCTTCACTATAATTTTTTATCTCTGAGATATTTATTATATCATATTTAGTCTTTATTTTGAACCATTACCTTGCACTTATAAACTCAGCTTCCCAATTGAAATCTGCTGAGTCTTCATACCATTTCGGCCAATGACTACACCAATCAGGTACTTTCACATCCCTAATTCTATCTAATGACGGATGATATGGCTTTATATCAATTATTGGTGTTCCATCTTCAGCATCTATATAAGCTACATGTATCTTCCCTTTTTCAAAGCTTAGTACATTTACCGATGATAGTGAAATGGGATTAGGTCTACCCGGAGATCTCGTTGCAAAAACCCCTACTTTTTCAGGTGCTCCCTTATAAGGTTGTTCACACTCCAAAATTGCTCTATATTCATTTCCATCAGTTAGATTAGCCCACCACAAAACATTAATGTAATTAAACCCCTCTAACCCCCTGCTTGCCCCTGCATATTTCTCCAGTAATTCCAGATAAAATCCTGTACCATTGTGCCTTACATAACCTAATGGATTAATGATAAACTCTTTCTTATTCATATAATTCAACTCCCCAAAAATATTTTGATATTTATTTAAAAATATTATAATATGAAATAAAGAAAATATCTTGACCTTTATTGCCCTATAATTATTAGCTTTTTAATCTCTTTGGAATTTAATTTGACTTATCTTGCTTTAATAGGGGGAATTAGTATGGAAGCAAAAAAAATCATTTATGAAAATACAATGTTTTTGTTAGGAATGGATTTTTATGGTGACCCTTTTAGTAATCATGCATTTTGGGATGAAAATAATGAAATAGGCCGTTTATGGAATAGATTTGAAACATTCCTAAGTAAATATCCTGAGCAAATAAAAAACAGAATCAAAAAAAATGTTTCTCTAGAAGTCTTTATAACTACAGAAGAATCAATGAAAATTGGTATATATGAAGTATTTGTAGGTGTGTTAGTAGAAAAAATAGGATATATACCTCTTAATTGTGTCGCCAAACAACTACCAGCAAGCAAATATGCCGTTTTCACTCTAAAGGGTAATGAAATTAATTCTGATTGGCAGAACCAAATATATAATAAATGGCTTCCAGATTCAGGTTATGAAAGTCCTTATAATTACAATATCCAATACTATGATGAACGTTTTAAAGGAATGGACCAAATAAAGGAATCAGCAGTAGATATTTATATTCCTGTAAGAAAAAAGCCTTAGGATGATAATATATGAAAAAGATTGAAGATATCTATAAAGCTGTTGAATACATCGAAAATAACTTGAAAAATGATTTGTCTGTCGAAAAAATTGCTAATCATATTGGTTATTCTCTTTATTATTTTTCTCGTATTTTTAGTAAAACTACAGGGCATAGTCCCTATGATTATATAATGAGACGCAGATTATCGATTGCTGCAAAAAAATTAATCAATAATGAGCAAAAAATTATCGATATAGCCTTTGAATATCAATTTAACAGCCATGAAACCTTCACAAGAGCCTTTACAAAAATGTTTAACTACCTACCCAGCCATATCAAAACTAAAAAAGACCTGGATAAATTAGTACTTAAACAAGCAATAACCCAAGAATATCTGGATTATATAAATAACATCATGGTTAATATTAAAACAGAAATTATAAATGAAAAGGCTCTTTATTTTGTAGGTCTAGTTACAAATAAAAAAATCACTAATAAATTACAAAATCAAATTACAAACAAGTTGAAAACTGCAAAAGAAAATCCAGAAAAATTTATCATTTACTTTAATCCTATAAACTATCGTCATATGCAACCCAAACTAATAGCATATAAGGCCCCTTTACCAGAAGATACCCCTTCTATTTTTCTTGGGAAAAAGATACCAGCATACAAATATATCAAATTTATTATCTCTGCAAATTATTTTAATATGGAATTCATATTTCAATATTTATATCAAACCAGATTAAAGTTTACACCAATTACTATTGATGCTCCTTATGCTATTGAACAAGTTAATATTAAGACAAATAAAAACAATATAAGTAAAATAATCTATATCCCATTGGATTATTATACTAAGAATCAAAAATAGTCAACAGTTTAACTTTAAAAACCCCTGTAATTTTACAGAGGTTTTTATTTTAAATCTTATATATCTAATTGAGATAATAGATTGTATTTTATTACCATACTATCCCATCAGAAAATTAGGCAGCCATAATGTCAGTTCTGGAATAAAAGTTAACAATAAAACCATAACTGCTAAGAGCAGATAAAAAGGAATTAACTTTCTGGCTATGCGCTCAATTGAAGCACCACCAATAGAACAACCTACAAAGAGTGTTGAACCCACCGGGGGTGTAAGTAAACCTACCCCCAGATTTAACATCATTACCACACCAAAAGTAATTGGATTCATACCAACACTTGTCACAACAGGCAGTAGGATTGGTGTTGCAATAAGAATTAATGGAGCCATATCCATAATTGTTCCCAGCAACAGTAATATTACATTAACAATTAGAAGAATAATAATCGGATTATTAGAAAGATTTAGTAAAGCCTCTGTAATCATCTTTGGCACCTGTAGATAGGACATCATCCAGGCAAAGGCACTGGAAGTAGCAATTATTGCTACAACCATAGAGAGTGTACTTAAAGAATTCCTCAAAATACCAACCATTTGTTTGAGAGGTATATCTTTATAGACAAAAAAAGTAATTATAAAGGCATAGACGGCAGCAATGGCAGCTGATTCTGTAGCTGTAAAAATACCGCTTGTTACCCCACCAATAATAATAAATGCTGTTAGCAGACCAAGAATACTATCCCGAACAATCTTCAAAGATTCTTTAAAAGAAACCCTTTTTTCTCTCGGATAATTCCTTTTAACAGCTATATGATGACTCAAGATCATTAAAGCTATACCAAGCAAGACACCAGGTACAACACCCGCCAAAAATAATTTAGCAACAGAAATTCCCCCACCTGCCGCCAGGGCATATATAATCATATTATGACTGGGGGGAATAATAATTCCCTGTACTGATGAAGTAATAGTTACATTTATTGAATAATCTTTATCATAGCCATTCTTTTCCATCATTGGTATAAGAATAGTACCAATAGAAGAAACATCAGCTACTGATGAACCAGAAATCCCACCAAAAAACATACTGGCTAAAATATTAACCATAGCCAGCCCCCCGCGCATCCATCCGATCATCACATTGGAAAATTTGATTAAACGGTCAGATATCCCACCCTGACCCATAATCTCTCCTGCTATAATAAAGAAAGGGATAGCCATCAAAGAAAAAGAATTAATCCCCTTTACCATCTGCTGTGCTACTACCATAGGAGGTAAACCTACATAAAAGGCTGTAAGTAGTGTTGATATACCAAGACTGAAGGCAATAGGGATTCTAAGAACTAACATCACTAAGAAAGAACCTAATAAGATTATAATCGCTGTGTCCATAATTTAATTCCCCCCTTTATCATCTTCATCTTTTGCAACCGCAGCAGTTTTAGTCTCTTTTTGTTTTATAAAATTAAACATTTTACCAAGGGAATATAATAGTACCAGGGCACCTGAAATCGGAAGCATAATAAATAATAAACCCCTTGACCATTGGGTTGCCGGCAATCTGGTGGCTTTTGTTCTCATATATAATTGATACCCATATTTGAGCATAAACCAGCCAAAAAAAGCCACTAAAACATTCTCTAACTGATAAATATATTTTTGATACTTATCAGGAATAAGACTCATGAAATATTCAATACTTAAGTGAATAGAATTTTTAACACCCAGTGCAAGCCCAATAAAACCAAACCAGATCATCATTAAGAGTGCAACCTCATCTGACCAGCGAAAGGTATAATTAAAAACATATCTGGTAAAAACTGTAGTACTAACTATAAGTATCATTATTACTAAAAATAACATGGCGATATAACTAATCATCTTTTCTGAAAAATCTAAACCCTTAACAAGGGCTCCCTGATTTTTTTCTTTTTTATTCATTCTTTTCCACCCTTTATAAAAGGTGGAGAAAAGATTCCCCACCCTTGATTTGAATATTAATATTTATTATTAACTAACTCTATTCTTCCATTTCAAAATTAAGAATACTATCTAACAGGTCTTCATATCCTGCACTGTATTTTGGATAAAGATCCATTACAGCATCCTGAAAGGCCTGTTTTTGTTCAGCTGTCAGGGTGGTAATGTTTGCCCCTTCTTCTACAGCCTGTCTTTTGGCCTCTTCTGTTCTAGCATCCCAGGCTTCACGTTGAACTTCAGTTGATTCAACTGCAGCCTGTTTAATAATCTTCTGGTCTTCTTCACTCAGACTATCCCAGGTGATTTTGCTCATAATAATCAACTCTGGAATACGATTGTGTTCATCTTCTACGAAATTAGGTGCTACTTCGTGATGACTATTATAATACCAACCAGGGTAGTTGTTCTCAGCTGCATCAACTACACCAGTCTGTAAGGCACTATAAACTTCACCCCAGGAGATTGGAGTTGGGGATGCACCCAATGCCTCTACCATATCCATCATTAACTGACTTTCCTGCACACGAATCCTTAATCCTTTCAAATCTTCAGGACCTGTTACTTTTTTATCAGCAATATAAAAACTACGCGCACCTGAATCATACCAGGTAAGACCTATAATACCAGCATCTTTTAATCCATCAAGGACACTTTCCCCAATCTCTCCCTGGAGAACCTGAAACATATATTCTTCACTTGGATAAAGATAAGGTAATGATAAAACATTCATAGCAGGTTCAAAATTAGCCATTGGAGTAATAGATGTCCTTACAAAGTCAATAGCACCAAATTGCACCTGTTCTATAGTAGAACTCTCATCTCCCAGAATTCCACCTGCATATACATCGATCTTAATTCTTCCATCAGTTCTCTCTTCTACCAGACGGGCAAATTCTTTAGCTCCAACAACAGTAGGATATCCTTCTGGTTGATTGTCTGCTAAACGTAGAGTAATCTCCGCAGCCTGTGCTCCTAATGAAAATACTAAGGTAGCCAATAAAACATACACAAATATTTTTTTCACTTTCTCTTCCCCCTTAATAATTTATTAATTAAATTCTATCAATTATAAATTATCAAAACTATATGTTTTATTGCTGTTTTCTATAATTTCTTGCCTTTTTTAAATTATTATTTAAAAAATCAAGCTTTTAAATACTTTGTAGGGGAAATACCTGTATATTTTTTAAAGGCACTACTAAAATAATTGGGGTTTGAATATCCAACTAAATCAGCTATGTCTTTTATTTTTTCCCCGCTTTTTAATAGTTCTTTAGCCTTTTCCATCCTAACCTTAATTAGATAATCTTTAAAATTAATACCCTCAATCTCTTTGAACAATCTACTTAAATAGTAACGGCTAAACGAGGTATATTCAGCCATTTCGCTTAAACTAATATCTTCATTATAATTTTCCTTTATATAGTTTTTAACTGTTTCTATAACTTGATTTTTGCCATCTTTTTGATATTCTAATATAATCGATACAACTTTACTTATTAGATGCTGTATATATATCTTAATATCATAAAGGTCTTCAAAAGAAAATATCTCTTTTTCTACTTGCTGTGTACTAAACAACTCAATGTCACTACCAAAATAATCTTTAATATCCCTATTAAGCAAAATAATAAATTCTTTTAGGTATTTTTTTATTTTTCCTGCATTTTTACCATAGCATTCTATCAAAATACTGAAGATATTATTAAATTCTTTGATAGCAGCATCAAGATCCCGGTCAATAATTTTACCACAAATAACTTTTTCTCTTTGATATGGTTTTTTAATCTTATTTCCTTCATCCATTAAAACAGACTTAGCTTGATTATAAGAATGATATATATCCCCTACCTCATTATATATCTGACTTTGAGCAATTATGATCTCAGTATGGTAGTTAAGTTTAAAATCACATTTAAGCTCAAAGATAAGCTCCTTAAATTCTCTGGACTCTTTTATCCTAGCAATTTCATCATCTAATAATAAAAACACCATATCCTGCAGGGCTATAGAAGCAATAATTCGATCAATAATTCTATTAATTTTCTTTTTAATTTTAAACAATAATTCTTTATGATACATGCAGGAATCAGATGCACCAATAATCAGAAACATATAGTTATTAGAATTAATGTCCAACAATTTTTTATGTTCCACAAATTTTTTTAAGGATGAACTAGTTCCGTAAATGATTTCCAGGATTATTTCCTGTTCTAGTAATGGTGTTAATTCTGCTAGTTTATTTTTTAGATTTAACTGACTAGATTTTTTCTTTTTTTTAGATTTGATTTTCTCAATGGTTTTATCTAAAACTTCCCGAAACTCTTCTTCCAGGTAGGGTTTAACTAGATAATCGCTAATCCCAATATGAATTGATTTTTTTGCATACTCAAATTTGCTGTGGGCAGTGAGAATTATTATTTCGATATCAGCAAAATCTTCCTTTATTAATTCCGCAGCCTTTAAACCATCTAACTTAGGCATCTGAATATCTAATAAAATAATATCGACCTTTTGTATAAGGGCCTGACTTAAAGCATTCTCCCCATTGGCAACTTCTGCAACTATTTGAATTTCAGAACTATAATACTTATTCAGAAAATACCTAAGAGCCTTTCTTTCCATATATTCATCTTCAGCAATCATTAATTTAATCATCTATATCCCCCCTTTCTCAGTGGAATTTGGATTATAACTTCTGTTCCTTGACCTAAAACACTATTTATGCTGATTAACTCTTCTCCATAATGCAATTCAAGACGTTTTTTCACATTTGCCAGACCCAGACCTGTTGTTGATCTTCCCCTGTTACCACCCTTTTTTTGAAAAATATTTTTAAGGTATTCTGAATCAATACCTTTTCCATTATCTATTATTTTAATTTCTAGGTATTTTTCTTTTTTAATAACTTTAATATCTATTCTCCCATTTTCATCTATATCTGCCAGTCCATGAATTATGGCATTTTCTACAATTGGTTGCAGTATCATGGGCGGGACCAATATACCCGCAATATTTCCTTCTATTTGGATATTAAACTTCATCTGTGATTGAAAACGAATTTGCTGGATTGATAAATATGCCTGCAGTACCTCCAAATCCTGAGTTATTTCTACCATTTTTCCCTTATTATCAAGGTTATATCTTAAAATTCTAGAAATAGCAACAATTAGTCTTTCTGTTTTTCTTGCCTTTTCAAATAAAGCTATTCTGGCAACTGTAGTTAACGTATTAAAAAGAAAATGAGGGTCTATCTGCATCTGCAAATTCATTAACTGGGTCTCTTTAATTAATCTATCTTTTTCAACACTGGCAAGTTTTTCTTTGTTTAATTTATTTTCCAGTTCAGATTTTTGCTTCAGCTCCTTGATAAATTTATTGATATTATGTTTCATTAAATTAAAAGTCTGACCCATAATATTCAATTCACGGTATTTATTTTCTTTTATATCGCGAACCTCCCAGTGGCCTGCTGATAAAGAGCGGGCAGAGGCTGAAAGCCTATCTATTGTTTTTAAAATATCATTAGAAAGAACCAGAGCAAAAAAAAGACAGATAATACTGGTTAGAATAGTTAACGTATATATTCGTCGTTCCATAGCTTGATATTCCTCTAATAAATTCATATATTTACTACTGCTGTAGTCCTGATAGGAAATGATTAATTTTTGGGCATGACTATTCATATATGAATAAAGGGTTCTAAGATCAGTTAAAATTTGATAAGTCTCAGCATTTGATATTTTATTATTAAATATTTCGTTAACTAATTCATCATGATAAACCAGCATATTAGAGAGTGTCCTGTAAAAAATACGACTGTCTTTATCTTCAGCTACATTATCTTTTAACTCAACCACCAATTCTCTTATCATATTTCTTGACTCAATATAACTATTTAAATCTTCCTGATCCCTGGTCTGAAAATACAAATTAAATATCCTGGAGTTATTATTTAATTCCAGGGATAATTGATTCAGCTTAAGATTTGTATCCATATCTTTCTGATATACATTACTGATCATATCTTTTCTCATCATGAAAAAAAAGAAGGCTATAGTCATAATCATAATCACTAAAATAAATATAAGGGTGATCCTGGCCCGAATAGATTTTTTCCCATCACTTTTTTGTTTGTTTAAAAAGGATAAATTCATTTTTATATCACCCCAACTATAATAAATATAAGCCAGACCAAAAAACAAAATGAGGTCATTTAACCTCTGATTGATTATACCAAATGTATCTATCAATTGAAAGATAATGATCAAGTTTTTCAAATTAAAATCACTGTCCATTTCTTAATTTTTAAATGTCCTACTAAACTATTAAGAAAATTTTTTCATATTCTAGGAGTCATTCTTTACACAGTAATCAAACTACAATCTAAAAGAACAGCCGGTAAAAGACTCTAATCCACATGAAGAACTGTAGAAAATAAAAAAAGATTGCAAATGAAAGCAATTCACCTGCAACCTTTAGGTAGCTAAAAAATTAAACTGATAATCATAGTATTAAATCATTATCTAATATTAATATTATATGGAAAATAATATTTCCCACCTATATTTTAAATTTATTCACCTGATTTGCCAACTCATCAGCCATATCAGCCAATGACTTAGTACCTGCCACTATCTCTTCTGTTGCTGCAACCTGTTCTTCACTTGACGCAGCTACTTCTTCAGAATTGCCCGCTGCTTCCTGGCTTACTGCAGCAACATTATTTATAGCTGCTATTACTTGATCACTCCTTACTGCCAGGTCGCTGGCATCTCTTTTAACCCCATTAATCATATCCATAAGTTTATTTGACAGCTCACTTATACTATTAAATATCTTTCCGTTATCTTCGATGGAATTAACACTATTATTAACAGTTTTTATGTTTTCATCCATTTTACCAACTGCCTCTTTTACACTCCCTTGAATCTGTTTTATCAAGCCAGCTATTCTCTCAGTTGATTCAGTTGAATCTTCAGCCAGTTCTCTAATTTCATCGGCCACTACACTAAATCCTCTTCCAGCTTCCCCTGCACGGGCAGCTTCAATTGCAGCATTTAAAGCAAGAAGGTTAGTTTGGTTTGCTATACCATTAATAATTTCAATAATACCACCTATTTCATCAGAGATATTTCCCAAATTTTGTATAATATGAGCAACCTCCCTGGTATCACTACTAACTTCATTAATTTGTAAAATAGATTTTTTTACTGCTTTGTTACCTACTCCAATTTGTTCCATAACATTTTCCGCTGAATCAATCATAGTATTACTATTAACATCTATTTGTTCAATCTGTTCTATCATGTCTTCAATGTTACTGGTAGTTTCTTCTACCTGAGCTGATTGTTCTTCAGCACCTGAAGCCACATTCTGAATTGCAGCACCGACCTGTTCAGCTGTTTCCCCAACCTGTTCCCCACTGGCAGATAGCTCTTCACTCGAAGCAGCTACTTGGTTGGAAACATCCTTTATTGACTGTATCAGTTCAATAAAATTTTTCTGCATAACAGACAACGCATTACTAATCTGCCCAATTTCATCTTTTCTCTTTAAATACTTAATAGCCTTACTATTCTGTTCAAAGGATAGGTCATAATTAGATAATTTATCAATAATCCTGGCCATTTCATTTATAGGCCTGGCAATACTATTACCTAGAAGATACATTATAATAGCAGATATTATTAATATAATAATAGTTATAATTAAGATAAAATTCCTTAGGGAACTAATTTTTGCGAAAACTTCACTCCGCGGGGCAGCTATTACCATTATCCACCCATTACTTAGTTTTGCATAACTATTGTACAGCTCTTTCCCCTGATCTTTATTAATAAATATACCACTATTATTTCCCTGTATCTTTTCAGCCGCTCCTGTCAAGCCCAGACTGTAGAGTGATTCTGTATTATCATATTCAGGATGTACTATAAACTCCGTTTTTTCGTTCATTAAGTAAGCAAATCCTGTCTGATATGACTTAACCGCATTTATTGTATTTTGTATGTCATTAAAACTAAAATCCATACCTATAACACCTATAAATTTCCCATTTATCACTACTGCTTTCACATAAGAAATTACAGTATCATCGATATGTTCATAATAGAACGGTTCTGTCCAACACGGTTTACCCTCTCTATATGGGCTATAAAACCAATCCATCTCTCCAGAACTCTCATCATATTCCTCTATATCCTTTTCCTTTACTCGCTTAAATTTCCCATTAGCTTTTTCATCATAATAATAAATGTCATGTGCTGACTCTGAACCAACAACTTCAGGGTTAAAAAAGATATATACCCCATTAACACCTTCACTGGATTCAGCTATATTTTTTATTATCGGAGCTATCTGTTTTTTGTATGAAATAACATAATTCTCATTATAAAGATTATTTAAATCTATAGTTTCTTCTATTATTGAACCTAGTGTACTAACTTTACTTCCCACAGTATTTAACTGTAAACTAAATTCGTTGGCATACATAGCTGCTTCTTTTTCCATTTTTTTACTAGCCTCATCTCCAATATTACTGGAGGCCTGATTTATACTTATATAAGCAATTACTGAACATGTAATAATAATTAACAATAAAACTGACAAGATAATCCTATGACTAAGTTTTTTCATACACTAACTACTCCCCCCACTATTTTATAAAATCTAGACTCTACAAGAAATTAGACTCAGTTAACAAATTCAATTTTATCCTTAAAAAAAAATTAAAACTATGTATTTTTAAAAACCACCTGCTTTCTTAAAATAATTTGCTAGCTTAAGTTTAAAATATAAAGATCTACCTAATCTCATCTCTAATCTTCTTGCATTTTCACATTGCATTTTTCTAGATATGTCCTTTCTACATATTTCGACAATATTCTTATATATATATTATACGTCATTACTCAAAAAAATCCTTCTTTTTTAAAAGAGAGTTAACAATCTTCTAATTTAAAAGGCAAGATTATTTATTTTTTTATAATCTAAAAAAAGTAGCCCTTATAAATATTGGCTACCCTTTTTCCCTGCTTTTTCTATTAAAAATTACTCTAAATCATGGTTACAAACACAACTACTACCATCTGTAGGACTGTACGGACAGCCAATACATTTGGCTCCTTTATACTCTGGCACTTCCATAATGAATAATGACCTTGAATTTTTCTCACCAGTAATTCTTAATACAATTAAAGCCCCAATAATGATGATTACAATACCTATAAAATACATTAATGTTCCCACCCAGGCAGCATCATTAAAAAAGGCACCTGCAAATAGCGCAATTACAGGTAATTTTGCCCCACAAGGCATAAAAGGTGTCAGCATAGCAGTGGTTCTTCTCTGTCTATTATTCTTAATTGTTCTAGTTGCCATTATTCCTGTATCTCTTATTACAATTGATTACTGTTGTTATACTTATTATTTCGCAATTTAACTTTGGACTTTATTAGGGTGACATCGTATTTTCATACAAACAGTTCACAATTCAGAAAAATTGGAAAGATACTAATGAAGAAAGTACTTCGTCTGAACGTAATAACCGTGTTAAAAGACTATAGTTTTTTATCTACTTCAATCGCTCTTTTTTTCTATATCATCAGAAATACATTCAAATTATATGCACTAGATTAATTATTATTTCTTAAGCCATGGTAAAATTACTCTTTCCATTACTTCTTTTAATTTGTTTTTTCCAGATTTATCAGTAAAACTATGATCAAGCCCTGAAATAATTTTGAAAGCAAAATTATTCCTATCCGAAAATTTATTTGCTAGAGATTCAACCGACTGATAAGGTACACTATTATCTTCTTTTCCTATTATATATAATACAGGTATATCCAGTTTATCTAAATATATATCTGGTTTATAATTTAAAAAACTATTCCAGTACTTATATGTATGACCTAACCAGAATTTATCATAAGTTGGATTACTAGTAATTTCTCTGAATTTTGCATTTAGCTCTTGTAAATCTTTTATTCCAGCTTTTCCAAAAGTTCTTTCTTGATCATCATTAATTTCTTTATTAACTAAAGTTTCAAATTCTTTGGCTTGAGAATAACCACCTGCCCCCATGATTATCATATGAGTGACTCCTTCTATATCATATGCAATCTCAGGTGCTATTGAACCACCTTCACTATTTGCCAAGATAAGGACTTCTTTTAGATTATTATCATATACATTATTAATAACATGATTTATAACTAGTTCAATGTCTCCAATTCTTCTTTCTCTACAATTTGTTTTATTATACATCTCTTCATTATCAAAAGCATATTTTTCCATATACAGAACATCATAACCCAGAGTTGCCCCTTCAGCACCCATACCAAAACTTTCTCTTATTGATTCTCTGCCTGACCCTTGAATCATAACTAAAAGCTTATTACTTAGTTCCTTATCTGACTTTTTCCCTAAATAATATTCCAGGTGTTCTCCCCTGGAATTACTTATATCCCCTTTCTCCATTGTTGAGCTTACATTACCTGTGCTGCAAAAAATTACCATTAAAACAATTGAAATCAACAATCCAAATAGTGCAAGTCTTTTCATGATCAAAACCCCTTTCTCTTTTTATTTTTTCAGACTTTTTTACAGGTAAGAGTTAATATATTTCAGGACTATTCCAATTTCCCTAAACTTTTTAAGGTTTCAAATATTCTTTTGTCCTCTCTTGGGTCCTGTTGTTCGTTTGCTTTTGCAATATGGTATTTATTCTCGGTAAATTCCCCTGACCATACAGAATTAATCGTCGGAATATTAGGCCAGTGTAAGGAAGAAAGCATATTCCAGAAACTCCCCAAATATATTCTTTTACCATCTATAAGAAATACAAACGGTCTACCATTTAATGGTACTTTCCCTTCTAATTTTCCCTCTATATTAAAACCATTCTTTATGTAAAAAGTGTGTTCCCCCCAATTATATTTTTCTATTTCATTATCTGTTAAGACAGGTAAAGTTTCCAGTGGTAATTCATCAATATTCATGCTCATAGCTTCTTCTACTGATAAATCTTTAACTAAATATATAGAAGACTATGTTTATTATTATCAGTTCCAGTTCCAACCTTATTACAGGCAGAAAGTACACAAAAAACAAATAACAAAAATAATAAACCCACTTTATTTAATTTCAAAGAAATCTTCTCCTTTTTTAAACTTCATAACCTAAAAATCATAAATAACCTTCTATTTCAACAATCACAATTTTTGATATATACAATCAGGTATAATCTTAAGTAACCAGGCTATCAACGCCCAACGTTTTGTAATATATGCATGTTCTTTCTTCTTAACAATAGCACTGTATATTTGCAAGGCGACCTTTTCAGGAGAAACATGCCTTTGATGCATTATAAGCAGGTGCATCTTGCCCACCTCTAATAGAAGCAACTGATGAAATCCCTACTATATGTCCCCTCCCTTTTTTGCAAAAGTATCTATATGCAACATTTATCATTACACTAAAGCCTGAAACATTTACATCAATTGTCCTTTTTTCTTTTTCATATTCAAGTTCAGGATTAATAAACCCACAACCAGCACTAATGATTATTAAATCTACCCCACTCATTTCGCTAATCAGCTCTTCTAAATATTCCCTGCTATTCAAAGAAGAAATATCAATTCTTTTAATATGCGATTTTCCAGGTAATCTCTGTTGAATTTCTTTTAATAATTCTGTCCTTCTACTAACTAAGCCAAGAAGATAATTATTGTGAGATAAGACTTTAGCTAATTCTCCCTATCCCTGAAGAAGCGCCAATTATAATAGCTTTTTTCATAACTAATACCACCTCTTTAACAAATTTATTTTTAATCTAACAAACTCACAAACCTGTAGTGAAGAAATCTCTGGCAGTGGGCTTCTCAGGAATATTTACATGTGTCTTTTTTCAAAATCCGAGCCAGTTAAACAACTGTTAAAGTGCCTTCCCCCCCATAATACTTCCATCACCTTCAATTCTGAATTATATAACTTGATTTCCATAAGGGAGACCCCAAGATACCCATAGGGTTACGATGTTTTATGCATTACAGGTGATACGGTTCACCTCGTATTATCTTAAAAGCCCTATAAACCTGTTCAAGAAGTATCAATCTTACCATCTGGTGGGTAAAAGTCATATGAGAAAGTGACAGCCGGTAATCGGCCTTTTTAAGTACATGCTTACTTAACCCCAGGGCTCCACCGATAACAAAACTGATACTACTGCGACCATTTAACTGTAAATTCTGAATTGATTTAGCTAAACCGGGGGATGTCATGGGTTTGCCTTTTACATCAAGGACAATTATATATGTTTTATCTGCCAGGGCAGTAATAATCCCTTTCCCCTCCTTATCTTTAACCCTCTCTAAATCAGCCTCTGAGGGATTAGCAGGTATTTTCTCATCAGCTACCTCCCTTATATTCACCCCAGTATAGGGCTGTAATCGTTTAATAAACTCATTAATACCGATCTGCAAGTAATCTTCTTTTACCTTCCCTGGACAAATAATATTTATCTCCATTATTAACTCCTTCTCTGTTAAGGTGCTTACTATAATAAAAGCGGCTGATTAATTTATCTGGTTCCTGTTCGATAATAATTGGAATCTCACGGATTTTTTCTGTGGAGAATAGTATTGTAACATATAATATAAGCAAGCCCAGAAAAAAACAGCCCAGTAAAATTAAGCAGATTTTAAAGAATAAGTTCATAGCTTAAACCCCTTTATCCAAGCTCATAAAGCCCTGTCGGCTTATCACGGCAGCACATATCTAGCTTCAGGTCTCTGTCAATATATATTCCATTATTCTCCAGACTGTTTTTAACCGTTATGTAAGCAAGTTCCGGCCTATTATTATCCTTACTTAGATGGGCCAGCAATATGCGGGGAAAATTACTATTAATAAGCCTGGGTAACAAAGCAGCTGCAGCATCATTAGATAAATGTCCCTTATCTCCATTAATTCGTTTCTTTAAATGCCAGGGATAACCTCCATTCATTAACATATCCAGGTCATGGTTTGCCTCTATTACTAACAAATCTAATCCCCTGAGTCTTTCTTCCATCTCACTGGATATATAACCTGTATCTGTGGCAACCCCAATATTAGTCTTACCACAACTAATAATATAACCGACTGGAGAAACAGCATCATGTGAGGTGCTAAAAGGAGAAATATCTAAATCCCCAAGGGAAAAATCACCCTTAAATACCTGACAGTTTTTTTCTTTGATTTTACCAAGATGGCTAGCAGCTTCCTGCCAGGTCAACTCATTGGCATAGATAGGCAGATCATATCTCCTTGATAAAACCCCTACTCCTTTGATATGATCTGAATGTTCATGAGTAACTAACACTGCGTCCAACTCCTCAGCACAAACACCTATTTTCTTTAATCTATGACTGATTTCCTTACCACTCAATCCAGCATCAATTAAAAGACTAAATTTATTGCTAGATATATAAATTGAATTACCAGAACTACCACTTGCCAAAACTGAAACCCTTATTTTCATTATTTCACCACATTTCATGCAGGATTTTTGATTAGAAAGAAGAAATTATATATTATGTATCTTTGTCGGAAAAAGTCTTTTGTCTATAAAGTTGAAACTTATTATCCCGGCATATAAAAATATTTGTCCAAACAAATTAATATACGGGAGGTTTTATTATGATAAAAGTAATGGTAGTAGATGACTCCCTCTTTATGAGACAGATTTTTAAAAACACCATTGAAGAGAGTGACGACCTAAAAGTTATTGCTACTGCAAGTAATGGTGCCAAGGCACTTAAAAAACTAGAAGATATCAAACCAGACGTAATCACTATGGATGTTGAAATGCCTGAAAAAAACGGCCTGGAGACCCTAAGGGAAATAATGAAATTAAAACACCCTATCCCTACTATTATGATCAGTGCTATGGATGACAGAGAAACTGTCATGAAGGCACTTGAATTAGGGGCTTTTGACTTTATACCAAAACCAGACGGCTCAGTCAGTATGAATATAGATGACATAACCAAAAGCCTTATTTTAAAAATCAAAGCTGCAGCCAGGATGGAACCAAAAGACCCGTTGAAAATTAAACCCATAACTCCATATAAGAGTAAAATATCAAGAAAAAAACCCAAAAAGAATTTTCCCATTATTGCCATCGGTACATCTTCAGGTGGGCCCAAAGCCTTAAAAGCAGTTTTACCAGTAATACCAGCTGGCTTTCCAGCCGCCCTATTAATTGTACAGCATATGCCAGCAGGTTTTACCACCTCTTTTGCCAATAGACTTAACCAGGAATCAGCTATTACTGTAAAAGAAGCCGCTGAAGGTGATACAATGACACCTGGTCTTGCCCTGCTGGCCCCTGGCAATTACCACATGCAAATCAACAAACAAGGCAAGGTTATCCTTAACCAATGGGCAACTAAATGGGGTGTTCGGCCCTGTGTGGATTACATGATGACCTCAACCAGTCGGCATTTTAAAGATAGGGTAATAGGTGTTATCTTAACCGGTATGGGCTCTGATGGGGCTGAGGGCATGAAAAACATCAAGAAAAACAATGGCTTCGGTATTGTAGAAGACAGGAGTACAGCCCTTGTCTATGGTATGCCCGGTTCAACTATCAAGGCCAATGCCTATGATGAAATACTACCCCTACACCAGATACCATTTAAAATTATTGAACTAGTCGAAAGGAGAATATAAACCATATGCCCATTACCTTTAATGATTTCAAAGATACTGCCTCTGATATCCTAAATATTAATCTAAGTGGTTATAAATTAAAGCGTGTCCAGAGGAGGACAGAAAGCCTGATGCGCCGCCATAATATAGCTGATTATGATGAATGTCTTAGGCTCTTAAAAAATGACCCCTCCTTTAAAGAAGCATACCTTAGCCATTTTACTATCAACACATCTGAATTCTACCGTAACCCGGAGAATTTTAGATATCTGGAAGACAAACTGCTACCTAAGATTTTTAAAAATAACTCCAGTGTCAAGATATGGAGTGCACCCTGTTCAAATGGTTCTGAACCATATACACTGGCACTAATCCTTAGTGAATTAAATTATAAAAAATATCAGATCTTAGCCAGTGATTTAGACCCTGATATACTTAATACAGCTAAAGCAGGTGTTTACGGCTCAAATTCACTGGAAAATGTACCCACTGGGGTATTTGATAAGTATTTTACCCTTGACCAAAATTCTAATAAAAAATACATTTTATCGGAAAAGATAAAAAACCAGGTTGCTTTTGAAAAAATGGATTTAATTAATGACCCCTTCCTTAAAGGCTGGGATCTAATACTAAGCCGCAATTTCTTTATTTATCTGACAAACGAGATAAAGGATATGCTCTGCCATAAATTTAGCTCAGTCCTTAAACCTGGTGGGTATCTATTCCTCGGTAATACAGAATTTATTTTCAACCCCCAAAAATACGGCCTGGAAAAGGTTTATTCTTCTTTTTACCGGAAATTATAGTTAGCCTCCATGTTTATCATGTTTATTCCAGCTTAAATGATAGATAAGGCTTACTATACCTACAGCCAGGTCTTCATTACGTACAATAATATCTTTAGGGACAATTAATCGTGTCGGAGCAAAGTTCCAGATAGATTTAATCCCAGCATTTATCAATTCATCAGCTACCTCCTGGGCTGCATTTCCTGGTACAGTTATGATCCCTAATTCTATACTACCATCCCTGACAACCCTTTCCACCTCTTTAATACTCTCGACTGTTATATCATCTATTTTATTACCAATTTTACCTAGGTCGGCATCTAGAACACTAACAATATTCAACCCCATCTTATTAAAGCCTTCATAATTAACCAGTGCCCTACCTAGGTTGCCGGCCCCTACCAGCACTGCTGGCCAGACTCTGTCAACACCTAGTATCTTACCAATCGACTTCTTTAAACCACTAACATCATAACCAACCCCCCGGCGGCCAAACTCTCCATAATAGGAAAGGTCTTTCCTGACCTGAGTAGATGGAATACCAAGTCTACCTCCGAGTTCTTTTGAGGAAACTACTTCTTCCCCATCAAAAACAGCCATCTTATCCAGACAGCGGTAATATAGTGGCAGCCTTTCTATGGTTGCCTTAGGTATATAATCACGGTTCTTCATCCTACTTACTCCTCCTTTTTTTGATTATATCTATATATATGAACAAGTAATTTTTAGTTCTGTCTAAATTATATCAAAAACAAACACAAATGTCAGCTATTAAGACCTTAATATACAGAAAACACCCCCTCAATAAGAATGAAGGGATGTTTATTTTATAAAAAGGTCAAACTATACAGAAGGGAAAATATTTATTTCACCCGACTCCCATTACTAATCTCTTTATCAACTGTAGTTATTGTCAGATCACCATCATCATTAGATGCAGCCAGTATCATCCCCTTGGATTTTACACCAAAGATAGTTGCTGGTTCAAGGTTGGCTACCATCAAAATCTTTTTGCCGACTAAATCAGCTGGCTGATAATGCTTAGCTATACCGGCAACTAACTGCCTTTGTTCATCCCCCAGATCAACCTGTAATTTCAATAATTTATTACTTTTTTCAATATTTTCAGCTGTCAGTATCTCAGCAACCCTTAAGTCAACTTTGCTAAAATCATCAAAATTAATTAAACCACTGCCTGTCTGCTTATCATTACCTTCTTTCTCTTCTTTCTCCTCTTTCACAGTCTGTTCTTTTTTCCTTTCCTCTACCATAGCAAAATACTCCTCCATATCTATTCTGGGAAAGATAGGCTCTGCCTTACTGACTATCCCACCTGTTGGCAGTAACCCCCAGCTTGCTAAATCATCCCAGTTTGTTTCTTCAATCATATCCCTGATACCAATCTGTTCCCCAATCTTATAAGGTGTCTCAACTAAAAATGGTTTCAAAAGACCAGCAGTAATCCTTAATGATTCCAGGAGATTGTATAAAACTGTTCCCAGTCTATCCTTTTTATTATCATCCCTGGCCAGTACCCAGGGAGTAGTCTGATCGATGTATTTATTAGTCCTCCTGATTAAATTCCATATCTCTTCAAGGGCCACAGCATATTTTAACTCACTCATACTATTGTCAACCAATTCCAGAGTTTTAGCAGCAAATCTTTTAAGCTCCTCATCTACATCTTCAGCTGGACCTGATTTTGGTATCACACCATTAAAATATTGTTCAACCATACTGATAGTCCTATTCAGGAGATTTCCCAGGTCATTGGCTAAGTCAGAATTAATCCGCTGAATCAAGGCCTCTGTTGAATAAGTCCCATCTGTTCCAAAGGCTACTTCCCGCAGAAGATAATACCTGATCGGATCAACCCCAAAATCATCTATTAGCATATTAGGGTCAACAACATTCCCCTTGGATTTAGACATTTTACCGGTTTTAGTCAATAACCATCCGTGGCCAAAGACCTGTTTGGGTAAAGGCAGGTCAAGACTCATTAATATAATCGGCCAGATAATAGTATGAAAACGGAGGATATCCTTACCTACCAGGTGAATATCAGCTGGCCAATATTTATTAAAATTTTCATCGTCATTTAAGTAGCCTATAGCTGTAATATAATTGCTTAAGGCATCAAGCCAGACATAAATAACATGTTTATCATCAATTGGCACAGGTATTCCCCAGTCAAAGGTAGTCCGGGAGACACTTAAATCATCTAAGCCCTGCTCAATAAAACTGATCATCTCATTACGCCGGCTCTCTGGTTGTATAAAATCTGGATTGTCCTTAATATGTTTTAATAATCTATCAGCATATTTGCTTAATTTAAAGAAATAACTCTCTTCTTCTACCCATTCAACCTCCCTACCACAGTCAGGGCAGAGTTTCTCCCCCTCAAGCTGCCTTTCAGTCCAGAAGGCTTCACAGGGTGTACAATACCATCCTTCATATTTCCCCTTGTAAATATCACCTTTATTATATATTTTCCTGAAAATCTCCTGTACTACCTCTTCATGTCTATCTTCAGTAGTCCTGATAAAATAATCATAATCAACCTCCAGACGTTCCCAGAGTGCCTTAAAAGTGGCTACAATCTCATCAACATATACCTTGGGCTTTTTTCCTGCTTCAGCTGCCTTGCGTTCTATTTTCTGACCATGTTCATCAGAACCAGTAAGAAACATAGTGTCATAACCCTGTAATTCTTTGAATTTAGCTATTGTATCAGCTGCCACACTTGTATAGGCATGACCTATATGTAATTTATCACTTGGATAGTAGATAGGTGTTGTGACATAAAAAGTATTTTTAGTGGTCATTGATCTGTTACCCCTTTCCATTTTATCTCAACTAGAGACTCATCCTGTAAATCTCCAGTACATCTTCTTTTTCAAGAACCTTATAACTCCCTAAAGGACCACGGCTAACTGCCTTAGCTGCCATTTCTTCCAGTTTATCTTCCCCGATATCATAATCAGCCAGTCGAGCGGGAGCTCCCATAGAATTAAACCATTCCCTGGTTTTTTCTATACCAGCCAGGGCTATTTCTTGATCACTTTTTCCCTTGGTGTCTATATTAAAGACATTAACTGCATATTGAACAAATTTATCTGTCCCCTCACTTAATACATATTTCATCCAGTTGGGGAAGAGAATAGCTAAGCCACCACCATGGGGTATATCATAAATAGCACTAAGCTCGTGTTCTATAGCATGGCTGGCCCAGTCATCATCCTTCCCTATGGATAAAAGGCCATTAATTGCCATGGTACCAGCCAACATAATGTTGGCCCGGGAATTATAGTCCTCGGGGTTTTCCAGGACAACCTCACTTTCTTTAATCAGGGTTTTGATAATGCCTTCTGCCCAACTATCCTGAATAGGAGTGCTTTCAGTGTGACTAAAATATTGTTCAAAAACATGGGCTGCTATATCAATAATCCCATAGACTGTATGTTCCTTGGGAACTGTATATGTATTCACCGGGTCCAGGATAGAAAAAACAGGCAGACAGGCTGGTGTATGAATAGCTAATTTCTGCTCGGTTTCCAGATTAGATATTACTGCATTACCATTCATCTCAGAACCTGTAGCTGCTAAAGTCAATACAACCCCTACAGGAATAGCCTCATCAGGTTCCCCTTCCATAGTGAACATCTCCCAGGGGTCACCGTCAAAACAGACACCTGCTGCAACAGCTTTAGCTGTATCAATAACACTACCACCACCTACCGCTATTACTATATCTATTTCCTTTTCTAAGCAGATATCAACCCCTTCTCTTACCTTACTTATCCGCGGGTTAGGCTCGATACCAGTCAGCTCAAAAACCTCCAGGTCAGCGTTTTCAAAAGCGTTCATAACCCTATCATAAAGCCCTATTCTCTTGACACTACCACCACCGGTTACCAACAAAACCTTTTTCCCATAATCTGCTGTTTTTTCACCAACTCTATTAACTTCTCCTTTACCAAAAATTATTTCCGTTGAGTTATAAAATGTGAAATTCTCCAAATTTAACCCCTCCTTATATTCCTTCAAAGTCAAGATAATTTTATTAAAATTTATTATCATTGTCAATATAGTCAATAACTACTGCTTCACTATAGACCTTCCGTTTAGGCAGCCCCCTTATCAGGGCGACTTCTTTTATAGCCTTTTTCTTACTAACACCCTGGTCCATAATTAATTTGAGATGTTCTAGAACCGTCATATCTTCCCAGCCTTCTTTACTGAATTCAGGTGCCGGTCTTCCCTCAATAACAATGACAAACTCACCCTTCGGTTCTTGATCAGCATAAAAAGACAAAACCTCTTCTACCTGCCCATAAACCTTTTCTTCATGGACCTTACTTATTTCTCTGACTACAGCCACTTTCCTTTCAGCAAGCAGGTCTAACAATTCCTGAAGGGTATCTCTTAAACGGTAAGGTGACTCATAAATAATGACTGTTCTCTCTTCACCCTTTATCTCAGCTAAACGCTGCTTCCTCTCTTTACCAGACCTAGGTAAAAAACCCTCAAAAACAAACCTGTCCATTTGCAGACCAGATACCACCAGGGCAGAGATAGCAGCAGTAGGACCAGGAATAGGGATTAGTTCAATACCTTCCTCAACAGCCGCCTTAAAGATTACCTTTCCCGGGTCAGAGATGCCTGGCATACCAGCATCACTTACCAGGGCAATATCCTTACCCTCTTTTAGTAAGCTGATCAACTCCCCTGTTCTTTCCCTTTCATTATGTTCATGATAACTCTTTAGGCTTGTTTTTATTTGATAATAATTTAATAGATTCCTTGTTCTTCTGGTATCCTCCGCTGCTATTAAATGGACCTTTTTTAAAACCTTTAAAGCCCTAAGGCTTATATCCTCTAAATTACCTATAGGGGTTCCACAAATATATAATCTACCTGCTTTATCCATAAGCACCCCCTCCATATATCCCCTTAACCTCAGGGCTATATTCTCTGCCATCTCGACTATATACTATCAAAGGAGGTTCAACTCTCATTCCCTGTTTGCCTCCTTTTCTTCCTTCTATCAGGAAAACCCGGGGGCTGCTGTCTACCCCCGACTGAATCATTCTCATCCGTTTAGGTTCAATCTGATATTCCTTCATCAGTGAAATAATCTCTGCCAGCCTCATAACCCGGTGAACCATGGTCATTCTGCCGGCAAACCTTAATAATTTCGCCCCTTCCCTGATTACATCTTCCAGGGTACAATATATCTCATGCCGGGCTATAGCCTTTTCCCTCCCCTTACTTATCCTGCCGCCGTCCACAGGCATATATGGAGGATTGCTAACCAAGAGGTCAATGGTATTGACTTTAATATATTCACCTGCCCTGCTGAGATCACCATGAATTATCTCTATCTGCTCTTCCAGTTGATTTATAATTATACTCCTCCTGGACATCTCAACTAATTCTGCCTGGTATTCCAGACCGATTACCTTGCCCGGATTCTGTTTGAATGCTAAAAGCAGTGGAATTACTCCACTGCCACTGCCAAAGTCAACAACTGTCTCTCCCTGTTTTACTACTGTAAAATCAGCCAGGAAAACAGAATCATTACCAAACTTAAAAAAACGGGAGTCCTGTATCAAATCCAGTTTACCTGGAATCAACTCTGTTATCTCTTCCATCTTTACTACTCCTCAAACTGCTTATCCATCAATTTCTGACAGAAAAGGCAGTCTCCTTTTCGTCTCTCACCAAAACTGGGATGGCAGATATGATATCCTTCCTTATATAAACGAAATAAATTACTATAACCCTTGCCCTTAGGCTCTTTTTGTTTTTCAAAGACAATATCCTTTAATTCTTCATTCTCTTGCCTTAATTCCTCATTCTCCTGATATATCTTATAGGTAATATCCTTCAATTTTTGAAACCTGAGTGACATCTCTTCAAGCTGCTCCTGGAAATAAGCAAGGGCACTTAGAACCTCTTCATCCATGATACCCTCTCCTATTCATCATCTTCATAATTATCTAGGTCATCTATCTCTACCTCAATATATTCATCAGCACCTATATCTACAGTAATTGTCTGTTTAACCAAATTCCTTTCTACTATCTCACCTTCCCCAATATCCAGTTCAACCGTCTCTCCTACATCAGGCATCTCTTTCTTTAAACGCTTATAAATCTTGGATTCATATTTTAAACAACACATCAAACGCCCACAAACACCAGATATCTTGGCTGGATTCAAAGAAAGTTCCTGTTTTTTAGCCATTTTAATTGATATAGGGTCAAAATCACGCAGAAAAAGAGAACAGCACAATGGCCGGCCGCAGATTCCCATCCCTCCAACCATCTTAGCTTCATCCCTTACTCCTATCTGTCGCAATTCAATTCTTGTCTTAAATACCCTGGCTAAATCCTTAACCAGTTCCCTGAAATCTACCCTGCCGTCAGCAGTAAAATAGAAAATTACCTTATTATGATCAAAGGTATATTCAACATCAATCAATTTCATAGGCAGGCCGTGTTTAGCTATCTTTTTCTCACAGATATCATAGGCCTCTTTCTCCAATTCCTTATTCCTAGCATTCTTTTTCTGATCCCTGTCAGTCGCTTTACGGATTACTTTTTTTAATGGTGCAACAATCTCTTCTTCAGCAACCTCTCTCTTTCCCAGGACTACTTCACCAAACTCTATACCCCTGGCAGTCTCTACTATTACATTATCCCCAATTGCTAAAGCAATATCACCAGGGTCAAAATAATAGATCTTACCTGCCTTCTTAAAACTAATCCCTACAACTATCTCCATTTTATATTTACACCCTCTTAGCTCGAATCTTAAGTAGTAAGTTCTGTAGGGCTAAGTCTTTTTTAACATTAGCCCTTATATAACCACTAATAGTATTTGTCAAGTTTACAATCCCTATCAATTCCTCTATCTTATACTTCTTTCCCATCACCTTTATATCATCAATAAAATCGAAGTTAACTATCCTGTTATTATTTCCCTGTTTATATAATATTATATCCCTGAATAGACTTAATATCAACTCAAATAATGGCAGGCCGTTATTTAGATAAGTAGTCAGTTTATCAGCCTGCTTAAATAAATCTACTGTATCCACCTTATCTAAATTATATAATATACTGTATACCTCTTGCCGGCTATTTAAAAATTCCTCGTCTCCCAGTAGGGCCAGAGCCCTGCCAAGACTACCATCTGCTAGACCAGCTATTACCTCCGCTTTGTCAGGTGCTACTCCCTCTGATTTAAGTTTCTTTTCAATTTCTTCCCTGGCCAGCTTATTCAGTTGGATTTTTTGACAGCGCGAAATAACTGTAGGTAACAGACTATCAGTCTCTTCTACCAGCAGAATTATAAGCGCATAGGAAGGGGGTTCTTCCAGAGTCTTCAACAGACTGTTAGCTGCCTGTACTGTCATTTGATCAGCCTGATCAATAATAAATACCTTCCGGTCACTTTCATATGGTTTATAAGCAATCTCCTGCTGGAGTTCTCTGATCTGTTCTATCTTGATATTGTCACCCTCATTAATCTCAACAAGCCTAATATCAGGGTGGTTTTGATGAGACACCTTTTTACAGGAGAGGCAAATGCCGCAGGCATCAGCCTCCTTCTCAGGGCAAAACAATGCCCTGGCAAACTCCAGAGCCAGTCTCTTTTTCCCAACCCCATCTTTTCCAATAAAAAGGAAGGCATGGGATACCCGCCGACTTTTTAACTGCTCAACTAAGAGCTCAACCGCACTATCTTGTCCTATTATATCTTTAAAACCCATCGTTATTCCCCTTACAAACTGTCATTTATATTATAATTTTAGAAACTGTTCTACATTAATAATAAAGACTGTGGCACCACCAATCTGCACCTCCATAGGGAAGGAATAATAACTCTCCAGTGTAGTAGCCACAGGGGACATAGGGGCAACAGTCTTTTTTCGCGACTTACAGTTATCCCGTATTATCTCTATTACCTGATCAAGGTCACCTGCTTCTGTCCCAATTATAAAAGTAGTATTCCCCTCTCTTAAGAAGCCACCTGTACTGGCCATCTTCGTCGCCTGGAATCCACCCTGATTAAGTGCCTCCAATAAGCGATGGGCATCATGGTCATGTACAATAGCAATTACCATTTTCATCTGCTTTTTTCTCCCTTCTTTAATTAATAATCGCTCACCCTAGATCACAAGCACCTAACTATAATTTGCCAGCTTACCTCTGCATTAAACCTGTAAATAAATCATAAATTTCTTCATGTATCTCTTCTACTGTCCGCATAATATTTCCCCTGACACAGTCTATCACCTGCCACTTATATTTTTCAGCCAGCCAGCAGGCATTATCATAGGTACTACTCAGATAATTAATATCCTGTTCATGAATATCCTTACCCTCTGCCCGTTTATCCATTAAAACACGGCTCTTCTCAGGAGGAACATCCAGAAAAATCACCAGATTAGGCTCCGGTAATAAAAATCTGTTAAACTCCAGGTCATATAACCAATCAAGATATTCTTCCTTTTCCTTTAGGTCTTTAATCTTACTGGCCTGGTGGACCATATTTGAGGTAGTATACCTATCAGCCAGTATAATCTTCCCATCCTGATAATCCTTTTTCCATTTTAACTGATATGAGGCATATCTATCTACAGCATAAAAAGTTGAAGCAGCATAGGAGTTAACATCACCTGGTTTACCGCCAAATTCACCATTCAAATACATCTTAACCAGCTCTGATGACCTGCTCTGATAGTCTGGAAACTGTATCTTTTTTATATTATAAGATTCTTTTTTTAATCTCTGGTATAACTTATCTGTCTGGGTTGCTTTCCCACTGGAATCAGTACCAGATTCAATAACGATTAATTTACCGTTCACAATCATCCCTACTTTTTGTTTTATTCCTGTAATTAATTATATTCTCTATAAATCCTAAAATCCCTGCAAATTTCACTATATATTAGATTTAACCACAATTGACTCCCCTCACTACTGTATAAAGTAAATCTCAAACATGCATACTAATCCTTAAGGGGCTGATTAAATGAAAAAAGAAGGGTACGATAATACAGATATAGAGAAAGACCAGCAGGATTATAACCCTATCTGGCCTTCTCTGGAAGACTATGAAATTGCCAATAAAATCGGTGTATCTCTAATGACAGTCAAAAAAGTAAAGGCTGAACTCCTCAGTGAAGACTAAAGCAAACTGTCTATGTACTGACCTGCTTCTATTGCCGCTGCTGCACCACTACCAGCTGATGTTACTACCTGCTGATACAGTGGATCCTGAACATCCCCAGCAGCAAACACACCCTCTATATTTGTCATATACCTATCATTAGTCTTAATAAAACCTGACTCATCCAGCTCAATAATTCCCTCAAAAAGACTGACATTAGGGTTATAACCAATAGCAATAAAAAGTCCCCTGACATCATTTAATACCTTCTTTTCATTTGTTTTATTATTCTCCACAACAATCCCTGATAATTTTTCATCACCTAGTAAATCTCTAACCTCAGAATTCCATAATATTTCAAGCTTTGGATTACTAATTAGCCTATCAGCTAATAACTTTGTTCCCCTGAACTGATTGCGCCGATGGATGAGATAAACCTTAGAGGCAAAACCACTTAAATAACTGGCCTCTTCAAGGGCAACATCCCCACCCCCTACCACAGCAACAGCTTGCCCTTTAAAAAAGGCACCATCACAGGTAGCACAGTAAGAAACGCCCTGACCCAGGAGTTCCCCTTCCCTGACAAGCCCCAGTTTGCGTGGAGAAGCACCAGTTGCTATTATTATAGTATCAGTCTGATATACCTGGTTTCCAGTCTTGATAGTATACGGTTTCTGCTTCAGATTCAGCTCATCTACCATCTCATAGGCCAGTCTCCCCTCAAAACTCTCAACCTGTTGAATAACTTTCTGCATTAATTCAAAACCATTTATCCCCCCGGGGAACCCGGGAAAGTTTTCTATTTCCGGCGAAGTAGTAATCTGGCCCCCTGGTTCAGGACCCATAAGTACAAGGGGATCTAAACCAGCCCTTAACCCATATATTGCTGCTGTAAGACCAGCCGGCCCACCACCAATAATAATCAATTTCTCCTTCTTTATCTTATCAGACATTTTCCTTACCTCCTAGTATAATCAAATATTAACAATTCTAACTATATTATATATTATATACAAGAATTATAGTGTAAAACAAACTACATTTTATATCATCTTAAAAAATACTTCCTTATTTACCTTATGCTTTAAAACATGACAAACGAAACGTCCCCTTGTCACATATCTAAAATCTAAAAAAGCCTATAAAGTTAGGATTTACACTTTATAGGCAAAACATCTTATTAAATCACTTTAGATTAATCTATAGAATAATTTGGGGCTTCTTTAGTAATATTTACATCATGGGGATGACTCTCCCTTAAACCAGCCGCAGTTATCTTGATAAAACGGGCATTTTCTCCGAGGTCTTTAATGGTTTTAGTACCACAGTACCCCATACCTGCCCTTATGCCACCTACTAACTGGTAGATAGTATCACCTAAGGGGCCTTTAAAGGGAACCCTTCCTTCTATACCCTCTGGTACAAGTTTCTTGGCTTCCTGTTCCTGTTCCTGAAAATATCTGTCTTTGCTGCCTTCCTGCATAGCCCCCATTGAACCCATGCCACGATAAACCTTATAACTCCTGCCCTTATAAATTTCAAACTCACCAGGGCTTTCTTCGGTCCCAGCCAGTATACTACCAAGCATTACTGTATCTGCACCAGCAGCAAGGGCTTTAACAATATCCCCTGAATATTTAATACCACCATCAGCAATCACTGGTATATCATATTCTTTTGCCCTGGCTACACAATCAAGTATGGCTGTAATCTGTGGTACACCAACACCAGCTACTACCCTGGTCGTACAGATTGAACCAGGACCTATACCTACTTTAACAACATCCGCACCTGCCTTAATAAGATCCTCTGTTGCCTGGGCGGTAGCAACATTACCGGCAATAATCTCCAATTCAGGGAAAGCCTCGTTTACCCGTTCAACAGTGTTTAAAACCCCTGCAGAATGACCGTGAGCAGTATCAATTACAATAATGTCTACCTCTGCCTCTACCAGGGCAGTTACCCGCTCTATAGTATCCTCGGTTACACCAACTGCCGCCCCAACTAGTAATCTCCCCTGACTATCTTTGGCAGCATTAGGGAATTTCTCAGCCTTTTCAATATCCTTAATAGTAATTAATCCCTTAAGTAAACCATCTTCATCAACAAGGGGAAGTTTTTCTATTTTATGTTCCTGCAGGGCTTCTTTAGCCTCATCAACAGTTGTTCCCACCGGGGCTGTTACTAATCCCTCATCTGTCATCACTTCAGCTATATCCCTGTCATAGTCCTTAACAAAACGGAGGTCTCTATTGGTAATAATCCCGACCAATTTTTTATCCTTATCCACAATCGGGACCCCGGATATTCTATATTTTGACATCAAAGCCTCAGCATCACTGAGTTTTTTCTCTGGTGATAAATAAAAGGGGTCAACAATGACACCACTCTCAGACCTCTTGACCCGATCAACCTCTTCAGCCTGTCTTTTGATACTCATGTTTTTATGTATTATCCCAATACCGCCCTGCCTGGCCATCGCAATAGCCATCCTGGACTCTGTCACTGTATCCATTCCAGCACTAATAATAGGTATATTTAAACGAATATTCCTTGTTAACCTGGTACCAGTCTCTATATCCCGGGGAAGAACTTCTGACCGCGCCGGTATCAACAAAACATCATCAAATGTTAAACCCTCTTTAATAAGTTTTTCCATGATAAAGACCTCCTTGTTTTTCTATGTTAACCATTTTAGCTAAAAATACTAGTAAAAATCATCCCAATCTACTAAATTAACTGTAGGTATTTTTAACATTTTAACAGAGATAAAAATTGTTGTCAAGGTAATTATCAAAGTTTCAGAGATTCAGTCCAGACCATGGTTATATACTTATCATAAAATTACTAGTGTGGTAATGTATCCAAAATTATATCAACAGCCCTTTTATAGCCGCCAGCTTTTCTAAAAGTTTCCTTTATATAGTTTGTATTTTGCAAATATGATTGGTGTTTCATGATTTTATCTGCAGAATCTCGAAGTATATTTTCATTAATTTCTTTGTTATTTAAACAAATCCCTGCTCCTAATTCCTCAATCCTTTTCCCAATCATTAGCTGTTCTGGTTGTTGTGGAACTAAAATTAAAGGAACACCAAAATATAAGGCTTCATGTACACTATTCATACCAGCATGTGATATAAATAAATCTGCCCTTTGTAAAACCTCAATTTGTGGCACATAATTTTTGACAATAAAATTATCAGGAATTTCACCCAACTCTTTTATCTCTGTATTTTTACCCACAGACATAATAACAAGAAATTCCTTTTGAGCAAAGGTTTTTAAACATTTCTGATAAAAACTAATGTTTTGGTTAAGTAATGTACCTAGAGAAATATAAATAACTTTTCTATTCCTCAATTTTTCAAAAGGGAAATCAAGGTCTTCATCTCTATGGTTAATTGATGGGCCAACATACTTATAGCTCTCATCTATTTCTTCTGATTTAGGCTGGAAATACCTTGAAGTATATACTATATTAAGATCTTCTTTATTGATAATAGTATGTTTAAGATCAACTTCAATATTATATTTTTTACTGTAGTATTTAGCAAGCTTCTTAAATCTTATCAAATCTCCCAATCTACTAAGCATCATCATTAATATCCCTGGATTTAAAAACTTTTTTCCTATTGGAAATATCGTAGTTGAACATACTGCCCTTATATTTAAAACCCTGGCAATACACCTGCCCCAGGTACAAAAAGAATCATGAACTATACAAACTGGATTTTCATCTCTCACCTCTTCAAGGTGATGATTTATTATATCATCTGTAGATTCTAAAATTGACCTTGTTAGTGAAATAAAATTTTTAGAAATTAATTTATTATTATTATTCATAATTTCCATTTTATAAGGTCTAAATAGGGCACCACTGTTTTCTATTATATCTTTAAAATCTTCAGTACAATAATAAATAATCCTCTTCCCTCTTGTAATTAATTCTTCAATAATTGGAAGTGTCGGGTTAATATGACCATGAGCGGGAACACCAAAAAATATAATAGTATCCATTCTTCAACTTACCCCTTTCATACTAAAATGAATATAATCAGAATTTAATATTTGTACAAAATTAATTACTTAACTTTAAGTTTTGAGATAGTTCTCTAAACCCTATTATTATCCTTTCCAAACTATCTTCCTTAAAATTTTGAAACAAGTCGTTAAATTTAAGCAGATTATCATTAGTTTTATAAGCTACAAATCTTTTTCCTTTTTCAGTGATACTTATATTCTTTTTTCTTCTATCATTAATATCTTCTTTTTTTGTTATAAAACCTTTATCAACAAGCGAATCAATTATTGTTGTTAAACTGCCTTTAGGCATATCCATAAAAATACTAAGTTTCGTAGGTGTTTGACTCTCTGTTAAATACAGCATCATTATTAATTTTATTTGATTTTCATTTAAAGAATATTTTTCATCTTTATGTATAATTGGGTTTATATATTTAAAATAAAAAGGCATAAACCCAGCAATCTCTTCTGCTGCTTCTTTAATTAACTTTCTCTTCATCAAAACCACCCCCAATATTAATTAGAATTCTTATAATAAGAATTCTAATTAATATTGTAGCATAATAATTTTTATAAATCAACTAGCAATTTAACTAAAGTTAGAACAAAGCTCAAACTATACAAACTATCAACTAGACAAATATATTAACTGGACGACTCTAGAAATTGTCTGGAGGCATGGACGCCGGAAGACAATTTCTCGACAGTAAACGAAGGCAGGACGCCGTAGTACACGACAAGGGAAGTAAATATATTTGTCGGTCTTTAAAGTTATTCACAATCTCAAAATTGCCGTTTCCTAACTAATAAAAAAACAATAGTTTTATCTTGTTATCGGATAACAAGATAAAACTATTACTAAAGAGTTTTTCTAATATGAGTTTTCTTATATCTACTGACCATACTTTGTTTTAACAAAATCCTGCATCGCCTTTATATCAGCAGGTGATATAATTCTAGCCTCACCTAAATTCTTACTCATTAGATAGAGATAAGCTGTTTTTTCTACAACATCACAAACCTTAAAAGCAAAATCCATGTTAGGGCCTACACATAAGGTCCCATGACTGGTCAATAATACCGCATTTTTAGATGCTAAAGCTTTAACAGCATACTCCCCCAATTCTTTTGTCCCAGGCAGGGCATATTCTGCACATTCTACTGAATCACCTACAATCTGTACAAAGTCCTCTGAGACTGGTGGTATTGAAGTATCTGTAATAGCAAAAGCAGTGGAATAAGTCGGGTGTGTATGAATAATAGCATTTACATCTTCCCTTGCCGCAAAAATAGCTAAATGCATTGACCATTCAATTGAAGGTTTTCTTTGGCCCTCGATTATTTCCCCTTTTGCATTATAAACAACAATATCATTAGTCCCTAATTTCTGATAATCCATACCACTAGGTGTTAAAAAAATATTACCGCTTTCAGGATCCCGATAACTAATATTACCCCAGGTGCCAACTGTCAAGCTTCTCTGGCACATCTTAACTCCTGCATCAACAACAATTTGTTTGAAGTCATCCATTATTTTATCACCCTTAATCTTAGTTTATAGTTTAAAAATATCCTTTGTTCTCTGATATATCTTTTTATATTTATTGTAATTTTCATAGTATATTTCAGGTATTTCTTCGTAATAATATTCTTTGCCAGTCATAGTTAGACGAGAAACCACATCATCCAGGGAATCGTAAACCCCCAGTGCTAAGCCACATAAAATAGAACTACCCAAAGCACCAGTTTCTGCGACTTTTACTGGACTAATCTTTTTGTTAAGTACTTTAGCCATAATATTAAGCCATTCTTCACTCTTACTGCCTCCACCAAGCAGCCGCAGTTTATCAATATTGATTCCTAATGACTCCATGACTTCAAGGTTATTTTTAAAGGCAAAACTAACACCTTCCATAATTGACTTAACAAAATGATATTTATTATGATTCATGCTCATGCCAAAAAATACTCCCCGAGCTTCAGAATCCCAGTGAGGTGATCTTTCTCCCATCAAATAAGGTAAAAATATTAAACCTTCACTACCATCTTCTATATTAGCTATTTCCTGGTTATAGATATCAAAAACAGCATCTGACTCACTATCAAAGGTCCGTTTAAACCAGTTTAAGGATTCACCAGCTGTCTGCATTATCCCCAGGTTAACCCATTTGTCTTCTAGACAGTAATTCCAACATAGTACCCTGTGTTCAGGGTCAGCTATAGGTTCATCGGAAATAACTGAAATAACACCAGCTGTACCCACTATTGCTGTAACCTCTCCAGGATGAATGACCCCGGCCCCAAGTGAGGTAGCAGCCTGATCAGCAGAACCATTTATAACAGGAGTTCCCTCAGGAAGTCCAGTAATACTAGCTGCTTCAGGGGTGATTCTTCCAATTACTTGGGCTGATTTATCTACCTCAGGCATTAAATTTGGGGCTAAGTCAAAAAGTCTAAACATCTCGTCAGACCACTTTTTCTTAACAGTATTAAACAAAAGGGTTCCTACTGCATCTGAATAGTCCGTAACCATCTCTCCAGTTAACATGTATTTGATATAATCTTTGGCCAGAAGAACCTTTTCAGTTTTCCTATATATATCAGGCTCTTCTTCTTTTACCCAAACAATATGTGGTGCAGTATAGGTAGTAGAAAGAGAGTTAAGGGTATAATCAGAAATAATCATCCTGTTTTCTTCTTTTGCATTATATCTTTCCACTAATTTCCTTGTCCTCTGATCCATCCAGGTTATTGCATTCCTCAATATGCGGTTATTGTTATCAAGATAGACCTGGGTATGCATCTGGCCAGAAATACCTATACAAGCTATTCTATCTTTTAAACCAGAGTGTTCGTTTAACACTTCAGTAGAGATCTTACATAAACCCTGCCACCAATCAGAAGGCCTTTGCTCTGCATACCCCTGTTCAGGATTTAGTATCGGGTAATCAACATAATTCTTGGCTAATATTGTCCCATCGGTGTCCATAAAAATAATTTTCATTCCAGTAGTACCTAAATCAATTCCAACAAAAATCTCTTGATTCATGTTTTGACCTCCATTCAAAATGGACGTTAAAATATTTAAATTTAAAATAGGGTTAGTAAAGGTGAAATATCTTAATTTACTTGAACTGAGCTAAATATTGTATGAATTCTTCAACATTCTCTTTAGTAATTAACAGGGTTTTTGTATACATAGTATTATCTACATCTTTACCCTCAATCATTTTTACTGCTGTCTGTACACCTTTAATTCCCATTTCTGCAGGAAACTGTGCTACTGTAGAGTCCATCTCTCCATTTTTAATACTTTCAAGTGCTGCTGGTACAGCATCAAATCCAATAACTTCAATTTCATTATCCAGTCCTGCTTCTTTGATAGCCCTATAGGCACCTAAGGCCATATTATCATTACTGGCAAAAATGAGTTTTAATGAAGGATTTGCCTGAAGTATATTCTGGGATACATTATACCCCTGTTCTACTTCCCAGTTTGCTGTTTGTTCTGCCACTACTTTAAATTTTCCTTCTACAAGGTCGTAAAATCCATTTCGCCTATCTCTCGCGTTTTGTTGCCCGGAAATACCTGTTAAAATAGCTACTTCAGCCTTAGCACCAACTAATTCAAAAGCCCTTGCTCCTGCTTTTTTAGCACCAGTATAATTGTTGGTACCAATGAATGGTATCGGGTCAAGACCGGCCTTTTTAACCGCTACTGGATCAACCCGGGTATCAAGATTAATTACTGGAACACCAGCACGTTGTGCTTTGCCCAAAGCAGTAATTAATCCTTCTGAACTACTAGCAACAATACAAATAGCATCAACCTGACGTGTTATCATATTTTCTACAATTTGCAATTGCTCCTGGGCACTACCATGCCTCTGGCCAGCCTGAACTAGTAATTCTACACCTAATTTTTCTGCTTCCTGTTTTGCTGCATTAACCATGGTAATAAAATACTCATTGCTTAAGGTCATGGGAATAAAACCAATTCTTATATCTTTTGCCAAAACAAATGAACTAGAACTACATACTATCAATATCAAAAGAGTCAACATAATAATTAATTTTTTCATTTTTATTATCCCCCTTGTGTTTGAAACATTTGAAAGATCAAAATATTCAATCAAAAAATTCACCTTTCTAACCCTAAAAATTATTGAATATTCCTCAAAAAACTTCTATCTATCCTTTGCTTTGTCTACAAAAACTGCCGCTATAATAACAGTCCCAATAATAATTTTCTGATAAAAACTTGATACATCTAAAAGTGTTAAACCATTCCTTAAAGTTCCTAACATCAGCGCTCCAACAAGTGTACCTAGAATATTTCCTGAACCACCAGAAAGGGCTGTTCCCCCAATAACTGCAGCAGCAATCACATCAAGTTCATATCCTTCCCCAGATAGCGGTGTCGCATAATTAAGCCTAGCTGTTAGTAAAACACCACCAATTCCTGCAAAAAGTCCACTAAAAACATAAGCAATAGTATTTATCTTTTTTACCTTAATTCCTGATAAACGGGCAGCACTCTTATTCCCACCGATAGCGTAAATATAGCGCCCTAGTTTAATTTTGTTTAATACAATATACATAATAGTAAAGGCAATAATACAATAGATTACAAAAATCGGTATACCCAGAATTCTTGTTGTGGCAATATTTTGAAAAGAAATTGGTAACCCAGATACAGGCCTTCCATCATTAGCAGCTAAGGAAGCTCCCTTAGCAATGCTCATCATACCCAAGGTCATAATGAAAGCAGGCACTTTACCAAACGAAATAATAGTCCCATTTATTAAACCAATCATCACCCCTACCATAATACTAAAGATTATAGCTAAAGGTATTGGCCAACCAGCTACTAATGTCATTCCTGTTATTATACTTACAAAAGCTACAATAGAACCTACACTTAAATCAATTCCACCTGTCAAAATAACTATAGTTTCTCCAATAGCAATGATAGCTATTATTGCAGATTGAACTATAATATTAAGGATATTCCTTTGGGCAAAAAAGTAAGGACTTAAAACAGAAAATAATAGAAATATAATTAAAAACCCCAGATAGATGCCAAATTTCTTTAAAAATTCTCTAGCATTTATTCCTTTTAACATTAAACTAGCCCCCTATCGCAGAAGATAAAATCTGTTCTTGACTTAAATCACTAGTGTTATCAAAGATATTAGCTATCTGACCATGATACATGACCATGATACGGTCAGACATTTTCATTATCTCTGGCATATCAGAAGAAATCATAATAATTGAAGCTCCATCTTTAACTAACTTGGTCATGATATTGTATATTTCTTCCTTAGCCCCTACATCAATACCTCTGGTAGGCTCATCAAATATATATATACTTGACTGCTGGCAAAGCCCCTTAGCAATAACAATTTTTTGTTGATTACCCCCACTTAAAGTAACAACTTTAGTCTCCTGTGAAGGGGTTTTAATTTTCATTTTTTCTATTAAACTTTGACAGATGTTTTTCTCTTTGCTATTATGCAAGCAAAATTTGGCCCTTATCTTATCCAAAGAAGAAATTGTAATATTTCTTTTGACACTATGTTCAAGAAATAATCCTTCATCTTTTCTGTCCTCACTTAGATAAACTATATCATTTTCTATCGCTATACTAGGTGAACTTAGTTCTACTACCCTATCCTTTACAATAGTTTCTCCTTTTTCTTTAGCAAATTCCCCTATAATCGTCTTAGCCAGTTCAGTTCTACCAGCCCCAACTAAACCAGCAATACCTAATATTTCCCCCTTTCTTAGCTCAAAAGAAGCATTATTAACCTTATCTTTATAACACAGATTTACAACTCTAAGAACTACTTCATCACAACTATAACTATCTTTTTTCTTATTATTCTCATCTATTTTGCGACCAACCATTTTACTAACTAACTCGTTTTTACTTACCTGATCCAGCTCCACAGTATCTACATATTGACCATCCCTTAAAATAGTACACCTATCCCCAATCTCTTTTAGTTCATTCATTCGATGAGATATATAAACTATTCCCATCCCATTTGCCTTTAAATCCCTTATTATCTTGAATAAGAGCTCAATTTCGGTCTCAGTCAGGGTAGCTGTTGGTTCATCAAAGACTATCATCTTGGCCTCAAAGATAAGCGCCTTGGCAATCTCTACCAATTGTTTTTCAGCAACAGTTAGTTCCTCAACTAGGGTAGTTGGTTTAGCATTTAAGCCTACTACCTTACTTATCTCTTTAGTCTTTTTGATTGCTTTCTGCTTATTAATAAATCTATATTTAGTTGTATATTCCCTACCTAGAAACAAATTTTCATAAATCGACATATAGGGATTCAAATTAAACTCCTGATAAATAATACTTACCCCATATGCAAAAGCATCTGCTGGTTTTTCTATGGTAGCCTCTTTACCCTCAATAAAAATTTCCCCATTATCTTTTGTATGGGCACCAGAAAGTATTTTAATCAAGGTTGATTTACCAGCACCATTTTCCCCTAATAAAACATGTACTTCCCCTTTTTGAAGATCAAATTGTACATTATCAAGGGCTTTTACCCCAGGAAAAGTCTTGCTTATATTTTTCATTTCAAGAAGTTTATTCATCCTAATCCTCCCTCCCTTCAATTTAAAGCTTTTGACAGGTATCCCCAACAATTAATTTCCCTGGTATCTTCCTTTCTTTTGGGGATACAGTCTTTTTTTCAATTAAGTTAATCAGCTCCTTCATTGCTACCGCTGCCATTTGGGCAATAGACTGCTTAACAGTAGTTAATTTATAATAAGAATTATTTAAAATCCCATCAAACCCAATTATTGATAAATCTCCCGGGACATTTATATTTAACGACATTGACCTGCCAAGCAAACCCTTGGCCATTAAATCATTGGCACAAAAAATAGCTGTTGGCATTTCCTCTAAAGACAGAAAATATTCTAAAGCCTTAATACCACTCTCAGTTCTGAAATCTCCTGTATAGATATACCTTTCATCAACTGGAAGTTCATATTTTTCGACAATGTCCAGATATCCCTGTTTTCGCTCATCTGCAGTCTTAACACCTGGTGTTCCTGAAACATGTGCTATTTTTTTATGATTTAAAGTAACTAGATATTCAACAGCCTTTCTTGCCCCCTCCCTATTCTCAGATGTAATAATAGGATAATTCCTATTGCTATTGCTGTTAATATAACGGTCAATACAAACAACTGGGTATGAAGGATCAAGCTTTTCCAAAATCTCACCAGAAATACCCTCCGTCAAAATTAAACCAGCAAACTTGCTTTTATTGATATAATTTAAATATTTTAATTCCCTCTCTTTCTCATTTTCCGTATCACAGATAATAAGCGAATAATTCCAATCAAATGCTATTCTATTGGCCTCTTTTATTAATTTAGTAAAAAAAGGGTTCATAATATCAAAGATGAATAAGGCAATATTATTAGTGATATTAGAATTTAAATTTTTAGCAATTTGATTAGGAATATAATTCTCTTCTTTAATAACCTGCAACACCTTTTCCCTTGTTTTTTCAGCAACTTGATCAGGTGAGTTTAACACCCTTGACACAGTAGCCGTTGAAACATCACACATCTCTGCAATATCCCTAATTGTCATACCCATAGACTTTGTTCACCCCTAACTAGCATCAATCTGAATCTTAACTCCATGTTCTTTTCCAAAATCAAGCAAATAATTTAATTCTGCTTTGTTGACAGCCTCCAGGCCTTCTAATTCGTAGCTCCTACCCAGTCCACAATATTTATTTGTTCCTAACCGGTGATAAGGCATAATCTCAATTCTTTTTACACTTGCTAAATCTGCAACCCAAGCCATAATCCTTTTCTGTATTACATCATCACTATTACAACCTGGAATAAATGGTACTCTTACAATTATTTTTTTTTCTTTTAAGATGGTATCTAGCTGTTTAAGGTTTGCTAATATTAAATCATTAGATATCCCCGTATATTCCTGGTGCAAATCAGGGTCAATGTGTTTAATATCATAAAAAATCAGATCTAAATACGGAATTATTTCCTCTATACATTCCCATTTTCCATATCCACTGGTTTCTATAGCAGTATTAATCCCTTCCTTACTACAGAGTTTTAACAAGTCCCGTGTAAATTCCGGCTGTAATAGTGGTTCTCCACCAGTTAAAGTAATTCCACCCCTAGAGTTATCATAAAAACTCTTATCCCGTCTAATAGTATTCATTAATTGTCCAACAGTAAGCTCTTTACCAACTAATTCCCTGGCTTCATAATAGCAACGTTCAACACATTTACCACATTGATTACATCTGGCACTATCTACTACCAGACCAAAGCTTTCATCTTGTTTAATAGCATCCTGAGGGCAAATTTCTATACATCTGCCACAGCCACTGCATTTATTCTGATAATATATAAGCTGGGTTTTTTTTAATTGAGACTCTGGATTAGCACACCACTTACATCTTAAGGGACAACCTTTTAAAAAAATTAACCCACGAATACCGGGCCCATCTGCTGTAGCAAAGCGTTTAAGGTCAAAAATTATCCCTTTAGTTCCTGAATCGACCATTTCTATTCCTCTCCTGAAAGTATTCTTAAGGGCTGTATTAATAGAGCCCTTAAGATAATTATTTAGTTACTAAATTCCATACGCTTAATAATATCGTCCTGTAATTCTTTATTAAGAGGCGTAAAAAATGCGCTATACCCCGCAACCCTGACCATTAAATTACGATAATCTTCTGGTTTCTCCTGGGCATCTTTAAGGGTTTCATTTCCTATTACATTAAACTGTATATGATACTGATTGTTATTGAAAAGTGTCTCTATTATTCCAGTTACTCTCTCTTTACCCACTTTGCTTTTTAAAATGTTTGGGCTCAGTCTTACATTAAAGATTGCCCCCTTTTGGAACCAGATACTCGGCAACTTACTTACAGAATTAATAGTTGCAACTAATCCATTTCTCTCTACCCCTGTTGCAGGTGATACCCCATTATTTAGAGGTTTTTGAGCTTGCCGTCCATCTGGTGTAGCCCCAACAGCATTACCAAAAGCTACATTACCTGTTACCGAACTTTGACTTAAGGCATATGTCCCTGGAATTGGTCCTTTGCCATAACGAGAATTCTTAAATTCATGATGATAAGTGGAACCCATAAAATCATTGATTAAAACAGTCCATCTATCTGCTTTATCATTATCATTTCCAAATTTAGGTGTTTTATTTAGCAGCATTTGTCTTATTTCTTCACCAGTAGGATCCGTAGTATCATCAGTAAAATTAGTCTCCAAGGCATGCTGTAACTGGCTACCTGTTAACCAACCTTTATTAAAAATAACTGTTTCTATAGCAGCTAATGAATCCCCTGCTGTCATTGCCCCCACAGTCGGCCCACCATCAGCAGAATAAATTGAACCCCCTTCAATAAGTGATTTACTCCTTTTAATACAATCCTGTATAAGTGAGGATCTAAAGGCATTAACATCATGTAGCATATGTAACTCATCATTTATATGCTCTGTTATAACCTGTAAATTCATATAATAGCGCAACTGTTTTTTAAATGCCTTCATAACCTCCTGTATATTATTGAAAGTAGTTAGATCACCATCCCCTGGTAAAAGAGTGATCCCTGTTTTAGGGTCTTTCCCATTATTTAAAGTTATTTCAAGTATTTTAGCAGTATTTAACCAGGAGCCTTTTGCTGCAAAATCCCATTTCCCTGGTATTGATGCTTCTATACAACCTACAGGTGCCCAGTTGTAACAATCCTCATTTTTTACACCCATATTTTTTAGCATCCTTATAACCCCTAAATCATTATAAAAAGCAGGCTGTCCACCAGAATGATTTTGTACAACTTCTAGAGCTCTTTCCATAAAATCTTTCGACGTTCCTTCAAACCACTTTAAGGAAACAGATGGTTTAGGCAACTTTAAATTCTCTGTTGCAGCTAGGATGATATAAGTTAGTTCATTGACAGCATCCTCACCTTTTGCATTTTGACCCCCTATAGCAAGATTTTCTGCCATATGGTAACCAGGAAAATATTCTGTATCAGGCCAGGAACGTAATTTATTTACCTCATTTGTCTTTATAAAGAAGGTTTCTACAAGTTCAAGTACTTCATCTTTATTAATAATCCCATTTTCAAGATCCTTTTTATAAAAAGGCCATAAATATTGGTCAAACCTACCTAATGAAATTGCATGACCGTTTGTCTCAATTTGAATAGCCAAATGGACAAACCAGACCGATTGGAGGGCTTCCCAGAATGATGTAGCGGGCTTTTCTGGAACTCGCAGACAATTACTGGCCATAATTTCTAGCTCTTTTTGACGCTGTTTATTGTTGGTATCCACTGCCATTTGTCTAAGTTTATTTGCAAAACGATGGGCAAAATCAATCACAGCCTTATTAGTAGTGATTACCGCCTTTAAAAACCAATATTTCTTTATTTGAGCTGGTTGTTTAAGATCCAAACTAGCAATAACCTCTTCAGCTTGCCTGATAAATGAGCTTAAACCATTATTAAGTATAACACTATAGTCAGGCAATATGTTGCCTAACCCCCCTGCTGATACCCAGGTTTCATCAATTGCACCCATCTCCCAGGCCTTATTCGCCTCTTCTGGTAGTAGTTCCTTTAAATTTTTAAATAAGGTTTTGCCCTGCCAGTAATCAATGATCTCCATTAATTCATTGCTAGTTTTTTTATCACACTCAAATTTATCTGATGGCCTTTCACTAAAATGATATGGATTACCATTTAACTCATCCTTGATCCACTCTACAGAATATTCAGGAAAAACAGGCGCCGAACGAGGTTTGCTTGCCTGATTACCAACAATTAATTCATCTCTCCTTACATAAAGTGTCATCTCTTTTAACACCTTACTAAAAGCCTCAGCCCTTCTTTTAACAATAGGCTGGCCAACACTTTCTTTCATAGATTCAGTAAATATTTTAGCTCTTTCTGAACAAATTGCTGGTATAGTGTTCATTAATTTATCCCTTAGTTTCTTGGTTCTCTCACTCAACAACATCACCTCCTAAAATGTAACAATATAACATTTTTTAACATTGAAATTCAATAATCCCTGACAAAACAACTGTAACCGGTTACATTAATTATATAATATCATGTCTTTCTCTGTTTGTCAACTTTAAATTTTATTTACTTTAACAATTTTTTGATAATTCACTAAAGCAGGAGTAAACCCCTCCCTTATAGAATAATTAATATAAGCTGTTCTATCTAGGGAGTGATTATAATGTCTAAAGTAATCCGCACCGGTGTTTCCATCGAAGAAAAACTTTTAAAGAAATTTGATAAACTAATTGAAGGGACATATAGCAATAGATCAGAGGCCATTCGTGACCTCATTAGAAACAAAATAGTTGAAGAAGAGTGGCTGGACAGTGAAGGAAAAGTAATTGGAACCCTGACACTACTATACAACCACCACCAACGGGGCTTAAACAAAAAAATGCTGGATATCCAGCACAACTACCACCACATCTTTAAATCAAACCTTCATCTCCATCTAAGCCACGATTTTTGCCTGGAAGTCATGATCATTGAAGGGGAGCCACTTAAAGTCCAGCAGGCAGCTGAATCCCTTATCGGTTTGAAGGGTGTTAAACACGGTAAACTAACTATCTCAAGCAGAGGGGAATCCTTTAAATAATACAGGAAGAACTTAATCACTATTTTTAATATTAATAATACCCGGTCTGGTCATCGATTCCCTCTCCATAATCCTGGCTAATTCTTTCCTGCTTAAAAGCCCTTCAGAAAGTACTACCTCTGTCAGGCTTTGAGCTGATTCTATTACTTTATGGGCCAGTTGACTGCATTTATCATATCCAAGATAGGGAACCAGAGCAGTAACCCCGGCCAGACTGTTCTTCAGTAATTCCTCGCACCTACTGATATCAACCTCAATTCCTTTTATACACTTACTCACAAATATGTCTACCCCTTTCTGCATAATTTCCATAGCATTTAAGAGCTTATGGGCTATCAAAGGGGTAAAGGCATTCAGTTCCAGCTGGCCATCCCTTGCTGCCAGGGTAACTGCCTGGTCACTGGAGATAATTTCAACAGAAACTTGATTAATCAATTCACAGATAACTGGATTTACCTTGCCAGGCATAATTGATGACCCGGCCTGAACCTCTGGTAACCTTAACTCAGCTATCCCACCCCTGGGGCCTGAAGAGAGGAGCCGCAGGTCACTAGCAATTTTATTTAGATTTACAGCAGCCGCCTTAAGCAACCCTGATACCTCTACAAAAACATCCATATTCTGGGTGATATCTATCATGTTTTCTGCCTGAGCCAGGCTAAGGCCTGTTACCTGCCGTAATTGCTGGTAAATTTTAAAGATATAAGTCTGGGGGTATTTAATCCTGTACCAATAGCAGTCCCCCCAAGATTAGTCTTTTTTAACCTCTCTTCTATCTTATATAAACGCCAACGGTCCCTGCCAATAGCCTCAGCATAAGCAGCAAATTCCTGTCCCAGAGTGATCGGAAGGGCATCCTGCAGCTGGGTCCGGCCTAATTTTACTACCTCAGCAAATTCCTTCTCTTTCTCCTGTAAAGCCCCCTGTAAAGAAGCAAAAGAATCTGTCAAAGGTGCCAACAATTTAAGGACAGCAATCCTTAAAGCAGTAGGATAGACATCATTGGTCGACTGACCTTTGTTTACATCATCATTTGGGTGGATTAACTGATAAGACCCCTTTTTTTCTCCCATAATCTCCAGGGCTCTATTGGCAATAACCTCATTCAACATCATATTAGTTGAGGTTCCTGCCCCACCTTGATAGGCATCAAGCTTAAACTCCTCCCTTAGGCCGCCTTCCATAATCTCCTCACAGGCTTGTATTACAGCCTCTGCCTTTTTTGCTGGCAGGAGATCAAGTTGTTGATTAGTAATAGCTGCAGCCTTTTTTACTGCTGCTATTCCTTTAATTAACTCTGGATGAACCCGGAAAGAGCTAAGCGAAAAATTTTCCATTGCCCGCAGGGTATTAATCCCGTAATAGGCTTCTACTGACAACTCCTTTTTACCAATAAGGTCTGATTCAACTCTCTTATCTTTTCCCTTATTTAAAGACAAATCAACTCCCCCCCCCCAAATTTAACCCTGTTCCTCATCAAGCCAGATTGAATGTATAGCAGTAAAGGGTTTTAAAGCCCTATCAAGAATACCATGTAACTGGGCAATCGCCATCCCATAATTTATTACTGGAACACCAGCCTGATGGGCCTCTCTCAGTCGAGAAATTACTTCCCTCCGGTTTAACATACACCCACCACAATGTAAAATCAAGTCATAATCATTCAGGTTTTTAGGGTATTCACGACCAGAAACATGATCAAACTTTAGTCCATTACCAACCTTTGACCTGAGCCAGCGGGGAATCTTTACTGTACCAATATCATCAGCCTGCCGGTGATGTGTACAGGATTCAGCTATAAGGACCCTGTCATCAGCCTTTAGTTCTCTTAGTTTTCTAGCCCCCTCCAGAAACATCTCCAGATCACCTTTATAACGGGCAAAGAGAATTGAAAAACTGGTCATTAATATATCATCTGGGACATCAGCATCTACCTTCATAAAAGCCTGGGAATCTGTGACAACAATCTTCGGTTTTTCTTTCAACTTACTTAAAGTCATTTTCAGTTCCCGTTCCTTATTTACAATTACAATACCATCATGATCCAGGACATCCCTGATTGTCTGTACCTGAGGTAAAATCAATCTCCCCTTAGGGGCTGACAGGTCAATCGGGGTAACCAGTATCACTATATCCCCGGGATTAATCAAATCACCAATAATAAATGGTTCTTCATAATCTTCTGGGGCATTCTGGACAATCTTATTCCGTAGATTATCAATGCCTTTCTTTTGCAATGCACTAACAGTAATAGGCTCCTGATCCCATTCTTCCTTAATTTGCCTAGTGAGCCCTGAGATTTCCTCCTGACAGATATCAGTCTTATTAATCAGCACCAGAATAGTAATCTCATTTTCTTGTAGATGACTATAGAGCCTTCTTTCAAATTCAGTTATACCATAGTCTGCTTCAATAACAAGTAGGGCCAGATCTGTCTTGCGGATAACCTCCATAGTCTTTTCAACCCTGAGCTCACCTAAGTCTCCTGTATCATCAATTCCAGCAGTATCAATCATAACCACTGGACCCAGTGGGAGCAACTCCATTTTCTTATAGACAGGGTCAGCAGTAGTTCCAGCTACTTCAGATACCAGGGCCAGCTTTTGATTTGTAAGGGCATTAATTAAACTGGATTTCCCAACATTACGACGGCCAAAAACAGCAATATGAGGCAGATTAGCCTGTGGTGTATCCTGCATAAATATCACTCCTCCTATTTTTCAACAAAACACAAAAAACCCTACCAGATAATTAACAGGTAGAGATAACTTTACAAAACAAACCCCTTCCCCTGTTCTCAGGACAACCCTCAAACCCAGGAAGAAAAATATAAAACATATAAACAGGTTTTTTATTTTGTTTAGATTAGTATATCACAGTATCTTATTTTGTACAAGGTTTCACAAGAATTAAAAGTTATAGATTCCCTGATTCTTCTTTTCCCCTGATTTTTTTTAAATAGAAGATATACTTTCTTTCAGCAGCCTGAACTAAATAGGCTGCATGATCAATCAATTCAGGTGGTTCTGAGACATTATTAAAATACTGTTTCGCCTCAACCCATTCCTGATATGCCTCTTCCAGTTCTTTATATATATCAACCTTATTATTGGGCAATTTTGCTCGGTCGAATTCAGTTTTAGAGATAAGCCAGGACTCCTTAAGATATCGATAAATTTCTTTACTTTTAGCCAAAAAATCACTCAATTGATTTTTTAAGGTCATCAATTCCATCATTTAACCCCTTTCAATTATGCAACAATAAACGCACCCCTGCAGCCAAAAAAAACACCCCTACCAGCTTAATCCAGGTAAATGGGATCTCTTCCAGCCCAAAAATGCCAAAGTGATCAATAAAAGAAGCTGTTAAAACCTGTGCGGTAATTATCGCAGTGGTTGCTACAGCTACCCCTAGCTTAGGAATAGTAATTATCACCGTATAACTTATAATTACCCCCAGTAAACCACCCAGATAAAGATACCAGGGGATTTTTCTCCACTGGGGGATATTAATTTTATTCAAATTTATAAGAATAAAAATTAACAGGACAATTACAGCAGTAAAATGAACAATAAATGAGGCCTCCAATATACCTGTCTTTTTCCCCAGTACAGCATTAAGTGACCCCTGTACTGCCATAGAAAGTCCTGCCAGGGCTGCTAAAGCAAGATAAAGTAATGGAAATCCAAACACTACAACACCCCTCTTTCCCAATTATTTTTTACATAAATAAAAAACTTTATACAGAAAATAACTTTTGACTTAATAAAATAGGGCAGCCAATTTCACAGCTGCCCTGCATACAATCCTTTAATATAATTATAAAAAATTAAGCATTCTCTTTTCGTACTCCCTCTTCTAAACCATGTGCTTCACCAGCTTTGACTACCGCATATTTGGTAGCAAATGGTCCAAATACCTCAGTAAGTGCTGCTGTAAATAACAACACATTAAAAACCAGCAAACCAACTTCAGGAACTGCTATAAAATCCTGCTGCACAGTATAGGCCATTGCTATAGCAACACCACTCTGCGGTAACAAGCCTAAACCAATATATTTCTTGACTTTATCTGGTGCCTGTCCCAAAATTGCCCCTAAAGAGGCACCTGACACCTTACCTATAACCCTGGAGATTAAATAAACAAAAGCAATGATCAAAAAACTACTTGAAGCTATACTTGCCAACCTTATCTCTGTCCCAGCCAGAATAAAAAATAGAGCATATAAAGGTATTGTAAGTATGTCCATATAATTACCTACACCAAGGTTTTTCCTGGCAAAGTTACGAAAAGCAAAACCAACTGCCATATTAGTTATTAAGGGAGACAAATTCAGTAAAAGCGCCAATGCTGATCCACCTATAATAGTTGTGACTAAAGTTAAAATTTTCTTAGTACTATCCTCAAAGGTACTTATTAAACTTTGGGAAAGGTAACCGATAATCAAGCCAATAAATAGAGAAGCAAAAATCTCTATCATCGGTTCTCCCAATAGATGGCTAATAGCCAGGGAGCCACTCCCACTATATTGCGTAAGAGCAATAGGTTCTATTAGACTAAAAATTATCAGGGCTATAGCATCATCTATCCCTATTACAGCAATGATCATTGCTGTCAGTACACCTTCAGCTTTATATTCCTTAAGTACCATTACAGTTGCAGCTGGTGCTGTTGCTGAAGATATTGCCCCCAATATTAAAGCCAGATATAGCGGCTTACCAATAGCAAGTACCGCTATTGTTACTACAAGAAAAGCTGCTATACATTGTATAAAGGCAATAAACATAATCGGTTTACCCAGACGTCTTAACATCTTAACCGAAAGCTCAGTACCAATAGTAAAAGCAATAAATGCCAGAGCTATATTAGTCATATACTCAAAGTTGCTCAAGGTAAAAAAGTACCATTCTTTTTGTTCTGGACTTATAAAAGGGAGGGCACTTATAACATCATGACTAAATAACATACCCAAAAAAACATATCCAACAACAATAGGAACCCTATACTTTTTAGATAATAAGACAACTAATAAAGCCATAAAGATTAAAAAACCTACCACATAAATAAATTTATTGCTAGCCTGATTTAATACAAACCACTCCCCAATGTCCCGCAATTTATCAATTTCAAAATCCATTTATTACACCTCAGTATCTTATTAAATTATAGTCTTATTTTTTATTCATCCTGTTTATTACATACCTTTAATAAATAATAGAGTAAATCTGCCCGGGAAATATAACCCCTCAGATTTCCAGACTCATTGACAACAAAAAGTATCGATTCTTTATTATCTAACATAACATCTGCAATTTTATACATCTTGTCATTTTCCATTACAACAGAGGTCCTGGTTGACATATATTCTTTAACCCCTCTTTCCTTAACCTCTATCAAATTTTCAGCTGCCTGATTAACCTCATATAATAAACGATTATTAACAAGGTAGCCATACTTCTCTGGAAGGATATTCTTTAATATGTTTTCACTATAAATAGTCCCTAAAAATTTGTTCTCTGAATTAACAACTGGTAATACCGACATCTCGGCCTTATACATAATTCTAATGGCCTCTTTTATCTGATCATCCTCACAAACCGAAACCAGGGTGCGCATCATATAATCCTTAACTATACCCAAGTGGCTACACCTCCAACTCTTTGATTTTAATTCTATTTAGATTATCTTTGATCAATTCTTTATCTTTAATAAAAATACTTCTGTTTTCTGCCACAGTAAGTGCTGCTGCTGCCCCATACCTATTGGCCTCTATAAAGTCAAAACCTTTACGGGCTATATAGTCATAAAATCCAGCATTATAAGCATCACCAGCACCTAACCAGTTTCTAAGACAAAAATCTACCGGTGTTAAAGAATAAGCCTTGCCATCTATAAATAATAAACGATCACAGTGGTGAGGAATAACTACACTATGGGCACCCTCCTCTAACAATCTATAACCCATTTTTACATAATCCTCAAATTCCACAACCTCCTGGTCAAGTATTTTTCTAGTATGTTTAAAGTATGGACTAACTACTTTTGGCTTTTCCTTTAAAGCCCGATTTAAGCTCTCTCCACTGGCCTGTAGGAAAACATCCTTATCCTGGTCATTACAAATACTAATCATTCTTTGATATATATCAAAATCTACACCCTCAGGTATTGAGCCTGCCATAATAATCAGATCACTATCCACTATAGCCCTTTTAAAACGTTTAATCAGATCCTCAACATCTTTTTTAGTCACCCTGTAAGAATAATCACTATAATGGGTAAAAGTTACCGGATTTTTTGAAATAATAAAGACATTATTCCTGATCTCGTTTTCGGTATAGATATAATTTGTCGTTATCTTATACTTCTGGACCATCTTTTCAAAAAACAATCCCTGTTTACCACCTACAAAACCTAAATTCTGTACATCTGGGTATCCCATGTATTTTAAATCAATTGCTGTTAAAAGACCTTTCCCACCAGGGTATACCCTGATATCCTTTTTATCATAAAGGTATTCATGTCTTTTAGCCACATGTTCTGTAACAAAATATTCCCTATCTATTGCTGGATTTAAAGTAACTGTGGTTATCATAATTATCCCCCCTTAATAATTATGTTACGTCAGATTTCCGCCCATTCCTAGGGTATAAATCTTAATTTATTATATCATAAAAAATAAACACTAGTAAAATTATTCTAAATTTAAAAAATATAAGTACCAATTTCCTGGACATTAAAAAAGAGAATCCTTTAAACAAGGATTCTCTATCTTTTGAACAAATTTAAACTTATTTTAATCAATTCATTTCAAATATATTAACATAATATGAACACAAAAAAGCCGTTTTTCGTTACAAGACAAGTTTTTTAAATAAGGCTCTTTCATAATAACCCTTTTGCATAATTAAGTGTTTGTGATACTTTCCCTTGCTTCACCTGATTTTATTAGAGCATATTTGGTAGCAAATGGTCCAAATACCTCAGTCAAAGCTGCTGTAAATAAAAGTACATTAAAAACTAATAAGCCAATCTGAGGTGCTGTAACGAAGTCCTGTTGTACGGTATATGCCAGTGCAATAGCAACACCACTTTGAGGTAATAATCCGAAACCTATATATTTCTTAACCTTATCTGGTGCTTTACCTAAAATAGCACCTAATGAAGCACCTGATACCTTGCCGATAATCCGAGAAATCAGATAGACAAAAGCAATCATTAAAAAACTAATTGAGGTAATACTTGTTAAACGTATCTCTGTCCCAGCTAGAATAAAAAACATAGCATACAAAGGTATCGTAAGTATATCCATATAACTACCTACACCGAGATTTTTCCTGGCAAAGTTACGAAAAGCAAAACCAACTGCCATATTTGTAATCAAAGGAGAAAAATTTAAGAAAATAGCAAGGGCTGAACCCCCTATAATTGTTGTAACTAAGCATAAAATTTTCTTAGTATCATCTTCAAAACTGCTTATCAACATCTGGGAAAGATATCCTACTACTAAACCAATAAAGAGTGAACCAAATATTTCCAAGAAGGGTTTGCCTAATATCTGTCCCAGAGAAAGATTACCCCCACCTTTAAGTTGAATAAGTGCAATAGGTTCTACTAAACTAAAGATAATTAGTGCTATAGCATCATCTATCCCTACCACAGCCAATATTGATGAGGTTAATTCCCCCTCTGCCCTATATTCCTTGAGTACCATAACTGTAGCTGCCGGAGCTGTTGCTGAAGCTATTGCTCCCAATACTAAAGCCAGATATAAAGGTTTGCCAATAGCAAGTACAACCAAAGTTACTATCATAAAGGCTCCAGTGGATTCCAATAAAGCGATAAATATAATAGATTTACCTAATTGCTTCAAGGTCTTAATAGAAAGCTCTGTCCCAATAGTAAAAGCAATAAATGCCAGAGCTATATTGGTCAGGTAACCCAGATTATTTAACGCAAAAAAATACCACTCTTTCTGCACTGAGCCTATAAAAGGCAAAAAGTTTATAACATCATGACTAATCAACATACCCAAAAAAACATACCCAACAACAATAGGAACCCTATACCTTTTAGTTAATAATACAACTAAAAAAGCCATAATAATTAAAATTCCTAGCACATAAATCAGTTTATTATTAGCATGGTTTAGTAGAAACCATTCTCCAAACCCCCGCAATTTATCAATTTCAAAATCCATCTTCACTTACACCTCGGTATCTTATTGAATTATTGAATTATTGAATTATTGTCTTATTTTTTATTCATCCTGTTTATTACAGACCTTTAATAAATAATAGAGTAAATCTGCCCGGGAAATATAACCCCTCAGATTTCCAGACTCATTGACAACAAAAAGTATCGATTCTTTATTATCTAACATAACATCTGCAATTTTATACATCTTGTCATTTTCTAATACAGCAGATGTACGAGAGAACATATATTCACCAACAGTTCTATCCTTAATCTCTTCCAAATTATCAGCTGCCTGATTAACCTCATATAATAAACGATTATTAACAAGGTAACCATACTTCTCTGGAAGGATATTCTTTAATATGTTTTCACTATAAATAGTCCCTAAAAATTTGTTCTCTGAATTAACAACTGGTAATACCGACATCTCGGCTTTATACATAATTCTAATGGCCTCTTTTATCTGATCATCCTCTGAAACTGAAACCAGGGTGCGCATCATATAATCCTTAACTATACCCAAATGGCTACACCTCCAACTCTTTGATTTTAATTCTATTTAGATTATCTTTGATCAATTCTTTATCTTTAATAAAAATACTTCTGTTTTCTGCCACAGTAAGTGCTGCTGCTGCCCCATACCTATTGGCCTCTATAAAGTCAAAACCTTTACGGGCTATATAGTCATAAAATCCAGCATTATAAGCATCACCAGCACCTAACCAGTTTCTAAGACAAAAATCTACCGATGTTAAAGAATAAGCCTTGCCATTTATAAATAATAAACGATCACAGTGGTGAGGAATAACCACACTATGGGCACCCTCCTCTAACAATCTATAACCCATTTTTACATAATCCTCAAATTCCACAACCTCCTGGTCAAGTATTTTTCTGGTGTGTTTAAAGTATGGACTAACTACTTTTGGCTTTTCCTTTAAAGCCTGATTTAAGGTCTCTCCACTGGCCTCTAAGAAAACATCCTTGTCCTGATCATTACAAATACTAATCATTCTTTGATATATATCAAAATCTACACCCTCAGGTATTGAGCCTGCTATAATAATCAGATCACTATCCACTATAGCCCTTTTAAAACGTTTAATCAGATCCTCAACATCTTTTTTAGTCACTCTGTAAGAATAATCACTATAATGGGTAAAAGTTACCGGATTTTTTGAAATAATAAAGACATTATTCCTGATCTCATTTTCGGTATAGATATAATTTGTCGTTATCTTATACTTCTGGACCATCTTTTCAAAAAACAATCCCTGTTTACCACCTACAAAACCTAAATTCTGTACATCTGGGTATCCCATGTATTTTAAATCAATTGCTGTTAAAAGACCTTTCCCACCAGGGTATACCCTGATATCCTTTTTATCATAAAGGTATTCATGTCTTTTAGCCACATGTTCTGTAACAAAATATTCCCTATCTATTGCTGGATTTAAAGTAACAGTTGTAATCAAGCTAACTCCCTCCCTCTATAAATATTTTATCCATATATTATTTTCGCTGTTAGTTTATAATATCCTCTTTAATTAAAAAATTTTAATCTTTAATAAATAATAAGTAGAACTACCATCATGATAGTCCTACTTATAACTCTCTCCTACCCTCTAAAGCCTTTGATAGGGTTACTTCATCAGCATATTCCAGGTCACCACCCACCGGAAGACCGTGAGCAATCCTGGTTACTTTAACCCCCAGTGGTTTTAGCAGTTTAGCTAAATACATAGCCGTCACATCACCTTCTGCATTAGGATCAGTGGCTACAATGACCTCATCAACCCCTTCCTTGAGACGGGGAATTAGATTTTTAATCCTGATATCATCAGGCCCTACTCCATCCATTGGGGAAATAGAACCATGTAAAACATGATAAAGACCATTATATTCACCTGTTTTTTCCATAGCAATTACATCTTTAGGACTCTCTACCACACAGATTAATGATCTGTCTCTCTCCAGTGAAGAACAAAAATTACAGGTCTCTTCTTCCGTCAGATTATTACAGACAGAACAATACCTTATATTCTCCCTGGCATCAAGTAGAGCCTGGGCTAGTTCATTTACCTCACCCTTATTACGCCCCAGTATAAAAAAAGCCAGACGCTGTGCAGTTTTAGGACCCACCCCAGGCAACTTACTTAACTCATTGATTAACTTCCCCATAGGACGGGGATAATATCTCATTAAAACATCCCCGGGATATTCATCCCGCCGGTTAATTTGCCCATCTCTTCATTAACCATATCTGAAATTTTACGCATACCTTCATTAACAGCTGCCAGGATCAGGTCTTCCAGCATTTCTACATCTTCAGGGTCAACAGCATCAGGGTCAATCTTTATATCCAACAATTCCTGTTTCCCATTTACAACTACTTTAACAACCCCACCTCCAGCAGTAGCCTCAACCGTCTTTTCTTTTAATTCATCCTGCATCTTGGCCATCTTCGCCTGCATCTGTTGAGCCTGTTTCATTAGTTTATTCATATTCACCGTTATAAACCCCCTTATTTTTTTAACAAAAACTAAGTCCCTTTATCTTCTAATACTTCATAATTAACCTTTATTACTTCTCCTTCAAAAAAATCAGCTACCCTAGCAACAAGGTCATCTCTATCATCTTCTCTATCTCCATTATTGCTCTCCTGCTCAGTCAGTTCTTTTTTTTTAGCCTCAGCTAGTTCTTCTCCTCTCAGCTTAAAAACAAGCTGGCAGTCTGTACCTAGTACAGTCGTTATCACCTTTTTAACAAGGTCTAACTTCCTGGCAGCAGCATTTTTATGAAAACTCTTATCTTCTGGAAATTCAATACTAAGACAATTATCTATAACAGCCTCTGGTTTTCCCTCCAGTAGATAGGCCTGAACACTTATATCTTTCTCCTTTATTTTTTCCAGAATAACAGGCCACAGCTCCCTTACCTGTTCAATAGTAATAGTAATATTACTATTCTCGGCAGGTCCTGTATCTCTTTCTTTCTTCTTAACAACATTTTTTTTATCTTCACTCTTATCTTCTATTACTGACGGTTTTGTATTATTAACCGTTTTTACTTCCTGACCTCCCTGTTTATCAACCGAAACTGGAGGTCTTGCCTTTCTTTTACCTTCAAGTAATTCCTTTAAAGCAAGCTCTAAGCTGGCTATCCTGGATTTTAATGCAGTAAGGGAATCACCCTGGTCTAAAGCAGCCAATTTTATTATACCCATTTCCAGGAGTATCTGCGGCTGTTCTGTAAAAACAAAATCTTTTTTAATCCTTGTTAACTCCTCAATAAAGTTTATTAATAAAGATATGTCAACTTTATTACTTTCCTGCAGTAGTTCCTCTATTCTCTCTTCGGGGAGGTCAAGAACACTTGTTTTACCCCCACATTCCTTGATCAAAAGTAACTGCCTGAGGTATCCAATTAAATCATCAAGCAAAACAGACAGGGCATTACCCCTATCAATAATCTGGTTTAATAATTCAATGGCAGCAGCCGTTTCTTTATTTACTATTTTATTAAATAAATCAACCAATACTGTGCTATCTACCTTACCAAGCATCTCCTGCAAGCGATTTTCATCTAATTGACCATTTGTAAAAGAAATTGCCTGATCCAGTAGACTTATCGCATCCCTCATACCACCATTAGAACTACGGGCAATAAGGTCCACTGCCCCTTCATGATAGGTCACAGATTCAGCCTGACAAATATATTTTAATCGTTTCTTAATATCTTTAATAGTTATTAAGGAAAAATCATAACGCTGGCAGCGGGAGAGTATGGTATCGATTACACGGTGTGGTTCAGTAGTAGCCAGAATAAATACGACATTTTCGGGGGGCTCTTCTAATGTCTTAAGCAGGGCATTAAAAGCCCCTTTAGTTAACATATGTACCTCATCTATAATATATACTTTATAATCTCCTTCAGTAGGATAGAATTTAACCTTTTCCCGGAGATCCCTTATCTCGTCAATACCTCGATTTGAAGCAGCATCTATCTCAATAACATCCAGGGACTGCCCTGAATTAATCTTCTGACATGCCGGGCATTCACCACAGGGGTCTATAGTTGGCCCCTTAACACAATTTAAAGCCTTAGCAAAGACTTTAGCAGTAGATGTCTTACCTGTTCCACGTGGACCAGCAAATAGATAGGCATGGCCGATCCTACCGGTCTGCAATGTGTTCTTCAAGGTTTTAACTACATGCTCCTGGCCTATCAGCCCCTCAAAATCATCGGGACGATACTTCCTATATAATGATAGAAAAGCCATAGGATCACCTCCCTAAAACTTATTATATGTATAAAAAGGCCGTACACCTACCTCGAATCTCCCTTCCCAGGCGTTACCTTGACAGTTAGCTCGAACCAGGCACCCTTACGGCACATGAAGGCATTTACTTACCGCTGCTTCCTCCCGGACCTGACGGGGTTCATAAAGCTTCATTGCGTAAGACCCGATTGTCAACACCACTTATCAAGGCCGGACCCCACAAAGGAAAATCCTCAGCTCGGCTTCAATCCTGCTATAGCGGGTTGCAGGTTACAGGGTACCGCTACCCCCCCATTTAGTACGGCCAAATCTTATCTATATGGCGGAGAGGGAGGGATTCGAACCCTCGGTAGGCGGTAACCTACACTCGCTTTCCAGGCGAGCCCCTTAAGCCAGACTCGGACACCTCTCCATATTGGGATGTAGGAAGTTGGAGGTTGGAGCTTGGAGTAAACCCTTTAAACCCTTAAACCTACTTATTTACTTCCTTAAACTTATTATTATACTTTAAACTTAAAGACTACTTGCTTTAAACTAAATTTTACATCTTCAACTTCTTATCATGGCGGAAGGGGAGGGATTTGAACCCTCGAGACGTTTATGCGTCTACTCGATTTCGAGTCGAGCGGTTTCAGCCAGACTCACCCACCCTTCCAGAATGGGCTCTATCTATAATTTGATTTACTAATTGTTTAATTGCATAATTATATCAACTAATCTTAAGCTTTTCTTTAATATCAGAAATATCTAAAGTATTTTCTGCAATCTGTCGCCTATTGGTAGTCTGTGTCCTTTTAATATCTTTGACGTCTTTAGCAATCTCATTTACCTTTTCTTCTAAACTATTAAATCTTGTTTCTAAACTATCAAACCTATTTTCAAGCTTATCAAACCTATCCTCAAGCCTGTCAAATCTGTTTTCGAGCCTGTCAAATCTCTTCTCCATAGATTCCCTAAAATTATAAAACCCTTCTAGTAATTCAGCTAACTTATCACTCATTCTTTGACCCCCCCCAGGTTTTAAAATCACCTTTATAATAAAAATACCTATCAATTACTTCCGGAGTTTTCTAAAAAACCCCTTCATCAAGTCACCACATTCCTCAGCCAGCACTCCAGCTTTAAGCTCTACCTGATGATTTAATCTCTTATCTCTTACAATATTATAAAGGCTGCCTGCTGCTCCAGCTTTGGGGTCCTTAGCTCCATAAACCAATCTTTTAATACGAGCCTGAACAATTGCCCCAGCACACATCGGACAGGGTTCTATGGTTACATAAAGACTACACTCATCTAAACGCCAACTATTTAAATTTGCAGCAGCATTCTTGAGGGCAATAATCTCAGCATGGGCAGTAGGGTCATTAGTGTTTTCCCTTAAATTATACCCTCTACCGATAATTTCTCCCTTAGAGATAACTACAGCCCCGATAGGGACTTCCTCAATCTCCAGGGCCTTGCCAGCTTCTATTATAGCCAATTTCATATACTCTTCATCTTTTTTCATAAAATAAACTTACACCACCTGGTGTAAATCCTTAAATTAAAATGGCGTGCCCGGAAGGAGTCGAACCCTCAGCCTTCTGATCCGTAGTCAGACGCTCTATCCAGTTGAGCTACGGGCACCTGTTATCAGCAAATATTATATTAACATAAAGAACATAAAAAAGCAAATCTTTTTTTGATTTTTAAAGTACTTTAAAGTACTTTTTAAAGCACTCTTGTCCAAGCACAACTAAAATTGTACTATGTCTTAAGAAAAAAGTCAAGATGAATTTTCTGCTAGATAATTAAAAGGTATTAAGACAGTAGTCTCCCACTGCCTTAATACCTTTATTTGGACAATATATATCCAGGGTTATTCATTTCCCTTAGCAAAAGAAGACTCCAGACGTTTATAGGACTCATATCTAGCCTTAGCATCTTTTTCGGCTTTTTGGAAATATTCTTTAGCAATTTCAGGGAAGGTCTTTTCAAGTGATGTATAACGAACCTCACTCTTAAGATAATCCTGGAATGATTCAGTAGGTTCTTTAGAATCTAAACTAAATGGATTTTTACCTTCTTCTTCAAGCTCAGGATTAAACCTATATAGGTGCCAGTATCCTGCTTGAACAGCATTCTTTTCTTGCTCAACACTGCAGCCCATACCAGCTTTAAGCCCATGATTTATACATGGAGCATAGGCAATTATCAGGGACGGTCCTGGATAAGCCTCTGCTTCTTTAAGTGCTTTAAGGGTTTGATTCATATTGGCACCAAGGGCAATCTGAGCAACATATACATAACCATAACTAATTGCCATCTGTCCAAGATCTTTCTTGCGTATCTTCTTACCAGAAGCAGCAAATTTAGCTACAGCAGCAGTTGGTGTAGCCTTGGAGGACTGACCACCTGTATTGGAATATACCTCAGTATCAAAGACCATTACATTGACATCATCACCAGAAGCAAGTACATGGTCAAGACCACCATAACCGATATCATAAGCCCAGCCGTCTCCACCGAAGATCCACTGTGACTTCTTGGTCAGGTATTCCTTCATATCTAAGATTTCAGCCGCCAGATCATTGTCTGCATATTTACTTAATACAGGAATCAACTGAATTGTTGCTGCCTTGGATTCTGCACCAAGGTCCTTATTACCAAGCCAGTTTTGTAAGGCATCATTAAGGTCTTCACCTAAGTTGGCTTTAATAAGTTCCTGTGCTAAATCAGCAAGTCTATCCCTATTTTGTTCCATACCCAGATACATACCATAGCCATACTCGGCATTATCTTCAAAGAGTGAATTAGCCCAGGCTGGACCGTGTCCGTCTTCATTGGTTGTATATGGTGTACTTGGTGCTGAACCACCCCAGATTGATGAACAACCAGTAGCATTGGCTATAATCATTCTATCACCAAACAACTGTGTTATTAACTTAGCATAGGGTGTTTCACCACAACCAGCACAGGCACCTGAGAATTCAAGTAATGGCTGACAGAACTGACTACCTTTAACAGAGTATTTGTTCATTAACTCATCTTTAATAGCTATATTGTTTATCGCATATTCCCAATTTTCTTGCTGATTATCAATCTGTTCCCCAGCAGGTTTCATTTCCAGGGCACCTACAGGACATACATTAGCACAAACACCACATCCCGTACAGTCTAAAGCACTGACCTGAAGTCGGTATACTAAACCTTCAAACTGTTTACCCTTAGCCTCTTTGGCGGCAAAACCCTCAGGGGCATTAGCAGCCTCTTCCTCATTAAGCAGGAAGGGTCTGATTACTGCATGTGGACAGGAGATAGCACACTGGTTACATTCAATACATTTATCCATCTGCCACTCAGGTATATTAATAGCAATTGCACGTTTTTCATAAGCAGAAGTACCCTGTGGGAAATGTCCATCTTCGCAGCCAACAAACGCACTTACAGGCAGGTCATCACCCTTCTGCTGGGCAATTGGTTCCAGTATATTTTTAATAAATTCTGGTTTGTCTTCCTCAATTGTAGCAGCAGCTTCACTACCGATATTGGCCCAGTCAGCTGGTACTTCAACTT